>JASMMK010000001.1 GCA_030748215.1 Candidatus Scalindua sp.
CTACTTCTGCAACTCGAAGCTTATGGATTATTTCTTCAGACTTGTATCGCTTTTGTGACATGTTTTCCCCCTTTCTTAATCCAATTATATAGCTTTATACTAACTTTACAACTGGATCAGTTTTTGGGGAGCAGGTCAGCTGGCAGTCAATATTATTGCCATATTACCGTAATTCATAATTTTAATGAAATAGTTATATATGAATCTTGTACTTCATTTTACCTTGACAATATTTTCATGTAAAATTATAATTGGCTTGAGTTTATCGCAAATACTAGTTGAACAAAACAATCAATTCTATGTCTGATCATGGATGAAAAAGTCTCTTTCAGGAGTTCTGTAAAAGCAAGCAGGGGCGTTATAAGGAAATTCCTTTCTACGCCTTCTTTTTTTGCCATACCAAGGATTAATATCCTCCTTTTCATTGCAACATTTTGCACCACTTTTATAATGAATGGCCCCGGATATGCTATTTGTATAATGATAATTCTGTTTGCACATGAAATGGGTCATTTTATTATGTGTAGAAAATACCATGTTGAGGCTACATGGCCATATTTCCTTCCATTTCCCTCTTTTTTTGGTACCCTCGGTGCTGTTATCAAGATGAAGGGCCATATTCCAAGTAAACGTGCTCTGTTTGATATTGGAGTCGCAGGTCCGATAGGAGGCCTGATTTTTGCAATTCCAATCACTCTGATTGGATTGCATCTTTCAGAAGTCCATCCTATCCCAAAGGATGCAACCAGCTATTTAGGATTAGGAGAACCCATACTCTTTTCACTCTTCTCAAAAATGATGGTGGGTGAGGTGTCGGAAGGTTTTGATATCATCTTAAATCCAATTGCTTTTGCAGGATGGGCAGGACTTTTTGTTACTGCACTCAATCTGATGCCAATCGGGCAACTTGACGGTGGCCATGTCATTTACGCACTGTTAGGAAAACACAGTACCATAGTATATAAAGTGGGTATAGGAATATTTGGGCTTTTTGCAATATTTGTTTTCAAGGGCTGGATCCTTATTGCCGTGTTGCTGTTGTTGTTTGGATTCAAACATCCGCCACCGGCGGACTCATTTACACCACTAGATTTCAGACGCAAATGTATCGGAGTATTAATGTTGATTGTGTTCTTTCTCTGTTTTACTCCAATTCCTTTTAAGTTATGAGAAACCCATCTTTACGTTAAAGAATAATGAAGAAAAGAGTAGTGATTGCAATGAGCGGTGGCGTTGACAGCAGCGTTGCCGCTCATTTTTTAATTGAACAGGGGTACGACGTAATAGGCCTGTTCATGCGTCTTGGAAATACAGCAGCCGCACCGCAACCCGATAGGAAGACAGCAACATGTTGCAGTGCTGAAGATGCCAAAGATGCCAGAAACGTGGCATCATTTCTCGGTATTCCCTTTTATGTTATTAACTTTGAAGATGAATTTAACGGTATTATCGAATACTTTTGTGATGAGTATTTGAAAGGGAGAACTCCCAACCCGTGTATAATCTGTAATCAGGAACTCAAGTTTGGTAAATTGCTCAGGTTTGCAGATTACCTTAAGGCAGATTATGTAGCGACAGGTCACTTTGCAAGAATAGACAGACTCAATGAACGATACGTTTTGAAAAAGGGGATTGACGATAATAAAGATCAGTCTTATGTTCTCTTCTCACTTGACCAGAATCAACTCTCCAGGGCCATGTTCCCGCTCGGAAATATGACTAAAGATGAGGTTCGCAAAGAGGCTTCTAAAGTAAACCTGAAAACAAAGGACAAGCCGGAAAGCCAGGAGATCTGCTTTGTTACCGGTAAGAGCTACAGTGACTTGATTGTTGAAAAAGTAGGGACGGAGATTGGTACCGGCCTGTTAAAAGACACAGACGATAACACTCTATGCACTCATGATGGTATTCACAATTTTACCATCGGACAGAGAAAGGGATTGGGCATAGCATTTGGTGAACCAAGATATGTAGTTGATATTGATCCCACGAAGAATACCGTTACCGTTGGAGTTGCTGAAGAACTTATGAAGGATACGTTCACGGTAGATAAGGTAAACTGGATTTCTATTGAAAAACCGGAAAAGGAGCTATCTGCTTCAGTAAAGATCAGGTACAAGCATGACGGAGCTCCAGCCGTAATTTACCCGCTGGAGAACAATCGCGTCAGGGTTGAGTTAAAGCAGCCTCAACGAGCAATAACACCGGGCCAGGCTGCCGTTTTTTATGACAACGATATCGTTATCGGAGGCGGATGGATTGAAAGAGACTGAAGGATTGCTATTGCAATAGTTCAGAGTAATAAGTTTTGAATCAAGTAAGGATTGGATTTTGAAAACCCCGAACTGATGGCTCTTTATTCTGAACTTAAATAGAACAGGATGTTCTATTTAAGTTTACAGGAGATTACCATGTTTAATGTATTACCACTCATGAGCTGTTCAACACTGGACGAAGTAACAATATTCCTGGGGAAGATTGCGGGTTATATCTGGAGTATGCCTCTGGTTATCCTGCTTGTCGGTTCCGGTGTATATTTCAGTATAAGACTTATTTTTCCGCAATTCAGAAGAATTGGTCATAGTATAGCAGTCGCCAGAGGTAAATATGATAACCCCGATGATCCTGGAGACATAACCCACTTTCAGGCGCTTTGTGCAGCCCTTTCCGCAACCGTCGGAGTCGGCAACATCGCCGGTGTAGCAATCGCCCTACATGCCGGCGGCCCGGGATCCATTTTCTGGATGTGGGTCGCCGCACTCTTCGGAATGGTTACCAAATACGCCGAATGTACTCTCTCGCATAAATACCGTGTCATCCATAGTGATGGCACTATAAGCGGCGGACCTATGTACTATATCGAGAAGGGATTGGGCGACAGGTTCAAATGGCTGGCCATAGCATTCGCCATTTGTGGTCTTATCGCAACATTTGGTGGCGGCAACATGGTCCAATCCAATTCAATGACCATCGCCTTTACCGATCAATTTGCCACACAGAAATTTCACAACTCTACTCCATTGTCTAAGATGAACAATGGAAAAGAGACCGGCAAGACAGAGAACACGGAGTTTATTATAAAAGCAAGTAATGGGAAAACAATTGAGGTTAATACCTCCCGTGCCAGAACAGTAAGCGACCTGTTAAATGCTATAAATGATCATCCCGGGAACAGATCCCAAATCGTCATGGCAGAAATAGCTACAGATAGAAACAGCATTGAGTTTACAGATTTTACGGAAGGCAATAATGAGTTTACAATTGCATCTTCAGACAACGATAAACTGATAAATAATCTTGGGTTTATAAATGATGATGGCAGTATCAATAAGTTAAGTAATGGTAAAATTTCTACCGTTGTACCTGAAAAACCTTTATTGAGGGCAATTCTTGGAGTAGCAATCTCTGCAATCGTCGGCATGGTAATTATTGGTGGTATCAAGAGGATTGGAAAGGTTGCGAGCAGACTCGTACCTGTTATGTCCTCAATATATGTAGCGGGAGCGCTTTTTATTATCCTCTGGAACTACGGCAGTATAGCAGATTCATTTTACCTGATCTTCAAACATGCATTTACACCAACTGCAGCAACGGGAGGCTTTGCCGGAGCTACGGTATTGTACGCAATAACGTGGGGAGTCAGAAGGGCTGCATTCTCCAATGAAGCCGGGCTTGGAAGCGCTCCGATTGCACACGCTGCTGCAAAGACAAAAGAGCCTGTACGTGAAGGCCTTGTTGCAATGATGGGTCCACTAATTGACACCCTGGTTATATGTACCATGACTGCACTGGTAATCATCATCACGGGAGAGTGGACCGGCAAAGCAGACTCATCGGTTTTAACAAAAAATGCATTCAACGCAGGAATACCATATTTTGGAGGTGTTATTGTTGCGATAGGCCTGATACTGTTTGCCATATCTACCGCCATAAGCTGGTCGTATTATGGAGATCGTTGTACAGAATATCTATTTGGCAGGAGAGCAATCATGCCTTACCGTTGTGTTTATGTGGTAGCTCTTTTTGTAGGCGCAATGGTACAGTTGGAATTTGTCTGGAACTTTTCTGATATCACACTGGGTTTAATGGCAATACCAAACCTTATCGCTATTATTGCATTAAGCAGTGTAGTGATAAGTTTAACCAAAGACTATTTCTCACGAAAACATATTAGAACTAACTGATGAAAAACGAATACGACGTTGTAATAGCCGGCTCGGGACCCTCAGGGGCAGCAGCTGCAAAGGGCCTGGTGAATGAAGGGCTGAGCGTCCTGGTGCTGGAAAAAAAGGGACTTCCCAGGTACAAGATATGCTCCGGCATTATCTTCAAAAAATCTCTGGATATTACCGAAAAATATTTTGGAGAGATCCCAAAGTCAGCATACGTTACTCCTGAACTTTTAAAGGGAGTAAGGTTCTGGTCTGATAGCGATAACTACAAAGATTATCCTTTCACTAAGGACGGCCACGGAGTACCAAACATATGGCGCTCTGAGTATGACTACTGGCTTGTCAAGAAATCCGGAGCAGAGATTAAAGATTGCCATCTCCTGACAGGCTTCAGTGAGAGTGGTGACTATGTCCTTCTGAAGGTTCATGATAACTTAAATGATGAAGTGATAGATATTAAGTGTAAGTACCTGATAAGCGCGGAAGGCGGCAAGTCAGTAATCAGGGCAAAACTTGAACCCGAATTTGAAAAGGGTCTGAAATGGTTTACCGCGTACCAGAATTACTATGAGGGAAGTTCAAACCTGGATCCTGAATATTATCACGGTTTTCTGGAACCCCAATACGGTGAAGTTTACGCGTGGTTCAGTGTTAAGGATGGCTTGCAAGTCTTTGGTACCGCGGCGGCAAAAGGAAAGAAGATAAAACCATATCTCCTGAAATACACTGAGTTGCTGGAGAACAAGTTTAATCTTAAGCGCGGAAAGATGGTCAGAAAATCAGGATGTATTGGAAACAATATGTGCCCTGAAGGAAAGTTCTACCTTGGCAAAGACAACGTTCTCCTGGTAGGTGAAGCGGCGGGATTTCTGAACGCTTTTGGCGAGGGAATTTCATGCGCATTGACCTCAGGCCTGTTTGCTGCTGAAGCAATAAGCAAGGATATTAAATCAAGCGGTAACGCTCTTGAGCTATATACGGATTTAACAAAAAAAGAGCGGAGACAGACAACAGTATCATGGCGACTGGGCGCAAAGCTGGCTGGCAGAGACTTAATGCCGATATAAGGCTCGGGAAGAAGAATGGACGCATACCACATAACTATTTTAATCATTTCGTTACTGGTCATGCTTGGAGGGCTTGCCGGAATTATATTCCCTATTATTCCAAGTACCCCCTTGATATGGGCAGGTGTTTTTATATACGCAGCTTGCGATGGATTTGAAACCATTGGATGGTCTCTTCTCCTGATCCTGGCCATCTTAACTATCGTCTCTCTTGTCCTTGATTACCTTGGCGGTGTTATTGGGGCAAAAAAATATGGAGCAACAAGATGGGGCTTGATTGGATCTGTAATAGGTGGTATAGCCGGTTTTTTTATGGGTGGAATTGTCGGGCTGGTTTTCGGCCCTTTTTTTGGTGCAGTATCATTTGAACTGCTTTTTGGTAAGGATTTAAAAGGTGCGTTTAAATCAGGCGTAGGCACACTAGTCGGTTTTCTCGGTGGTGTAATAATAAAGCTGGTTATAAGTGTTGTCATAATCGGCATATTTATCACAAAAATATTCTAGCAAAAATGATGGTTTCGCTTCGCTTAACCGATCCTACACTCTATTTCTTTAGTTTTGCTTTGAGTTCTTGTGTTTATCCTCGGCGCCTTTTGTCAGGGGAGCTTCGTGTGAGGGACAAATTATGATCTTGCATAGAGAACTGGATATAGGAGAGCTTTCTCTCTGTCCTTATCTGCCGGACAGAAAAAAGCAGATCAGATATTTTCTTGCAAGTGAGCTGAACGAATCCGACATTTCATTTCTGCTTGCAAAAGGGTGGAGAAAATTTGGAGTATATTTTTTCCAACCCTCCTGTCCCGATTGTAGCGAATGTATTCCCGTTCGGGTTTTATGTGACGAATTTAAACCGTCTAAAAGCCAGAGGCGTAATCTGAAAAAGAACAGTAATATCGATGTGGTTTTCGGCCCGCTTAAATTCAGCGGAAGGGCCTTTGAGATTTACCAGGACCATTCAAAGCAGCGTTTCTCACAGGAATGCGATCTGGATGAATTCATCTCCGGCTTCTTCTCACCCTCCACCCCAAGCCTTCAGTCAGAATACTATATTGATGGTGAGTTGATTGGCCTGGGCTTCCTGGACAGAGGTGAAGACTGCCTGAGCAGTGTCTACTTTATCTATGACACAAAATTTTCACATCTGGGGCTGGGGACCTTCAGCATTTTGAAGGAGATAGAGCATACACGATCCCTTGGACTGAAATACTATTGCCTTGGTTATTATGTTAAAGAGTGCCAGAAGATGTCATATAAAAATAATTTCAGACCAAGGGAACACTATAACTGGTTAGAGGACAAATGGGAAGCCACATGTTGACAGATCACAGCCCAAGAAATCTAATGGTTATTCCGCAGAGGCAGATGGTAGCACCTGCCAGGGCGTGAGTGTACCGTTCCAGTCGTCCCATAGGCAGAAGATTTGCTCCCAGAGACAAAAGTACGACAATGCTCAGCATTGTTGCAATCGTCACTACACCAAAGACACTCGTTACCAACACCAGACCAAGAGTACTGCTCTTTGCCGCAGGATATATCAGTAACGGGATCAAAGGCTCGCAAGGCCCGAATACAAAGATGGTAAAGAGTATCCAGGGAGTAAGGCTCTTTGCCTTTTCCCCCTTATGGACATGTAATTGCGCTTCATTATGTTTGTGTTTATGTTTGTGGATCGGCATGCTCGTATCACCATGTGCATGCCAATGTTTGTGAGGCCGGTTCTTTCGCGCAGTGAATACTCCCCAGACGAAATACCCAAGTCCGAAAGCGATAAGCAACCAAGCCGCAAATCCTCCTCGGAACGATTCGATTGCCCCTAACTTATTTAAAGAGATCCCAAGAGCTATTCCTATAATACCTAAAACAACGGAACTTGACACATGCCCAATACCACATAAAACGGTTATAAACGATGTCCTTGCCAGCGACCATTTCCTTGCCCGTGCCATTACAATAAATGGCAGATAGTGGTCAGGGCCAAGCATTGTATGAAACAGGCCTATGGATGCAGCCGTAATGGTAATAATAATAATTTCGTGCAATTTTTATAATCCTTTCAGTAGCATAAATATAAAATCGGTAGCACCTAGAAACAAAAAAATCTATCTAAAATCTTTACCCAAAGTAGCCGTCGTCAGCTTTCCATGTATTACACCTTTTGTGCCGATAAGCCTGTCAGCAATTATCTTTATTTCCCTCGCCTTGCCTTTCACTACCAGAACCTCCAGGCAGTTATGAGAATCAAGGTGCACATGCATAGTGGAAATCATAGATGCGTGGTATTTATGCTGAATGTTTGTCAAGGTGTCTGTCAATTCACGCTTATGATGATTGTATATGATCGTAACGGTTCCAACGGTTTCCCCTGTACCAACCTTCCACTCCTCATCCACCAGATTGTTTCTAATCAGATCTCTGATAGCCTCTGACCTGTTTGCATAACCTTTCTGGTTTATATACTTGTCAAATTGTTTGAGAAGCCGGGAGTCCATTGAAACCCCAAACCTGACTACATCATCCATAGTTCAACCCTTCCTATCGTGTTACAATTTTATATTTTGTACCACCCATAAACACAAAAGTCAACCTATATTTACCCTATTATGTCCCTCTTGACGAAATACTCTATTTCCTGTAGTATGCGGAATCAAGCTTTTAAATAGCTTATCATGGATAAGCCAAAAGAGAGAATATGTTATTAAACTAAAAACCACTTTATGCGTTTTAGGAGATACTAAATATGGCAGACAAACATTCGCTTGACATTGTATGCAAAGTAGAGATGCACGAGGTTAAGAACGCTGTTGATCAAGCCAAAAAGCAACTGGCGGTGAGATACGATTTCAAAGGAAGCAAGTCGACAATCACCTTAAACAAAGATGACACTATAACTTTGATTGCTGATGATGACTACAAGCTTAAAAGCCTGACAGATATATTAACAGAAAAACTTGCAAAGAGAGCCATCCCATCAAAAGCACTGGATTTTGGAAAGACCGAAAATGCCCTGGGAAATACCATAAGGCAGATTATTACGTTTCAGTCAGGTATACCTATGGACAAAGCGAAAGATATCGTCAAGCTCGTAAAGGGCATGAAGATAAAAGTACAGTCACAAATCCAGGAAGATAAAATCCGGTTAACAGGAAAAAAGATAGATGATCTGCAGAGTGTTATGCAGACAATCAAAGACCAGGATTACGATTTCGCCGTGCAATTTGAAAATTACAAATAAAACCTGCGCAAGTCAGGCTTAAATCCTTACCCCTACTTTTTTGAATTCCTTTTCGCTATACAGCATTACGTAATCGTCAAGACCGGTCTTCTCTTTTATGCTGCTTATAACGTTTTCACACTCCTCATCCGTGTAACCATGAATCATGGTGAACACATTATACTCCCATCCGGGAAATGTAGGACGTTCGTAACAGTGTGTAACCTCTTCAAAAGCCGCCATGATTTTTCCACACTCCTCCACCTTATCCTGGGAAACTTTCCATACAGTCATAGCATTGGAGTTTATCCCTATCTTTCTGTGAGCGATAGAAGCCGCAAGACGCCTTATCTTTCCGTTTTCCAGCAGAGCCTTTAATCTGCCTATAACTTCTTCCTCGGTCATACCCACTCCATCAGCTATGTCTTTGTATGGGGTTTTTGTCAGGGGCAAACCTTCCTGAGTATATTTAATCAGTTTAATATCTAGATCTTCTGTCATGAATTATCCTTTTCTGTATATTTTAAATTTCACGCCTATCTTAAATTTTTTAGTAGTTGGAAGCATGCGAACGTCAAAACCTGTGCGAGTCTCTATCTCTTTGATGTTCTCTTCTAGCTTTTCCTGCGATGGTGCTGACATCGTAAACCAGATGTTGAGAGGAAGTTCTTTGTTCCTCCCTTTTCTTAAATAGTTATGAGAGACTCCACTATATCCGTTTATCACCTCAGCAACTTCATCAATTTTTTTATCCGGTACCTGCATAGCCGCAAGTGTTGCAGAGTTCCCAACCGCCTGGGTGTTTATGATAGGAGCTAAACGGCGGACGTATTTACCATCAACCATGGCTTTTACTCTTTCAATAACCAGATCTTCATCAAGATCCAACTCTTCGGCAAGATCAAGAAATGGCCTATGCGTCAGAGGAATATTTGATTGAAGCCTTTGTAATATTTTTTTATCAGTATCGCTTAATGACATTTTATTATATTTCCCATCTTTTAGAAAAAATGTACGGAGTTGACGCAGCTCTCTTTGCCACGCCTAATTACGCATTCCAGAATGTACTGTCTCTTTATCACTCACCTGTTCAGGTGAAGAGTCTCTATTTCCTTTTAACCTTCTTTTAAATTCTTCAATACCAATCTTTCTCACCAGCTCACCAAAACGCTTCTCTTTCTTCTCATTCAGTATCGCGTCTACACATACATCCAGGGCATTGAGCACTTCGGATTCATCTGCAAACTCAACGAGGTCATCTGCAAATTGAGGATGTCTGCCCAGCTTGCCTCCAATCATCACACGGAAGCATTTTTTATCTCTCTTTATGGTACCTGTAGGACAAACCTCGGCACATAAGCCACAATGCACACAACGGTCATAATTGATTGTAACAACCTTTTTCCCGTTTTCCGACGGTTCATCTGACATTCCAGAAATCCTGATCGCACCTTCTTTGCACGCTCTCAAACAATTCCCACAACCGTTACACTCAAAATTCTCATCGACAGATACCGTCGCCCTAACGTGTACACCAAAATCCCTGATCTGAGGCATCGAACAGCAATTCGGACAACTGGCTATCGCAATCTTCAACCTCTGATGAGGAAGGATTTTACCATCTATCCTGCTTATCAGCTTTTTGCTGAATTCATTCTCTCTGAGCCTATCCTTCATTTTCTGTTGAAGCCCTTTGATCCCTGCTATCAGAAACGGACACTCAACGTCCTCTCCACGACATATGTCAATATTGTACATCGCCGGGAATCCATCTTCCTCTACATACTCATCTGATCTCTTCAGGATTTCGTACTTGTCTTCTCCCGCTTTTGAGTCCAGAGAAAACGGATTTGCATTTATAACGCCTTTATCACTTTTAACGCTTCCGGTTCCCATAAAACTTGCCTTAGCATCTTCAACGTCTTCCAGGGTTACAGTGCTCTTTCCCTTTTCGCTGGCACGTTTTTCGATCTTTGAGCGAGCCATTCTTCGTACAAAAATGGGTATTTTCTCAAGCCTTGAACTTGCCTCTTCATCCCATTCCATTAAACCGAAACTCCCTAAGACCGGAAAGCTTTCTATAGCAAAGCCTTAACGGTCATATATTGAAAATTATAAAAGACTTTATTATATTTTAAACACGCTCTTAGTCAAACAAAAACTAGGATCAGTTCTTATTTGAGGGTGTTTTCCAGGTATGAAACTACGTTTTTTGCTATCTCAGGTTTGCCTTTTAATGGCTTAGGTATTTTACTGTCACCTGTAACCATATATGCGATATGACGTTTGCGGGAGATGCTTTTGTAATCATTTGCCACGATCATGTCGGCCCTGCTCTTTTTTAAGAATATTCTGGCTGTTTTTACCAGATCGTCTTTTGTTCTGTTTACCTCTAATTTAAAACCCACGAGCAATGCATCAGGCCAGATATCCCTGATAATGGCTATAACCTTTGGAGTTTTTACCAACTTAAGCAACCATTCTCTCTTTTTTGAAGGCGTCTTGTCAGGTTTAGCCCTGGCCGGCACGTAATCTGCCACCGCCATAGCATGAACAACGGCATCAAATCTCTTCTTCTTCAATTTTCCACGAATAACCTCAACCAGATCATCATTCGTTTCAATTTCGATTAATTTGAGCTGTGAAGATTTTATGTCATCTTTATCTTGAATCACAGGAAACAGACTATCTGTACCGTAAACATATGTAACAATCGCGCCGCGACTCATTGCTTCATACGCTATTTCACTGCTGAGTTTCCCTGTTGATGTGTTGGTTATGTAACGAACAACGTCCAGATAACCACGAGTTGAACCGGCGGTAATAAGAATATTTTTCTTTTTAAGGAGGGGCATTTAACGTCTCTAATCCTGTAAATGCTAGATATTAAAGAGGGTTCTTGATGCTAATACCGGACAACCGAGGTACGGATGCCCGGTATCATAAAATATCTATCTGTTATTCCTGTTCACTTTTCAACTCAATTGTATTTACTTCTCCAAATTCACTTAACGGTTTATCAAATTGTTCCATATCGCCAATAACGAGCAATTTGATATCATCAGGATGCAAATACTCTTTTGCGACACGAGCTATATCTTCTTTGGTAATTACCTCTATATTCTCTACATAGGTATCAAGATAGTCTAATGGCAGGCCTTCATATTCTATACCTACCATTTGACCAACGATACTGGCACTTGATGTAAATTTAAAGATAAACTGATTTATATATGTATCCTTTGCCAGCTCTAATTCATCATCACCAACGTACTCTTCCCTGATTTTCCTTACCTCATCCAGGGCAAAGTTTATGGCTTTTACTGTAGACTCGCTCTTAGTCTGGCACGATGCGAAGAAGAAACCAAGATCCCTTGGCGTATGAAATCCACTGTACGCCGAATATGCAAGCCCTTCGTCTGAACGGACTTTGCTTGGTATTCTGGAAGTAAAGCTACCGCCTCCAAGGATAAAGTTCATTATCTTGATTGGGAAATAGTCTTTATTTAACCGGTTGATGGCTATGTGCCCAAAAACCACACTGGCCTGGTTTACATCCTTGTAAATATAATTTATAGACCTCTGGAATTTCTTCTCAACTGCAGGCACTTCCGGAAAATCTATCACTGTTTTTTCCCAATCTGCAAAAACGTTATTTAGTTTTTCTAATATCTCCTTGGTATCAAAATCACCGGATATACCCATAATAACATTGTTCGGGCAAAAATACCTTTTATGGAAAGCAATCATGTCATCTCTGGTTATATTTTCTACGGTATCTTTATACCCTATTATTTTTCTACTGTACGGATGATCTGCCTCATACATTATCTTCCTGAACTCTCTGAAAATGATCTTTCTGGGAGTATCATTTTCTCGCCTGATATCTTCCAGTATTTCATCTTTCTCCTTCCTGATCATATCCTCCGGGAAAGCAGGATTCATCAGCACATCCGCAAAAACCTCCAGACCTTTATCAATATCCTTCTTCATTGTAGAGAGGGATGCGCTACCTGATTCTCTGCTAATCCCAGTCTCAACAGATGCGGCAATAAATTCCAACTCTTCATTCATCTGTTCCGGTGTTCTTGATTTTGTACCGCCTCTTCTCATTACGCTTCCAACCAGACTCGCAAGTCCCGCCTTTTCTTCAGGTTCATAAATGGCACCTGTCCTGAAATGGGCAGTAATTTTGAATAGAGGCAACTCATGGTCTTCAAGAAGATAAAGAATCATTCCGTTGTCCAAAACCACCCTTTCAGGCTTTGGCGGAGTAAACTCAATTGGTTCGTATTCAAATGCAGATACTATCTTTGCCCCCTCAGATTGAGGTGCCGTCATAACCGGCTCAATCGCCTGCCCGCTATGCTCATCATACGCAAAAACTGTTTTTGCCTGTCCAACAGAGAAACTTAACAACATAAGAATCAAAATGAACAGATGACTTAGTGAAAAATTAACTTCCTTTGTTTTCATGAGTGGCTTCCTTTCCTTTCTTTTTATTATTCACTAAGATCGCTACCGTTCTGTTGGTCTTCTTAAAATATTTATTTGCAACACGCATAATGTCTTCCGGAGTCACAGCTACTGTCCTTTCTACAAGCGTATTAATGTACCTCCATCCGGCAATTGCTTCGTATGATGATATTTCACTGGCAAGTCCCGATGCAGATTCCAGGCTCCTTACGAAGCCGGCTTCCAATTGGTTCTTAATTTTTTGCAGTTCATGATCTGTTACAGGAGTTGTTTTCAGCTTTTCCAACTCTTCGTATATCGCTTCTTCAACCTCTTCTGCTGTATGGGGATGTCGAGGCGAAGAGAAGAAGATGAAGGTATCGGCATACTTGGACGCCCCGCCATACGCATGAGCCATTACGGCAATACGTTTTTCTTCTATCAAGCTTTTATACAACCTCGAAGTTCTCCCGGTTGAAAGGATTGCTTCGATAACATCAAATACATATTGATCCGGGTGGCCAATTGCAGGCTTATGGTAAGCAATAGATAGCACGGGGTTGGCATCATATTCTACATAAACCCTACGTTCTCCTATCTGTTCAGGTTCTACAGTCGTAACTTCTGGAGGAGCAGGCTGTCGTTCGATATCACCAAAGTATTTTTCAATAAGATCAACAACTTCATCAGGATTTATGTCCCCAACAACAACTATCACTGCATTGTTCGGTGAATAGTATTGCTCAAAATACTCAGCAACAGCCGCCTTTTTCATATTTTTAATATCTGACATCCAGCCTATAACAGGCCAGCTATAAGGATGAGCCGTAAAAGTAGCGGCATTCAGTTGCTCTATTAGTAAACCGAACGGACTGTTTTCCGTACGCATACGTCTCTCTTCCATCACAACGTCCCTTTCAGAATAGAACTCTCTCAATACGAGATTTTTCATGCGGTCAGACTCCATAAATGCCCACAATTCAAGTCTGTTTGACGGCAAGTTACAATAATAATAGGTTGCATCGTTCCCTGTCGATGCGTTAAGTCCGGTAGCACCATTCTTGAGATAGATAGACCACATTTCATCCTTAACAATCAATTCCTTTTGTGCTTTCCATACCTCTTCCAATTCCTCTTGCAATTTTTCCAGTTTTTTACTGTCTGTCTCATTCCCCTTTGATTTTTCAGCTGTAATACCAGAAATGAGTTCATCCTCTTTTGTCAAAAGAGGTTTTTCGCTATCGTAGTCTTTAGTTCCGAAAATTTCCGTACCCTTAAACATCATGTGTTCGAACAGGTGAGACGCACCTGTAATCCCGGGATGCTCATTTACGGAACCAACCTTATAAACGATTCTGAGTGAAACTATGGGAACATCGTGTTTCTCCAACATCAATAATTTTATACCGTTGTCGAGTGTGTGCTCTCTTACATCCAGCGCCAGTTTTTGGCCAAAGGAGTTTGTACAAAAAAAGAGTACTGCGGAAATTATAAATATTTTCATTCTGGTCTTCTTCATAAAAAAAATCTCCTCTCTATTGATTTATTGCCGGAGTGAACAGGAGTATGTAAAATTCCAACTTCTCTTATTATATTGATCAAGACAGTTAAACAGTGCTACAATAGTTTCACAGATAAAGTTCCCAGTCAAGTTGTGATAACTACCAGGCAGCCCTTTAATTGGTGATAATAAAGCGGAAATTTGCGAACAGGATAAATTATTCGTCATACCAGAGTCCGCACTCGTCCCTCAGATGTGGAAAATGGTCTCTTTTACTAAATGGGTATAGTTTACACATATGAGGTCTACGATCATGCTCTTCACACATTGCATAACCATTTTCGTCAAACGTAAGACTGGAGCATCGAAACGAAGTATGGCAGCAACCGCCACACCGTTTACATTCTCCTTTCCTTTTCTCTACTGATAGCGTAACCTCTTCTTTATTGAAGAAGTAATAAGTCCATCGCCATATCTGGTGTTTTAGAGACGGGAAGAAGATATCTATTTTTTGCAAAATGCACTCCCTTTCTTTTCAAAAGCGCTATTTTAATGACTTTCTCGATTAAATCAAATAAAAACATTGACAGGTTTCTGCTTGTATGATATATGATAGTGTTTAAATTCTTACAGGCAAAGGAACTGTATTAACTGCTTTGCAAATCACTTTTATTGAGATTTACACGAAACCATGACTAAGACTTTTATAGCTAAGAAAGAAGACGTAGAAAGAGATTGGCATGTAATTGATGCCACCGACAAAGTCCTGGGAAGAATGGCAAGTCGCATTGCGATGATTCTTCAGGGAAAAACCAAACCCACATACACTCCGCATGTTGACACAGGTGATTTTGTTGTTGTTACTAACGCGGAAAAAATAAAACTAACCGGCAATAAGATGGATGAAAAGGTTTATTATTCTCATTCACGCTATCCCGGAGGATTCAAGGAGATTCCTATAAAAAAGTGGATGGAAAAGCATCCGGACAGAATAGTAACTTTAGCAGTAAAAAGGATGTTGCCAAAAACAAAACTCGGTAGTGCAATGTTAAAGAAATTAAAAGTTTATGCTGGCCCGGATCATTCTCACGAAGCCCAACGGCCCAAAACTCTGGAAATTTAATTATTATAAGGAAACAAAATGACTGACGAAACAAAATTCATATGGGGCACAGGCAGGCGAAAAACATCTGTCGCAAGGACCAGAATCAGAAAAGGTACAGGAAAGTTTATGGTAAACCGCAGAGAGCTGAGTGATTACTTTGGCAGAGATCGCGACAGGAACGAAGCCCAACTACCACTAAAGACCACAAACACTGATAAACAATATGACGTCTATGTGAATGTTCGTGGCGGTGGCGCAACCGGTCAGGCCGGGGCAATTTCGCTGGGCATCTCCAAGGCACTTTTAAAAGCAGATGAATTGCTTACAGAAAGCTTAAGGGGCGCAAGCCTCTTGACTAGAGACAGCAGGATGAAAGAGCGGAAGAAATACGGTCGAAAGGGTGCAAGAGCAGGCTTCCAGTGGACAAAGAGGTAATCTACATTTTGATGCGGAAATTATCACTTCAAGACGTTTGTTTTCTTCTTTCCTTATAAAAATCAGTTGTCAGTTTTATTCCTTCCCGGAATTCCACTTTAGGGCTCCAACCCAACCCTTTTGCAGCTTTAGCATTTGTTAAGCAGATCCGGTCGATTTCACCCGGACGTTTCTCGTCAAATTGTGGCTCCACGCTGAGGCCCAAAGCGTCTCTGACAGCCTCGAAGACTTCAATATCTTTTATCTCTTTACCCCAACCAAGGTTAAATATTTCTCCACTCAAGCCTGCTTCATTAAACATGGCACTCATATTTGCGTTTACCAAGTCACCTACATAGACATAGTCTCTTGTTTTTGTCCCATCACCAAAGACCGTTGATTGTTTACCATCAAGCATCTGTTCAGTAAATATCGCAACAACACCGGCTTCGCCATGAGGGTCTTGTCTGGGGCCGTAAACATTCGGATACCGCAAAACGATATAAGACAGGTTATGGGTCTCCCTGAAAACAAACAGATAATGCTCAACAGTATGCTTGCTCACACCATATTGCGATTGAGGATCTACTATGTGCTCTTCATCTACCGGCAGATACCTGGGTTCTCCATATACAGCGCCACCGGTAGAAGCATATACGAACCTCTTTACATTATGTTTACTTGATATGTTTATCAGGTTTAAGGATCCTATTATATTCATCTGTGCGTCATATAAGGGATCCACTACAGATTTCCTCAAGTCAACTTGAGCTGCGTGGTGGTTGACAATATCAGGCTTTTCGTCTGCAAATATTTTCTCCAGACTTTCTGTATTACAAATATCCTCTTTATAGAAAGTTGCCTTTGGATTAATATTTTCTTCTTTACCCGTAGTCAGATTATCAATTATTACTACATCATGTTCTTGAGAAATCAGATTATCTACAAGATTAGATGCAATAAACCCCGCACCGCCAGTTACCAATACCTTCATGGTTCCTCTCTATTTAACTGTTTCCGGCGGCTTGCCTTTATATATCTTGTCCACTGCCACTTCAAAATCTGTTTCCATATTCATTCTATCAAGTTCTTTACGGAGAATACGGTGACAGTAACTACAGGACTGTTTTAATGCCCTTAATCTATCATCAGAAGTATCAAAATCTTCCGCCTGACACGTTTTCTTAATCTTTGCCAGGTTATCATTAAACATCTGTTGAAGCTCAAAATACTCTTCCGGTATTTCATCACTGGAAAGATTTAGTGAGGCAAATGATTTCTCTAATGTCTCGCACAACTCCACCGCATCGGCCCAATCGCCTTCACCCATTCTACGTGTCAGAAGAGTTGTATCACCCTTTATTTTCTTCATATCTTCTTTAAACCCAAGCTTGGTGTACCATTGAACAGTAGGATCGCTATCGCTTACCTGCTCTTCAACCTTTCCGCAAGAGAGAATAAAGATTAAGCCTATTATTGATAACTTCAAAATATTTCTCGTAAATCTATTGCTATATAATTCCATGATGTAAATAAATCCTTCCTACTAAAAATAAAATCCAGTTTCTATTAAGACCCTAAAGCCCATTTTGCAAGAAGGGCTATATCTTGTATACAACAAAATATAGCCCTCTCGCTATTAACAACTCTCTAATACTACTTATATTAATAATGCCTAAGCAGTCAAACCTAGAAAAGTCCCTTTACTCTGCCTGTTTCCACGTCTACATCTACACGTCTGTAAGCAGGATCAGAGCATGTTCCCGGCATAAGTTTCACTGTTCCAGCAAATGGCACAACAAATCCAGCTCCTTTGAATGTTAATACCTCCTGGATATTCAATCTCCAGCCCTTTGGAGCACCCTTGAGCATTGGGTTATCCGTGAGGGAAAGATGCGTCTTCGCCATACATATTCCAAGCTTGGAAACTTCCGGATCAACATCCATCGCCTTGATCTTTGCCTGAGCTGTCGGAGAATAATCAACTCCGTCTGCACCGTAAACCTCTGTAGCAATCATATTTATACGCTCGCTCAAAGGGGTTTCCAACTCATAGAGGAACTTAAAGTTGTTCTCTTCGTTACATGCATCTACTACGGCATCAGCCAGCTCCAGGGCACCTTCTCCACCCTTTTCCCAATGTTTGGAGAGAGCAACACGGGCTCCGGCATCTTCGACTACCTTTCGTACCGCATTTACCTCATCATCCGTATCTGTATAGAAATGATTTATACAGACTACAGGATTGATACCTGCCTTCTTTACCACATTAACAAGATGCAGAAGATTCGATTCCGCCCCTTTCACAGCATATTCAACGTTCTCTTCCGTGTAAACCGGATCCAAAGGTTTTCCAGGAATAGGAATCGGAGCGCCACCATGGCTTTTAAGCGCCCTGATAGTGGCAACAAGAACTGCTGCATGAGGCTTATTTCCTGAGAAACGGCATTTCAGATTCCAGAACTTTTCAAATCCTATATCCGCACCAAAACCGGATTCGGTTACATTATAATCACCCAGCTTTAACCCAAGCCTATCTGCTACAATTGAGGATTGTCCAATGGCAATATTTGCAAATGGCCCCGCATGTACTAATACCGGCTGCCCTTCAATGGTCTGCATCAGGTTTGGATTAAGAGCTTCAACCATCCACGCAGTCATAGCACCATCAACCTCTATATCAGCAGTTGTAACAGGCTTGCCTGATTTATCATAGGCCAGTACAATTTTAGCCATCCTCTCACGCATATCTTTCAGATCTTTTGCAACTGAGAGTATCGCCATAATCTCGGAAGAAACAGCAATGGCAAATCCTGACTGCATCATAAACCCATCCATCTTTCCACCGATACCAATCGTGATATCCCTAAGCGACTGTGCACAAAAATCTATAATCCACTTGAAATTTATATTATTGGAATCAATATTGAGGCGTTTCAGATTCCTTTTAGCAAGCTGTTCGTCGTTATAGTTATACTCATGCTGCATCCTGGATGTAAGCGCCACCATACCCAGATTGTGTGCATTCATTATTGCATTTATATCTCCTGTGAGTCCCAGGGAGAAAGGAGTCAACGGTATGCACTGAGAAAGTCCACCGCCAGCAGCAGATCCCTTGATATTCATAGTAGGTCCACCGGACGGTTGGCGAATAGCACCAACAACATTTTTGTCTCTTTTTCCAAGACCCTGTACCAGGCCCATAGTTGTAGTAGATTTTCCTTCACCCAGAGGAGTTGGTGTGATTGCAGTTACATCTACGTATTTACCATCCGGCTTGCTCTCCAGCCGGTTAATTGCCTTGTTAAAATCAATTTTTGCTACGTAGTGTCCGTGAGGCAGCAGTTCATCCTTCTCAATACCCAACTGATCTGCCAGCTGATAAACGGTCTTCATCCCTGCCTCAGAATCTTCAGCTATTTCCCAATCCGCATGTTTAGTGGGATCCAATGCCATAATACTTACCCTCCTTTTCATTTATAAACTGATAAACTAATACATTCCGCAATTTGTGCAACACACTATCATCTGTTAACTAAATCAACAGATTATTGACTAATATGTTTAAATGCTGCTAATAGAACATTTTTTACAAACGTAAAGACAAGAAACTGTTTAATTATATTGATAAAATCTCCAAGGTCAAGAGAAATGATTTATGCTGATATTAGCGTTTTGCCCACATCTTCATGGATTTGCACGTCCTTCAGAGTAATACGCCAATGTGCTTCATGGCAGTACTTTCAGACAGAAAGTGAGGAGTATACAGAATATGGAAAATGGCATGATTCCAGATGGTTAGTAATTCAGTGAAACCAGTGTTTGCTCTAAAACGACTTAAGGCAGGTTGTTATCCCGCACAAACTTATCCATCTATTTGGTTATTTTTCAAATCTAAATTTTTATCTTTATCAATTAATGAGGGAAATTCTTTTTCGACAGGCTTATCAGAACGAATGTGCAGATCTCTCTGAGGAAATGGTATTTCGATGTTATTTTCTCTAAACATTTTATCAATTGCAAAATTCAGGTCGCTGATAGCCATCCACCTGTCCAGTATATGAGCCCAGAAGTACAACTCAAAGTTTAGTGAACTTTCCCCAAATTCAGCAAAGCGTACTATCGGCACTGGATCTTTCTTTACGTCCGGATGTAAATCCACCACTTTGAGCAGGCAATTCTTTACCAATTCAGTATCTGAACCGTACGCAACACCTATTACTATTTTAGACCTTAGCAACATGTCACCACCATGAACCCAGTTTACTACGTTACTCTCCAGAAACTTTGAGTTAGGCACAACCACTGTTTTCCTGTCAAAGGTATTTATCATAGTACTTCTAATACTGATTTTTTCAACCTTGCCTGCAATCTCCTTATTCAGAGTTATTACATCACCTATCTTTATCGGTTTTTCAAAGAAAATTATAATACCACTTACAAGATTATTGATTATATTCTGCATCCCAAAGCCCAGACCAATACCGAATGCACCGGCAAATATGGTTAGGCTTCTTAAAGGGATCCCTGCTATATTTATACCTATGAGTATCGCCACGGCAATAATAGAATATGTTACCCCGGATGAAATTGCGTGACGGGCACCTTGCTCTAACTGAGCCTTTTCATAAACTTTTGTTCGTAATACATTTTTTAAATATCTGGTAAATACGAAGGCAGCCACCAGTACTAAAATGGCTATTAACATCTTAAACGGCGTTGTATATCTCCCCTCAGCAAGCACAAATTTATATGTCAAACCATTCTTTATCGAAATAAGCACATATAAAACGCTTTCATAAATTTCTCGAAACAACGTTGGAGCTGCCTGTGAGCTTACAACATCTTTAAATGTGCTGTTCCACATTCCAACTATTATGACTACCGCTATAACTAAAATACCATAATCCAGCAAGCCCTTGTAAATCCTGAATGCCAGATTTAAAGACGCTTCCTCAGATTCGAAATCCTTGTCACCAAGCTGCCTTCTCAACTCTAACTTACGATCCTTCGATAATGATAGACGTCTCAGTAAAAACCGGTATATAGCGGAAGCAATGACTGCAACTATCACACTCTTGATGAGCACTACCATGAAGGTATATGTTAATTGTGCATACCCAAGGCTTCGTATAGCAAAAAGCAGAATAACAAACGCAATTAGCAGAGGATAAAGGATGTTAATTACCTTATTGACGAACTTGCCAATAGCGCTCTCATAATAAGGTAACATCTTCAACAAGACCGACCGTTGCCTGGCAGCTATCCAGACGGCAAGAGAAATCGTAACTACCCTGTAAATGAACCATAGTAACTCGATAACATCTTGTTTATAGCCATGTGCATTTAAAACAGATATCCATGTTATTGTTATTACTGAAAAGAGTAGAATTATATTTAAACCTTTGAAGATATGCCTTGCAGAGGAGTAGCTAATCGGGACCCATCGTCTCACGCCTGTATACGGGCTCAATGATTCAACTACAGTAGCCCTTAAGAATTTATAAACAGAAATAATTGCGAATCCATAAACGGTAGACAGAATTATCGGCGCATGAGATGGAACGGTAAGTGATATTGTAAGTGCTATTACAAACAGGAAGAACATGGTTAATGTGTTCCGCATAATGCGGAGCAGACCTGGCAAAAGCTCGTATGAGAAAAACGTTTGCGGAGACATTGCCATAAGTCTATCTATTTCATGTTTTGCCCATTTCTCCAGGAAGCGCCTTGCAAAGAAAGCGAAAAAGATAACGAAGACAATAATAATTACTTTTATAACGAATGCCGGAATATTTTCTGTCTTTGACAGGAAGAGCCTGAGACCCTTTAGATTTCGGACTGATTCCTTGTAGAAACCCAAAGGCCAGTCCTTAAGGTTCTCTAAATCTGCTACACCCTCAATCACCGTATTGACCGATATTCTGCTCTCACGCCTTGCCCAAACGTTGGCGACTCGTATTTGAGAAAGAGTTTCCTTGGCTTTAATTAATTCACCTAATAAAATCCTATTCAGCTCCAGCCGCTTATTTACCGCATTTATTTTTGTATCTATGAGGACGTTTTGCTCCTCAATATGTTTAACACGTAAATCAGCAAGATTTACTAACTGTTCACCCAGCGCAGGATCTGAGAAGCCTTCCGCTTCCTTCTTTATGTTTGATTTCTCTCCAGGTACAGTTGATAAAAAGTCGGAGTGTGAGCTCTTTAAACTCTCAATTACGATGGACTTTTGTTTTTCTGCAGCCGCCAGTAAACTTTCAATAGACTTTGTCTTGTCCTGTATTCTCTGAATACCTATGCTGATTAAGTCTAATTCAACAGCAATCTCATCGGGAGTATTCTCACCAACAAGTATTTCTTCAATCTTTTTTTGCATTTCTCTAAATTCTGCATGGTCTTTATGTCTCTCATTACTTGTAGTGATCAATTCATCTTTTATTGTCGCTATGATTCCATGCTGCTTATGCACGTCTGCCTCAACAGCTAAAACCCTTTTTCTGTCAGGCGATGTCTCCTCTAATTGCTTCTGTACGGCAATCTCCTCTTGCCTT
Organism: Candidatus Scalindua sp.; assembly: GCA_030748215.1. GTDB lineage: Bacteria > Planctomycetota > Brocadiia > Brocadiales > Scalinduaceae > Scalindua. Next base: position 22,480 of record JASMMK010000001.1, read on the forward strand.
AACGCTACCCTTTTTTCTAATTCAGCTCTAGCTTTCTCCTCTTCGGCAACCCTTTGTCTCTCCTCCTCTTCCTTATTAGCTTTCTGGGCTTCTTTTTCCTCTCTCAGCAGTTCCGCCTCTTTAAATTTTTCTGACAAGATGCCAGCAATCCCTGTCTGAACATTTATTTTTAACTGTTTATTCAACCTTGTAATCTGGGCTATTTGCAAATTACGTCTTGCCAGCTCGGTTTGAACCAATAACAGATTAACCTCTTCGTTCTTTAATTTAATCTCGTTTTCTAAACTACGTTTTGTAATATCGATTTCATATAATTCTCCTTGTGTTGATGGTTTACGACTAATTATTGTTTCCAGTTTTTCATTAAGTTCCTCTTTTTCTTCTTCAAGTGTTGATCTTGACGCATCACAAGCTACTTTTGATGTCGAAAGATATGTTTCCTTTTCCTTAACAACTGATAGTGTCGCCTGTAAACCTGCCTTCAACAGTTCCACCTCTTTTTGAGTACCTTCAAATTGGGATGCTGGCAGCTGGTCGGCTTCACCCTTTATATTTTTGTTTCTTTCAATCAGTGTTGAGGCGGCTTCCAGCGCCTTTGCCAAAGAGTCAGCCATCTCTTTTATCTCTGTTCTAACCCTTACGGTTTCATTCAGGGTATTAACTCTTTTTTCGACAATTACTTTTTGCTTTGTAACTAGATCTAAAGTCTCTGTCTCTGTCTTCTCTTCAATCAATTTCTCAATTGTAGCGTTTAATATCTTTAATTCCTCTTTGAGGGTACTAATATTGGATTTAAGGTTTGCAATATCCTGCAGATAGACACCAAGGTTCTTTTTTATACCTTCGAGTTGCTTCGCTTGCTTTGATGTTAGTTTCTCAGTCTTAAAAGATTGGCCGTAAAGGCTATCCCCGGTTAGAACGAAAGAGAGAGAAACCAAAATAATAAAGGCAGGTGCCAGCTTTCTAATAATCATTTTATTCATCTCATTGTGAAGAAAATACTATGACTCAGCAATTTAAGTATTCATTACTGGCGTATACAGAAACTCATCACAAACAACCGTCTCTTTCCACCAGATAACTACGCTACCAATATAATCTAAGACAATAACGGATGCCCATTTCAGCTAAACTATCTCAAGGTCTATATAACTATCCACGGAAGGTAAGTCAAGTGAATTCTGACATAAGCATATGATGCAGCTTAAGATATGCAAAAGCTCCTTTTGCAGTTGCGGAATTGTTTTTTACGTGTGTAAAATATTAATTAATGGTTTGAAATCTTCCGATCTTTCTTAGGCCCATCCACTTCTACATCTGTTATCATAAACATAAATTCGTAGTTTCTCGTATAAGAGTCAAACTGGATAGGCATGATAAGAAAAAAAGTAGAATCTTTAAGCTCTATTCCATTTCCTTGAAACGAGTATCCCGGAAACATACCACGGACCATATAATCTATATCCGAATCTTTCACAGACGTCCATCCCTCACCAATATCCCCTCCGGGTCCCGGCCATATATTGATCCATAGATTACCCTCACTTTCCGATTTCGGATCAATCCTTACCGGATCTATATAATTGTAGTTATATACAAAATCCTTCATTGCAATCGCAAATCTCCATCCATACAGAACAGTGTGAAATGCTCCCATTGGATCAATGTATTCCGTCTTGTTAACATCAAAATGAATGCTGCCTTCTGTCTTATTATATATGGATACCCAAATATATTCGGCAGTTGGTGTAAATTGGAATGAAACATCCTTATCTTCGAATTTGAGATCTTCTACATAAGGATCTATAAGTGAGAAACTATATTGGTATGGACTGTAAGTGCAGCCGGCAAAGAACAACAATACCGATATGAACAGAGTTCTTCTTAAAATTAAAAACACTTATTTATTAACCTGTTTTAAGTTTTAAGGCCTTTGCTACTGTTTGAACCACTTGATTTGATTCAAATGGTTTAGCTATCAAAAAATCTACCCCTTTCTGCTTTGCTTCTGCCTCTGATATATCCCAGCCTGTTATAACTCCGGCTATCACACCTGGCTCAATCTGCTTGGCAATATTGATTACTTCCCACCCTGATAAATCTGGCATTCCTAAATCTGTTATCAGCATTTCATAGCCTCCATTTTTCAACGCTTCTATTCCGTCTTTACCATTATTGAAAACAGAGGCTTGATGGCCCTGATTTGATAGTATTTCTGACAGCACAGCACCTATTTGCGGTTCATCATCTATTATCAATATGTTCACTTCTTCAGTCTTAAAAGTATGATTAGATTTTTCACCGCTCTTTTCTCTTTTTCCTCTTCCCTTTGGCAATACTATCGTAAACGTTGTACCCTGCCTGGCGCCGTCTTTATATCTACTGATCCGTTATGCCTTCTGATTGTTCCGTACAGCATACTCATCCCCAGCCCACCATGAGTTATACCTTTCGTTGTAAAAAACGGATCAAATATTCTGTCTTTTGTTTCTTCAGTCATCCCGGTTCCATTATCAGACAGCTCTAAATATACACTTTCATTTTTCGTATGCGTTACTATATGTATTTCTCCACCCTGTGGCATTGCATCTACAGAGTTGAATATCATATTAATTATAGCCTCTCTCAAATCAGTATCATCCCCGAGTACAACTGGTTCTTCTTCTGCCAGAGTATCTACAATTTCTACACTAAATCCTTTCTCTTGCGGGCTGTCTTTCCACATCGGAGTTGATATTTCTATAGCATCTCCTACCAGGCTATTAAAATTGATCGTCTGAGACTGTAATGCGTCATTCTTTGTCCTTGCATATTTCTGTAGCCTTTTAATTGTTTTGGCACTACCCAATGCGGTTTTCTTGATTATTTGTACCTTTTTTAATATCTTATCTTTGTCTTCTTCAATTTCGATAAGGTCTATGTTCCCTGCAATTATAGCCAACATATTATTGAAGTCATGCGCTATGCCTGATGTCATTAAACCCAAAGCCCGAAGCTTTTCTATCTCTGCATATTTTTCCTGCATCTGTTTTTCTTCTTCATATTTATGCTTTAATTCACCGTAGTATCTGGCATTCTCAATTACCACAGCTACCTGGTTTGCAAAGAAGTTAAGTAGCATGGCATCCTCTTCGGTAAAGGAAACGCCATCGGCTTTATTTATTACCTCCAATACACCTATCATTTTTGATTTTGTCTTAATCGGAACGCAAAGTATTGACCTTGTTTGATACCCGGTTATTTTATCAACTTTCCCGTAAAATCTTGGATCCTTACTGACATCAGGAATTAAAAGATGTTGTTCATTTGCAGCAACCCAACCAGCAATTCCCTTCCCAGGTGGAATACGAATATTTGTCAACTTATCAGACTTTGGTCCAGTTGGAACACTGAATACCAATTCTCCAGTTTCTTCATCCAGCAGCATCAGGGTACTTGCAGATGAATCCGTAACAAGATTTGCGTACTTCATTATATTTTCTAATACCTCTGCTATGTTCAATGTAGAATTAATTATCGAACATTTCTCTACAACTGCCCCCAGTTTTTCACTCTCCAACGACTTGTACACTTCAGCCAGGTTCTCCTGTTTTCTCATGGCCTGATCAAGTTGATCCTTTGTGGTAACACCCATATCGATCAATATTTGACCCAGTGCCGGAGTCGTATTTGTCGCCAATCGTGCCTCAGAAATTAACCTGGTTCTCTGTAGCCGTTCCGGTAGCACTTCTTCTTTGTGCATCTCCCTCTGCTTTGTTAAAGCCTCTTCAAGGTGTTGTTTCGTAACAAATCCCATATCCGCCAGAATTTCACCTAGTAATTTTTTCAGTAACATCCGGATTTCCCCAAGTCATTGTATTTAATGTATTAAACAAATAAGGTTATCAACGGCATTGTAAAAAAAGTGATAAGAATATCAATAAAATAATATAATTAAAAAGGCAACACACATTATCATCTTTTTCGTCAGAACAGGTTAAAGGTTTAGATAAAAACGTTACAGAAAAGTTGTTCTATCAGAACAAAACAATATACCCTTCGTTATACACACCGTAGAAGTATACTAATACAGTAAATCTATGTTGACACACTATGGTAAAACCAATAGAATAACTGTAAATTGGGTTGTAAAGCAACTTATTTAAAGAAAATATACTATTTCAGTTATTTAACACTAGCCAGGGTTTACTCTAACAAATGAGCACAAAAGATTTGTTATATACAAAAAAGAAAATCGTCTTTAAAGAGGGAGACATTATCTTTAAAGAAGAAGAGGATGGTGGAGGGCAGATGTATTTCATTGATACCGGAAGGATAACCATACTAAAAAAAGTCGGAGACTCAGACATCACTCTGACAACACTTGACGAAGGTGATTTTTTTGGAGAGATGTCTCTAATAACCGGGAGCAAACGAAGCGCTTCAGCAGTGGCCCAAACAAAGTGTAAGCTTCACTCTATGGACAAAGAAACATTTGAATTCAATCTGACAAATAACATAACGTTCATGAGAAAAATAATTGAAACCCTTACCCACCGACTGGAAGAGACCGACACAAACCTGAAACGCCACGTCATGAGAAGTGTCAGATTATCAAAAGTTTTTAGTGCAACCGGATGAACCGCATATTCTCCCGTGCACCTTCCGCATAACAGTTCTCAAGACACAAGTCCCAAAACTCTTTATATTCCAAAGGTATTTTTAATTTTGTAATTTTGAGAGGATGTTTTTTGCCGCACCGAGTGTTCCGCTATTATCACCCAGTTGTGATAATTCTATCCTTAGAGATTCCGTAGCCTTTTTAAATGCTCTCCGTTTAACTTCTTCCTTCAACGGCTCAACAAGATGCGCTCCAAGGTTTGTTACACCACCAAACAGAACAATCATTTCCGGGTTTATCAAGTTTGCAATATTTGCTATTGCAATGCCAAGAATGACTCCGGTTTCCCTGATTACATTAAGTACAATTTCATTGCCTTGCATTATCATCTGATCCACCTGTTTAAGATTTGCAAGTGGTTCTAAGCCACCGTTGCCCCCTTCATCCAATAATGCATTGTTCACTCTCTTTAAAATACCTCCCGAACAGGCATAGGCTTCGAGGCACCCAATATTTCCACAGGTACATTGTATTCCGTCTCTTATAACGGTCGTGTGTCCTATTTCGCCTGCTATAGATGATGCACCATGCCAGACTTTTCCATCCAGGATAATACCACCCCCAACACCTGTGCCTAGAGTAATACAAAACAGGGTGCCAGTTCCTGACCCGGCACCCTTCCACCATTCTCCGAGTGCTGCCGCATTCGCATCATTCTCAATTGCAACAGGCATTTTCAACTCTTTTTCGAGAATATCCCTTAACGGTACACTATCCCAACCTTGTAAATTAGGAGGATTGAAGATTGTGCCTGTCTCCGCATTTAGGGGGCCCGGAAACCCAATCCCCATCCCGCATATTTCCTCTATTGGCAGTTCTGATTTTTCAATTGTTTCTCCTGCAAAAGAGACAATAAAACTGATCATCTCATCCCTGCCCTCTTTGCAATATGTAGATTTTTTTAAGAGCGTATGAATATCTCCATTTTCATTTACAACTGCCATCCGAGTATTTGTCCCTCCTATATCTGCAGCAAGGACGTAATTATTTGTTATCTTTGTCATGTGGTGTCTCTGTTCCTTCTAGATTGCAATCTGGGTTTTCAAAAGTGAAATTTACCTTAACGACGCTTAATGACCAATTCAAGTATAATTTTGTACAAATTTTAAATTTTTGGATATAATGAATCCCAAATTACTATTTCAACATCTTAATATTCATGAAAGAACGACAGGACATAACAAAATGGCTACCCACTACTAAAAAGGAAGTGGAAATACGTGGCTGGGAAGAGCTTGATGTTATTCTTATTTCCGGTGATGCATACGTTGACCATCCGTCATTTGGACCTGCCGTAATTGGCAGAGTTATCGAAAGCGAAGGATACAGAGTCGCTATTATACCTCAACCCAACTGGAAGGACGATCTGCGTGATTTCAAAAAGCTTGGCAGGCCAAGATTTTTCTTTGGAGTAACTGCGGGCTGCATGGACTCCCTGGTAAACCATTACACTGCCAATAAAAGGATTCGTTCGACAGATGCCTATACTCCCGGAGGAGAGTCAGGCTTTCGTCCTGATTATGCAGTTAACACATATTCCAGGATCTTAAAATCCATTTATCCGGATGTCCCTGTTGTAATTGGAGGCATAGAGGCTTCTTTAAGACGGGTTACACACTACGACTACTGGTCGGACAAACTGGTACCTTCTATTCTCGAAACAAGCGGTGCTGATTTGCTGGTTTATGGAATGGGGGAACAACCCCTGAAAGAGATTCTCAAACTTCTGGAAAAGGGAGTCCCATTTCATCAACTGACTATGGTAAAGCAGACGGCTTATATTCGGGATGAAAGTAATGATGTACCAAAGAACAAAAACTGGAAAGATATTACAATTAATTCACATCAGAATTGTCTGGAGGACAAGAAAGCCTTTGCGGCAAATTTTAAACAGGTAGAACAGGAATCAAATAAGGTTATTGCGAACAGGATTATCCAGAATATTGTAAAAAATAATCTGATAATAAACCCTCCTTTTCAGACAATGACAGAAAAAGAGATAGACACCTCCTTTGATTTGCCCTATACAAGACTCCCTCATCCTAAATACAAAAAACGTGGAGCTATACCTGCCCACGAGATGATAAAGTTCTCGATAAATATGCACCGTGGATGTTTTGGAGGATGCAGTTTTTGCACTATCTCGGCACATCAGGGAAAGTTCATTGCAAGCCGTTCACAAAAATCTATTTTAAATGAAGTTGATCAGGTAGTTGATATGCCAGGTTTTAAAGGCTATATTTCTGACCTCGGAGGCCCATCTGCCAACATGTACAAGATGAAGGGAGTGGTACAGGAAACGTGTGACAAATGCATCTTGCCTTCATGCATTCATCCTGTAATCTGTAGCAACCTGGACACAAGCCATTCTCAGATAACAGAAATCTACCGCAAAGTAGATGAACATCCAAAAGTAAAGAAGGCATTTATCGGAAGCGGAATCCGACATGATCTACTGACAAAAAGCTATAACAAGAAGGCAGACACATCCATTAACGATTACATGGTACAGCTATTAACCCGTCATGTTTCAGGAAGACTGAAGGTAGCACCGGAGCATACATCTGCAGATACTCTGAAAATAATGAGGAAACCATCATTTGTTCATTTTAAAGAATTTAAAAAACAGTTTGATGATATTGAAAGAAAGCTAGGACTTAACCAGCAACTTGTTCCATACTTCATATCCAGTCACCCCGGTTGCAAAGAAGAAGATATGATAAATCTCGCGATAGAAACCAAAGAGCTCGGTTTCAAACTGGAAAATGTACAGGATTTTACTCCCACCCCTATGACAGTAGCTACAGTTATGTATTATTCCGGTTACCATCCCTATACTTTAAAACAATACTATACACCAAAATCAAAGCAGGAAAAGATCAACCAACATAGATTTTTCTTCTGGTACAAAAAAGAGAATAGGAATTGGATAAGGAAGAGACTCAATGATGCCAAAAGGCCAGACCTGCTGAAAAGACTTCTCGGCCCTGACCAAAAGGAATTAGACCAGAAAATAAAATCTGGAAATAAAACAGGGCCGAAATCATCAGAGAAATTTCAAAGAGGAAAAAAGAAGACCGGAAGGATTAATAATACGGGGACAAAACGAAAGAAACATTAGCTCTTCAAGAGAAAATATTAAATGTTATCAATAAGAAAATTGATTTAGCAGAAAAGTACAAAACCATTGCTTTTTCCAGGTTTATGCTTTCATCCTCATATCATGATTTTGCACATGTTTCAACAATTCCATTTTCATAGTCAAACTAATCTCGCACATATTCAATTCGTTTTTTTTGAATTGATTGTGAAGTTCATTTAGTTTTTCCAACAATTTTTTATGAGATTTCAAATGGTCAGCGTCAATGTTTTTATTATTTGTTTGTGACCAATTCTCTTCGAAATCAAAATGATGAACAAGCGCATTTCTTAGAAGTTCAAACTTATCCTCACTTACCTCTTTTTCTAACCCGTCTTTTGCAAGCTCAGTAAGAAGATAATCAATGTTAGAATGCTGAATATCAATTTCCAGAATTCCTATTTTGTACGATGAATACCGCATTTCCTAATATCCCAATATGTCGTTTGAAAGCTTGCGCTATATCCGCAATTATATGATGTTTTTAAACAGAAGACACACTTATTTACCAATAATTCTACGAAAAAGGTAATTTGTGATATGAAAGAATGATTCAGGAGAAATGAAAGGTCGCGGATTTCCGTCCCTGTAAAAAAATAATAACAGGTTTTCAGTCGTTATAGTTATCTGTAAATACCATGCCAGATAAGCTGTAATGCAAAACTGCTTAATTAAATATTGTAATCTACTAAACTTAGCGTCTCAATGTTCTTATTGTCCATATCTTTTAAAACATCTGACGGACATTTATCTGTAAGTAGCAACAGACATTTACCGTCACCCTTGAGCAAGTCCAGGCTTTTAAAATTGTGATTCAGTATTTTTGCCTCAGAGATTTTCGAATCCTCGATATAGAATCCGAGAAAGTTATAACTCATTTTTGTTACCACCGTGAACGTTGTCTCTGAAAGTTCACTGGCACCATAAATAGCTAAACTGACTTCTTTACCATCGGTAGCCTTTACAATCCGGGCTTCAATATCGTTTCTAACCTCATTATAATAAGGAATGTTCCTATCAAAGAACTTATAAGCCAACTGTGTCTTTTTCCTCAATCCTTCTGGAGTGATATGATACTTAACACGCCTTGGATTCTCACCTTCCTTCGTGACAAACCCCTTTTGGATTAAGCGCTTCAGGGCAAAGTTCACCGATGCCACATTAAGTTCCATTTGGGAAGAAAGCTTTCTCTGTGAAACAGATGAGTCCGCCTCTACAGTCTTAAGTATTTGAAAATCATTGTGTTCTTTTTTCATACCCCCCACCCCCCAGAAATAACCTGATAAAAAATAATACAATGCTTACTGAGTTCCTGGATCCTGCCTATTCTTGAACTCTTTTCACCAGCCATATGACTTAATCTACACAACTACCGAAGAACGTTTACATAGTCAAACTGTCTTAGTATAGTCATAAATAGTTACGATAACAACAAAAATTACTTAATTATTCACTGTGGTGACAGAAAAAATGAAAAAAACATCCTCAATATCATTGAATAACAACCTGATTTCCTTAATATGCTTCTTTTGGATAAGCTAAATAATGTTTTGACTTACAACTCTTCCATGAGCATCTTATAAGAATCAGGTATGGTCTGTTGATCCAACAGACAACCAGTTTCTACTGTTGGAAATAACTGATCGTATCTTGCTATGTTATTTAAATCAATTCTTCTGTTAACATGGTGCCGTTTTATTCTATCCACGGAATTCAGTCCTGCGGCAGCTACCATCTCTACCAGGGTTTCCACCGTTCCATTATGATAGTTAACTACCCGATTCACTTTGTTCTTGACCGACAATCCCTTTACCAACTCCGGCTTTTGTGTAGCGATACCTGTAGGACAGGTATTTTTGTTGCATTCAAGGGCCTGTATGCAACCAAGCGCAAGCATCATGGCACGAGCTCCGTTACACGCATCAGCACCCAAAGCCAGTGCTCGGAATATGTGAAAACCGAAAACGATCTTTCCGGAAGCGATTACTTTGATATCTTTTCTCAAGTCGAAGCCGTTGAGCATATCAACCACAAATGCCAATCCATTTCTCAGAGGCATACCCACAGCATCAGTAAACTCCATTGGCGCTGCTCCAGTACCACCTTCTCCTCCGTCTACCGTAATAAAATCTGGTTTAATACCGGTACTCCGCATGGCTTTGCATATCGAAATAAACTCACTCTTTTTCCCTATGCACAGTTTAAAGCCAACAGGTTTTCCACCTGAAAGTTCACGAAGCTTCTGGATAAATTCCATCAATTCTACCGGACTGGTAAAAGCGGTATGGAATGGTGGTGAGTCTACTCTTTTGTATGGTTCTATCTGCCTGATTTCAGCAACTTCCGAGGTGTTTTTTTCTGCAGGTAAGATTCCCCCATGACCGGGTTTTGCCCCCTGTGAAATCTTAATTTCTATCATTTTTACCGTCTTGCCACACGCTTTTTCAGCAAAATTATCAGAAGAAAAATTGCCTTCCTTGTCGCGGCAGCCAAAATATCCTGTGCCAATCTGCCAGATCAGGTCGCCACCCGGTTTGAGATGATATTTGCTGATACCTCCTTCTCCGGTATTATGCGCAAATCCTCCAACTTTTGCTCCTCCGTTCAGAGCCAAAACAGCATTCTTGCTGAGTGATCCATAGCTCATAGCAGAAATATTGAAGATACTGGCAGGATAAGGCTGTTTGCAACCATCTCCACCTATCATCACTCGGGGCGATTGGTCCAGCTTTTTACCATCTAAAGGATAAATGGAGTGTTCCATCCACTCGTACCCCGTTTTATAAACATCCATCTGTGTGCCAAAGGCTTGCGTATCCAGCTCTTGTTTAGCCCGTTGATAGATAATAGATCTGAATTTCCGATGGAAAGGTCTTCCTTCGGCATCTGACTCGATAAAGTACTGGTTCACCTTGGGTCCCATATTTTCAAGCATATACCGCCCTCTCCCGAGCAGAGGAAAATTCCGCTTGATAGCGTGTCGAGTCTGAAACATATCGTATACCCCCATCAAAATCAATGGACCCACGATGATAAACGCCCAGAGTATCGGCGGCCAGAACCACGCTGTACCGCAGAGGATAAGAGTAATAGTGATACTATGAATAATAAATTGGTTTCTCATTTATTTAACCTAACCGGGGAGGAGACAACGGCAAATATTCATTTGTCATAAATCTCGTTTGAACCTTTCTTTTTGGGAGGATTTAGATCCTCGGTCAGCTCGTATAGACCCATTCCTTCAGTACGAAGCTTACCCATCTCCACGAGTTTATCCCATACCTCCTGAGGGAAATTATTCGGTGGTCGAATGGCAACGATACCAGACTTTCGGCCACCACTGAGAGCGCTGCTGCCCAGTGTTGACTCAGCGTCAAGCCGTGTCAGCCTAAGGCGCTTTCTGAAGGTCTTATACGCTTTTTTGAGATAAGCCGGATCCATACCGCCCTCTGGTATATCGTCATTCATAGTGTTTCTCCTACTCAAACATAATTAACTGTTATATTCTATCTTATAGCCTCTGGACTTCAATCTAGAGAAGACGCTCTCTTAGTTTTTAATCACCTGTATGATTTGCTCTCGAAATTTGGGTGCTCCACCATTAGCCGGATGTCTTACCATTGAAGCATCAATACCCATTTCTCCCAACTGAATTCTTGACTTTTCACCAACGGCAATTACCTTTGTTACATTTACTGATTCAAGTAATGCCAACATTACCGGTTTGCCTTTTTCAAACTCACCATCAGAAGGTGTCCTGTTAGACAGAATCCCTTTCTCCGGTTTGTACGGATGCCATGGCAGCGCATTCCATAAAATAAAATCTCTCATATCGAATCCAGACGTTATCAATCTCTCCCACACAATCGTTGCGGTGGGTTCTGTAAAACCGTCTTTTTTGACAGAAGGCATGCTTGTACGACGCGGCTCAATTCCGGAGAACACGTGCCCGGGAGTAATCGATTTGTGCCTCATCTTCCCAAGAAGAATACGCTCAGACGTCATCGCAATTCCGGTAAAGTGCCCACCCTGATACCCCAAAGCCTCCCCTACCAGAAGATACTTCGCATTTTTCCTTTCCAACATGTATTGTTTAAGCTGCGACAGCCTTATTGCCGGTGAATCAGAATCAATATCATTTTCCTCATCTCGGCAAAACCAGGGGTTAAACACATTATCCAATTTTACTGCCTGTAAACTTTTAAAAAAACCATCCATATCGAATGACAATCTTTCAAGAAAGAAAATTATACAATTGCTGTCTCTAAAAGGCTAATGATTGCCGGTTTCTCAATCCGTCTGGTTTTTGCAACGAAACCGTTTGCATGCACAAAAAGCACATCATTTGCACCTTCAATACGTCTGAAGTCAACCCGGGGGTGATCACTAATTCTACTAAGTGACCATCCGCTTTCACGAGTATTTTTGACAACCAGAACAGCTGCATTTTTACCTGCCTTTTTTAAATACGTGGAAATACTCAATTTCGGGTCTGGCACATCCTCCATGAAGAAAAGCACATTCAGGCCGTTCACTTCCGCAAATTCAGCTTTTTCCCGAATGAGCTGAAGACGCTCTTTCTTGTTTCTGATGTCTGTGACTATGTAAGTGCCTATTTCGGAGAGGAACTTTATCAGTTCACTATTCGAGTCGAGCTTCTTTGCCTGTTCGAACCTGGACAAAATAAATTCATTTAGCGGCCCCCTCATCAACCCTTTCAGCAGAGTAGCACTGCAGTCAAGCTCTCCGGCAGTTTTAATCGCACCCAGAGTATCATCAAGCACAAGCGTTCTAAACCAGACCATTTCATCCAGATCTTTCTTAAGACCAAAATACTCAGCAAGGAGGCTTAATGTACATCTCCTTGTACCGGCCGGAAACTGGTGGTGATCGAAATTCCTTTTCCCGGGATCATGAACACCCCCCTGATCCAACACCCATACTGCAGGATCGGCAATCTCTTCAGGTTCCACAGGCCGACGCTCTACGCACTCTACATCGTTGTCCATTGCCAGCACAATGCAGACGGAAATCAGATCGTCCATGTGAGGGCCACCGCCATGAGTTACTATTCTTGAAGTCAAAATACACACACTCCTTTATATTTTTTCACCATAAAAACTTCTTCTATCAATTTATTTGTAGATATTCAAATTGTAGTAAAGAGAAATGTAACAGCTTCCTGTTTTGGAATATTATAAAAGAGAGGAGTGGTTTTGCAATATAAAAGCTTGACACTTTACATAACAGACGCGAAGGAAAAGATACGAGAAGTAGAGGTTCGCCAGAATGCACGTCGAGTAAACAAAATTATACTTCGACTCCGCTCACCTGTCCGCCAGCCCGTTAGGAGGAGGATGACGTCACACTAAGCGGAGTCGAAGTGTTGTCAACATTGCAGCTCCTATACCTGAATATAGTCGCAGATAAATACTGAGGTTAAAACAGAGAAAAAAAAGATGAATTTATGCTTGACTTTTGCTGCCTGTCGCACTATATATTGTAATGCTTTAATGCTGAGCTACGACATATAGTGTCTTGGTGAGGTTTTAAAATAAAATGTGCGGGGCTCTTGCTCCCAAATAAAACCCTACTCTATAATTGAGTAATATGGAGATAATCCCCGCCTTAAACTTTTTTGCTTCTATATATTCACTATTCTTTTGTGCTCTCTGCGCCTCTTTTGCAAGTCATATTGTCTGGCGAGTACGGCGAAAAAAAGAAGTATTATATCTCTCCAATTTCAGATTCGGGTATCCAGCCTGTTTTGGACTCGGTCTCTTTCTTGCCTTCATCGTCATGAACGTCTTCTACATCCACAAAGACGTAAACCTTGTACCACTTATCTTTTTTCTCTTCTATCCTTACCTCAGCACCTTCATGTATCTTAAACCTAGGTTCGTACTCTGCGCCTGGACCGTATCTTATATTGCTCTCATCCGCAATCACCACCCCCATTTCTACGGATTGATTATACGCCTTTAATCCCAGAGAAATGACCAGCACAAGAAAACAGGACGCAAAGATAATAATAATTTTTCTGATCCATTGTTGCCTTAAAAAGATGATAGAGAGTATGGATGCAATAAGCGCAAGATAGATATATATTGTAACGGAAGTAATCTCGCTCAAGTTAAGATAGAAATACCAGAAACACGCAACCTTAAGGATCTCCGGCTTCTGACCAAAAGTCTCTCCGTCAACAAAATCACGTTTCAATAAGTTGATGTTTGCCTTTATATCAGCATCTCTCGGAAGCAGTTCCTCCGCCCTGCGGTAATACATGATTGCTTTCCCCGGCGCACCCAGCCGGTAATAGGCGTTACCCAGATTATAGTATATCTGCCCGTTAATAAAACCTGATTCAAGCAGTTGTTCGTACAGGCTGACAGCCTGCTCAAATTTACCAACAGCATCTTCCTTTTTTCTTTCAGCCATTGCCTTCTGTCCGGCACTATATTCCTTGTTTGCTCTGAAAAAAGTGTCAGCCTGATCATCACGCGCAAAAGCGTCAGCTAAATAGCTCCCTGCAAAGAGAAATACAAAACTTAAAATAAAAATTATCAGTATGTTTTTTTGTCTCATAATTGTTTTTCCAGATGCATTATAACCTGTTCTGAGGTATCCAGTGTTGACTCCATCTGCGCCTTAGACAACTGCCCGGAAGAGAACCTGCCGTAATCGCAGGACTCAAGACACTGCCTCAGCTCCTTTATTACATCATTCGACACACCCCGTTCTTCCAGTATATCGTAAATATTGTCTGACGTGACGGATGCCGGTGTCACATTTAACTTGTCTGCAATATGTTTAAGGATAGTCCTGGCCAGTGTGGCGTAAAACTCTGACGGATTATCAAGTTGCAATAGCTCCCGCGCATTTGAAAGATGCTTCTGTGCGTGGGCCATCGCACGCTTTTTTCTCGCATAACCCACATCGGTATGCAGCAGCTCCCTTTGTCTCTGCACATAAATACATGCTACTACAATAAGGATTGGTATTATAAAAATAATAGACAGAATAAACGGCCTCTTGTATATAGCAGAACCCTGATTATCAAATGAGTATAAGTCGGACATGATTGGCAGTATGTCTTTCGTCAATATCTTTACCTGCCCCTTCGCCATTCCCGCACCATCAACAGACAAGTGTATGGGGATTTCTATTTCTGAGCTTTCTACCTCAATAGGAATTGGCGCATAAGTAAGCGTTTTATATTGCTCCAGTTCCGGATCAAAGTAACTGAATGATATCCCGGGTATAACGTCACTATCTTCACTCTGCGGCTCTATTACCTTATTGAAAAGTTTTTCTCCCTTTATGCCGTATCCTCTGTCTGTTATGGTCACCTTTGCCTCAAAATCGTAAGCCTTAAAGTCCTTCATACCATCAGGAGCAAGTAATGGTTCACCTATTGTCTGAATATTCCCCTCTCCACGAATATTTATCGTTAATGTTATCGGATCACCAACCTTTACTTTTGTGGGTTTTGCAAGAACGTCCATGGTATACTTTCCTACCGCACCGGTAAAGTCTTCAGGTCTATCAACAATCGGCAGTGGTTTTATTACCAACTTAACCGGTTCCGTACTCCTCTCCACAGGATACCTCCGTCCGCCACCACCCATGAATTCATCAAATAGAGAGCCTCTATTCCTTTGCTGCTGGATGATAATATTACATTTGAAGCTAGCTGGAGGTATCTCTATTTTACCGGAAACCAGAGGGAAAAGTGCCGTACGAAGCTCTATTACGTTATAAAGTATTCCATCACGCACTTCCTCATAACGTCTCTCATCGCCAAGCTTCTCTGCAAGGAAACTCTTCGTTGAAGCGGCAACATAATCAAGATCATCTATTGGCAATCCTTTCTGGAAGTACAGTTTAAAGGATTGTACTATCTCTTCATAAATATAGGCTTCCGCCTTATCGGTTGTAAGTTCAACAAACACCATTTTATTTATATCTACTCTCTGTCCGCTTGTATCACTCTTTTCATCTATAATGCTCTCAAACGGAGTCCTTTCTACTACTTCAATATTGATTGAATTTGACGTATATGTTTTGCCCTTATATTCCAAAGTCACCGGACCTATCTCAAACCGACCCTTTTCTCTTGGGCTGAACCCATACATAAAGCCCCGGAAAACCTTGACAACGTTGTTTATTATCGTTGTTTGAGTTGACACACTCGGACCAAACATCAGTGAGAAACTCTCAGGCATGGATAGCTCCGGTATATCCGTATCAAAAGCCCCCTCTACACCGACCGTAAGACGGATATGGCTGCCTATTTCAACCCTGTTTTTATCCACGCTGATTACAACTTTTACTTCCTTACTTACTCCCTTCGCATAAGCGGCAGGAATCACACTAAGCATGAACACAAACATTATTATTGTTGAAACTTTTCTCATCATATTTTACCAGTTCTTCTCTGTCTCATATTGAGCAGATTCATTCTCTTTTTCCTGCAACTCACGGGCAGACTCCTCTGATTGCTTCAACGCGTCAAGGATCCTTTCCGCTTCTTCCTTTGTCATCTCCTTTTTCTCTTGAGGACGAGGAGGCGACTCTTTCTTTTCCCCTTCAGGTGGCTGCTCCTTTTGCTGTCCACTCTGATTACCCTTGTCCTCTTTTTCCTTGTCCTCTTTTTGCTGCTGCTGATCCTGCTTCTGTTCCTGATCCTCAGGCTTTTGTTCCTCCGGAGGCTGATCACCCTGCTTCTGTTCTTCCTGTTTGTCCTCTTCTTCCTTGTCCTCTTTCTCCTGCTCTTCCTGATCCTGCCTCTCCTGCTGCTCCTGCTTCATCTCTTCCATTTTTTTCTGTACAAACTCATAATTGTACTTCGCATCCTCTTTAATCCCTTTTATTTCATCATCCTCTTTGTCTGC
This sequence comes from Candidatus Scalindua sp., assembly GCA_030748215.1. Lineage (GTDB taxonomy): Bacteria > Planctomycetota > Brocadiia > Brocadiales > Scalinduaceae > Scalindua. The sequence goes on from JASMMK010000001.1 coordinate 39,173, forward strand.
TATTTTACCAGTCAACTCAATAGTCTTCTTATAATAATCCAGTGCCTCATTAAGTTTACCCTGCTTGTAAAGAGTGTTGCCCATATTATAATTAGCTTTTGCCTTTAAGGTACTATTTTTTGAACGCAAGGCATTTTTATACGCTTTCTCAGCCTCAGGAAGCTTGCCCCCTTGAAAATGCGTATTTGCGATATTAAACTCCAATGCATCTGATTTCGGTAGATGCACCTGTGCATCCGCAAACTTGCTTATCGCCTCGTCATACGATTTTTCATTATAAAGCAGAATCCCTTCTTCGTTCTTATCTGAAGCAGGGTCTATCCAGCCGATCAGTAAGGTACAAGCTAACGGTATTATAAATATTCTCAGTTTAGTTCTAAATTTCATAATAATAATTTAAAAAACTTTTCTATTCTACAATTCCTCTATCAAGCAAAGTCTTTTTCTTTCTGGTACGTTCTCCGATCAGCGATTCCAATGTAATAAGAATGAGGGCTATAAACAATGGAATCTGGAATCGGTTTTCATATAGCTTTATCTTTCTCCCGCCCAGTTGCTTCTCCTCCATATTGGCAATTATATTTGTATAAATATTAGCCAAGCCCCATTGTGTTCCATATGCGGGAGTATACGCACCTCCCGTTTCAAGGGCTATCTTGTTTAAAAGTATTTCGTCAAGATGTGATTTGACAACTTTCCCTTCCTTATCTTTTAGCAACGACTCATTACCTTTACCATCTTTCAGCTTAATATAAGCGCCCTCTTTCTTGCCGACTCCGACCGTGTAAACAACTATGCCCTGCTCCTTCGCAGCTTTTGCCATCTCCATAGCATTTCCCTGATGGTCTTCGCCGTCGGTAATAAGAACGATCGTCTTGTGCTTCTTCAGCTTGCCACTAAACGCTGACATACTCTTCTTTATCGCCTCACCGAATGATGTACCTCCAACAGGAATCAGACTTGTATTAATATCATCCAGAAAGAGATTGAACGCACCGTAATCAAGTGTCAGCGGACACTGAAGAAACGCGGTCCCCGCAAACGCAACTAAACCAACCCTGTCACCGTCAATAATATTTATAAGATCATTTATCTCTCTTTTGGCCGCTTGCAATCTATTTGGCTTGATATCATCTGCCAGCATACTGCGAGATGTGTCTACGGCAACAACAATATCGATCCCCCTTCTCTCCACATCTTCCCAATGGTATCCCCATTTTGGCTGCACCAGAGAAAATATAATGAAGAGTAGCGCCGAGATAATAAAGACCGCCTTTATCTTCTGCTTCCTTTTGCTTACAGACGCTACGATGCTGTCCATCAATTCCGCCTGGACAAATTTCTTTATTGCATTTTGCTTGTTCCTATAGAATACAAAATAAGCCAACGCCATAATAAAAACAATTGGCAGCAGATATAGATAATTAATATTTTCGTATTTCATATCACGGAATTCTCCTGAATCTTGTATTTGCAAGTACAACTTCAAATAGAAGCATCCCTAACGCGGGAATCAGCAGGTAAGTAAAAAGTTCACTATACTCCGTGTACTTGGCTTCCTCCATTTTGGTCTTCTCCATGCTGTCAATCTGCCGGTAAACCTCTTTCAGTGATGCTGTATCCGTTGCCCTGAAGTACTTGCCACCGGTGATCTTTGCAATTTCTGTCAAACCCTCTTCATCAATGTCAATCTGTATAGACCTGTACGTCTTCAATCCGAAAAGGTTTTTGACAGGATAAGGTGCAAGTCCCTTTGTACCTGCCCCGACAGTGTATATCTTAGTACCAAATGTTTTTGCCAGTTCGGCGGCAGTTAACGGATCAATCCCTCCGGCATTATTACGTCCGTCAGTCAGAAGAATTACCACCTTACTTTTAGCCTTGGAAGTCTTAAGCCTGTTTACGCATACGCCTATGGCAGATCCGATTGCAGTACCATCCTCAACCATTCCGATTTCCACTTTATCTAGAAACTGCAGCAACACATCATAATCAAGCGTCAGTGGACATTGTGTATAAGCCTGTCCGGCAAAAACCACCATTCCTATTCGATCGTTCTCTCTCCATTCTATGAAATCTTTTACCACCTCTTTAGAAACGTAAAGGCGATTCCTTCTTTTGTTCTTCAAATGAAAATCTTCTGCAAGCATACTGCCTGAAACATCCAACGCCAGAATTATGTCAATACCCTCTGTGGTAACCTTTGAATGCGCCTTTCCTGACTGTGGCCTTGCAAGGGCAACCACAATCAAAATAATTATCAACACCCTTAATGCAATCAGAATATGTCTATATTTGACGGAGCTTCCCTGTTCTATCCGTTTAAAATAATCAAGAGATGAGAATCTCATAATCCCGCGATCTTTTCTGAAAATGTAATTAGCAAGTACAAGCGGGACCAGGATAATGATTAAGCACAGAATTAATGGATCTTTTAAAATTATCATTCTTCTTACCTAATTGACGTTCGCATCCTCAACAATATTTTCCTGAAAAACTACTTTAGTTTCATCAACCAGTTTCTTTGCCGAGTTAAATGAACTCTCTATTTCCCGACTGTCCGGGCCATACGCAGCAAACTTTACCATGTCGCAGTGTTCCAGGAAGTTCCCAACGAGTTCTTTGTGCACTCCTGATAATTTCCCTGTAACCGTCATCTCTAACAGAAACTCTTCTGTCGTTCTTTCAGGGGCCATCAGTTTAAACCTGTTCTCAATATAGTGCCTGACAATATTTGACAGACGATAATAATACTCCTTGATCTGACCCTTTGATATGAGATCCATGGCCCTTAAACTTTCAAGGTCATTATAAGCAATCTGATGGGCGGAAAGTGGCTCAGGTATCGACTCCGTCTCTGCCTGTTTTCTGTGATATACGTAATGCAGGACAATAGCCACCAGCAATAAAACGCCAAAAACTATTGCAATAATGATGTACAGCTTAAAATATCTTTTGTCCAAAGAAACCGGAGGTTTGATACCCCTTACATCACTGGCATCTGCATCCAACACGGTTACAACCTCAACAAAGATTTCCGGCGTCTTTGCCACCTCTATCTCAGGCTTAAGCTTCTCTTTGTATTTAATATCAAATGCGGAAATTATATATGAACTGGCTTTGTATGTTTCCAGAACATAATTAAGCTCCCTTGTAACTCTACCTTCATCCCGCTTAATATCAGAAACAGCAAAATCCTTTACTGTAAGCCCACCGATCTTATCTTGTGTCTCTGGGAAAAAAACCTCTACATTCTCAGGGAAATCTACCGTTATCTTATAATTTATTTCATCTCCAATTGTAGCCCTGACCTTGTCAACACCAGCGGTTACGCTAATCGGTTTATTAGAGCTCTCTTCCTTTAATGCATCTTGTGCAAGACATGTATCTTCTACATACAAGAAGAGCATGAAAATAATTATTGCGTATCTAATAGTATAATTCATGTTATAAAGCCAGTTTAGGATTAGAAACGGGGGGTGTTCCCAATTTGTTGTTGTTAATTAAGGCAGATTCACTTTGTTTCCCCGAACAAAAAAAGCCGAGGTCAGAACTGCAGTCTCTTCTCTCTCGCTCTGAAAAATTTCATAATTGGTTCTACGTACGAGCTGTCCGTTCTCACGTCAACCAGATCGACTCCCATACCTCTAAATAACTTTGCCCTCTCCTCCATATTCTTTACATTAAAACTGTTAAACCGTTCCATCATTTTCCTGTCTGAGGTATCAATAAGCGTTATCTCACCGGTCTCAGCATCTTCCAGCTCAACAAACCCGACATTTGGTATCTCCAGTTCCCTAGGATCTGTTACGGAAACAGCAACCATATCGTGACGCTTGTTTGCAATGCGTAAAGCGCGTTCGAAACCCTCAGTAATAAAGTCTGAAACCAGGAAGCAAACTGTCTTACGCTTGGTAACTTTCAGGAGATACTCAAGGGCTATTGATATGTCTGTTCCCTTATTTTCCGGTTTGTAGTAAAGCACCTCTCTGATCACACGAAGTACGTGAGTTTTTCCCTTCTTTGGAGGAACAAACTTTTCAATCTTATCAGTAAAGAGAATCAGGCCAACCTTGTCATTGTTCCTGACAGCAGAGAAGGCAAGCACAGCACAAATTTCAGTCGCAATCTCATTCTTAAACTGCTTTTCACTCCCAAACTCTCCGGAAAAGCTGAGATCAACCAGAAACATTATGGTCAGTTCCCTCTCTTCCGTATATCTTTTTATGTATGGATGACCCAAGCGTGCCGTAACATTCCAGTCAATTGTACGGATATCGTCTCCTGCCTGATATTCCCTCACCTCGTCAAATTCCATACCGCGGCCTTTAAATACGCTAACGTATTCACCGGCCAAAACGTCATTTACAAGACGACTTGATCGTATCTGTATCTGTTTTACCTTTTTTAGTATTTCCTTTGGGATCATGATTAACCAATATTGAAATTAACGTACACACTCATTACAGCACTATAATATAATCGAAAAAAACAAAATTTCAAGTTAATGTATTTAAGTCATTTATACTACTCCCCTGATTTAAGAGTAACTCCATTTAGCTTCATGAAACCCAAAAAATATTAAATTTTTTGACTTTCATTTGCCCTTTATAGTATAATTGCTCTTTTTCGTTTTCATAATACTTTAGATCCTGAATAAAAAGGGATCTTTTTTTTGCATAAATTTGTTTCAAATATAAATGAAGATTAAAATTACAACAGAAGAACGGAAGTCTGATTTCGCAAAGGAAGTCGAAGAAAGAAGCGGAATAGATGTCAAGAAATGCTATCAATGTGGTAAGTGTACGGCAGGTTGTCCTGTAGCGTATGAGATGGACTACATGCCAAACCAGATAATCAGGTTTGTACAGCTCGGCCTGAGACAAGAAGCCCTGACTTCCAGGACTATATGGCTTTGCGCTTCCTGCATAACGTGTACAACGAGATGCCCCAAAGAGGTAAAGATTGCGGAATTAATGGATGTTTTGAGAGAAATGGCACTTGAAGAAGGCATAGCCAACCCAATGGAAAAGGATATTACCACTTTTCACGAAGCATTTCTTAATTCTGTCAAGAAACATGGTCGAATCTCTGAGTGCGGAATGCTAATGGAGTTCAAAAGAAAGAGGCCTAAGGCCGCTTTAAAGTCAGCTTTACAAGATGTGGCAGATGGGTCGCAATTAATGATGAAGGGAAAGTTATCCTTGGCGCCGCACGACATTAAGGGTAAGGACAACATTAAACGAATTTTCGAGAAACTTGGGTAGTATATAGATAATGTCAGAAGAAACTAAGAAAACAAAGATAGGTTATTATCCGGGTTGTGCAATCACAAAGTGTTCAACATCGGAAGAGTACGGCACATCTGTTTTGGGTGTTTCCCGTGTTATAGGACCTGAACTGGAAGAGATCGATGACTGGAACTGCTGTGGCGCATCCTCAGGTCATGCAACAAACCATAAACTGTCTACTGCCCTGTCAGTTAGAAATATCAGCCTGGCAGAGAAAGACGGTTATGATGAAGTCCTTGCACCATGTCCTATGTGTTCCCAAAGATTGATTGTTTCTCAGGACGATGTTGAAAATGATGAAAAGCTGAGAAAGGAAGTTGAAGATGCTATAGAGATGCCAATCAGTCGCAATGTAAAGGTTTCAAACTACCTTGAAATTGTCAAGAACTACAGCATGGATGAGATTGCGGAGAAACAGAAGAGGAAACCGGAAGGGCTTAAGGTTGCCAGTTATTACGGATGTCTCCTGGTAAGACCTCCCAAGATACTTAAATTTGATGACCCTGAAAACCCCAAGACTATGGACGATATTGTTAAAGCGATAGGAGCCGAGGCTGTAGATTGGGAATTTAAAACAAACTGCTGTGGTGGTGGTTTTACGCTCAGCAGACCAAATGTAGTAATTAAGCTGACTCATGATATTCTGGAAGGTGCTATTGATGCAGGTGCAAACGCCATAGCCGTAGCCTGTCCTATGTGTCATGCAAACCTTGATATGAGACAGCAAGCTATAGAGAAAGAATATGGGCGCAGGTTCAATATCCCTATTGTATATATTTCAGAGCTTATCGGCCTTGCCCTTGGTCTAAAACCAAAAGACCTCGGCATGGATAAACACTTCATAGATACAGGTTCTGTCATTGACACATTTTCAGATATAGAAAAATAAAAGGAGCATGTACAAGTGAGTAAGAAAATCGGTGTTTTTGTCTGTCATTGTGGTACGAATATCTCTGCTACCGTTGATGTTGAAAAGGTAGCTGAAGAGACCAAAAAGAATAATCCAAGAGTTGCATATACAACTACTTACAAGTATATGTGTTCAGACCCCGGCCAGAAGTTGTTAAGAGATAAGATCAAAGAAGAGGGGTTGACCGGGGTAGTCGTCGCCGCCTGTTCTCCAAAGATGCACGAACATACATTCCGTAATGCCGCTGTAAAGACAGGCCTGAACCCATATCATGTTGAAATTTCAAACATCAGGGAACAGTGTTCCTGGGTTCATCCGGATATACCCACAGGAACTGACAAGTCTATCGATCTCGTAAGAATGATGACCGAAAAGACTAGAAAGGATAAATCACTAACTGCAATAAAGGTTCCCGTAACAAAGCGTGCCCTCGTTATCGGAGGAGGTATCGCAGGGATACAGGCTGCATTGGATATAGCCGATGGAGGGCAAGAGGTTGTAATGGTTGAGCGGGAGGCGTCAATCGGCGGCCACATGGCTCAACTGTCTGAGACCTTCCCTACCCTCGATTGTTCACAGTGTATCATGACGCCGAAAATGGTTGAAGCGGCGCAACATGACAACATAACAATGTACACATGGTCTGAGATAGAATCTATTACCGGTTATCTTGGCAATTTCGATGTAAAGATTCGTAAAAAGGCAAGGTCTGTTGACCTGGACTTGTGTACCGGGTGCAGTTCATGCTGGCAGGTATGCCCGTGCAAAAAAATAAAGAGTGAATTTGATATGGGTATTGGAAACAGGACTGCCATCTATATTCCATTTCCACAGGCAATTCCCAGCAAACCTGTAATCGACAGGGAAAACTGCATATTATTCAAAGACGCACGCAAGAAAAACATTAAACCGAATGATTCCAAGGTTTGCAGAAAGTGCATTGACGCATGTCCTATAGCTCCCGTTAAGGCAATTGACTACAACCAGGAAGATGAAATTGTAGATGTAAAAATTGGAGCAATAATTGTTGCTACAGGTTTTCGGGAACTTGAAGATGGTCTTTATGGTGAATATGGCGGTGGTAAATATGAAGACGTAATAACAGGACTGCAATTTGAGCGTCTTGCCAGCGCTTCCGGCCCTACGGAAGGGAAGATTAAAAGACCTTCTGATGGCAAAGAGCCGGAAATAGTTGTATTCATTCAATGTGTTGGTTCAAGAGACCCCGCAAAAGGGTGTTCATATTGTTCCAAGACATGTTGTATGTATACGGCCAAGCACACCATGTTGTATAAGCACAAGGTGCATGATGGACACGCATTTGTTTTCTATATAGATATCAGATGTGCCGGAAAGAGCTATGAAGAATTTTCACAAAGGGCAATAGAAGAAGAAGGAGCCACGTATCTCAGAGGACGTGTATCAAGGGTTTACAAAAAAGGTGAGAAACTGATTGTACTTGGAGCAGACACATTAACCGGCTCGGTAGTTGAGATTGAAGCTGATATGGTTGTCCTCGCATCTGCAATGAAGGCGCAGGACGATGCAGAGCAATTTGCACAGAAGCTGAGCATACAGTATGATAAAGATAAGTTTTTCTCGGAGATGCATCCGAAGTTAAAGCCGGTAGAAAGCAGCAGCGCCGGAATCTTTCTTGCAGGAACATGTCAGGGACCCAAGGATATTCCTGAGACGGTTGCACAGGCAGGCGCTGCGGCAAGCAAGGTACTTGCCCTTCTTTCATCTGACGAGCTGGAACGTGAACCTGTCGTCGCCAGGGTAGACAGACAACTCCCGCCAGTATTTTCAACATGTATTGGATGCTTCTACTGTCAAAAAGTATGTCCGTACAGTGCAATTGAGTCGGAAGATATCAAGGCACGTGACGGCAGTGTGATAAAGACCGTCGCCAGGGTAAATGAGGGGCTCTGCCAGGGATGCGGTTTGTGTGCGGCAACGTGCAGGTCAAAGAGCGTAGAGTTAGAGGGCTTCAACGACGAACAAATATATGCGGAGATTAACGCATTAGAGTTTAATTAATTCATTTAAATAATATACGATGGCAGAAGAAACCAAATTTGAACCTAGAATAGTCGCCTTCCTCTGTAACTGGTGTACCTATGCAGGTGCAGATCTTGCAGGAACAGGCAGGAATCAATACCAGGCAAACGTTCGCGTAATCAAACTCCCATGCACCGGCGGGATAGACCCGTTATTCCTGATAAAGGCATTTGAACGGGGAGCCGATGGGATTCTGGTTTCCGGGTGTCATCCCGGAGACTGTCACTACAATTCCGGTAATTACCACGCCAGGCGCAGGTGGAATGTCTTCCGGCCATTGCTTGAGTTCTGTGGTATTAATCCGGAACGAATACAATTTTCATGGGTATCTGCCGCAGAAGGTGGAAAATGGGTAGAAACAATAAACGGTGTAGTTGATACCGTCAGAGCACTGGGGCCATTTGAAGGATATCAAAAGATAAATGCAGTCGGCTCGGATGCTTCCGGTGAAGCTGCTACTTCCGGTGATACAGGTTAAAGGATCGATGATTGTCGATTGATGACCCGCCACACTGCACGTCGGGCAAGTTGACGATTGACAAATGACTATTTACTAATTACCAATTATGATTGAGGCTCTAAGAAAAAAGGCTGAGGAATTACTCAAGAACAAAACCGTTGACGTTGTCTACGGTTATGGTGAAGGCAGCGTACCGGAAAGAACAAGGCCGGTATTCATCACTAAGCCTGAAGACGTAAACAAATTAACATGGAATAAGTATTGTGTCTATAATCTTACAACGTACCTCAAAAAGCAGGAATCAAGGAAACTTGGAAAACCGGCAATTGTAGTAAAGGGATGTGATGCAAAGACTATCACCGTTCTCATTAAGGAGAGTCAGATTAAACGCGAAGATATATACATCATTGGTGTCACATGTACCGGAATAGGAGATCCTCCGGCAACTAAATGTAAGGCATGTGATGTCAACACTCCTCTTATATATGATGAGTTAATTGGTGAGAAGATTGGGAACAAGGAATTCTCCTTTGAGGAAAGATATGCTGAACTGGACGAATATGAGAAACTATCAGAACAGGAAAAATGGGATTTCTGGCAGAAGCAGTTTGAAAAATGCATCAAGTGCTACGCCTGCAGCAGTATCTGCCCTCTCTGTTTTTGTGATAGATGTATTGTTGATAAAAACCAGCCACAATGGATAGACCCAAGTGCACACCCACGCGGTAATCTCTCATGGAACGTTACACGGGCTTATCATTTGGCCGGCAGATGTATAAACTGTGAAGAGTGCCAGAGGGTATGTCCAGCAGACATTCCGCTTAATCTTCTGAATAAGAAACTGGCCAAGGAGACGGAGAAGAACTTTAAGTACCGGTCCGGTTACAATGTAGACGATGAACTTGCAATGGCTACTTATAAAGAAGATGACAATCAGGATTTTATTAAATAAGATTTCAGGAATTTCACTGTGGAAAAGACTTTAAAGAAAGAAAAACTTAATTCCTTAATAACCGGCCTGAAGGATAAGGGTTATAAAACTATTGCTCCAAAGAAGGACAATAACCTTATCACGCTTTGCGAGATTCAGGAGGCGGATGAGATTCACTTTGATCACGTCCAGACCAACAATTCTATTAAAGAATACTTCCTTCCAAAGACGGAGAAGATACTATCTTATACAATTGAAAAAACCAAGGTTAGTATAGAAGAGCCTGAAGGTTTTGCGGTTAAAAGTGTTGTCTTTGGATCAAGACCATGTGATGCTGCCAGCCTGCCTATCATGGACAAGGTCTTTAATTGGGATTGTACCGACAAGTTCTGGATTGAAAGAAGAGAGGCCATTACCATAGTAACCATTGCATGTGATAAATGTGATAGTTACTGTTTCTGCACATCTGTATGTCTGGCCCCGGATGCAAAGCAAGGCAGTGATGTGCTGCTTACAAAGATTTCTGATGATGAGTATTTAGTAGAGACAGAAACCGAAAAGGGCGAAGGCCTGATAAAGGAACTGGAAACAGTCTTTTCTGAACCCCCATCCGGGACACCGGATCGGCAGGTTGCAACAGTTGAAAAGAAGTTTGAGATTGATAAGGTTAAACCGTGGCTCGATGAAAATTTCGTACACAAAATATGGGCGGAATTTTCTACGAAATGTATAGGCTGCGGCGCATGTACATTTGTATGCCCTACATGCCATTGCTTTGATATTGTTGACGAGTGTACGATGTCAAAAGGTGACAGGGTCAAGAACTGGGATGGGTGCCAGTTCAAGATGTTTACACTGCATACATCCGGACACAATCCAAGGTCCACACAAGATCAGCGATGGCGCCAGAGGATCATGCATAAATTTAAATATTACGTAGAAAAATTTGACAACATTCTCTGTGTCGGCTGCGGAAGGTGTTCGAGAGTCTGCCCTGCAGACATGAATATCTCTGAAATGCTCGAAATAATTTCAACTGATGAAGGTCAGCCAGAGCCTGTAAGTAAGGAATAAATATGGATAATATATATACACCATATCTTATGAATATCAGTGATGTGACAGATGAGGCTCCGGGTGTGAGAACATTCAGGCTTAACTTCCAAAACGAAGACGAAGGCAAGAACTTTAAATTCCAGGCAGGACAGTTTGCGCTCTATTCTGCTTTTGGTTATGGTGAATCTACCTTTTGTATCGCTTCATCACCCACAAGGAAGGACTACGTTGAATGTACCTTCAGACAGGCCGGAAGGGTAACCAATGCATTGAGTGAACTCAATGCAGGTGATACTATTGGATTCAGGGGGCCATATGGAAACGTATTTCCCATAGAAGAGTGGGAAGGCAAGAATCTTGTGTTTGTTGCAGGCGGTATCGCATTACCTCCATTAAGGAGTGTTATCTGGAACTGTTTAGACCTGCGAGACAAGTACAAAAATATAACCATCGTTTACGGGGCGAAAACCGTTGCAGACCTGGTATACAAGAATGAGCTCAAGGAATGGACTGCAAGAGATGACGTTAACCTGGTAACTACCGTTGACCCGGGCGGGGAAACACCGGATTGGACAGGCAAGGTGGGCTTTGTACCGACTGTTGTAGAAGAAACAGCACCCGATAGCAAAGATACAATCGCTATAGTATGCGGACCTCCCATAATGATTAAGTTCACACTACCAGTACTGGAAAAACTCGGCTTCAAGCAGGATAAAGTATATACTACTCTTGAGAACAGAATGAAATGCGGACTGGGAAAATGCGGCAGATGTAATATTGGATGTACTTATATTTGTAAAGAAGGCCCGGTCTTTACGGCTGAGGAAATAAGCAAGATGCCCGATGAATTCTGAAGAAGTAATAATCATATCAATAGTAGGAAAGAAGAACGCAGGTAAGACAACACTCATCAGAACACTCATTCCAGAATTAAAAGAACGTGGATACAGAGTAGGAACCCTCAAATACAACATCAAAGAGTTTAAGATCGATCACGAAGGTAAGGATACATACAAGTACTATCACTTAGGAGCAGATTCAATCGCCCTCACATCACAAGACGAGATCGCCGTCATCAAGAGGGTGACAGACCCACCCGGAACAAGTGAATTCATTGCAAAATATCTTAATGATGTGAATATTGTGCTTATAGAAGGATACAGAGGAGGGGATTATCCCAG
>JASMMK010000002.1 GCA_030748215.1 Candidatus Scalindua sp.
GGCCTCATAGTGCTCTTGGATACTTGCCACCTGCTCCAGAGACAATTGAAGCGGTACAGACAGTTTCCACTACGTTACAACTGTCTGTATTATCCTGAACTCTAACTTTAAAGGTGGTACAAAGAACGGGGGCATGTCAGGAGAAACTCTTCTTCAAGATCCTTTATCTATTGGATACCAGGAAATAAAAAAGTTTTCTAAGGGATTTTCAGAGGTAATAATCTATCAGATTAAATAAGTGATTGAATGAAAATAGTAGTAGTAATGCCAGCATATAATGCTGAACAAACTTTGGGAGAAATTTGTAGAGAAATTTCTGAGTAGTTGGTAAAGAAAGGAGCCATGATGAAATATCGCAAATGGAATGCAACAAGCAACCAGCTTTATTTATTTTTGGGTTCGACAATCACCTCAAGATTCACTTAGCATTTTACATTTATAAATGTCAAAAAATTTACTGCTATTTATTTTGTCATAATTATTCAAGAATGAATTACGTAATTGTTGATCAAACAAAAGTTCACGATTAGTCCAGTTTCCCATGTTAAATGGGGTATTACCCTTGGGGATAAGCCAGATATCGATCTTGCAATCTTCGAAGATATGGGCTAATTGCCTGCTCTCAAGCATATTAGAAATCTTATAAGTCATATATGCCGCGAAATCAACAATGTAAGGATTTCCCATGTAGACAAGGGCTGGTCTATAGTAAGTATATTTGTAATCCCTCTCGTCACCTACTCCCATATGAATAGATAAATCGGGGTATTGGCTGTCAATATTATTCAGGTCGTTAATTACTTGCTTTGGAATAGCATCTGTTTTCAGGTTACTACTAAATCTCAAAAGCATATATCCAGTCTTTAGCATGCTTGTTGGCACTGTTGAGAATGCCAATCCGATAAGCAATGACATAATAATTAAAAATTTTGCATTTGATATATTGACATGTTGGTAGTTAAATTCAATATTGATTAATTTAGACCAGAAATAAACAAATAATGGCATGAACGGTAACATATAGAGCGTTCCACCTCCCGCCTTTGATCCTATAATCATAACAACAACTAAACAGACGAATAGTGAAACCAAGGAGAATTTGTGCTTAGACATGTACAACAGAATCAGAAAGGAGAATTTGTGCTTAGACATGTACAACAGAATCAGAATTGTGGGAATAAAATAATAAAGAAATGAAAATTTCAAGCAACCAGAAAAAAGATTAAGGGACAGGTTTTCATTTGTCGCTAATTTACGAAGAAGGTCTAAATAATTAAAAAAAGAAATGTTTTTGTACAAAAAGGGTATAATTGCAATAAGAAGCGATAGGCATACTAAGCTTATGTGGAACCAGGTGGATTTTCTTTCAAGACTCAGCAAGAATATAGGAAATAAATATAATACGGATGTGATTTTCAGGTTAACAGCAAAGCCGAAGCTGATAGATAAAAGAAACAGTGCGAAATAGATGTTTTTTTGTCTGATTCCGAACAGGGCCAAGCCTATAAAGAACATAATTAATGGTTCGCTTCTGTTCCAAAATGTCCAACTGGAAAATTGCAGGAAAACAATTAGTACATAAGCTATTAAGTACAAGCATGTTTTAGGGTTAAATCGGTTGTAAATTGCAGAATATAAGATAACAAAAGAAAATATACTGCTAATGACACCCACTAATTTACTTGCTTCAATTGAATTTCCAAAAATGATATAAAACCATTTCTGAAAAAGAAACAAAGCTGGCCCATAAACAAATCCACAAATCTTTCCTGAAATAAGACTGGGGTACAGTTCGTAGTTTTCCTTCAGCAGAAAACCTACTGTAGATACTGAGGATTCTCCCTGGTCCAGGTACAATGGAGAACAGGCATATAGAGTAACTATCAGGAAATATATCAGTATTATTCCTATGCCTAATGGAAACAGGTACCTTGGAATCTGAGTTGGAAGAGAAGCGAGTAATACATTTCTCATATAGTGAAGGCGAACTAATGAGAAGTATGCGATTAGCGTAAACGCAGCAAAAAAAATAATCTGGTAGTTTGAAGTAAAAGAGAAAAGATTTTTGAAAAAATCAAAGTAGTATAAATCCATGCAATATCTTATAAAATAATGTAATAAAAAAATTATTTAAATGCCGACAAATCTTTTTGCTGCCAATTTCAAAGTATCGATCATTGTGGACGTAACATTCATCTTGCTGGCGCCTTCCTTCTGATCATATCTTAGAATTAAAGGTACTTCGTTCATTATTGCCCGCATTTTACGTAATTTTAAAAGGATATCCACCTGACATGAAAAACCAGGCTCGTTTATAAAACTATCCTCCCACAGATCAAATGCCTCGCTCAAAACGCCTGCCCTGTATGCCCTGTATCCGGACGTATAGTCCTTTACTCCTCTTGTAGGAAAAATCAGCCTGAAAAGCATATTCCCGCCAAAACTGATAATTTTCCTTGCTAAAGTCAGCCCAATTACCCTGGCACCGGGTCTATACCTCGATGCAATTACAACATCATTTCCTTCCTCAATAAATGCTGACATCCTGTGTATCAGCCCCGGGGAATGTGTATTGTCCGCATCCATGGTCACAATAATATCATTTTCATCAGCATTTTTTAATGAGTATAATAATCCGGTCTTTATAGATTCGCCGAGTCCCTTATTTCTGGTATGTTCAACCAGTTTTAACATGGGAAGATTTAATTCCGAAACTATCCTGGCCGTATTGTCAGTGCTACCATCATTTACCACTATCACCTCAAATGCTTTAAATCTCTCGCCAAGGATGCGCTTAATATCTGTAATCAGTGGCAATATGGTTTCTTCTTCATTGTATGCCGGCAGTACGATCTTAATCACTTTTCTGTGTTTCTCCCAGACATCAAATTCTTTGATAAAACATCAACAATCCTGCCTGCCGCTTTTCCATCGCCATATGGGTTGATTGCTCCGGACATTTCACCATAGACATCCTTGCTATCTAAAAGTTGCTGTGCCGCTCCGGCAATTATATCCTTTTTCGTACCTACAAGTCTTAATGTATTAGCCTCTATACCTTCAGATCTTTCGGTTGTGTTTCTCATGACTAAAACAGGTTTGTGTAAAGAAGGTGCTTCTTCCTGAATACCGCCAGAGTCTGTCATAATAAAATAAGACTTACTCATAAGATATACAAAGTCCTCATATTTTAGAGGTTCTAATAAAAAAATATTTTTCGAGACGGTACTGCCAATTCGGTTTGCCAGATCAGAACCCAGTATTTCATAGACTGGTTTCTGGACATTAGGGTTCAGGTGGACAGGGTATATTATTGTCGCATCAGGGTTTTTCTCTGCAATCTCCTTTAAAGCCATACATATGTTTCTAAAATCCTCTCCAAAGCTTTCCCTCCTATGCCCTGTAACCAGGATAAGTTTTTGATTCTCATCTGCCAGGATCAGATTCAATCTTTCTTTAAAATACATGCTCAGTTCTTCCTGCTTTACAACTGAAGACTGAAGATTAATGACGTCAAGCAGTGTGTCAATAACAGTGTTCCCTGTAACCCAAATTTGAGATTCCGGAATCCCTTCTTTTACCAAATTATCCTTTGCCAATTCTGTAGGGGCAAAATGATAATCGGCCAACACACCAATTAAATGTCTATTATTTTCCTCAGGAAAGGGATTGTATTTATTATGAGTTCTAAGGCCAGCCTCTATGTGCCCGATAGAGATCTGTAAATAAAAAGCGGCCAGACTTGCCGTAAAAGCGGTAGAAGTGTCTCCTTGAACCAACACTACATCCGGTCTCTCTTTCTGCAAAATCTTTTTTAATCCTTCTAAAGCCTTGATTGTAATATGAAACAGATCCTGGCAATCTACCATTAAATTTAAATCATAATCCGGTATAATTTCAAAAAACTCCAATGATTGATCCAGCATATCACGTTGTTGAGCAGTCACACAAATTATTACTTGATATCCAGACTCTCTTAACTTTTTTATAACCGGGACTATCTTTATTGCTTCCGGCCTCGTACCAAATATTGCGATAAATTTCATTTTGAGATAATCCTGATTGTACTGTACTCAATTTATCAAGCAACGGTACTTGTAGTGTATAATAGTTGCTCTTTCCCTAATTGAACAGGTGTTTTATAGATTAACGAAGAGTGTGGAAAATCGGTGTTATTATGATTTAGATATAATAATAATCAAGTCATTTATTGAAAATTCTATTGGCAGCAAATCGTAACTTCAACTAACAAGTGCAATCCTGCCCCCGCTACCAACTCAAAAGGCTTCAGGATTGTTCCTGAAGCCTTTTTTTATTTCATCTACTAACATGATACGAAGAGTCATATTATTCATCCATTTCAATATCGTTTCCGGATTCCAGCCACCCCTTAATACCAAATGGGTATTCCAGGACATTTTTGTAGCCTAGTTTTTTTAGATGGATGTAGAGTTTATTGCTTGCACCGCATTTCAAACTGGAGCAATAGGTAATTACCAGGGCATCTTTGGATTCAATTATTCCTGCAACTTCATCTTTTGTAGATTTATCATTTAAACTCAAAGCTCCGGGAATCCTGGATTTACCATCCCACTTTCCTGATCTGGCATCTAAGAGCACCATAGGGATACCACTTTCTATAATGTTCTCAAGTACGGTAG
Source organism: Candidatus Scalindua sp. (assembly GCA_030748215.1). Classification (GTDB taxonomy): domain Bacteria; phylum Planctomycetota; class Brocadiia; order Brocadiales; family Scalinduaceae; genus Scalindua. Next base: position 4,662 of record JASMMK010000002.1, read on the forward strand.
TATTAATATAAGGACCATTCTTATACTTTCTGCAAAGCTCTTCCTTGCTGCTCTTACTGCAATCTGATTTTTTACCCGGCAGTGGACATTTACCTTTTTCTTTTGACAGACAATCCTGGCATTTTTCGCTGGACAAGCATTTTTCGCATTTTTCGGCACCTTCTGCTTTCAGCTCACAGAAAGAGCATTTCGGTTTAGCTTGCTCTTGAGAAAAAGTCTGCGGCATTGCAAAGATTAAAAACATCATAACCAGAACTAATTGTAAAAATTTTACCATTTGATTCTCCTTTTATTAAAGAACTGGCAACGAATAAAAACATTATCTGAACTAATCTGCAACAAACATCTAACTTTGTTCAGGTCACAGTATACGTTGAATCCAATAATGTATAAAGCTTCTATTTACCAGACAAAAATTCTGTTTAAAAAATTCCCTGATATCTTAAATAATCTGTTCTTTCAGCTTAAAGTAGTAGTTTAGTGACAAAACAGCATCAACCCCCAGAGCGAACCGGACGGACATAATTACCGCGACTGTGAACACCGTACGAGTTCACACCTCCATAGTCAAAGGTAACAGCCCACACCTCCCCGGAACTATATTTATCTTCTGTCCAGATCCATCTCTGTTTATCACTAAAGACAGGGTCTATGTGTAAGTCACCATTTTTCTTGCTCGATTCCAGCAGTGATACCGCTTCTTCTAAAGTAGGCAACCTCCAGTCATGATAACCGGCATATCCTCTCTTGTTGAGCTTCTTAATCCACATCTCCGCTTTATTCCACTGTGAAGTATATTCAAGACCAAAGAAGTTTTCAGATATCCATGACATATATTCATCAGAACCGGACTGATGCCACATCAACCCGGTAGAATAGTCGATGACCACATAATCACCTTTTATGGACATTAACTCATAGTCATGAACGATTGTACTGTAACCACAGAATCCCCATACCTCCTCTTTAGTTATAGAAATATTCGGTATAGACAGTACCTGGTTAACAGATAACTTTCCCTGAGATGAGCGTAGATGCGGAACACATCCACTGAAAATAGATAATACTGCGATAATAAGAACTACATTCATTTTATCTCTTACCTTCACGATGCCGTCCTTTCACTATTAAGTACATTTACTATCTGATGTAATATATCCGTATAAATGATAACCCTGTAGATCATTGAACACAGCGGCATGCTAGAAAAACTATTGACTAAAAGCAATAGAAAAAACACTTACACTTGATCTTTACAACAATTTTATTGGCAACTCAATTAGGACGCAATATTCTCAAGTTCAACATACCATGTCACCTCCTTTTCCGTATTTCCAGATAGCTCAAGTTTTGCTTGCATTTTCCAGAATTCAGAATAGAATGAAATGGCTACATTTAAAAGACATTTGTATTCTAAATTGTGTCGTTTCAGCAGGTTGTTCGCCAATTCGTGTATTCAAAAAAGGCAACCTCCTACCTGAAAATGACATCCTGGTCAGGCAGCAATACCAGGATTGGGTAGAATTTGAAATAAACATTCTGAAAGGAGAGTAGTAGATAATGTCAAGCTTACAGGCGGTAACGAATGAAGATTTTGAACAATCTGTTATTAAGGCGGATACGCCTGTCCTGGTCGATTTTTATGCGGATTGGTGTGGTCCATGCAAAACACAGGCACCTATTCTTGACGAATTAGCTCAGGAATTCGACGGAAAGGTTAAATTCGCAAAAGTAGATATAGATGTAGATGGAAACAAAGATCTAGCCGTAAAATATGGCGTCTTATCTGTACCTACCCTTATACTCTTCAGTGGTGGCGAAGTGAAAGAAACAATGGTAGGAGTCACAAAAAAGAGTAAACTTAAGCAAAAACTTGAAGAGGCTTAATTAAGGAAAATCAGTATGGACAGTTTTCTACAGGGGCTGGAAGGTTATCTCAGTGCTTCACCGTTTCTTGCTTTCGTAGCTGTTTTCCTGGGTGGTGTACTTACCAGCTTTACTCCCTGCGTATACCCAATGATACCGATAACTATCGCTTATATTGGAGGACGCAGTGGTGATTCTAAACTGAAAGGACTCTCCCTCTCACTGTTTTATGTACTAGGAATGGCAGTAACATATGCCGCGCTGGGAGCGTTTGCAGCTTTGACTGGTAAATTTTTTGGGTCTGCCAGTACAAATCCCATAGTTTACATTGTAGTTGCCAACATCTTTATCTATTTAGGCCTGTCAATGTTAGATGTCGTCACAATACCCATGCCATCCTTTTTATCTGGCAAACAAATAGGTAATAAGAGTGGTGGGCGTCTCGGTGCTTTTATAGTTGGCCTTCTCGCTGGAACAGTTGCCGCACCGTGTACTGCCCCTGTACTGGGCGTAGTATTGACATTTGTTGCGGCAAAACAGCAGGTCGCCTATGGCGTAGGACTACTATTTGTATTTTCTGTAGGATTAGGTACACTCCTGATAATAGCAGGTACATTTGCCGGTTTTATGTCGAGTCTGCCAAAGAGTGGAAACTGGAGTGTAATTATCAAGAAATTCTTTGGATGGCTGATGATTGCAGTAGGCGAATACTTCCTGGTAGAAGCAGGGAAATTATTAATATAATTAATAGCGGTTACACACGTTCCCAATTCACTGAGTGGGAAGAACAAGTTTTAAATGTTAACAGTCAGTAAAAGGAGAAAACCATGCCAACAGAAACAAGTGAAGTATATGAATGCGAAATATGTGGTGCATTAGTTGAAGTAAAAGAAGGCGGTGCCGGTACGTTAGAGTGTTGCGGACAGCCAATGACCTTACAGGAATAGTTTAGATATTTACTTAATTAAAAATACAATACTTATAAGAATCACGAATATCAAGATTTGACAGTACTGAAAATAACAGAAGGGAAAACAGAATGAGAAAAGTTTATATGGATCACATGTCTACGACACCAACAGATCAAAGAGTAGTAGAAGAGATGTTACCTTTTTTTACTGAGAATTTTGGTAACCCATCTTCTCACCTACATTCATATGGACTCAGGGCTAAAAAAGCCGTTGACGGTGCAAGGGTAAAGGTTGCTGACCTGATTAATGCCAAGCCGGAAGAGATAATCTTTACATTTACGGGAAGTGAATCGAATAACCTCGCTTTAAGAGGCCTGGCTCTCGCAAACAGAGACAGAGGAAAACATATAATTATTTCAGAGGTTGAGCACTATTCAGTTCTTTACACTGCACGGGAACTGGAGAAAGATGGTTTTAGAGTTTCTTATATCAAGGTCGACAAAGATGGCCTGATAAACCCTGAAGATGTTGCTAAAGCTATAAACAAGGATACGTTCCTTGTTTCAATTATGCATGCAAATAATGAGATAGGCGTAATCCAACCCATAGAGGAGATAGGGAAGATAGCAAAAGAGAAAGGTATTATATTCCATTCCGATGCGATTGCAACGGCAGGAGTCATACCGGTAGACGTTACAGAACTGGGCGTGGATTCATTAAGCCTGACTTCTCATACATTCTATGGTCCAAAGGGGATTGCAGCCCTGTACGTAAAAGAGGGAACTGAAATCGTTTCCATAATTAAAGGTGGTGCGCAGGAAGGCGGCCTCAGGCCTGGTACAGATAACATACCGGCAATTGTCGGAATGGGAAAAGCTGCCGAGCTTGCCAAAGCGGAGATGACTTCACGGATTGAACATCTTACTCCTCTTCGTGATAAAATCATAAAAGCACTTCCTGATACAATCAAATACCTCCATTTTACCGGACATCTGACACAGAGACTCCCCGGACACGTGAGTTTCTGGATCTCTTTTGCAGAAGGCGAATCACTCGTCCTGTTTTTAAATCACAAAGGCATAGCAATCGCCAGTGGCTCAGCCTGTAGCTCACCGGACCTCCAGGCATCTCACGTTCTTACGGCTATTGGAGTACCACCGGACGTATGCCACGGCTCAATTACAGTAAGTCTTGGAAAAGATAATTCAGAAGAGGATGTTGACTACTTTCTGGATACACTACCCAAGGTAATAGACAGATGCTGGCAGATGTCACCACTGTATGAAGATGAAATTAATAAAGAGCAGGCTTAGGCACAAAGACACGGAAAATCAAGATATTCCTATTGCTGGTTCAATCTTTTAGAATGAACCAGCATTTTTTTAACTGGATCGCTTCGGTAGTGATTAACATCCTACTTTGAGGTAAAACTCATAACCTGTAATATGCAACAGGTCTTTGACCTTTTTTACTCTTATCCCAGATGCCGCAGAATTGCGCATTTTCATCATAAATACAATATTTTTTTGCAGTCCATTTCAAGGTTAAAGGAGCTATTATGGTAGTAATGAAGGCCATACAGATCAGAGCCGAGAATTGATCCTGAGTGAGAAGGGGTTCGGTTATAGAGTTACTGGCAGTTAATTTATCACTCAACTTAATAACCACGGCAGCAATCACCATTTCAACTGCTCCACGACCGTTCATACCACACCCAATGATAGCAGAACCCCAAAATTTATTTCCATAGAGAAATGCCCCTACCCCACAACCTATTAACTTACCTGCAATTGCGATCAACGTAATAGTCAGGATGAAGATTATAATAGGCCATTTCCACTGGAAATGTAGATGAAAAGATAGGGAAACAAAGAATACTGGTGCCATAAAACCGTAACTTAAACTGTAAAAACGATCATTAATCTTTTTATAACCCCCCCTGTCTATGATCTCCTTACGTACGAATTGCCCGGCCAGGAACGCACCAATGATCAGGTGAAGACCGGCCAGTTCAGCTAAATAGCCCACAACCAAGGCAGATATAAGAGCAAACGTAAACGTCTTCGCTTCACGATCATCCAGTTTCCTTATAAGCTTTGGTATTATAAATTGACCAATGAGAATGGTTATAGCGAAAAAGGCTATTGCCTTAAAAACAACAAATGAAATCTGCATTGCCTGAATCTTGCCACTCTCAGCAAGACCTAACAGTATTGACAGAGTGACTAAGGCAAGAATGTCATCAATAATAGCAGCCCCGATAATGATATGTCCTATTTTTGTATTATGGATATTCATGTCATGCAATATCCGGGCCTGGACAGCTATAGACGTAATAGAGAGTCCCATTCCCACAAACAAAGATTGATAAACCGTCCCTCCAAACATCCGGCAGGTGAAAACCAGAGAACAAAAGGAAGGGCAAACCCACCAATGGCAACTGCAATAGATGGCTAGATATGCTCTACAGCATCTTTCGGGTCCATCTCCAATCCAGCATGAAACATGAGGAAGAAGATCCCGAACTCCGCCAGTAGTTCAATCGGCTCTGATACGCTGATAATGCCCAGCAATGGAGGTCCAAGAATGATACCTGCCAGCAACTCCCCCAATACAACAGGCAAACCAAACCTGGCAAAAACTCTTCCAAGAAACCAGGCTGCAGTCAGAATAATGATAAGATTTATAATAAGATGTTCGGTAATCATAATACTATTAAATACACTTTTTCCTCTTATAAATTGATATAGAACATAACCGTAGAAAATGTAATAAAATTTATGATTCCAAACGCTTTTAGGACGACATCGAGTGTTAACAATACCGAAAGCATCATAAGCAAAGTACAGCCCATAATCCTAAAATCCCACGTTGGAGAATAATCCTTTGATGAACCTCTCTTCCTGATTTTTAGGATTAAAGGGATATTAAGGAAGGGCAGGATTATACTGGCGGTAACTCCAACAATTATAATTGTCTCAGAGGTATTCATTTTGTTCTCAAATCATACTTTTCATGCATACTATAATGACTACTCTATTTTATATCTACAAGCAGAGGATTTTTGACATGTCTACATAACACAAGCTCTCGTAATCCCATAAGAACAGATCGAACATCAAACAATGGATTATGGATATTCCCCTTTGGCTCAGCAATGCCAAGCGTTTTTGCAATCTCTCCAGAGGACTTGTCCTGCGTCTCTGGCACATTTGTATTGAACCAGGTCCTAAGATCAGTATGTATAAATTGTACACAATTTCCGTATAGATTTGTTTCTACATGAACTCCTTCAAGCACCCTTCCTATCGTATTCCAGTAACCTGAACATATAAAATAACCTCAACTACGTTAGATTCAAGACTGGAATCAGTTTGATCATAATCATTTACGACTATCGGACGATCACTCTGGAGAGTTCTTGCATCAAACACAATATTATTGAGCCTCATATTCTCAAAAAGGATCAAGATATCACCTCCATAACTAAAGATCTTCCTATCCCCAACAAAGTCTCCAAACTTATGAAGTGCTTCATGTATTTCTATGCCTTCTGCCTGGATTTGCTTGTCAGTAATTCCAGTCAGTTTAATACAATAGTCAGATAAGTTCGGATTTATCGACGGTTTCACAAAGACATCCAACACCTCTATCTCTTGCAAACTATCCAAATCTATAATGATAGCTCCTATACGGATAATCTCTCTGTATTCATCTTTTCCTGACCAACTTCTTTCTAATGCTCCTGGCCAGGTAGTCCACTCAGTATCGAGTATTACGGCTTCCGTATAACTCATCTATATTATTTATATTTGGATTTATTTAGCGGATAATTGTACCACATTTCAGCCTTAAGTAACACCATGATATGTGAATGGTGTTTAAGAGGAATGGTAACAAAACTAGACTTTTATCAATATTCTCATATAGAAATTAAAATAATCCCTAAAACCATAACAGACGCTCCTAAAAACCTTTCCTTGATATTTGTTTCTACAAAAAATAGAGCACCGAAAACAACTCCGAAAAGAACACTCAAGCGTTTCACTGAAACCATATAAGAAACTTCAACAAGGCTGATTGCCATTAGGTGTGTAACCATCATAACAGCCGTAGATAACCCGATTAATAGAAAAAGTAACGGTTGCGAAGAAATCTTAGAGTAAACATTTTTAGTTTTAAATCTTACAATTATAAACAAAAGAATAGAAAGCATAAATAGATAAAATATACTGAGAAACATCGGACTTGAATGCTGGACTGCTATTTTGCCAAGATTCAGATTAATACTAACACAGACCCTTTTTCTTTCGTTATTACCTTTAATGGCTCAAGTAATCCTCGTTTGACAGTATGAACATTTAACAAATAAGCACCAATTGCAACTAAAACGATACCAACAAAGCCTGTTCTATAAAGCCTGTTCTATCAGGTATCTCACCTAAAATAATATATGATGTTCCAAGGGTAAAAACAGGAGTTAAGGAGAAGAATGGAAGTGTTAACGAAAGAGGTGATATGCTTATCGCTCTAACGTATAATAACATCGCTATTATATCTAATGGAAGAAGTATAGATGTAATTATAAAGAAAGTATTATCCAGCTTGGGGATCTCAATGAATGGCAAGGCAAATAGCAGTAAAGGAGCAGCAAATCCTACCCTGACCCAAGCCACAAAATATGAATCGTGATCATTTAATGCCTTTTTACTAAGGGCATCCATTGTAGCAACACATAGAGCGCAAATAACCGCATACACAAACCAACTCATGGTGTAAATCATACAAGACTCTTGTCGATGCTGTCAATGGCTTTCAAGGTGTTTTAAAACAGCAAATGCCTGGGGATAGCCAGCATACTTATAGACCACATCATTATGTGTCTTAAATATTTCCTTTCAGGTAACAAACTACATATCCGAATAGTTCATAAAGAAAACCTTGTAATATCTGAATCCCACCAAAAGTAGGAATAAAGTCTTTCCAGCCTACTTCATAAGAAAGCTTATCCACTGAGTATGAATCTGGGAACACACCCGCTCTATTAAACAGTGCCAATGCTCTCCTCATATGCACCTCAGATGTAATCAATATTACATTCTTATACCCTCTTGCATCTAGAAATATTTTCACACCGTGAGCTTCATCCACTGTACTTCGGATATCACCATATATTCTTATTTCATCTTCTTTTAGCCCTCGATATTCAGCAAACTTCATAATACCTGGGCCTTCATCATAGTGACCGGTAGTGAAATTCCCAAACAATAACAACTTTGCATGCCCAGATTTAACAAACCCAGTCCCCGCAATCAACCGTTCTGAGACATTGGAAAGTTTGGATTCATAATCAGCACTGCCTATTAACTTAGAAGCTTCCTGGCTTAAGATTCCAGTTAATACAATAGCTGCATCATATATAACGTCTTTGTCGTGCCTATCATTGATTTTCCACATTGAACTTAAAGTTGACCCGGGAAAGCCAATACATAAACAATAAAACATAATGTTAATTAGTATTAATCGTCTTCTATTTCCTCTGGGTTTATACAAAGAAACCAAGAGCACTATCCAAATATACAATAAAGGATTTATTATTAGGAATTTTGCTATGTCCTTGATCATGGTCTTAGACTGTAATAACTTGTAGAATTCTATTATCTATATGCCTCTTAGCTAACCCATTAGAGAAAAGATGAATATGGTAACTTGCTCTTATGTTTTTAAACATTTACTACTATCTACTTACACAGTGGACTACGATAGGATGTTTTATAATACTCCAACTACATTCTATTTTCCATAAAATAAGGCATCTGTTCAGACTGGATAAAACCAGAAAAAAGCATTACTTGCACCAGATCTCATTGAATTGCATATAGAAATATTACGGGTAATATATGGCTTTGGAGTTGGGTTGACGCAAAATTAAAATCAAGTCGTATCATTTGATTGAACGAACTGGACGGACATAGTGATAGCGGCTGGTGAAGGCGTACCAACATACGTTGCTATCGTAGAATGCCACAACCCATGCTGCCTCCAAACCGCTCATTTTGTCACCAGTCCATATCCATTGCTGTTTAATATCAAAGGCGTGGTCTATGTACAGATTACCATTCTTTTTACTCGTCTCAAGCAGTGAGACCGCCTCTTCCACAGTAGGCAATCTCCAATCATTAAATCCTGCGTAACCTTTTTTATTCAACTGTTCCACCCAGCTATTTGCCAACTTCCAATTCATATACTTTTCAGAGCCGGACTGGTGCCACATCAATCCTGTAGTGTAGTCTATCACCACCTTGTCAGAATCTATTGACTTCAAGTCATAACGGTGAATGATTGTACTATGCCCCCAGAACCCCCAATCCTCCTTTTTGTCTATTACTACATTTGGTATTGACTGTATCTGGGAGACGGAGATATCTGTGTAGGATGAACGAATGGTTATGTGAGGCGCTTCAGCAGCATAAATAACAGGCACTAAAAGAGACACAAAAGATATGATTAAGGTACGTAGCAACTGTTTTCTCATATTATATATCTTTACAGATTCACTGAATTAATATAGAAATGGCTGTGAGATATGGATTATAAGTTTTTCAGGTAACCAGACAAGTATTTTTTAACTTGTATATACCATCACACATTTCAGGTATGGGCTATGGAGGGGGGACATACTAGACATCTATCCGTACCAGATTCGTACAATTACAAATCTGGTACCTTTTGGTTCTAGATCAACCAGGTTTGGATTCTAATTATTAGAAGGCACCCAGAAATTGAGTTTTTCCTTAAATTGAACAGCTATGTTTAATCTAATTCCCAAATCGGTGACTTCCTCTACTACCTCTCTACTAACAACCAGCCCTTTTCCACTGAGGTGAAGTTTTTTCATTTTAGAATCAAGTGTTGTATTGGCTGTTGTTATTTCAAGAGGAACTATTGTCCCCGGTAGAAATGCATTGATATCATCTGTTATCACTTCGAAAGAAGCGCCATTTGAACTAACATTTTTTGTCCTGCCTTTAACCTGGTCAGGAAACGATATTTCGAATCCCCCATTAAGCCTTTGCCTGCGTCTTCTGTTAGGGAATGTTACTTTAGCTAGCATACAATTTCTCTCCTCAAAAATTTTAAACTATGCTCAGTATTCAATATGTAACAGCAGCAATGTAAGCCCGTACAATATACAGTACTACTTGTTTGGCTTTTAAAACGCTTATTATCTTAGTATATCGATGGCTATTTTGTCAAGATTTTTCTACTTATCTTGTTGCTTTTTCTTCTGATATTCCTCTTTTACTGCCTTCAATTTATCTAAAATCATCTTATTAATGTCATCCCAATTATCGTAGTAAATACAATATCGACACTGTTCAGCCTCTTTTAAGGCTTTCTTCTGGATCTCTTCATATTTTCCACCGGATACACTAGTAGTCCTTTTATCGATAAAATAATCAATCTCCTTATATAAATCCTTAAAATCAATACCAGACTTAATTTTTTCTACAAAATCATAACACTCCCTCTTCGATTTAAACATCCAGAAATCAGCAATTTTGTCTGCCGCATTCACATCAAGCGACTGAAGTTCCATTAACTCACTTACACACCCCTGGTCACTCATCAACGAATGACTGACCTCTGTATATTCCCGATAAAAGCGAGAAAGACCTGCCCCATCGGCAAATGAACAGACAGGAAAAAGAAATATAATAATAAAAATGACAGCACTTTTTCTCATTTTAATATCTCCTTAATTTTCATATGTAAATTTTAAGACATATAAATCTGAATATAAAATAGATCGCTATATAGTTCCTTCAAATATAATGTCATCACCTTTTTTCATTGTCTTGAAAGATGAAAATTTGATTGATTTGCTTATCTTATTTATACTGAGGTCTCCTATTGCTTCCAATCCCTTTCCTACGATTTTTGGAGCAATTGGTATTATCATTTTATCGACAAGACCTGCTTTGAGCATTGAAGTAATTATTTCTGAGCCGCCCTCAACCAGTACTGATATAATTTCTCTTTTGCCGAGTTTTCTTAAGAGGTCTTTGAGACTGACCCTTCCATTTCTCTCTTTTTTCACTACCCATACTTCCACTCCCTGCTTTTTCATTGCTGCCATTTTCCCGGAAGGTGCACTTGATGTTGTAGCCATAATTGTCAGATGTGCATTGGCATCCGTCAGGACGGACGACTTGATGGGTATTCGAAGTTTACTATCAACTATTATACGAAAGGGATCCTTTCCCCTTACATGTCTTACAGTTAATTGTGGATTGTCAGCAACAGCAGTGCCCACACCAACCATGATTCCCATGTTTATACCGCGAAGGCGATGAACATACTTTCGCGACTCTTCAGAACTTATCCATTGTGAATCTCCACTCCCGGTAGCGATCCTCCCATCCAGCGTCTGAGCATATTTAACGGTTATGTAAGGCATCCCCGTCTTAATAAATTTAAAATAGTGTTCGTTTAACTGCATGCATTCGGATTCGCATATCCCTACATCAACCTTAATTCCTTTCGATCTCAGGATTTTAATCCCCCTGCCATTTACTTCGGGATTCGGGTCAAGAGAACCAACTACCACTCTTGCAGGTTTTTCTTGTATCAACGCATCGACACAGGGTGGCGTTCTCCCGTAGTGACTACACGGTTCTAAAGTAACGTAAAGAGTTGAACCATTGATATTTTTCTTTGTACTGTTTATGGCATTGATCTCGGCATGATGGTCACCACATCTTTTATGATAACCCTGACCTATGATCTTGCCATCCGCAACAATTACGGAACCAACTATGGGATTTGGACCGGTCTTACCGACGCCCCTTCTGGCAAGGCGGATTGCAATTCCCATATAATAGCTGTCGTCTAAAGTATCTTTCTTCATATAAAACCGGCACCTGTAAAAATATTTTTTATCTCTTCGATTTCTGCACTGGCAATAGGCAGAAGTGGCAATCTTGAACGTCCACCGTAGTATCCGAATAAATCCATCGCCACCTTTAACCCCGGAACACCATACCTTGAAGTCACAGTTATAGTTGGCTCAATCAATCGCATCTGCAATTCCTTCGCTTCAGCATGGTTACCATCTTTATATAACCTGATTATATCTGAACATTTTTCCGGCAATACGCAGGTAATTGCCATAATACCACCAGCCGCCCCAACGCACATAGACGGATAAAGTACAATACTACTGCCAGTCAGGACGCTGAACTCCTTATCTCCGGTTAAACTGATAATTTCAGAAAGCTGTTCAACATTCCCTGAACTATCCTTAATCCCGATTATGTTCTCATGTGCTGAAAGCGAGGATGCAGTCCCGGCTTCCAGATTAAGTCCGGTGAATGACGGAACATTATAGAGTAATACCGGAATAGGAGAACTATCGGCAACCATCAAATAATGTTTCATGTATGCTTCATGGGACATGTTACTTTTAAAAAAATGTGGAGTGATAACAACGGCAATGTCAGCCCCACAATCAGCAGCTCTCCTAGTGAATTCTATTGTACCTTTCGTACACTCTAAACCGGTCCCAACCAACATCCTCTTTAACGGTGGTATTGACTTTCTTGCTGTTTTGACTATCTCAAGTCTTTCTTCTTCATTCAGGAAAACAGATTCACTGTTAGAACCCAATATCAGATAGCCTGAAATATCAGTCTCATTCCATCTTTTAATATTTTCTGCAAGATGGTCATGTACGATACAACCATTATCATCAAAAGGAGTCGTAACAGGCGGGAAAACCCCTTCAATCTCCATCTAGTACTCCCGGACATATACACTGTTCCTGTTGACTGATAAATCCTATTTTGTAAATCATAATTATTTACCAAGAGTTACTTACTCGAAGAGACGTTAAGCAGCTTCAGCATCTCTTCCGTATTCGTCACAGGCATCTTACACGCAAAATCAAGACAGACGTACGCAGTAGCCTTTCCGTCAAAACTTGAGTGATATTCTGTATATTCTGCAATTCGGGTTATATCCGCTGTCTCCTGGTCAGCATGTTTTAAGAGTACCACCTTGTATGGTATAAAATGTTTTCCAAGGGAGTTCAGCATCTCTTTTGTATCATCTGCCTCAGGATCACCAACTATGACGATTTCATACGAAGGACCTATTCCAAAGCCGAGTGCAACCATCATCTGCGTATAACCGGAAGGTGCACTCTCCACCTCTTTGGAGAAAGCTAGCATTATCTTATTTGCCTTGTCTTCAAAATCAGTATTCGCAGTGATGCGCGACAGTCGGAACAAGTTTGAGACGGCCACTGAATTCCCTGATGGTATGGCACCGTCATAGATCTCCTTCTGCCGGACTATAAGCTCTTCTGCATCTTCTGCTGTAAAATAAAAACCGCCATCCTGTTCATCCCAGAAATATTTAATCATTTCACTGTTCAGGTCGAGTGCTGTCCGGAGGTAATCTACATCAAAGACAGTTTCATAGAGTTCCAGTAGTCCCCAGATTAGAAAGGCGTAGTCATCAACATTGGCCAGTATAGCGGTATGTCCATCACGGTAACGGTGTAGAACTCTTCCGTCTTCCCTGCGCATACTGGTAAGTATGAAGTCCGTCGCACGCTTTGCCGCCTCCGCATACTTCGGCTCATCAAATGCCTGCGCCCCTTTTGCAAGCGCGACTATCATTAATCCGTTCCAGTCAGTCAATATTTTGTCATCCTTGTGCGGATGTACTCTTTTATTGCGGACAGCAAATAGTATCTGCCTGGCCGCTTCCACACGCTCTTTAAGCCCGTCTACTGACTCCTTATTAAATGCAACCTCTGTAAGGCTCCTATCCAGATGCAGAATATTAGCACCGGTGTTCTCACCTGTCGCCTCATCTCTGAAATTACCGGTCTTGTCAATACTATACACATTTATAATCAAGTCAGCCTCTTCCCCTTTCAGGATCTGACGAATTTCTTCTTCTGTCCAGACATAAAACTTTCCCTCCACACCCTCACTGTCAGCATCCTCCGCAGAATAAAACCCACCTTTCTTATCTGTCATGTCACGCATTACATAAGTAAAAATCTGCTTTGCAGTCTCTTCAAACTCTTTTATCCCAGTTGCCTGATACGCCTCTATATATGCCATTGCAAGCATGGCCTGATCGTATAGCATTTTTTCAAAGTGAGGGACAAGCCAGTGAGAATCTGTCGAGTATCTATGGAACCCATATCCAATGTGATCATATATACCACCATTCTGCATGGATTGTAGAGTTTTGACTACCATCCGTAAGGCCTTCTCATCATTCGTGCTCTGCCAATAGCGCAATAAAAAGAGGAGATTTTGGGGACTAGGGAATTTCGGCGCAGTTCCGAAACCGCCATACTGTTCACTATATCTTCCATTGAGCTGATCATACGCAGCCTTTAAGGTTGATTTATCAAGTTTTGATCCAGAAGAGCTCTGAGCAATCATATTGAGTTTTTCAGTAATCTGATCAGCGGAATTTATAATTTCATCATGTTGAGTACTCCATACCTCTTTAATACGAGGTATTAAATCCAGCATACCCAACCGGCCATGATTACTCTCCCTTGGAATATATGTACCGGCAAAGAATGGTTTCTTCTCAGGAGTCATAAGTATGGTTAGCGGCCATCCCCCACTACCAGTCATCATTTGACAAACACGCATATAAATATTGTCTATATCCTGCCTCTCTTCCCTGTCTACCTTAATACAGATAAATACCTCATTCATTAACCTGGCAACCTCCGAATTATCGAAGGATTCGTGCGCCATTACATGGCACCAATGACATGTAGAGTAACCAATTGATAGAAAAATAGGCTTATTTTCCTTCCTGGCCTTTTCAAAGGCCTCCGGTCCCCAGGCATACCAGTCTACAGGGTTGTCTGCATGTTGAAGTAAGTAAGGGCTCTTTTCAAGTTTGAGTCTGTTATAATGTTTTTTGATATCACCTTCTGCTGATTTATGCTTCATATTTCTTACCTCAGTATCTGAAGATAAAATCCTCAGACTCCCTGTAAATAATGTCATTAAAATAATACAAGGTAATAGTGATGAAAATACTCTATGCATGTACTGTCTTTCTGTACTTAGAAAATAATTATTCTGTATTACAACCACGAATCTTAATTATACTCAAAAAAAACTACAATTCATACCGCTTATTTGTAGAGTGTGCCATCTCTTCTATTATATTACTGTACGGTAAGTTAAAACAATATAACATGATAAAATAACAAATTAATATGGAAAGATGAATGCTGATAAAGTATGATAACTTTCTGTTGTCGCTACAATATTTAGCATTGAGCAAAACATAATCGAGAAAGTTGTCGGCTAAAAAAAATGTATAGAAATTGTTAAACACCTTTAACCGCTGACCCAGAATTTAAATCGTTAATTGTATTGAAAGGAAGAGGAACAATTATGAAAAAAATTGAAGCGTTCATTCGTCCGGAAAAACTTAATATGACCAGGGATTCACTTCAGGAAAGTGGATGTGAGTGCATATCAGTCTCTGAGGTAAAAGGACACGGTCATCAAAAAGGTGTAAGTGAAGTATGGAAGGGAAAGAAATACAATGTAGACCTATTGCCAAAAGTAAAGATAGAAATGGTTGTACCTGATGAAGACCTGGATAAAGCAGTGGAAACCATTATGGAAGTTTCACAAACCGGCAGTATTGGAGATGGAAAGATATTCGTTTATAATGTCATGAACGCAATAAGAGTCCGCACAGGTGAGCAAGGAGATACTGCGGTATAAGTTTAGTTATAATAATTAGAAGAGTGATATAAGCCTGAATTGAGCGATTATATTTTCGTATGTTCTGTTGTCGCCCGGGTGGACACAAATTGCTTTATATTAGAGTTCGTACTATCGTCATGGCATATTGATGTCGTTTTATATAAGAAAAACTAAAGGCATCAATTTAATAACCCAACCACAACATCTTCCAAGCCCACTTGATCTGTAGCAAGTCAGACCGCTTTAAAGATTCTGAACAGGAGTGATAATGGAAAATCCCACAGACCGTAAATATACAAAAGAACACGAATGGATTAAGATTGATGGTAATATTGCAACCGTTGGAATTACTGACTTTGCACAGGATCAACTTACGGATGTTGTATTTGTTGAATTACCTGAAGTGGGTAAACAGATCGAACAAAATGGTAATCTCTGTGTTGTTGAAAGTGTTAAATCCGTAAGCGATATTTTCAGTCCTGTAAGCGGCGAAATAGTGGAAGTTAATAAGGCCCTTGAGAATTCACCCGCACTTATCAATAATGATCCCTTCGAAAGTGGTTGGATAGTAAAATTGAAAGTAAGAAATGAGATTGAGTCGGCTCAACTCATGACTCCTGAAGAATATAATAAATTCCTAACTGAAATCGAATAAATGGACTACACACCAAACACGGATGAAGATAGAGAATCGATGTTAAGAGAGATCGGGGTTCAGGGTATTATGGATCTGTTCAAGGATATCCCTGAAAACCTTATCCAGAAGAGTGCATTGCGGATACCGGATCAATTATCAGAATTTGAATTGATACGTGAATTAGAAAAGATTTCAATAAAGAATAAGAAGCCACTATCTTTTCTTGGTGGAGGCAATTACAACCATCATATTCCATCAACAGTAAATGCCATAATATCACGGGGCGAATTCAGCACATCATACACCCCCTATCAACCGGAAATCAGCCAGGGAACGCTTCAGGCAATTTTTGAGTACCAGAGCATGATCTGCGAACTGACTGGTATGGATGTATCCAATGCGTCAATGTATGATGGTGCTACCAGCCTTGCGGAAGCGATGATACTCGCATCAAAGATTAAAGGAAAGAAACAGGTGCTTGTGTCGCAGGCATTAAACCCGTTTTATCGTGAGGTTCTGGAGACATATGCAAGAGCAAGTGAAATCAAAATCATAAAGATAGATATTGTTGACGGTTTAACCTCAGATTTTGAGACAGAGGGTTCCTCTGCAATAATTGTTCAGAACCCGAATTTCTTTGGTTTAATAGAAAACCTTGAGGAGATCAGGAAAAAAGCTGCAGATATTTTATTAATTTCCTCCACTACAGAACCCTTAAGCTGGGCCATGCTGAAGCCTTTCTCAGAATACGATGTTGACATTGTCACAGCAGAGGGGCAATCTTTTGGAAATCCGATGAACTTTGGTGGACCCGGACTGGGCATCATTGCTACAAAACAGGCTTATCTCAGGCAGATCCCCGGGAGGCTTGCAGGAGAAACAGTTGACATACACGGCAACAGAGGCTTTGCCCTTACTCTCTGCACAAGGGAGCAGCATATAAGGAGAGAGAAGGCGACAAGCAATATCTGCACGAACGAAGGGCTGTGTGCTCTTGCTGCTGCAGTGTACCTTGCTACCTATGGAAGAAATCTGGGCAGACTGGCACAACTGAATAATCAACTGGCCGTTTATTTCACATGTAAGCTAAGTCAAATTGAAGGTGTTGATCTGGTTTTTGATAAACCATTTTTCAACGAATTTGTTATAAGAATCCGCAAGGACCTACTGTCAAAACTATCTGATATAGAAATTGGTATCTCCTTAGAAAACTATTATCCAAACCTTGAAGGTTGTTATCTAGTCTGCTGCACGGAGATGACATCGAAAGAGGATATAGACAGGGTTATAGATGAAATTACTCAATGAGAAATCAAAACAGGGAAGAAGCTCTTTTAATGTAGGTCTATTAGACATACAAACGAACATCCCTGATGATTTACAGAGAACTGAGCTGAACCTGCCTGAACTCCCTGAGGTTGAAGTTGTCAGGCACTACACAAATCTCTCCAACTCTAATTTTGGTGTGGACAACGGGCTCTATCCATTAGGCAGCTGCACTATGAAGTACAATCCAAAAATAAATGAGATAGCGGCAAATATCTCTCAATTTAATCTACACCCTTTATCACATCACAACAGAGGCACACTGGAAATAATTTATCAGTTACAGCAATATCTTTGTGAGATTACCGGGATGCATGCTTTCTCAACACAGCCTGCTGCCGGCGCACACGGTGAATTAACTGGGATAATGATAATGAAAGCGTGGTTTGAGAAGAGAGGCGAACAGAGAACAAAGGTTATCATCCCTGACTCCTGTCATGGGACAAACCCTGCATCTGTTTCACTCTGCAGGTTTGAACCTGTTCATGTAAAATCAAGTTCATCCGGTGGAGTTGACCTTGAGGACTTACGGCAAAAGATGAGCAGAGATGTTGTAGGCATTATGATAACCAATCCGAATACACTGGGAATATTTGATGAAAATATTCAGGAAATCACACAAACAATTCATGACTATGGCGGGCTGTGCTATCTTGATGGCGCCAATATGAATCCAATGCTGGGAGTAGTCAAACCGGGAGACTTCGGGATAGACATAATGCACCTGAACCTGCATAAAACATTTTCAACACCCCATGGAGGTGGAGGCCCAGGATCCGGCCCTGTCGGGGTCGTTAAAGATCTGGAACCGTTTCTACCGAATCCCAGGATTAGCATGAAAAAGGAGAAACTGGAATTTGAACAATCAGAAGATTCCATTGGCAGAGTACACTCCTTCTACGGAAATTTCGGTATCCTTCTCAGGGCTTATTCTTACATCAGGTCTATCGGGGCTTCAGGGTTAAGAAACATTGCTGAGAATGCTGTCCTGAATGCAAATTATATGAAGGAGAAATTGAAGAAACACTATCACCTGCCTTATGACCGGATATGTCAGCATGAACTTGTCATTGATGACAGCTTGATGCCAAACGGTGTAACTACAAATGACATTGCCAAGCGTCTTATGGATTTTGGTTTTCATCCACCAACAATCTATTTCCCATTAATTGTCAAAGGTGCTATGTTGATTGAACCTACCGAAACCGAGACCAAAGAGAATTTAGATGCATTTGTAGATGCAATGAAGGCAATTAAGGAAGAGGCAGAGAACGAACCGGAAAAATTGACGAAGGCACCACTGAATGCTTCAATTGGAAGACTTGACATTGTCCGCGCCGCAAGGAAACCAAAACTAACATGGTTCACGTAAAACAAAGACATCATCCGGATTGGCTTAAAGTCAGAATCCCTTCCGGTGCTACCTATAACCGAATCAGGACTACCCTGAAAGAGAATAAGGTAAACACCGTATGCGATGAAGCACAATGCCCAAACATCGCAGAGTGCTATGGGAGAGAAACTGCAACATTCCTGATAATGGGAGAAGTCTGCACCAGAAAGTGTTTCTATTGTAATATCCGTAGCGGAACACCAGAATCGTTGGATAGACAGGAGCCCGGCAAGATCGCAGATGCTGTTAACAGGCTGAACCTGAATTATGCCGTGATAACATCAGTCACGAGAGATGACCTGCCCGACTCTGGAGCTGAACATTTCTATAATACGGTGACTGAAATTCGGAAACTTACGCCTGAATGTAAGGTTGAGATACTCACACCTGAATTCAATGGAAATTTAAAACTGTTAGAGCGCGTCCTCGATTCATCGCCCTACATCTTCAATCACAATATCGAGACTGTACGAAATATCTTTCCCTATGTACGACCTGGAGGAAGCTACGATTTCTCCTTGAAAGTATTGGAACATGCAGGGAACTACCTGCCAAACATTAAATCCGGCCTAATGATAGGACTTGGCGAAACATTAGATCAGGTTCGAGAAACACTGCATGATTTAAGGAGAGCAGGAGTATCAATCCTGACAATCGGACAGTACCTTCAGCCTAAAGCAGATTTATTAGAAGTAGAAAAATATTACACTATCCAGGAATTTAACGAGTTAAGAGAAGATGCACTTGATAAGGGATTTACACACGTTTTCTCCGGACCACTGGTGAGAAGTAGTTATCATGCGGAAGAAGTACAAGACAAGTTTAATGTGCCTTAAGTGAACTAAAGTGACCAAAGTTGAAAAAAAGACGAGTAGGCACTTTTAATCTTTTTCATATAAAATGGATTTTATCGATACTGGATTTAATAACGCCTTTATGAATATGGCAATAGACGAGGTACTGCTCTCATCGAAAGTACCTGTCCTGAGATTTTATCAATGGAAACCATGCGCTGTTTCGATTGGCAGGTATCAGGACCTTGATGATATAGATCTGGAATATTGCACTAAGAACAGTATTGATGTCGTCAGGAGGATTACGGGAGGGAAAGCTGTTCTCCACGAAAAGGAACTTACTTATTCCTTTATTATTGATAAGGAGATGATGCCAAGGTCGATTATCGAATCATATAAAATTATCAGCAGTGCTATAATTCAGGGTCTCAATATCTTAGGATTAAACCCTGAGATGAACAATTCGAAGATAGAAAACAGAGATAACCCCGTCTGCTTCCAGGAGTCGTCATTCAACGAACTCACAATCAACCAAAGGAAATTTGTTGGTAGCGCCCAGGTAAGAAAAAATGGGAAACTACTCCAGCACGGTTCCATATTGACCGGAATCGATGCCAAGAAATACTCAAGCTGTTTTAAGGAAAAACCTGAAGCTGATGATTTAAGAAAGAGGATCACCTGCATTGACATCCAGGAGGAAAAGCTAAAGAACGCAATCAAACAGGGTTTCTCCGGATATTTCAATACTAGCATGAACGAGAGAGGTTTATGTGACAGAAAAATATCAGAGGCAGAGGAATTAGCAGAAATGAAATACAGATTTGGGACAATATCAGCAAAGACATGAACAGTTCACCGCTATTTTACTAACATCAGTAATCACCGGAAGCAAAAAACGTAACGTTTTTTAACTCCCGGTGAATTGTATTGTCAGGTGTTAATACCTCGCCCTGTGTTGAGGACGCTCTTCTTTTGGTTTAGCCGGATTCACCTTGATATCTCTTCCTTTAAATTCTTTTTCGTTCAGAGCTGCTATCGCTGAGTCCGCTTCCGAACTATCTGGCATTTCAACAAATCCAAAACCTTTTGATTTCCCTGATAACTTATCGCGTAGAAGCCTCACACCCGATACTTCACCAAACGGAGTAAATGCCTCTTTCAAGTCCTCTTCAGTAACAGTGTATGCCAGGCTGCCAACATAAATTTCCATATATCTTCCTCTATTCTGTGTGTTGATGAGATTACGCTATCGAAAACCAGACACACAAATTGTTCGATAGCGAGAGCCGATATTCGGCTGATGCGTTATTTCAAGAGCCATACTCAACAGTTCAATACCCTATCAATAATAGATATCCAGGGTTCAATGAACAGGTACAAATATCTATAAAAACCAATCCCTGATTGCTTTAATATAACCCCTTCTTTTGCAAGATTTTATACAACCTACCATCTATTTGTCAACCACTAAGAATCATATTCCCAGCCCTTAAGTCTTTTTGCCACTCTTTGCGCCCTCAGCACCCTTGCATAATACTCCTTTCCTAATTTCATCCAGCCAATTAATGATTTTATTAAATCTTGATTTTACACAGTATTTAGGATTAAATCGAAAGATTATGAAAACACTCATTTGTACAGCCACGTCATTAGAGCTTAGCGGAATATTTCCATCAATCAGTTCATCAGAAATCGAGACTGCCGGGAACGGTTTTGAGAAAGGAGGTATCTCTTTTTTGGTAACCGGAATCGGAGTGTTGAACAGTTATGCTTCTATGGTACAGTTCCACCGGAATACTCCTGTTGACAGGATACTGCAAATTGGCATCGCGGGCGCTTATACCGGTGCAAGGGATGAGGTAAAGGTTTTGGGCACTCCTGTTATTATTAAAAAAGAGATTGTAGCTGATCTGGGTGCAGAAGATTCTGACTCATTTCTAAGCCTGAATGATATGGAACTGGGAGATATGGAATATTATGAGAGTAAAAATCTTACCATTTTTGACGATCTATTTGGAAATCCTTTGAAGGCTCTTCCGGTTGTTACAGGTGCAACCGTGAATACGGCAACCGGAAAAGAGGCGACCGGCATCTTACGGGCTGAAAAGTACGGTGTTGAAGTAGAGTCTATGGAAGGTGCAGGAGCATTGAAGTTTGGAGAGGACTACAGTATTCCGGTCTTACAGATTAGAAGTATTTCCAACATCGCGACTACACGTAACAAGGATAGCTGGGATATTATCGGCGCTATAAAGTCACTGAGAAATTTGTGTGGTAATATAATATGAAGTTAAAAATAGGTATTTCCCCCTGCCCTAATGACACCTTTATTTTCCATGCACTCTTAAAACATTTGATAGATATAGATACATTTGAGTTTGAAGTAACATTTGCAGATGTGCAGAGTTTGAACGAAGGCGCCCAGACCGGTGGTTTTGATATTGTCAAAATCTCTTATGGAAACCTCTGGAATGTACAGAACAGGTATGGACTTTTATATTCAGGTGGTGCCATGGGGTATGGATGTGGCCCGCTTTTACTCTCTGCAGAATCAAGCAGCCTTGATCCGGATATTCCTGTCGGCGTCCCCGGAGAAAATACAACCGCAAACGCTCTCCTCAGGTTTTGGGCTGCGGGAGAAAACACAACTTATAAGTCTGAATATGCCGTCTTTGATGAACTGTATCATGACTTGTTGAATGGTAACAGAATACAGAGCCTGGTTATTCACGAAAACCGTTTCACTTATGAACAGGACGGGTTGCATCTGATTTGTGACCTGGGTGAGTATTGGGAGAAAAAAACTGAAGCGCCAATCCCACTAGGTGGAATTGTGATCCGTAGAGATCTGGGTACAGATGTTGCCAGGCAAGTGGACGGATTGATTCGAAGAAGTGTTGAGTTTGCCTGGAATAATCCTGAGAAATCAGAATCCTTTATAAAGGAGCATGCGCAGGGAACTGAAGAGAATGTAGTCAAGTCACACATAGGTCTGTATGTAAATGATTTCTCGGTACATATGGGAGATAAGGGGAAGGTCGCTATTGAACACTTACAGCAGTTGATTGCACCAGAGTTTGATGATGAAAAGTCGTTATTTGCTTATTAGACACTAATTTCACAAATTCTCATAAATTAACTCCCTGAATAAGTATGGAAATACTTTTTTAGGTTTTTAACCACCCCATTTCCCATCCTTCGCAAGGAGGGGATTAAAGCCCGCAACACTTTCTGCCTGGGAAGGGGAACGACTGCCCCTGTTTATTTACTTATTCTTGCTGGAAAGTTCCTGGACTTTATCATACTGTTCCCTTGCTTTATCAAGCATCCCTACTTTTACATATGCCTGTCCAAGATTATTATATGCGCCGATATAATCCGGTTTCTGTTCAATGGCCTTCTTAAAATTGTTAATCGCTAAACTGAAATTACTCATTTTGAAATAAACATATCCAAGATTATTGTAGGCTTCCGCAAATTCAGGCGCAAGCTTAATGGCAATATTATATTCACCAATAGCCTCGTCAAATCTCTCCATTTTGAGAAAAAGATTACCAATATTAATATGAGATTCCGGGATATCAGGATTAAGTTTTAATGCTTTTTTATACTCCTCCATAGCCTCCCTACCCATACTATTTGTTTCGTACGCGGCGCCCAGGTTGGTATGGGCCTCTACCCAGTCCGGTCTGATTTCCAATCCTCTCTTGAATGACTCAATTGCAAGATCGAATTCTCCTTTCTGAGTATATATACAGCCCAGACTAAAATGTGCCTTCTCGAAATTGGGAAAAACGCTTACTGTCTTTTTAAATTCTTCGACAGCATCATCAATTCTTCCCTGTTCCCAATGCATAGTACCTATATCGTAATGTCCCTCAGCATCTTTCAGCTTGTCGCTACAACCGGAATTCATTGTAATAAACACCAGCGATAATATTGAGATACCAAGAAGCGTAAGTAAATTTCTTTTCATTTTTATTCTTCCCATAATTGTGTGCTGAAATATCTGCTACCGGTATCGGGAAAGAGAGTGACTATCACCCCTTCATCTATTTCCCCGGCCAACTCTAAAGCACCTTTCATAAAAGCGCCTGACGACTGCCCGACAAAGAGAGCCAGTTCTCTGGCCAGAATACTACACGTATCCTTCGCTTCCTCAGATGTCACGTGAAACACGCGATCTTCTATAAAATCCTCCCGATAAATCTTTGGTTTTATATACTCTTCACCCATGGGCTTCAACCCTTCAATTCCTGGGAAATCCTCAGGCTGGATGACATAAATCTTTATGTCAGGGTTGTGCTCCTTCAACCTTCTGCCTACACCCATCACGGTGCCGCCTGTACCAACACCGCAAATAAAGTGTGTGACCCTGCCCTTAGACTGTTCCAGAATCTCTTTACCAGTTGTTTCATAATGGGCAATTGGATTACACTCATTAGCGTATTGGTCCGGCATAAAGTATTTATCCGGATTTTCTGCCAGCAACTCATGTGCTTTTCTTATAGCTTCATCATATCCCTTTATAGGATCTGTCGTAATAATTGTTGCCCCGTAAGCCCTGATAGTTTGCATCCTCTCTCTGCTGGCATTCCCGGGTATAACCAGATCCACTTCATATCCCAATGCGGACCCAATCATTGCGTATGCTATTCCCGCGTTTCCTGATGTAGAGTCCAGAATTGCCTTGTCGTGAGTAAGTTCTCCGGTTTTTATCGCCTCTTTTATCATCCTCAAAATCGGGCGGTCTTTTACAGACCCCCCCGGGTTGAGATACTCAAGTTTAGCGTATATTTCCACTTTATCAGGTATTTTGTGAGAAGTACTAACCCTTACCAAAGGTGTATTCCCAACATACTGTAGGACGGTATTGTTTATCTTTTCATCAATATCCAGGTTTTCGGTTTCACCACTCATCAATTTACGTTTCTTTTTGTAATAAATATGCTAAATAAAATATGAGGCTATTTTCTCTTAGTGCTTATTGCAGACCAGCTTAAACACGCCGTAATCCCCAGAATTTTGAATCGTTTATTATAGTAATGATTGTGGATATGTCAATTAAAGTTACCATATCAGATGAATTAGATGTTAGAATGTCTGTTTCAGGAAAGAATATTCCCCTTATTCCCCAAATATTTAAGTATTCGTGAGTTTTGCGCATTGATTTCGATGGCATTCATTATTATACTTTTTCGTATTATATTTATGTTTAGTAAGGAATAAGTCTAAAACTGTTTTAGTTAAAATTATGAAATTAATATTTGGAAAGGCATTATGAATAATAATTATATCTTCATTTCACACGGTACAAAATATAAAGAGCTCTTAATAACTCTACGAAAAGGCATTGAAGACCAGGGTCTTAAAACCCGTGTTGTCTCGCATGACGCTGCGTCTGGTGACGAATTAAGTCCTGACTCAAAACAGGCGATTGAACAGGCAGATGCATTCATTGCTATCGTTGGGCCGGAGACTATAAATTCTCAGCAGGTTTTGAATGAGATAGAGTATGCACTGGAAATAAGCAACAAAAAAGGGGATGATTATAAGGTTATCCCATTGCTTATGGCAGGCACTAAGTCTGCAGTGTTAAATAAACATTTTGGAGATAAGCAGGTTGGGGAACAAGTTCAAATCGGCACTGGCGGCATAAATGACACCGTTTCTCAAATAACCACGGTATTGAACAAAAGCCTTTCAGACAAACGCGAAAGCACTCTCCTCGCAGGTATAGAAAATTCCCTGCAACGACTCTCGCCGGGTATTCGTGAGAAGATTAAGCCACTTGGTGTATTCCAGGGAGGTGGTAGTATTTCAAATATAGCAAATGTTTTACAGCTGAACGATACAGAAAGAGATCAACTGATTAATGAATTAGTTGAAATTAAACTGGCAAAACCGATGCCTTATGGTTTTCTACACTTTCACCCCTCACTGTGCCCATTTCTCCTTAATGAACTGGATGAAGCCACACTCGATAGAAGCAGGGGCAGATGGTCAGAATGCCTGCGACAATTAAGTGAGTTTCTATACAAACATCAGTCTGAGGATTCGAAACTTGCAGATGAGCTGACACTGATGGAACTTCCTAATCTGATTAAATCCATGGAATATGTACAGTCACAGAAAGTACCTGAAGTCTCCATGGACAGGGCTACGCTGCTTGAACATTTAATTGCACATCTGGAAAAGCCGGAGATCCTGAATAAAGTAAAGACAATTCAGGAAGAGGAAAAGAACAGGTCTTCAGAATGGAACCCTGAAAGATTTGAAACATTGAGGCTGCAGGTTGAAAAATACCTGGAGATGGGAAACCTCCCACAGGCTTTAAGTGTCGCTCAGGTAATGCTGGATAAGTGCTTGAAATCCGGTGATCAAATTTATGATGGCGCAGACCACGACACAGCAGAGGCATACGTACTGCTTGGACGGGTACTGAGAATGGGAGGCGCTTCTGAAAATGCACTTCAAGCAGTTAACGAAGCAATCAAACGCTTTGAACAAATTGTAAGCAGGAAAGACTCTGACCCTGCCGGGATAATGACATCCGCTTCACTCGCCAAAAAAGGAGAGTGCCTTCTGGACCTTGGACGCCTGGACGAATCGGCTGCCGCCTTTGAAGAGTGCATACGCATAGCTGAAAAATTCAATAGCAAAAAGCATGCGGCTATAGGAAAAGGTCAACTTGGGACTGTACGTTTGTCTCAGGACCGATATGAAGATGCTATTAAAGCTCACGATGAAGCACGGGAGATATTTGAAAGCCTTGGTGATCTAAACATGGTCGCAGTTGCCTATCAGCAGATGGGTGCAGTACATGAGGAGATCGGTCAATTTGAAGAAGCAGAGCAGTCATTCAATAAATCTCTTGCCATGTCTGTAGAGCAGAAAAACCTCCTGGATCAGGCTAAGAACCTGGGGAGACTCGGAAGTTTCTACGCGAAAGTTGGACGCACTGATGAAGCAGTGTCTTTTCTACAACAGTCGGCAGAAAAATACGTGGAGATCAATAATATGGCAGATGAAGGTCGTGTTCGTGGAAATCTGTCCATTACATTAATATCACTTAAACGCTACGATGAAGCAAGACAGGAAGTCCAGCGAGCCATTGAATGCTTTAAGCCTTATGGTCATAGCGTTGAGCCATGGAGAGCCTGGGACAAACTACATGAAATAGAGCTGGCTGACGGTAATCAGGAAGCAGCGTCACAGGCACGTGAACAGGCGATTCAATTATATCTTGCTTTCCGCAGTGATGGCGGAGAGGATCAGAACCCTGGTGCAAGATTATGTACCTTGTTTGATGATGCAATGGGAAGCCAGCCACAGGAGGAGGTAAAAAAGCATCTGGATGAGGTGGCAAAAGACCCGAAAATACCAGTTGAGGGTAAGCTTCTAATTTCAAAATTACAGACCATACTTACCGGTTCTCGTGAAAAGGAACTGGCCTCTGATCCAAATCTGAATTATATCGACGCTGCTGAGATTCTGTTTCTGCTGGATAGACTTGAGAAAAGGAGAGAACAGAAGGCAGAGGAGTGAGAATTGTTGATTGTACGCAGGAGATACTAATTATCAAACAAATTGCAAATTCAGGTCAAGCCACTATAGCTACAAAGCTATCCTTCGACTCCGCTCAGGATGACGTCACACTGAGCGGAGTCGAAGTGCTATCATCTTAAAACAGATTGCAACTCATTTACAATGTATTGTGGCCTTTCGTTATTCATAACTCTGATTGCATTTTCTGCAATAAGAGTGTACCTTGCGATCAGAGCTTCTTTCGTATCACCGGCTATATGCGGAGTAAGTATGACATTTGGAAGTCTTCTCAATTCACTATGCTCCGGAAGAGGTTCAGCTTCATATACATCCAGACCTGCTTTCTTAATAACTCCGTTTTTTATTGACTCTATTAGATCCTTCTCATTGATTATTGCTCCTCTTGATGTATTTATCAACCATCCGAGCCCTGCTCCGCCAATTTTTTCTAACTCTTTTTTTCCGATCAATCTTTCCGTCTTGCAACTGCCATGGTTTATTAAAGGAATAAGAATAGAAACTATATCAGATTTTTCCAATAGATAGTCAAAATCAACAATATCTACATAATCAAGACCCTCATTCCCTCTCTCCCTGTTCTTCCTACATGCTATTGTCTTCATTCCAAATGCATGAGCCATCCTGGCATGTATCTTGCCGATATTCCCATATCCCATCAAACCCAGCGTTTTTCCGGCAAGCTCAACAACACCCCCCCTTATCCACTTACCATCATTCATCTCTTTCCCATAATCCCTGTCTTCCTTAGCTAATGCCAACATAAGGTACATTGCATGCTCAGCTACGGACTGTGCCGTAATACCGGGCATATTGCATACAGGAATCTTTCTCTCTTTTGCCGACTCAAGATGTACCGTATCGTATCCGGTACCGCACTGGAATAATCTTACCTTCTCCGCACTCATTATCATGTCTCTGGTGATCATGGCTTTGTCCGGATACACGACATCTGCATCTACGATCTCTTTAGATATAGATTCTGCGTCGTGCTGATCTCGAACAAGAACGGTGTTTGCCTCAAATCCTTTACTACTGATCACGGCTTTTATGGTTTTAACCATTACACCATCATCATCTGAACATAATAATATTTTTAATGTATTCGACATTCTTGTCTTGGCTGGTAGCCAATAAGGCTTACAACCTGTAATACCAAAGTGTTAATCTTCTTAGTTTAAAGTCAAGAAATGGTACCTCTGAGTATTATTGAAGTCAATGCAAAAGAAAGATGGCTACGCTTTGCAGAACCATGACAATGAAGAATATAGCCATTTGAAAATTGAAGAGACAACAGAACCAACACTGCTGTAATGCCGGCACTTTCCTGTATTACTACAATAAATGCTATTTTTTGACACAAAAGCAACTTGCCATACCAAAGGTAACATTACACATCAAACCATAACAGTCTGTTTCAAAACGACTTAAGGCTTGTACAAATTGTTTCATGCTAAAAATAATTATTGGTACACGCATTGCTCCATAAGAATACCACTTTGCTTTTACAAATTTAAATGGAATGGATCAATGATAATGAATATTACTGAATCACAAGAAGATACAGCCAGATACGTCCGGCTCATATTGCCACTGATGACTAAACACGGTATCCCAATAACACCAAAGAACTATACAACATGGTATCACTACGTCTCCGGAAGAAACAAAGGACTCCAGGAAGCTATTGATTCTATTACTGAAAGAAATGAACCATATACAGAGGAAAAAAACGAAGAGATTTATCAGCGCTTTGTCCTCGAAAAAGAGGAGAATACACTGAATGGAATTCGAGAGAAATTACAACAAACGCTATTGACCGTTTTCGGAGAGTTAAAGGAGCTAAGCGGGCAAACAGAGGAGTATGAGTCTACAGCATTATCAAGTGTTGAGAAATTGTCAGAGGACATGTCTGTTCGGGACATCAGGAATATTCTTGATGAAGTCATTGTGGCAACAAAGGAGATAAGGAAATCCGGAGATGCTGCACAACAGAGATTAAAAGAGACGACAAAAACGTTACAGGTTTTGCAAAAGGAATTTGAACATGCAAAAAGCGAGTTGTTGCAGGATTTCTTAACAGGAGTTATGAATAGAAAGGGGTTTGATGAAACGCTGGCAAAGTTGTCCAGCAGTGCAACAAATAATTTGTGTGTACTGATCATAGACATAGATCATTTTAAGAAATTTAACGACACACATGGACACATTGTAGGTGATGAAGTACTGAAGTTTGTGGCAAATATATCACAAAAAATATCAGAGGAAAAGATATAGTTGCACGTATCGGCGGAGAGGAATTTGCCGTGATGCTTCCGGAAACTCCCCTTCTGGGTGCCGCGACTGTTGCTGAGAATATACGGGCTTCGATTTCCAGATTAAAGCTGGAAAGAAAGGGCAAGACAGAAAAACTGGGAATGATAACAGTCTCTATTGGTGCAGCGCAATATAAACAGGGTGAGCCTCTTAATGATTTTGTAGACCGAGCTGACCAGGCACTATACTCTGCAAAGAATACTGGAAGAAACCGTGTAGCAGCAGAATCTATGGTATCAAACTGTGATGAGTAACAAAAAAGGCATCCTTGCGTCTAATTGACACAAGAATACCTTCTTAATATTTATAGCTAAATAATAGAATAATAGGTAGTAATGTTTTCTATGTAAGTTCAGGGCTTATTTTGACATGCTTCACAAACAACCCCTGCAGTACAACACTTCTTACAATCAACTTTCTCACCTTTTAAATAACCAGTATTGCAGGACTCACACCAAACACCTTTTTCACCTGACATACCTTCAAAGCAGTGTTTGCATTTTACTTTTTCACCTTTAACGTAACCGGCGCCACAAGAATCACACCACACTGCTTCACCGGATTTACCCTTTTCACACGCTGCACAGACATGCTTTTCAGTGCTACTCTTTTCAACTACCTGTTGTGATTGACATCCTATGAATAAAACAAGAACGGCAATTGCGACTAAAAGGTATTTAACAGAACCATTCATAGCGGTCTCCTAAAGTAAGGTTATAAAGAAAGGATAAGTTAGCCATACAATCTACTCTATACCAGATATTAATCTATAACCATACAGAATCAAGTTATATTTCTTTTCATTTTGGTCCGGAGTTCTTTAAACATCAGAAATGTAGTCAACTGTGGAATGACAAGTGAGGGGTTTAATTACCTTCTTCCAGCTTTTTGTGAAATAGTTCTAACTCTTCTTCTTTTTTGCTCTTACTGAGAGCTCCGGATAGTACCAATATCTGACCTAGTATATTATCATACTCCTTTTGCTTGTCTAAAAGGCTATTAACCTGTTCTATACTTAAAAGTTGCATATTAATTGCTATTTCTCCAAACAAACCGGCTTTCTCAACCTCTCTCTGGCGATCAATAATAGCGCTCAATTGCTTCTCAGTCAGAAGACCATCTTCTACAGCCAGGGCTCCTAGTCTCAGGCTTTTTTCAGTTTGAAACCTAAGCGCTACATCCAGATCTTCCCTGCTTATTATATCTTTCTCAATCAGATAGTCCCCAAATCTCTTCATAAAAGTTCCTATAAAAAATATACAGAACAAATAGTACTCTTACTTAAATGCAATACTATATACTTATCGGTATCAAAATAAATATATTTAATTAAATATATTTTGAAATGGAATCATTTCATTTTGTATAAGAAAAGTTATTGTATCTACTCCTTAGTAATGCCGATTGCCTTGCCGTTGACAGGTTTCACTTTGCCGGTTTTGTAAACATGCCATATGTATTTAGATTCAATCTTCTGTCTGGTTAACAACAACCGTTCCACTTCAAAACCATCTTCTTTTGGAAGCACATGCCAACCCAAATCTTCTATCGATGGAATTTCAACCTTTTTAGCCAGGAATTGGCTTACAGTACCCCCTCTTGAGCATGGTAGATTTTTTACAAACGCCTCCGCCTGCTCCGCGTTCAACTCAACAGGTTTTTCAAAATCAGCAAATTCCCAGGTCCCATCATCGTGGAGAATCACACCTCTGCCATCTTCTGTTGCAGCAGAAATATCATCTGCATATGAAATGGTTGATGAGATGATGTATGTGAAAGAGATGCTAAGTATGATAACTGATATGTATTTGCTCATCCGATTTCTCCTAGATAGGAAAATAAGTTAGAAGCAGCTTCTAATACGTGAATTGCTATGTATATTGCTATTTGGTTTCAATCATATTTAAATCACTTTTTCCAACATTACACCCTGAGCACAATGTCTGTAAATTATCGATGACAGTTTGTCCTCCTTTCACCCATGGATGAATATGGTCAACATGTAGAATCACTGCCGAATCATTTGCAGGCGATTTCCCGCATATGGTACACTTAAAGTTATCTCTTCTAAAAACCATAAATCTAAGTCTTAAATTAACGCCTCTCGAAGTTCGTTGTTCTTTCTTTTTTTGTAGTGACTTATTATTTGGTAGTTCATACTCAGCATTTTCTGAATTCACATATTCAACAAACGTTTCCAAAGCTTTTCTCCAAGTTCCAAATCTTCGTTCATACGTTCCTGCACAATAAATTGATAAAGGTTTCACCATTTCAGCATATTTGGGTTGCCTTTCAAGTTTTGTCCACACATCAATTAAATTTTTCAAATAGATCTTCGACAGAAATATTAATTGGGCTTCTTGCTTTCTTTAGTCCCGCTAACTCCGTACACTTAAACCACGACCCAAATCTCCTATAATATGTGTCTGAACTATATTTACCGCCGTTTGCTTTGTATTCATTTTGCGTCAACTTATCCTGATTTAATTTTCTTGCAACTTTTTTCAGATCTGCAATCAGATTTTCGTCTGGAATATTACGCTTATGTTCATCCAATTCAAATTTCATTTATTTCCATGTTAAATAGCTAACAAGTTATTCTATAGTTTCCGTATATTAACGGATTCTATAAAGTATTTGACCTGTTGCAAGTGTATTCTTAATAGCTATCTAAATCCACATGCACACTAAAGACCTACACCACATTTCATTCAACTTAAAATTGTAATTTATATATAATCAATATATAATGTGTCTTTAAGTTATACGTGACTAAAAGGTTAGCTTAAATGGTATATAAAAAAGGCTACGATCTCATAAAGGCGTTTCCAACAGAGTTTTCTGAAGACATTGTCTCGGTAAGGTACAGTGGTCAGACAGAAGATTTAAGTTTCTCCTTTCCCGAAAAAAAGGTTGAACACATTGTAATTAATCTATGCCCCACCGAGCCGTGGGCACTTCCTCACTGGGCTATCCTCAAAGACAATACGAAAAATTTCCTGAACAGACTGGAAAAAATAAGAACCGAATACTTTCCTGACTCACAGTGTCGCATTATTGTTGGCCGACGTGAGGATGATCTTATTAATGACTTAATACGGTATGGAAAAAAGCATGAATGGCTGCATACGTTTAGCATGAAACCAGTTTATCCTTATGACGCACCTGTACTTCTTTTAAAGAACGTCCTAGGATTGAATATCTCATTTGGTGAGAGTGCGATTGAACATGGAGTTCTGTTATTAGAAGCACAATCCATCACCGGCATTTATGAACACTACATACTAAAGAGAGAAAACGAAGTACACCTTGTGCCAATCTCCGGAACAGGCTTAAATGAGAACAGGATACTCAAGGTAAGACCCGGTACTCCTGTTGAAACTGTTTTAAAAAAATATATCAGATCTGACATCAAATATCGTGTTTTTATTGACGGACCTCTGAACGGTACCGAGGTTGAAGATTTGACTCAAGCGATTGACTGGTCTGTAAAGAGTATTGTCGTAATGGAGGAGAGAGACTACAAAACACCTTTCCCTTACTTAAGGACTAACGAACTACGCTTCACGACAAGCCTCAGGGGAGAGTTGAGACGCTGTGTATACTGCAATTATTGCGATGATATCTGCCCGGTAAATCTTGAACCAGCTCTCTACTGGCACTGTTATTCACGTGGAGAAAAAAGGAAGGCGCGCATCTATGCATTGGATAAATGTATAGAGTGCGGACTCTGCGGTTATATATGCCCTTCAAAACTGGAACTTCTTAAGGTTATTAGAGAATGCAAGTCTGCTAATAAATAAAAAATGAAAATCATTAAAAGTATTGAAACATTTTTAAATAACAACCTGAATAAAGCAGAGGATTTTGTTCAATCACGCCCAAAGGCTAATTTCCTGTTCGGTGCACTGTTCGAGGCGTGTGACGGCCTAATCAGAAGCACAAAAGATACAGCTCAGACCCCTCCCTACATTCGGAGCAATATTGACGTCAAACAATACATGGGTGCTGTTCTTGTCGCACTGTTTTTTGGATGGATTGTGCCTGCAATATACTTTTATGGTTTTTTGTGCGTCGTACCAAAACTTATTGTATCTTTAGCGATCGGCGTGTTTGTAGTTGACGTAATATGGGTAGTACTGGCCAGAGAAGAACGAATAAATGAAGGTGGATTTGTAACCTGCCTCTTTATTCCCGCATTATTACCGCCACAGGCACCTCTCTGGCTGATTGGAGTAGGAGCAGCAATAAGTATACTATTCAGAAATATACTCGGTGGAGTGGGTCACAACCTTGTTAACCCCGCCCTGCTTGGCCGCCTCTTATTGACAATATGCTTTCCCACCATAGTAGTCACCGGATGGCAGGAACCCTTCATCGGCATACCAACCGCCCACTCTTTAATTCATGGAGTGGATGCGATAACACACGCAACACCTCTCATGGTTTATAAAGAAATAGGTGAGACCGCATCCTGTTTTGCTCTGATGTTCGGCTCAAATACCGGCTCGCTGGGAGAAACATGCAGGATCTCTATCATCATAATGGGAGTATGGCTATGTTTTAAAAGGATCGCAAACTGGAGAATCCCTGTTGCATATTTAGGTAGCGTATTTATCTTCTCCGTAGTTTTATCTTTATTAGTCGGAAACACCGTGGCTCCTCCCCTATTTCAACTACTGAGCGGAGGCCTTATCTTTGCTGCTTTTTTTATGGCAACGGATCCAATCACAACTACATACAGTCAAATCGGCAAATGGATTTTTGGTATAGGCTGCGGTCTTATCACGGTAGTAATCAGAAGTTTTACACCAATACCTGAAGGCATAATGTATGCAATCCTACTCATGAACCTTATAGGAATTCCGATTCAATCCCTTATACTGAAGATAAAATACAGAAAAAAATGAACGAGTATAAAATAATATTATTAAGAGTTTTTTCGATCTGCCTTATTACGGCAATACCGTGTGCTATATTGTTGACCCTCTATTTTGCAACTTCAACAAGGATTGCTGAATATCATGAAATTAAGCTTAAAAGATCAGTCCTTGACATATTTGATATTCCCTATCGTACAGAAGAAAAACAGTTCCTTGGCTTTAGCCAGTCGAAAATTGATAAAAAGGACGTTCGAAAGGTTTTCAATAAAAATATATCCAGAAAGAATACGTCAGATATTTATATTCCGGAACTATCATCAAATCTGCCGAAAATGGATAAAACAGGAAAGGAAGTGTTCCTGTATTACAAGGGTAGAAGCCTGGAAGGTATAGGCTTTATTACTACAAAGCTCGGTTATGGTTTTAACAAAGCTGCTGATATTTCTCTGTTTATCTGCGTCGGCCCTGATCTGGAAACAATAAAAGGTATAGAGGTACTGGACCATACTGAAACACCCGGTCTTGGAGGCAGGATGACAGAAGAAGAATTTAAAAATCAATTTGTCGGTAAAAAACTGAAACCAAGGTTATCACTGGTAAGAGGCAGAGAATCAGTCGGCCCTAATGAGGTACATGCCATTACAGGTGCTTCGTATACAAGCAAGGGGATAGAAAAAATCATTAACGAGGCTATGGGAGCATTCTGGCAGGAGATGGAGGCAGGAAGGTAATGGACATGCTGTCAAGATATATCAGGCTGATTTCCAAATTCTTTTTAAGGGATAACTATATAATTTCAGCAGCGGCCGGCCTTGGCTTCTGCTCTGCGCTGGCAGTCACAAACAAAATGGAAAACTCTCTTACAATGGGAGTGGGTGTCATTTTTGTAACGTGTGCCAGCTTCTGCCTCGTGTACCCTTTTAAGAGATTAATTATCGCATCCGGCACTCATCACAAAATTACGCTTTTAATGATTATTATATCTATCTTCGTAACTATATTCAGCCTGATAGTACAGGCCACAATACCCAGAATAGCTCTCAATATAAAAGCATATATTGATCTGATTACAACTAACTGCATTGTCCTCGCCGTGATTGCAGAAGGGCTGACA
Organism: Candidatus Scalindua sp.; assembly: GCA_030748215.1. GTDB lineage: Bacteria > Planctomycetota > Brocadiia > Brocadiales > Scalinduaceae > Scalindua. Next base: position 40,238 of record JASMMK010000002.1, read on the forward strand.
TTTGGTTTCTGGGACGCCCAGAAAAAAATATTGAAGGCATGCCTCGGCTACTCTATTGCACTCATTTTTCTGGCCTTGATGAGAGAACCTCTCGGGTTCGGAACGTTACTGAATTGCCGGATACTCCCGGAAAGTTTTCCCGTTGTCGTATTAATGATAACACCTGTAGGCGGTTTCTTCGCCCTGGCATTGTGGCGTTTTATGCTGAGACCTCTATTTGTTAAAACAGGTGTTGTCTATCGGGAAAATGTACTACAGGAGAAAGAGGAAGTGGCAGATATTGAAACTCCGGTAAAAAGAGAGCGTCCGGCATTTAAATTGTCCAAAACACTCATAATACTCATTGTTCTGGGAGTAATCCTCATAGCAAGCCTTGTCACAAATATAAAAGCTGTTACTTCCATTAACAGTCAGTTCCAAATTCTTCTTCCGATATTCCTGAGTGCACTTTTCTTTGACGGCATTGTTCTCAGCAAACTCCTTGGAATATGTCCGCTTCTTAACAAGTCAAGACAGGTTGACGCTGCATGGAAGATGGGAGTTGCGGTAGTTATCGTAGTGACTCTGTCCACCAGCCTCAACTGGCTGGTTTACAATAAAGTATTGATAGGTGCAAGCAACTACCTCTCTTCAATCTCACCGGTTCCTATAAGACTGGAGAAAATATTTTATCTAACGATCTTTATTGTAACCATTGCCACTTTTGTACAGATTCTGGGCGTACTCCTCAGACGTTTCGCAATGGACACATATCAACAAATGGGACAGTTCCTGGAACTGATTACCGTCAACTGTATCGTTCTAGCCAGTTCCACATTTACCATACCTTCAGGTTTGTCTTTTATGTCGACGACTATAACAGCATTCGGTTTCGGACTTCACTGGCTAATGGTATGTGTATGGCTTTCCCTATTGAGGCGCCACAGACTATTTGTGCCTTTTAACACGTGGGATGAGGACTCCGTTGCTATTCTGCTTCTTGGGATAATGGCGGCAATCTTTACAGGTATAGGAGCAATAGCAATTTTTTAAAAGCCGCTATAAAACTTAATTATATTTTTCGGGCTTCAAGACAACAAAAATGACTACGTCTATATTACTGAGTATTGCTATTATCATCATAATTATGTTAGCCATGGCCGGGCTCAGCGAACTAACCTACCAGTTCTTTGGCAAGGGTAAGAAACTGAAGCTTGTCATACACAGTGATGAAAACTTTGAAAAAAGTCTCAACATAGAGGGTGGAGATAAATTGATTAATACCCTACAGAATAAAGGGTACCATATTCCATCAGGTTGCGGTGGAAATGCTACATGCGGTCAATGCAAGATAAAGTTATATACTGATATGGGGCCGTATTCTCCAACAGAAACACCTCTCTTCGACCGAAAGTCAAGAGTAGAAGCCAGAAATTTTCTTGAGAAAGGAATTGGTGACGGGTATACCAGACTATCATGCCAGGTAAGGGTTGACAAAGATATTGACATCTTTCTGCCAAAGTCAACGTTACAGATAAAAAAATATTCAGCCCGTGTAATCAAAAAGACTCAATTGACATCTGACAAGTGTGAGATAAGTTTGCGGCCGATTCAAAATTTCAATTATAAACCCGGGCAATATATACAAATTGGTTTGCCGGAAGATTATGTTGAGCAGCATTACAGAAAGTACGGTGAACAGATTAGCTGTTTTTGCAAAGAGAGGGAGAAAGATTATATCCCCTTTACCCCCGGAATTGACCTCTACCGTGCTTATTCAATTGCTACGATAAGGCGTGATGTTATCAAGTTGATTACAAGAGCGGCGCCAATAAATCCACGTGTACAGATTGAAGATGGCGGAGTACCCTGCCTTGGACCGAACTGCACACAAGAGTACTTACAGGAGAAATCAGTATGGAACTTATGGGCAGGTGAGAAGGTCAGGTTTACCGGTCCTTATGGTCACTTCTGTCTGAAAGAAGAGAAGCATAAAGCCGTTTTTGTGGCTGGTGGAGCAGGACTTGCACCTATATTGGCACTCCTTGATCAATGGTTCGCAGAAGGACGTAAAGAAAAAGTATACTTCTTCTTAGGCGAAAGAAGATTTCAGGATATTCCCATGCAATATATATCGAAATGGTTCCACTGGCAAAAAATACATCACAGCTTTAAATTCATACCGGTGATGTCAGGCGCGTTCAGGGGTGACAACCCGTCTGAATTAGACGAAATTGATAAGGAATGTTTCTTCGGTTCACCAGAAGAACACCAACGTAATACCATAAAACACGGCTTGATTGATAAGAGTGGAGAGAAATGGCTTGGTCATGTTGGTTTTATAGGCCCATTGCTTACTAACTATCTTAAACATGACGACCCGAAAACAACATTTTATCTATGCGGCCCGGCTCCGATGACCGTAACCGTTATAGATTCGGCTGCAAATACCATTGGATTGAAGAAAGAGAATGTTTTATTCGATGACTTTACCGGCACCCTTACCCCATCTCTTGACTTAATATATCAGAAACTTATGATAGCAAAAATGCTCAAACAGCTCAATTTGCATCATGCCGACAAAGATATAGAGAACATGACTACTATCCTGGTCATTAAATTAATACTGAGAGACAAGATAGACGAAAGCTATATCTTCTTAGATAAAGTCAAAGATATTTTAACACATCAATCAGCTAAGGAATCCCACCTGAATAAATTATTTAAGGAATACGAGTAGAAATATTTGTTGATTTTATCTACTATTCCAATTAACATACCTGACTTGTTCTACGTAGGGCATTAGACACGAATTACACAATTTACACGAAAAAATGAAAACCTATTACTAACATTGATTTACATGTACTAAAGAAGGAGTATTAAAAATGTTACTTCAAGATAAAACAGTGTTAATTGCCAACATTTCCGGTAAACGCAGCACCGGTTGGGCAATAGCACAATCTCTTGCGAAACATGGTGCAAAGGTTGCATATACATATCAAACGGAAAGGTTTGGCAGTGAGGTCAGAAAGCTCTTCGAACCTTTAGACTCAATAGATCTCGGAGAGTGTGATGTTACCTCCGATGACGATATAGATAAGCTTTTTGAGCGATTGGGCAGTAACGTTGATGCTCTGGACGGGCTGGTCCACACTCCTGCATTTGCCAAAGAAGAGGATCTCGTTAACGGCTTTATCAACACATCACGTGATGGGTTTAAACTTGCTCTGGACATAAGCTGTTACTCCCTAATTGCGTTATGCAGAAGCGCATTACCACTGATGGAAGTACGTGGTGGGGCCGTAATAGCACTTTCATATATTGGTGGAGAGAAAGCTGTAAAAAATTACAATGTAATGGGCGTTGCCAAATCAGCACTTGAATCGAGCATTCGGTATCTGGCAGCTGATTTGGGCCCGAAGAATATTCGTGCCAGTGCAATCTCTGCCGGCCCGATGAGGACCCTGGCCGCCAGAGGCTTAAAAGATTTCGCAGTTATGTATGAAGGCATGAAAGACAAAGCACCATTGAAACGAAACATAACTACGACAGAAGTGGGTGATACCGCCACTTTCTTATGCAGTGAATTAGCAAGCGGAATCACAGGAGAAATCCTTCACGTTGACGCAGGCTACCATGCAGTTGGTGTGTAAATTGAAATAAT
>JASMMK010000003.1 GCA_030748215.1 Candidatus Scalindua sp.
TGGCAAGGCCTGCAGGGCTGTTACCCTCAGCAAGAAAATTTATACTATTTAAGCTTTGTTCCAGGCCAGACCTGGAATAATTAGTTCTTCCATATATGGTCTCTGTCTGCTTCATCGGCACCTCAATTCCACGACCAAATGATTGAAGGACACCGCTAATCTCCATCGCAGGCATAATATTATCACTAGCGGATTTGTCCTGTACCGTGGACTATGTATTTGTATGAAGTAAGCTCTTTAAGGCCCATTGGACCGCGAGCATGAAGTTTGTCTGTACTGATACCTATCTCCGCACCCATCCCAAATTCAAAGCCATCAGTAAAGCGTGTGGAGGCATTAACGTATACCGCAGCAGAGTCAACCTTATTGATAAATTTATTCGCATTGGATTTATCTTCAGTTACTATAGCATCAGAGTGTGATGAACCATAAACTGAAATATGATCAATTGCATCATCGATGGAGGAAACAACCTTTACGGAAAGTATCTTTTCTAAATACTCTGCCGACCAATCTTCTTCAACTGCCTGTTTTATTTCAGGAATAATCTTGTAGCTTTTTTCGCAACCACGCAATTCTACGCCAGCGTCCGTCATTCCCTTGTAAATATCAGGAATGAATGTGCCGGATATCTTCTCGTGCACCAGCATAGTCTCCATCGCATTGCAGGTACCCGGCCTCTGAAGCTTTGAATTCAGACATACTTCTCTGGCCATATCCATGTCAGCAAATTCATCCACATAAACATGGCAAACACCTTTATAGTGTTTTATGACCGGAATGGTAGAGTTTTCAACAACATTTCGTATCAAACTCTCCCCACCTCTGGGAATGACCAGGTCTGCATATTCATCTGCTTTGAGAAGGTGTTCAACAGCTTCACGATCTGCAGTTTCAATGACCTGGATAGCATTTTTATCAAGATCAACCTTTTCAAGTGCCAGGCTTATTTGCCTGTAGATGGCAATATTAGAATGTATTGACTCCTTACCACCGCGAAGTATTGTCGCGTTACCAGTTTTTAAGCAAAGCGATGCAGCATCAGCCGTAACGTTTGGACGTGATTCATAGATAATGATTATAACACCTATGGGAACTCTGATCTTTTGAATATCAAGACCGTTTGGACGCACAATTTTCTCCATTATTTCACCAACAGGATCGCTGAGGTTTATCACCTCTCTTATGCCCTCCGCCATAACCTCTATACGTTGCTCAGTCAGTCGCAATCGGTCTATCATGGCAGCAGATAGCCCATTCTCCTCTGCAGCCCTTAAATCTTTTTCGTTTTCCACTATCAGTATCTCTTTACTGTTAATGAAATTGAGCGCCATTTGCTCCAATGCAGCATTCTTTACTGACGTATCTGCAATGGCCATCAGACGTGACGCTTTTTTGGCATCTCTTACAATTTTGTCAATATAAGATTTAACGTTCATATTTATAGGAAAACAATAAAAATAGAGTAGCTATCGCTATCAGCCCCAATGGCACCTGCCACGGAAAAGGACCTTCGAATAAGAATGCTTCCAGACTACCAGATTTAGTAGATCTCCCTGCTTTGTCATTCTCCGGTTCTGAAATGTTGAATTTGTATTTTTTGTAAGTAGTTTCCCCTTCTTTAGTATATCCATAATTATCCCTTGCTTCTCTCTCAACTTGTATCGGATCATTTACGAGTGCTTTGTTCTCTGCTTTGAGTCTTTCGTTTTCTACTCTTAAGGAATCAACTTTTTCTGCAAGCACTTTTTGAGTTGTTTCAAGAGCCCTCCTCTCCTCCCTCTTCTGAGTAACGATAACAGAAAAAATAATTATTATCGAGGTTGCTATAGAAAAGGTAAAAAGGAAGCGCCTTAGCATGATTTGGAGTTAATATAGATTACAGAGGGAAAAATAGATTATATACTTTCCGTTAGTTTCTTATTAATAGGATATTTGATCCTCGATTCTGGATACTAGATATTGGTATGCCCAAGTGGGGTCTTTGCTTTAGTTATATGGTTATATTCTACAGATTTAATAAAATTAGTTATCATCCTGCCAAGATGATCATGACATCCCACTTTTTTCACCTCTTGCGAGTATCAATTTTCGAGTAACGAGAATCCAGCATCGAGCATTTTACTATTTCATCTTCAAAGAAGCGGCACCATAAACAGCATTATCTCCAAGCTCTTCCTCTATCCTTAACAACTGATTATATTTGCATATGCGGTCTGTTCTGGAAAGTGAACCTGCCTTTATTTGCCCTGCATTGGTTGCAACTGCAACGTCAGAAATAATGGTATCTTCCGTTTCTCCTGAGCGATGTGATATGACGGTAGTAAAACCATTTGATTTAGCCATCTCTATTGTCTGTATTGTTTCTGTAAGCGTACCTATCTGATTAAGCTTGATCAATATTGAATTGGTTATTCCCAGGTCAATACCCTTCTTTAATCTATCTATGTTCGTAACGAATAGATCGTCTCCGACTAGTTGCACCCTGCTGCCAAGTTTTTCAGTTAACGCCTTCCAGCCATCCCAATCATCCTCTGCCAGGCCATCCTCTACTGAATAAATGGGGTAGTTGGAAATCAAATCATCATAGAATGAGATCATACCTTCAATAGATTTCTCAGGATCAGCTTCTGCCTGTAACACATATCTACCATCTTTATAAACTTCATTTGCAGCTGTGTCCAGAGCCAGTAATACATCCTTGCCTGGTTCATAGCCCGCCTTGTTTATGGCTTCCATTACAGTCTCCAGGGCCTCTTCATTACATTTCAACTCAGGAGCAAAACCGCCTTCATCACCTACATTTGTGTTATACCCCTTGGAGTTAAGAATCTTTTTTAAACTATGAAAGACTTCTGCTCCGATCCTTAATGCATCCTTAAAGCAGTCAGCACCAACTGGCATAATCATAAATTCCTGAATATCAAGGTTGTTATCAGCATGCTCTCCACCATTAATAATGTTCATCATGGGTACAGGTATTATATAGTCATCACTATTTCCAATATAACTGTACAACGGTTTATTTAACGAACTTGCAGCCGCTCTTGCTATCGCAATAGAAACTCCCAGGATAGCATTTGCACCCAGGTTGCTTTTATTATCTGTACCATCCAGATCAATCATTAGTTTATCAATATTTTCCTGTTCGGATGGATCTAAACCCTTTATTTTCGGACCTATTTTTTCTGTTACATTATTAATAGCATTAGTAACTCCCTTTCCGAGATATCGTTTCGGATCAGCGTCTCTCAACTCACAAGCTTCGTGACGACCTGTAGATGCGCCTGACGGGACTGCTGCCCGGCCAATTGTGCCGTCATCCAGCATTATATCTACTTCAACCGTAGGGTTTCCCCTGGAATCAAGTATTTCCCTTGCAGCAGTTTTTTCTATGTTTGCCATAACCTGTCCTCTGATAATTATTAAGAAATATATATAGTGGTCTTATATCAAAAAGGCACAAAACCTGTCAATTACAAACTGCCTGTTAAACCCTTGAAATACGTTTTATACATATAATTCAATGAAAAATATACAAATTAAATCATCTTGACTTAATACATAAAACTTATAAACTACGGTATCGAAAAACGTTTAGCGAAAGAAACGTCTTTTCGACTTGTTTGAAAAATTTTAATATAAAATCAGGAATGTGACAAATGCTTATACTAACAAGAAGGTTAGGTGAAAGCATCATAATTGAAGATAATATCAAGATAACTGTTATAGATATTAATAAACAGCAAATCAAATTGGGGATCGATGCGCCAAAGCACATCACGATTAACAGAGAAGAAGTCGCTAATAAAGTTAAAGACGAGAACCAATTATCGTCAGCATCAACGACAATTAATATTGCAAAAAAACAATCTAATCCAAATTGACCTGATTGTGCACGTACGTACTGAAACTTCATCCTGAGGCTACTTTAATCAAATTCCTACTGCAGTCTTTCTACACCTAAAAATACAGCCATTTTCAAAAAAGCCCTGCCAAGAAACGTACGCTTCATCTCAATCGCCTTGTAATTACAAACCTCGTCACAACAAAAACAGCCAATACATTTGTCCTCATCGACAATCACTTTACCATCCGGCGCTGACATTGCTTTAGCCGGACAATTTCTGATACATTCATAGCATCTTGTACAATTTGGTTCATACACTGTAGAAACACATGAGCAGCTATTATCGAACATTTTTGCAAGCAGAAAGTCTGGTATATAGTTGGACGCAAAATCCTGTGCAGAACTGGAAGGTTTTTTAAAATCGGCAACTTTAACCTTGCCGATTTCCTCACCTGAAACATCGATCTCATTCATATCCGCTGTGCCCAGTCCTCTGTCATGCGCATACCTGATTATAGGCACTTTCATTGGATCAAAGCCTATTATAGTACTGGCCACAGCATCCAACGCGACACCATCATAACCGGCAATTATTAACCCTACCTTCCTAGGATCTCCGGCGTTAGGACCGTTACCCTCCATCCCAATAACCGCATCCATTATAGTGATATGCGATTGTACCATCTCAAAAACATCTACCAATGCCTGAGCCATTGATCTGTTCTTAGGTGCCAGAAGATGCACATTCTTCTTCCCATTAGCAGGTATGGAACCAAACATATTCTTAATTGCGCCTGTGTACCTTGTTAGACCGTGTGTTTTCAGCTTCGGAACATTCACTACAACATCTACTGATTTAACAGTCTTTGCTATCTTGAAATCCTTTAAGATAGCAGCATTATTATTTGTTACGTCAACAGCTTCATCCTTATCAAAGTTAACTATGACGGCACCAGTGTCTTCTGCTATCTTGTCTATTTGTGTAACTCTAAATGCTTTATCTGTAGAACCGGTCCTTAGGCTACCACAAGAATCTCCAATATAGACCTTGCACCCATAATCATTCATAAATATGTCAACAAGCGCCCTGATGACTGCAGGATGTGTATTAACCGCCCTCTCAGGCCCTAATGAGGCTGAAAGAAGGTTTAGTTTGAGCAACACCTTCATTCCAGACCTTACAGTGGTTTCAAGATTGCCTATCAAACTTAAACATCTTTTTACAGCTGTGCTGACTCTTTCTAATTCATAATTATCACAACGTGAAATTGAGACAGTTGTCATTTTTTAACCTTAAGAAACTATTAATATTTTATTAAATGTTAAGACCAGAATCTTGACGGTCTCAATTATTTTTGATTCTCTATAGCTACACAAATGAAGCACTGTTGGTGTATAGAAATTCACACTTTTTCATACTGAAATGTAGAGCGATATCAGGCATGGAGTTTTGTAGCACACTCACTTGATTTCTCTTACCATTTCTTCAAGTGATTTTCGAAAAGTTGGTTCCGGAATGACCTCAGGGTAACCCAAGGGTGTTAAAATCAAGGGCTCTATATCATCAGGTATACTTAATACATCTCTTACTACATCTGGTTTGAAAGCGGCTATCCAACAGGTACCAAGTCCTTCAGCAGAAGCGGCAAGTATCAAATGATCCATTGCTATTGCCACATCAACATCAACATAACCCTTCCCATCATTCCGCTTCCATGCATCTTGAGGTGATGCGCATGCACATATGATTACAGGCGCTGTATAAAACCATTCCTGTGAATATGCATCTTTTAATTTGTGTTTAACCTGTTCATTTTTGACTATGATAAGTGAGAATGGTTGTTTATTGGCAGCAGTCGGTGCAAGTCGTGCAGCATTAATAATCCTATCCAGCTTATCGTCTTCAACCGGATCCTTTTTATACGCCCTTATGCTTCTTCTTGTTTTAATAGTTTCATATAAGTCCATTCTTAGATGCTCCTTATAATTCTTTTATTAATTTTTTGAAATTATCAACGCATGGTCGACTCATCCTCACTGGAGCCCCCCCATCTTCCCTGCCTGATACTAGATGTCGTGGCAATTCTATCAAATCTGAATTTCTTTGACAAGAAAATTGCATGTGATAAAATCGCTTCCATATTACATTTAGAGAAGGCTTAGGTGGTAAAACATAAAGTATGTCACGTGTAGGCATATAACCACACAACTTATTTAACAAAAAAAAGATTAAAAATGCGAGTAATAGTAGCAAAAAAAGCAGGCTTTTGTATGGGCGTACGGAAAGCAATGGACAACGCATTAGATGCCGCTAATAAAGATGGAAGCGAAGACGGCACTGTATATACAGAAGGTCCATTGATACATAATCCGCAGGTACTTGAAAAGTTGGAGAAGCAGGGAATCAGAGCACTCAATGAAAACACGAATTTGTCAAAAAGTACAGTAGTTATCAGAGCTCATGGTATTACACCCAAAAGAAGACAAGAGCTGGAAGCATCAGGTGCGGAAATCAGCGACGCAACCTGTCCTCGTGTTAAACGGGTACAATCAATTATTGAAGAGAATGCGAAGGAAGGATATTCCACCATAATAGTTGGTGATGAAGGGCATGCTGAGGTAACTGGATTACTTGGGTATACTAATGACAAAGGCTATGTGGTCTCTTCTCCTGACGAAGTATCAAAATTACCTGATATGGACAAAATCTGTATTGTTGCCCAGACTACTCAGGATATGAATACTTTTGCATTAATAGCAGAGAAGCTAAAACAACGATACAAAAACCACAAGGTGTTTGACACAATATGCAGTTCTACATCAAGACGACAGGAGGAGGTGATAAGCCTGAGCGAGGAAGTGGATGCAATGATTGTAGTTGGTGGGAGAGGCAGTGCAAACACAAACAGGTTGGTTCAAATCTCTGAAAAGAAAGGCGTACCAGCATTCCTGGTTGAAACGGAACATGAATTAGATCTAAAAAAACTCGCAGAATATGGTGTCATTGGCGTAACAGCCGGTGCCTCAACTCCTAACTGGCTACTCGAGAGAGTTGTCGAAAAAGTACGGAACTATAAAGGGGAAAGAATCAAAAAGATGCAATCGTTTACTGATAAAGCGATTACAATCATGATAGGTAGTTTCATGTATATTGGATTTGGAGCAGCAAGTTTTAGTTACGCAAGCTCCGTCCTGCTTGGCACTATTCCAAGGATTAAATTCTGTGCAATCGCAACACTGTTTTTGTTTTCTATGTATGTATTAAACTATTTTGCTAATAAAGAAGCTGCCGCCTTGAGTGAACCATCCAGGGCAAAATTGTACGAGAAGTATCAAGGAGTCTTCATTGTCCTGGGCATTGTAGCAGCTATATTATCAACAATTTTGGCGTTTACGATTAACATAGACGTCTTTTTCTGCATTTTCTTTTCATCTTTATTTGGGATTGCATACCGGGTCTCTATAGTCCCAAAGAAGTTTACCGGCATTGTCAAATATCGAAGTCTGGCACAGATCCCTGGCTCGAAAGAGATGTTCATAAGTATAGCCTGGGCTGTAAGTACAGGTTTAATTACATTTTTGGGATCTCCTGAAGCCTCTTTGTCATCTCTTCCTGTTGTATTAGCTTTTACTTTCAGCATGGTTTTTACAAGGACTGTCTTGCTTGATGTAAGAGACGTTCAAGGTGACAGGATAATTGGCAAGGAAACAATACCAATAGCAATAGGAAAAAATAATACTAAGGCAATGCTCATTGTTATGTTAACATTACTATCAATACTGTTAGTAATCAGCCCTATGATCGGATGGACTTCCGGATTTTCATATTATCTCCTACCATGTGTTGCGTATGCATGTGGCTATTTGTATCTCTATCACAAGCGCCTTATACCCACCGGGTTTGCCTGTGAAATTATTACCGATTTTAGTTTTATCCTTGCGGGTATAATGGTCGCAATCTGGCACTTCTTTATAATTTGATTTATTGAACTATCAAGGTCACCTATTATGAAATCAAAAATGAAATCAGGAAAACTTTACAAAGTTGGTTTTAGAAAAAGCACAAGAAGAAAAATGATTGCAGGCCTTCTTGTTGTTTTGCCGGTCTTTGTTACTTATTTTGTAATAAGATTTTTATTTACCATGATTGGAGGAATTCTATCTCCGGTAGTTGTAAGGGTCGTCGGTCCTTACGGGTTTGCTCCAAATAGTAAGATTGATGATTTTATCATCACGTCAGTAGCGTTTATACTTACATTTGTAGCACTCTATTTTATAGGTGTGGTAGCAACAAATTTCCTCGGTAAGTTCATCATTAATTTGTTTGAAAAGATAGTGAACAATGTTCCGATTATAAAGAATGTGTACACATCTTCGAAAAAACTGCTAGAAATTGTAAGTCTTCCAACTACACAATCTTTTAAACGAGTAGTTATAGTTGAATATCCAAGAGTCGGAATGAGGGCATTCGCATTTGTCACAGGTGGTTTAAAAACAAAAGATGGAGTGGTATTATCCAGTATATTTATCCCAACAACACCTAATCCTACCTCTGGCTTCTTGATTTATCTTCCTGAACAAGATATAGAAGAAACTGACCTGAGTATTGAAGAGGGAATGAAACTAATTGTCTCTGGTGGGATATTAGTACCGGACCGAATGGAACTAGATACAGACAAACCAACTGAATGAGAAGTTAAGGAAGTATAGAGACGCTATACATTTAGGACCCGCTATTTACTCAACACGCCTTGCCAATCTTTCTATATCAATTGCATCTCTTTACGCACAACCACTATACCGCTATCAGTAATAGTAAAATGTCTTATATCTTCATCCCGATCATAACCAATATTCATATTGTCCGGGATATTGACTGATTTATCTATTATGGCTTTTCGAATCTTGACATTCTGCCCTATTCTGACATCTTCCATTATAATTGAATCATAGATTTCTGTATTAGGGCCCACTCTAATATCAGGTGACAAGATACATCCCTCTATCCGTGCACCACTGATTATGCATCCATCAGAAACAATAGAATTGAGGATCATATCTGTTCTCTCACCCGGAAAATCTTTTTTATAAACGGTCTTAGCCGGAGGATATTGCGCTTTATAAGTACGGATTGGCCAATTTTTATCATAAAGATCAAATTCTGGTGATATTTGTACAAGATCCATATTGGCCTCCCAATAAGCATCCAGAGTTCCTATATCTCTCCAGTAGTTTATGCCACTCTTATTTTCATCTGTAAATGGATATGCATATACCCTCTTAGAATGTATCATGTCAGGTATTATGTTCTTTCCAAAATCATGATTTGTATCCTGCTTGGCATCATCAATTATCGCTTTAACAAGTGTGGTGGTGTTAAACAGATATATTCCCATAGAAGCAAATGTAACATCCGGATTATCATGAGAAGGGATTGGAACAGAAGGTTTCTCATGAAATTCAACAATCCTATTGTCTTCATTTGTTTGTATTATGCCAAATCTTTTTCCTTCATCCAATGGTACATCCATACAAGCGACAGTAAGATCAGCTTTTTTTTCCTGATGAAATCGGATCATCTTCCTATAATCCATTTTGTAAATATGGTCTCCGGAAAGCATCAGAACCATCTCTGGCTGTTCTTTTTCAAGTGTATATATATTCTGGTAAACAGCATCTGCAGTCCCCTGATACCATTGATCACTGATTCTTTGCTGGGGAGGAATCTGCTCTATATATTCATTTAATTCATTATTAAAAACACTCCACCCAAGCCTCAAATGCCTATCTAAAGAAAAGGATTTGTATTGAGTCAGGACTACTATTTTCCGCAATCCGGAATTGAGACAATTACTTAATGTAAAGTCTATTATCCTGTATATACCTCCAAAAGGTACAGCAGGCTTTGCTCTGTCTTTTGTCAGAGGATAAAGCCTCTCCCCCTGCCCTCCAGCCAGAATAATAGTAAGTACGTTGTTTAGTGACATGCTGTTGTTATCTATTTAATTCACTTGAAATAACCAGACCTTATGCTAAACACACTGAAAACTTCAACTGATTTACTTTAATTCAGGAATCTTTAGCTTTTTTCGCCAATACTTCTTTTACTGTACTTTTTAGTTCTATCAAGTCTGAAGATTTAACAATATATGCATCTGCAGCCCATGACATGAAATTATCTTTATAATTACTGTAAGCAGTGTTAATGATAACGGGGATCTCTTTATTTTTACCCAGAATTTTTCCCATTGTCTCAATACCATCCATCTTTGGCATATTTATGTCCATTATAGTAAGATCCGGGAGCTGTTCTTGGATTTTTTCCAAAGCATCTTTACCATCTGAAGCAGTCACAACTTCATGACCTTCCAACTTTAACTCCTGTTCATATAGTAAACGTTGGTTTTTATCATCTTCTACAACAAGAATAGTTGCCATCGTCACAACTCCTTTCTACTACTTAATTGGCAGTGTTAACAACATAGTTGTACCCTTTTCCTGCTCGCTTATAGCATCTATTGTTCCACCATGGTCCTCAATGATCTTAAGGCTGACAGACAAACCTACACCGGTACCACTCGGTTTTGTCGTAAAAAATGGATCGTAAATATTCTGCAACACACCATGTTGCATTCCTTTGCCGGCATCAATAATGTATATTTTTATTGATTCATTTACAGATTCAATATTCACATCAAGCTTACCACCATCAGGCATTGCTTCTACAGCATTCATCAGTATGTTAAGAAAGACTTGCTTGATTTGAATAGGGTCAACAGGCACTTCAGGTATACCTGTTTCATATCTTTTTTGCAACGTTATATGTTTCTCCTGGAAATAGTTCTCCATCAGCATACACGTATTTTCCATTACTTCACATATCTGAGTATCAATCTTTTCCGGTTTAGATGGCTTACCAAAATCCGTAATATTATTAAGTATTTTTTCTAAACGCTTAACTTCCTCTATGATAATGTCAATGTTAACTTTGATTTTCGAATCTGTAAAGGTAAAACGAGAGAGAGTTTTTGCAAAACCCCCAATGGTGACCAGTGGATTTCTTATCTCATGTGCTACGTAAGATGACATTGAGCCGATAGCGGCCAGTTTTTCTGAGCGAATAAGTCTCTGCTGTGTTTCAGTAAGTTGATTAATTTTATCTTCCAGGTTCTTATATGTTTCAGCATTCTCAATTGCAAGTGACGCCTGATTAACAAACATTGTTAAAGTGTTAACACGCTCATCAGAAATTGGTTCCGCAGTAAAGACATTATCCGCAACTATAACACCTATGGGTTCATTCTTTGCTATCAAAGGAACACAAACGAATTCATTTACACCCATAGCTTTTCTGAAGTCATCTGTCACACGCGGGTCCTTAGCAGCATCTTTAACCACTATGGGTTTCTTTTCTTTAGTACAGAGTGTAACGACTTCCTTTGCATCTACAAGCGAGTACACCAAAAGTTTTGTCATCGTGTTAAGAGGTGTGTCAATATTATGGCTATATTCTAATTTGTCAACAATATCTATAAGGGAATTATGACTATCTGACATCTCTTTTAAAATCCGTGTAGCCTCTTCTGAGGAAGATGGCCCTATCGCCAATTTCCCATTTAGAACATTAAGTTCTTTGTTAATCAAGAATAGAGTTGCTCTGTTAAACCCAAATGAGTAATCGGCAGTTATGCATGTTAAGATCAAATGAAGTAATTTATCAAGATGTAGTGTTCCCTGGGTTATTTCTCCAAACTGTTGTAATAGCAAGAGCCGGTGCACCATCTTTTCACTTTCAGTCACATCCACAGTAAGCAGCAAAATATTGTTAGTTTCATTATTCTTATCTGTTATAGGTATGGCAATATGTTGGATGCACATTCTCTTCCTGGCCTTTGTTCTCACCCACGATTGAACTATACGGCCCTTTTTCCCCTTGAGGACTATCTCTGCCGGGCACTTGTCAGTCCCTACAACATTACAGTGATAAATATCTGAACAATGGACGCCAACTGGAGATTCACTCAGGTTCAACCACTCCTTCAATGTATCATTTGCCCATATAACCTTTGATTTCTTGTCAATTAGGCACAACCCTGCCCCCATGACCTCTATTACATTATCAAATATTTCCCTCTCCTCTTGAATCTGTTTTTCCAATATTTTTGATTCTTCCTTCTCTTCTTTCTTTACAGAAAGATTTTTTGTCTCAACCTCTCCTTTCTTCAATTGTGATCCCAGGTCCGCACACATCCCTTCCAGTGACTCTAATAACTTGTCATCGAGCATCTTGCCCCTCGACTTACTGAGCAGCTTTTTGATCTTGTTCAGTGTCCCTGCCTGGTTAGATGATAATGGTTTTTTCTTCATTATATTCTCAATAATTCAGCAGCTTCTTCAGGAGGTGTTGGATTAATATAAAACCCGGTCCCCCACTCAAATCCAGCTATATTTGTAAGCCTTGGTATTATTTCTATATGCCAATGGAAATATTCTGATTCGGTTACATTAAATGGAGCGCTATGTATTATGTAATTATACGGTGGAAAGTCTAAGGTTGCTTCCAACTTTGCAAGAACACTCTTCAAAACGTGTGCAAGTTCTTTTGCCTCGACCCCCTGTAAGTTTTCAAAATTGCTTTCGTGTTTTTTGGGAAGTATCCATGTCTCGAAAGGAAACCTGGAAGCGAAAGGAGCAAAGACAATAAAATTATCTGTTGAAATAATCACTCTTTTATCTGTTTCTATCTCCTGCTGAATCATGTCACAGAAAAGGCATCTCTCTTTCTGTTGGTAAAATGTTTTAGCATTTGCTATCTCATTTGCAACCAGAGGCGGGACGATCGGTGTTGCAATCAATTGTGAATGAGTATGATCGAGCGATGCACCTGCAGAAAATCCTACATTTTTAAATAACAACCCATAAACAAATCTTTTGTCGCTTTTTAAATCAACCAGGCGGTCTCTATAGCATAACAAAACCTCTTCAACATTTCCATTATCAAGCGATGTCAGAGACTGAATATGCCTGGGGCTTTCTATTATGACTTCATGTGCACCAATACCATTCATCATGTCGTAGATACCTTCTTCATTTTTTAAATACTCACCTTCTGCCTGCAACGCAGGAAACTTATTCGGAACAACCCTGACCCTCCAACCATCACTGTTCGGCATTGTATCATTATCCCTATATGCCAGAATTTCAGGTGGTGTCTTATCTTCGTTACCTTCACAGAAAGGACAGAAACTGCTTTTAATTATTTGTGGATTTGTTTCGAAATCCGTTGGCCTGGCGGCTCTTTCAGTAGCCACAATTACCCAACGGCCGGAAGCGGGCTCCTTTCTTAATTCAGGCATCTGCTTCTCCCGAACTAATTGAAATAATGTTATCTACTAAATCACTCAATTTTCATTCCTCTTCCCTTGGATGTTTAATCTTTTGCCAGTAATCATTAAATTCAAAGTTAGAGCTGTGTTCATCATTGTGACAGATTTCACAGATCTCAACACTCACCCTGCCGTAGTCGCTTGATTGCGTCTCTTTGTGATCACTTCCGGCTCCATGGCAACTTTCACAGCCGACACCCTTCAGTTCTGGTGTTGACTCCATAGTTTCAAAACCTGTGAAATAATTCAAACCGATAACATGGCACTCTACACACTCAGGATCGTACTCGTGTTCGGCCTTCACCAACGTTTCATAAGCGGAAGCGTGGCCGGTTCCTTCCCAGTGCTTAAAGATTTTGTTATGACAAGCAGCACAATCATTGTTAGCGATAAAGGTCAGGTTTGAAGGTAGATCACTCTTAAAGACCTGTGCCAACAATTCCTCGTCCGCAAGTCTCTGTTGATAAATTTTCAATAACATTGCAATATCAGGTGAATCTGCAAATCTTTCATCTAAAGGCGTTATTTCAATGACGGGTGGAATGCGATTAAAATACTCGTCTTCACCTGTCTGTTTCTGTTGTGGCGATAGAGTAATTTCTCCCACATATTTACCCTTCTCTCCTACAGGAATTACGTATGTATTTATGACTTTCTCACGATAGAGGTCTGGTCTGTCAACCAGGTGGCCTGAAATTATTAAGTCCAGTTCAGGACAGGCTTCCGCGATTACTATAGACTCCTCCATTTCCGCATGTGAGAGAAGTATCAGTATATCTGTTTTATCACGCAGATCACTTAGTAAAGGCGTAAGTGATACAACAGGGTCAATAATCTCCATGTCCTGATAAGCACTATCAATAAGTTCTGGTGACACAATACCTAAGATACCAACACTTAGCGTGGTGTCCTCTGTCTTTATCTCTTTTATCACATACTGCTTAATTCCCAACACCTCAGCAGTAAAAACAATATTACTTGATAAGAGATCTACATTACTTATCTGGGAAAGATAGCCCAGCAAATCAGTTCCCATTTCAAGATCCTTTTCGCCAAGGTTATGCGCAGCATAACCCATCAGGTCTAATGATTCAAACGCTGTCTCCATCTTGATTTCGTCTTGCCTGCCGACTTTACCGGTAAGATCACCCAGGCTTAAGAGGAGCAGGTTATCATCTTTTTCCCTCAGATGATTGATTAAAGTATGTCGCTTCGAAAATCCACCAAGCTGTTTCTCTGAACATCCACAAGGTTCCAGATAACCATTCTCTTCTCCGGTGAATACAACGTGTATATCTGCCGCGTATGATGCTATATTCGAATTTTCTTCAGTCTCTTTTCCACAAAGACTATTGCAACCCTGATTGAATAAAAACAGCAGCAAGGAAAGAATAACGCATGTCTTCAAAACTGTAATTTGGCTTGTAAGTCTGATCATAATAAACTTTCATACACCGCAAAATGGAAAAACTACCATATAGCAAATAATGCGATTAAGGATATTGTAAATCATGGCTTTTTCATTACAATAACATTATATAAAACGGCATGAGTCAAAACAACTTCTTACTCTTTCTTTAAAATGAAGAAATATCCAGTATTTAAGACTAAAATCATTGCCTTTGCTATAATGATAATGATTTACTCTGTGGCAGATGTTCTTAGTGCGCAAGAACTTAACACCTCATGGTCTGCCTTTCGTCATGATTCCATGAACACAGGACGAAGCTCACTACAGGGGCCTGTAGGTAATAATCTTAAATGGAGTTTTCAAACCGGGGGCAGTGTAGATTCATCTCCGGTGCTTGATCACAACGGAACGATTTACATTGGTTCACAGGACAAGACCTTATACGCACTAAAACCTGATGGCACGCGCAAATGGTCGTTCGATATTGGAAGTAAGATGTTTTCTACTCCGGCAATAGATCTAAGTAACGTTATATATGCATGTGCCTGGAATGGTAAATTATTCGCTCTGGATTTTGAGGGTAAGCCCAGATGGAGCGCGCAGATAAAAGGAAGAATCTCTTCATCCCCTGCAATCTCTGCGAAAGGAAATATTTTCGTCAGTTCAGACAATTACTACTTATACAAGGTAAATCGCACTGGAAGAATTCTATGGGCTTTTGCCACACACAAGTATGTGGACTCTTCCCCTGCAATAGATAATGAAGGTACAGTATATTTTGGATCAAATGACAGTTATGTATACGCTCTTGACCCTGATGGCAGACTTAAATGGCATTCAAAACAAAGGGACAGATAACTTCATCACCGGCAATTGGGCCGGACGGCACAATTTACCAAGGGTGTAATGATGGCAGATTATATGCTTTAAATCCGGATGGCACTCAAAAATGGTATTTCCAGACAAAAAAATGGATTGATTCCTCACCGGCCGTCAGTAAGGATGGAAATGTATACTTTGGATCAAACGATGGAAGCCTGTATGCACTCAGCTCCGGTGGCATTTTACGATGGACTTTCAGGACTAATGGAGTTATAACTTCATCTCTGGCAATTGATTCGGATGGAAACATTTTTTTCGGATCCTGGGACAAAAAATTGTACGCTTTAAGCTCAGATGGAACGTTTTTGTGGAGTTTTACTACCGGTGGTATAGTAAAATCATCACCGACTATAGGGCCGGACAGAACACTATATTTTGGCGCTACCGATGGCAATCTTTATGCTATCGGTGAGAAATAGAATAAGGATTTAATTATGTATAAAAAAACATTTATCGTTTTAAATATTGCACTTATTTTAGTTATAGGTTTTGGTGTTCACTTTTCTAATGCAGAAACAGCTGGTTCTCCCTGGCAGATGTTCAGGCATGATTTGAGACACACCGGTGTAAGCCCTTTTAAGGGAGCGCAAACCAACAACCTTAAATGGAAGTTTGCAGTAGAGAAGAGAATTACATCCTCACCTGCAATTGGAGCGGATGAAACAATATATTTTGGTTCGGTAGATGGTAAGCTCTATGCGGTAAGCCATGAGGGAAAACTTGTCTGGGCTTATCGGACAGGAGGAGAAGTAACTTCATCTCCTGCTATTGGGATTGACGGCACAATATATGTCGGTTCAAGAGACAAAAAACTTTACGCAATAAATCCGGATGGCACTCTCAAGTGGACTTATGAAACAGGGGGAGAAATTTACTCATCACCTACTATAGACAAAAACAATTATATCTATTTCGGATCTGCAGACGGCACTCTTTACGCAATGGATGAAGAGGGAAAACTGAAATGGGGTTTCAAGAACAAGACATACAGCTCTATAAGCTCTTCACCAGCTATCGGGCCCGATGGGAGTATATACTTTCTCATAAGCAAAGGAATTGTTTTTGCCCTGAATGCTGATGGCAAATTTAAGTGGAGCATCCGGATTGGCAGCAATATTTATCAGTCGTTTTCATCACCTGCTGTGGGAGAAGACGGAGTTGTATATACCGGATCAGAAAATGGAATTTTCTATGCAATTAACCCTGAAGGTACGATAAAATGGAGGGTCAATACCGGAAAGAGCATTCAATCCTCACCGGCTTTAGACAGTAATGGAACATTGTATTTTGGCTCCTACAACAAAGAGGTATATGCGATCAACTCCAACTGCACCCTTAAATGGAAATTGAAGACTAACGGCTGGATTGAGTCATCACCGGCAGTAGACTCAGAGGGTACTACCTATATCGGTTCTACCGATGGCAAACTTTATGCCATAGAAACAGATGGCAAGTTGAAATGGAGTTATCAGGCAGGCGGCTGGATTGAATCTTCACCACTAATAGGTTCAGACGGCACAATATATTTTGGATCAAATGATAATCATTTGTACGCAATCGGCAATTAAGAAATACGTTATATTAAACTTTAGGCATTTTAGTTCATTTTAGTCACTTCCCGTCCGAACGACATGGCCGGGCGGGCAAACCTGGCTGAGGCTATGCCGCACTATGAGGTAAATCTATGATAATTGTAATGAAACCAACTGCCGATCAGAGTGAGATAGATCATGTAGTTGAAAAGGTCGAGGAAGTTGGATGTAAAACAACACTATTGGAAGGTACCAATAGGAAAGTAATTGCCGTAATCGGTGATAAACGCGATATTCCACCTGAATACTGGGACACTATACCCGGTGTGGAAAAAGCTGTTCCGATCCTGACACCATACAAACTAGCCAGCCGTGAAGTCAGAAAAGCTGATACTGAAATCAAGATTAATGATCAGGTTATGGGAGGCAAAAAGATAGGCATAATCGCCGGGCCTTGTGCGGTAGAGAGTCAGGATCAGATTAATTTTATAGCAGAGGGAGTAAAGAAAGCAGGCGCTATTGCACTTAGAGGAGGCGCATTCAAACCCAGGACCAGCCCCTATTCATTCCAGGGACTTAAAGAGGAAGGGCTTGAATATCTGGCCAAAGCAAGAGAGGCTACAGGACTGGCTATCGTCACAGAGATACTCAGCCCGGAACATATTGACCTGGTAAGCAGCTACGTTGATGTTTTGCAGATTGGAACGAGAAACATGGCCAACTTTCTGCTACTGGAAGCAGTCGGCAAATGTAATAAGCCGGTAATCTTAAAGCGTGGAATGTCAGCAACTTTAGATGAGTTCTTACTTGCAGGCGAATATATACTCTCACACGGTAACCCGAATGTTATTTTGTGTGAAAGAGGGATACGAACATTTGAGACACATACGAGGTTTACCCTGTCATTAAGTACTATTCCTCATCTCAAACTATTGACGCACCTACCTGTTATATCCGACCCAAGTCACGGTACAGGTGTACGGGAACTGGTAGCCCCTATGTCCAAGGGCTCAATCGCCGTTGGTGCTGACGGATTGATACTGGAAGTTCACCAGGACCCTGAGAAGTCATATGTTGACGGCCCTCAGGCACTGACGATAGAGAGTTTTGGAGACTTGATGAAGGAGTCAGCTGCGGTTGCAGAAGCTGTAGGAAGAGAAATTTGAGGAGAAGAGATAAAGAGATTTCCAGCTATACTGAGGTAGAAGAGTTACTGTCAAATGCTTTAGTTGGAAGATTAGGTACCTGTTCCAATAATATTCCATATATAACACCTGTCAATTACGTCTATGATAATGATAAGATATATTTTCATAGCGCACATGAAGGCCGGAAAATTGAGAATATAAGACACAATCAACAGGTGTGCTTTGAGATAGACAAGATTATATCAATCATTCCCGGCATGCGCATGCCATGTGGATCCACAACTGAGTACAAGAGTGTAATTGTGTTTGGTGATATAAGAGTAGTTGTTGATATAGATGAGAAAACTGATGCCTTAAACAAGCTTATTGAAAAATATGCTCCTGAGGCACCGAGACTGCCCCACTCTTCAGACGCAGCAGAAAGAACAAACGTACTCGTAATTGATGTAAAAGAGATTACCGCAAAACAGAGCCCTATCGGTAAGAAAGTTGTGATTAAACCAACAGGGAAATGAAACAGTTTTACTCTTTTTTAATAATTTAAAATTGATTGTAATAATTGAAATCATACTGACAAAAACACGTGATTAGCGTAAGAGAATAGGAGAAAATTATAATGGTACAAAGAAATAAGAATATTGCAAAACTGCAGGCAGGATATCTGTTTCCTGAAATCGGAAGACGGAAAAAAGCACTTCTGGAGAAAGAGCCGGATGCCAAATTAATAAGCCTTGGAATCGGAAATACAACCGAGCCTCTAACTACACATATTGTTGAAGGACTTAACAAAGAAGTAAACAAACTTGGTACATCTGAAGGATACACCGGGTATGATGATGATGCACAGGCCCAGGCGTTTCTGGACAAATTAAAAACCAGAATTGCACAGAACTGGTATAACGGTATTGTAGATAATGATGAGATCATTGTATCAGATGGTTCGAAACCAGATTGCGGAAGATTGTTTTTCCTTTTTGGTAACGATGTGTCAGTTGCGGTTCAGGACCCTGCGTACCCGGTATATGTTGATGGATCAGTCATGATCGGTGCAACCGGTAATTATAATTCTGACACAGAAGAGTTTGACGGTATAGAATATATGAGATGTACCGCAGAGAACAATTTCTTTCCTGATTTGACAAGTGCAAAAAGAACAGATTTGATCTATATATGCTCACCCAACAACCCTACAGGTGCTGTCGCTACAAAAGAGCAACTTAAAGAGCTGGTCGATTTTGCAAAAAAGAACAGATCAATAATTATCTTCGATGCTGCTTATTCCGAATTTATTAAAGAAGAAGGCCTGCCAAGGTCAATCTTCGAGATTGAAGGTGCCAGAGAGTGCGCTATTGAGGTTAGTTCATTGTCAAAGCCTGCCGGATTTACAGGTGTCAGGCTCGGCTGGACAATTGTCCCAAAAGAGCTGAAGTTTGATGATGGGGAGAGCGTAGGTAAGGACTGGCAGAGAGTGATAGGCACACTATTTAACGGTTCATCAAATGTTGCCCAATGGGGAGCGATTGCCGCTTTGTCTGAAAAGGGCCAGGCTGAAATAAAGGAAACAGTGAACTACTATATGGAGAACGCAAGAATAATCAAGGATGGACTGGATGGGTTGGGTATTAAAACTTATGGAGGAGTAAACTCTCCCTACATCTGGGCAGCATTCCCCGGCAAAAAGTCATGGGATGTTTTTGAAGATATCCTGACTAAAGCACATGTTGTCACTACACCCGGTGCAGGGTTTGGTAAGGCCGGTGAAGGATTTGTCAGGTTCTCAGCTTTCGGAAATACCAGCGATATCAAAGAAGCTGTTAAAAGATTACAAGATAAATTATGAAAAAACGATTATTCAGTGGTATTCAACCGAGTGGTGAAGTCCATATCGGGAACTACCTTGGCGCAATTAAAAATTGGATAAGCCTGCTTGATGACTATGACTGTATCTTCTCAATTGTAGACTATCATGCAATTACGATAGAGTACGATCCCGGCATAATGCAGGAGAGGATCATTAACGCCGCGGCAACAAACATTGCCGCCGGCCTGGATCCTGACCGGTGTATCATGTTTGTCCAATCACAGGTCCCTGAACATACTGAGCTGACATGGATACTTAACGCACTGACACCAATGGGAATTCTTGAAAGAATGACCCAGTTCAAAGACAAGGCACAACAGAACGAAAAGAATATCAATGTAGGACTGTTCGACTACCCGGTACTTCAGACAGCTGACATCTTATTGTATAAAGGCCAGGCTGTACCTGTTGGAGAAGACCAGGTACAGCATATTGAGCTGTCACGCGAAATAGCAAGGAAGTTTAATACGAGATATGGAGAGCTCTTCCCTGAGCCTCAACACCTTCTATCAAACGCACCCAGGATAATGGGACTGGACGGTAAGAATAAGATGAGTAAAAGCATGAACAACTACATCTCTCTTATCGAAGAACCGGAAGCTATCTGGAAGAAGTTATCGAGAGCAGTAACCGATGAAAACAGGAAGAGAAGAGATGATCCGGGAAACCCTGATATCTGTAATGTCTATACCCTGCACAAATATTTCTCAGCAGATTCTGAACTGGAAAGAATCAACAAGGAGTGCAGGTCTGCAGAGATAGGATGTGTTGATTGCAAAAGAATACTATCTGACAACATAGTTAAAGAACTTACACCTGTCAGAGAAAAGAGTCTTGAATTAATTAATAACCCTGACCAGGTACTAAGCACCCTTAATACGGGTGCAGAGAAATGTAGAAAGATAGCTGAAGAGACGATGAAAGAAGTACGGTCGTTAATGGGACTGAGATAGATTGTTGTTTTTTAATCCATTAAATCTTCAATAGTCAATATCCAATCCTTTAACCTCCACCCCACTTGTTTTCCATAATAAAATATAATGTCAATTTCCCATCTATTGACAATGTTATATGCTAAAATAGTAAGAAAGAGAAATTTTATAAACAGCCATCCGTGGACTTATTAATTCGATGAGAATAATTTGTTAATATAGTTTACTATTAATACTAAGCCAAAAGGAGGCAGATTATGAATGATAAGAAAAAACTTACAAACAATGCAGGAGCTCCTGTTGCAGATAATCAAAATGTTATGACTGCAGGAAAAAAGGGCCCTATGCTCTTACAAGACGTTTGGTTCCTTGAAAAACTTGCGCATTTTGACCGTGAGGTTATTCCGGAAAGACGTATGCATGCAAAAGGCTCCGGTGCTTTTGGTACTTTTACCGTTACTCATGATATCACTAAGTATACAAAAGCCAGAATTTTTTCTAAAGTCTGGGGGAAAACAGACCTTTTTGTGCGCTTCTCTACAGTTGCAGGAGAAAGAGGCGCTGCAGATGCAGAACGCGATATTAGAGGATTTGCAATCAAGTTCTACACTGAAGAAGGTAATTGGGATTTAGTTGGAAATAATACACCGGTTTTTTTCTAAAAGACCCGTTAAAATTCCCTGATCTTAATCATGCAGTAAAAAGAGGTCCTCGGACAAATATGCGAAGCGCTAAAAATAATTGGGATTTTTCTGGACATCTTTACCGGAAGCACTTCATCAGATAACTATTACAATGAGCGACCGCGGTATACCACTCTCATATCGCCACATGAATGGTTATGGCAGCCATACATTCAGTCTTATCAATGATAAAAATGAACGTGTCTGGGTTAAATTTCATCTTAAGACACAACAGGGAATCAAATGTTTAACTGACCAGGAAGCTGAAGCAATAATAGCTAAGGACAGAGAAAATCATCAGCGTGATCTGCTTGAAAGCATTGATAATGGTGATTATCCTAAATGGGATATGAAAATCCAGGTAATGTCTGAAGACGAATCAAAAAAATGTAATTTTAATCCTTTCGATCTGACTAAAGTATGGCCTCACAAAGATTATCCAATGATTGATGTAGGTGTTATAGAGCTGAACAAAAATCCGGAAAACTATTTTTCTGATGTAGAACAGTCTGCTTTTAATCCGGCCAATATTGTACCGGGTATTGGCTTTTCACCGGACAAAATGCTACAGGGGCGATTGTTTGCTTACGGAGATGCACAGCGCTATCGTCTGGGTGTAAACCACCATCTTATTCCGGTCAATGCACCTCGCTGCCCTTTTAACAGCTATCACCGCGACGGAGCTATGAGGGCCGACGGTAATCACGGAAGCAAGCTGGGCTATGAGCCCAACAGCTACGGTGAGTGGCAGGAACAACCTGAACATAAAGAGCCTCCACTTGAATTGGATGGTACTGCAGACCATTGGGATCATAGAGAGGATGATGATTATTATTCACAGGCTGGAGATCTTTTTCGGCTTATGAGTAAAGAGCAACAACAGGTTCTTTTTGAGAACACAGCACGAGCAATGGGGGATGCACCAAAAGAAATTAAATCCGTCACATTGATAATTGCCTGAAAGCAGATGAGGCTTATGGTAAAGGTGTGGCTCAGGCACTTGGAATATAAACAGGCGAAGTAAACTATAATCATCAGGACAAGGAAGGTATAAATTATGAAAGTAATTGCATTCAACGGAAGTCCAAGAAAAAAATGGAATACGGCAATGCTGCTTGAAAAAGCTCTTGAAGGAGCTACGTCACAGGGAGCAGCAACAGAACTAATACATCTGTATGACCATAACTTTAAAGGATGCATGAGCTGTTTTGGCTGCAAAATAAAAAGCGGTAAAAGCTATGGCAAGTGTGTAGTAAAGGATGATCTGACACCAATCCTGGAAAAGATTGAAAGTGCCGATGCCATCATCTTTGGCTCCCCTGTCTATTTTGGAACCGCTTCCGGAGAGATGAGATCATTTATGGAGCGTTTGATGTTCAAATATTTGATATATACCGATCCTCTAAAATCACTTTTCACCAAAAAGATCAATACGGGGTTTATTAATACGATGAATTTTAGGGAGGAACAGGTGAAGGAATATGGTTTAAATCATTATTTCGGTTTTAATGAAATGACACTGAAGATAATATTCGGGGCTTCAGAATCACTCTTTAATTTTGATACTTATCAGTTTAAGGATTATTCAAAGGTTGTTTCTGGCCGTTTTGACCCTGAGAAGAAAGCAAAGAGACGCAGGGAAGTATTTCCGGATGACTGCAAAAAAGCCTTCGAAATGGGTTCCAGGTTTTCTAGTTCTCAAGCGGTGGAACATGGGAACGAGAAAATTAAATGACAAAAAACAATGGTAGATTTATATCTACATCTATAATCCTGTTAACGTCCGCTCACCTCTTTAACGATTTCTATGCCGGTTTCTTGATGCCTCTTCTGTCATACTTTCAGTCTCATCTCCATCTGACAATAACACAGGTATCTATATTGCCTACAATATTAGCTGTTTTTGGTTCAATCCTACAGCCTGTTTTCGGTTTCCTTGGTGACCGGTTTAATAAGAAACTCTTTATTGTATCCGGTGTTCTCTGTTCAGCACTGTTTATGAGCTGCATAGGCCTTGCTCCAAACTTCACTCTCCTTATCCTTATGCTTGTTGTCGGTGCATCCGGAATAGCGGCATTTCACCCTAATGCAGCGGCGACTGTAGCCCGGCTGACCCAAAACAGATCAACATTTACAATGTCCATCTTCCTTATGGTCGGGTGCATAGGGTTGGCCCTGGCACCATTTATTATTACGTCGATTGCATCAGCAGGCGGTTTTAATAAACTATGGCTATTGTCCATACCCGGTGTAATCCTGGCACTGATATTGATTAAAACACTATCCATAGATCACGAAAACAGAAGCAGTACAAAACTATCAGATTTTAAAATACTTTTTGCCGGGAAGTCGCGCCCTCTCTGGATTATGTTTCTGATAATGTTCATCCGTTCATTAGTCACTACGAGTTTTATGAGCTTCATGTCAATTCTCTTCACAGCAAAAGGGCTTTCAATGCACAGAAGCGGGATAGCCATATCCACGTTTCTGATCAGTGGAAGTGCAGGAGGCGTAATAGGCGGGTACCTGGCAGATAAAATAAGCAGAAAGATTATAATCGCAGGCTCATCGATCATTGCCTGCCCGCTGCTCTTATGGTTTTTGAAGGCAGACGGGAATTTTGCCATGATACTACTCGGTTTGAGCGGTATGGTTGTACTTGCCGCTTCCGCTGTCAACGTACTGATCGTTCAAAGATTATGCCCTGACATGGCAGGCTCTATTGCAGGTGTTTCTATGGGACTTGTATGGGGTTCTGCCGGCCTCATGCTTCCGGTAGTCGGATACATCGCGGACCATTACAGCATGGAAACATCTTTAAGAATTGCAGCATCCATGCTTCCAATATCAGGAATACTGGTTCTGGCGCTGCCGAATATTGATAGACCGGCAAACGATCTGAGTAAAGAGTAGAAAATTCTGAATATTTAGTTTATTATCTCTCTAACAATTTTTTTAAAATACTAAAATACATTCAAACAGGAACAAAATGGATATATTTATAAAAAACATAGTAGATATTCTAAAAGTTGAAGTCCCGCTTTCCGGGGAAGAGATAGAGGGTTTCATAGAGATCCCCCCTGATCTGGAAAAGGGAGACTACGCGTTTCCCTGTTTTGCCATTGCGAAACAGCTGAGAAACGCCCCTGCTAAAATATCTGCAGAACTTGCACAGAAACTACCCACCGGTGACATAATAACCGGCATAAAGGCGATTGGGCCATACCTGAACTTCTATGTCTCCAGGAAAATGTTCTTCAAGACAATTCTGAACGATGTTTTTACCGAATCAGACTCATACGGATGTTCTGATCTGGGAAAGGGTAAAACTGCCGTCATTGATTACTCATCCCCGAACATTGCAAAACATCTGGCCGTTCATCACCTCCGTTCGGCAGTTATCGGGAACGCAATTCACAATATACATAAAACCCTTGGTTACAGATGTGTAGGCATAAACCATCTTGGGGATTGGGGCACACAATTCGGACAACTGATTGTAGCCTTTAAAAGATGGGGCCCGGATACAAAGGATCAAGGTTCGATACAAGAGACAGGACTCGACATAAACAAGCTCAACAAGCTGTATGTTCAGTTCCATAAGGAGGCAAAGGAGAATCCTGCCCTGGAGGATGAGGCAAG
Organism: Candidatus Scalindua sp.; assembly: GCA_030748215.1. Lineage (GTDB taxonomy): Bacteria > Planctomycetota > Brocadiia > Brocadiales > Scalinduaceae > Scalindua. Next base: position 25,328 of record JASMMK010000003.1, read on the forward strand.
GGATTGGTTTAAAAAACTGGAAAATGGAAATGAAGAGGCAAGAGAAACGTGGCAATACTTCAAAGAGATAAGTTTGTCAGAGTTTGAAAGGGTATATGAAAAGTTGGGCATTACGTTTGACTCATATGCGGGAGAAAGCTTCTATAACGACATGCTTGACGATACTGTTGACAGGATCAAAGAAGCGGGTCTGTCTGAGATAAGTGAAGAAGCGCTGATCGTAAACCTTGAAGAGTACGACATGCCCCCCTGCATTCTGAGGAAGAAGGATGACGCCAGTCTGTACGCGACAAGAGACATCTGCGCCGCGGAGTATAGAAAGCGCGAGTACGATTTTGATAAATTGATCTACGTCGTTGGCTCTGAGCAGAAACTTCATTTTAACCAATTCTTTAAAGTTCTTGAGCTTATGGGATATGAATGGGTAAGTAGTTGCGAACACGTGGATTTCGGTCTCGTTAAGTTTAAAGGTGGGAAAATGTCTACGCGGGAAGGTAAAGTCATCCTGTTGGAGGATCTGCTTGAAGAGTCGTGTAAGATCGCCATGGAGATTATTGAAGGGAAAAATGCGGAACTGGAAAACAAGGAAGAAGTGGCAAATGCCATTGGTATAGGTGCCATAATCTTTTCAGAACTGAGTTCTAAGAGGGTTAAGGATGTGCTGTTCGATTGGGACGAAATCCTCAATTTTGATGGCGAGACCGGCCCCTACGTACAATACACCCATGCAAGGCTCTGCAGTGTACTGAGGAAGTGCGGAGAGACAGCAACTAACGATATAGGACACGATCTCCTTAAAGAAGATGATGAGCTGCTGTTAGTCAAAAAGCTTGAGTTCTTCCAGTTGACACTAATACGTGCCGCAAAGAGCTGTGAGCCATCGATAGTCAGTAAATACCTGCTCGACCTCTGCAGTACATTCAACAGGTTCTACCAGCATCACAGAATCCTTATTGACGATGCGGAGCTTAAAAAAGCCAGGGTCCTGCTGGTTGATTCAGTCCGACAGGTGATCAAGAACGGGCTAGGAATACTCGGACTCAAAGCACCTGAGAGGATGTAGATCACACACAAGTTGTCATCCTGAATCTATTTCAGGATCTAGATTCCTCATCATTTATAATTTCTGATTGACAGATTATGTATGCTGCTATAGTATAGGTAAAAATTACCGCGGGGTAGAGCAGCTTGGTAGCTCGTCGGGCTCATAACCCGGAGGTCGCAGGTTCAAATCCTGTCCCCGCTACCAATACTCA
>JASMMK010000004.1 GCA_030748215.1 Candidatus Scalindua sp.
TAACAGCATTCTTAATGATCGCTGTCTCACTTCTGTACTTTATGAAAAGCATGTCCATCAAATGTGGATTATATCTGGTGTGGTATGTATTTTCTCATATGTATCCTTCTAATTAAATTAATAGAATAATATGAAAACTGCTGTGTCACGGAATTATAAACCTACGGATACATTAAGTGCAAGTGGTTTTATGGCAAGTTTGCTGCATGGTTGTGGCTTGGAAAGGGGAGGCGTGTGTTCCATTTTCCTTAATCCAATTATATAGATTTATACTAACTTTACAACTGGATCTGTTTTTGGGGAACAGGTCAAGAATGATGAGCAATATTTTAATAGTAGATGATAGCCGAAATACATGTACTCTACTTAAAAGTTTTCTGGAAGAAATGAATCACAACGTCCTCGTATCATATAACGAAAATGATGCCTTGAAAAAAATAATGTACTTAAAAAAACCGGATATCATAATACTTGATATTGTAATGAATGGGATAGGAGGAATGGAACTATTAAAAAAAAATAAGGACATTTGATAAAAGAGTTGGAATAATTATGATATCCGGCTTAACAAACGAAGCAATTTGTGCAGAGGCACTGGAAAAAGGCGCAGACATGTACATAACAAAACCAGTTGACTTTTACCACTTAACCACTAACATACTCCCACATCTTATTAGAACAAAAGAACCAGCTTAATACACAATCAGTGTCAAATCTAATCCCTTGACAAAAAAACAATTCTTATCTTCACCAGAAATCTTCACTTTCTTTAATCCCTCAATTCTTAAATTCCTGCCTGTCCGCCGAAGCTGTGTGGCGGGAATCTGTCTTTTATCCGTATTAATCTGCGTCCTATTATCTTTCCCTCTGCGCTCTTCGCGTCTCTGCGGTGAACCCCCCTCTTTTTTTTGTCTTTTTCGCTTCTAATAACTTTAGTCACTTTAGTTCACTTTAGACTTTAGCTCACTTATTTATACTCCGCGCCATGGCACACTATTACCCGTCACACTTTTGTGCAGTGGCGCACCATTCAGATAAAAACACTCTCTCTCATCATCTACAAGCACAATAGAAAAATATTTCTAAATCACATAAGTTAGTATCAATTAATGTATTAAGGCATCATAATACTTACTTGCAAAATCAAAAACTATTCACACATCTATTTGGCATAAAACTTGTATCTAGTACTCATAATTATTCTAGAACAAATAGGAGATTTTGCCGTGTATAAGCTTTCAGAACAGAGAAAACATGCAAGAATAACAAATCCATACATTACAAGATTCCGAGTTAATTCAAATGAGAATATGATTTATAAAGACTGGGATATGGTCGCTATAGTTAATTTGAGTGCTGGCGGTATTTTCTTTTATACCGTAGAGAAACTGCAGGTTGGTACAATCCTGGATTTAAAAATAGGTTTTTCTTATACCCATCCTTCAATGATATGTATCGGAAGAATCATTCGCGCAAAACAGCACCTTGACACATCCATAATTGGTTTCGCAATTCAATTCACAGAAATCGATAAACATGTAATAGAACTAATAAATGATACAGCTAAGAAAAACATTAAATAATCAATCTTCCCCTTGACATTCCATCTCTAAAGCACTTATTGATCATATCTGAAAACACTCTTTTTTAATGATACCAAGTATTTTACATGCCTGTTTAGTACCGGTTTTTGCCTTGTTGACCATTACATAATATGTGAAATAATACTGAGTATGTAGTCAGGATATAGAAGTCTACAACCTACGACATTAATTCCTTCAACAGAACTATCAAACTAAAGTAATGCCAGTTAAAGAGAATCGCTGTGATCTTTCCTGCTTAGGTATTTCCATGAACTAGAATTTAAAACAACGTTTGCCAGGTAGTTTCTCATGCTTAGTACATTCAATAAAAGAGCAGGCTCTATTCCATTAAGATTTGCTTTTGCTATCACATATACATTTGTAGTCTTGCCTTTTACCGTTGATTTATTCGACGATCTTGTTTCTCCTTCATCCAACATTAAGCTTTTTAATATTGAGTACCTGTCACTAACGAAGATCCACAAATTCTTTCTTCCAATTTATTTATGCGCATTAGAATTTGCAAGCATTAAACTTGCTATCTCTTTTTGGGAATATAAACAGAAACCATTCAGGCATATTCTTATATTAACTCTTTTTTTCTATGCCAGTCATACGCAATGTTCTCTACTTTTTATGATATCAGGGGTGTTAGCTATAAAGAATTAGTTAACAAAGAAAATGCACAAATGAGGCAGGAGGGTAAAGTAAAACAGGTAAAATTGAGAGAAGAGGTAAATGAGGATTACTTTAAGGGCAAGGCTCAGATAATAAACCTTAGGATACAAAATCTTGAAAAGGAGTTGAACGAACATAAAGAACATGTTGCTCAACTGAAAAAAGAAAGAGTAGACAGCATAAATGATAGAAACAAAATACTGCAGGAGATGAACCAACTAGCTAACTTGTCCCAAAAGATATCCGACACAAGTGGCACCTCCGAATTAAGACGTTTAAAAAAGCGAATAGATCAGTTAGATCGTAATATAAAGGATAATGACAAAAATATTCGCAACTGGAACAGTAAGCGCAGAGCCAGCAACAACGCAAATACAGATAAAATTATTGAAGAATTAAATACTCAAATAAAAAGATACGAAAAAGAGAAAGATGAAAAAAATAAAATATACAATAAATTATTAATTGCCTCAGGTAATAGAGACATAAAAGAGATCTTAAAGGAACAGAAACTCAATTTAAAAGATATTCTAAATAAGAACCATCGAGTAATTGAAGAAAAAGAGAGAAATATTGAAGGACTACGTACTCAAATCAGTGAAATATATGTAAAGATCAAGGAGCAACATGATAAACTATTAGGAATACAACAAGATCAAGCTACAGACAATAACAGTGCTTTACTTCATTCTGAACGTGATATTTCCCCCAAAGCAGTATCAGAAAATCCCATCAATGTTAATAGTGAGAGTAAGATAGAATATATTGTTCAGAATCTTTTTACTATGGACTCAGCGTTTGCGTTGTCTTTTGTCATGCTGTTTCCAATATCAATTCTGGCAATAGGATTTGTACTGGCCAGGAAAGAAGGGGAAAAAGAGGCTACGGCCACCTCTTTTAATATCGAAAAAATACTTGAAAATGGAAGTATGCTTACAAATGAACTGCAAGTTGGGTTTACGGAGATGCTTAAACCTTCTATTATGACTTATATTTCAGGACTAAAATTATCAAATGATTCTAACGTTTCCAGTATGGAATTAAATGCCGTGTATGATAAAGCGATACAGGTTACTCAAGCTCTTTTTATAATTAGAGCACAGATTAATAATAGTAAACTCTCTGCAGATGCCAAGAGTAGTTTAGAAAGTTATATTAACAATCTGATTCAGGAACAGGAATATTCTATAAGAAAAAATTATAATGGAGATAAACAAGTGACCAACTAAGAATAAAAATCTAGTGAAATAGAAAAACTACAATTTCCCAATCTTCCCTTTTTAAAATCCTTTATGCGTCTCCGCGGTGATCCTCTTTTTCAATCGTAATTCGTAAATCCCAAATCGTAAGTCTTTCTTCTCGCCTCTTATAACTTTAGTCACTTTAGTTCACTTTAAACTTTAGCTCACTTATTTTCATTTCGTAACACGTCACACTGTCGCCAACGCCATCTGAATTAACAGAAAACAGTTGAAAGCCTTAAGCCATTCTGGTATAAGGTGTGACGTTATATCAAGCTGTTATAAGAGCTGCAGAATAAGGCACACTCGATCAGCCATATTAACACCAGATTCTAGCTTTCTAACAAAATAACCGGGATATCAATATGCGCGTAGCAATGTATTACAATAACAGTGACATTAGAGTGGAAGAGATGCCAACTCCGAAGATTGGTAAAGGCGAGGTACTGTTTAAATCAATGGCCTGTGGTATCTGCGGCAGTGACGTAATGGAATGGTATCGTATTCACAAAGCTCCACTCGTACTGGGACACGAGGCAACCGGTGAGATTGTTGAAGTAGGAGAGGATGTTAAACGATTCAAAAAGGGAGACAGGGTCTTTGTATCGCACCATGTTCCCTGTAATACGTGTCATTACTGTTTAAATGGTAACCACACTGTATGCGACTCCCTGCGCACCACTAATTTTGATCCCGGCGGTTTTGCTGAGTATGTACGTGTACCGGAAATTAATGTAGACAGAGGAATCTCTATTCTTCCTGATAATATGTCACTGGAAGATGGAACATTCATTGAACCACTGGCTTGTGTGGTTCGTGGACAGAGAGTAGCCCGTATTGAACCCGGCCAGACTGTCGTTGTTATCGGCAGTGGAATGTCAGGACTTCTGCATATTTTACTCGCACGATCACTGGGAGCCGGAAAGATAATTGCCACTGATGTAAGTGAATATCGTATGGAGATGGCAAGAAAGTTTGGAGCGGATTCTGTCATCTCTGCCCATGACGACCTGCCTTCACATCTACTCAAAGTGAGCAGTAACAGGCTTGCTGATCGTGTAATATTAACAGCCGGAGCAGACTCCGCTTTAGATACCGCTATGAAATCTGTAGATCGTGCAGGTACTATCCTTTACTTTGCACCGGGCGGTCCGGAGACTACTCTTAACGTACCGTTTAATGAGTTCTGGAAAAACTGTGTCACCTTAGTGCCAACGTACGGCGCCAGCCCACTTGACATAGAGGTGGCAATTGAGTTGATCAGTTCTCAGCGAGTTCCGGTGCAGGAGATGATTACTCATCGTTTAGGCCTGTCAGAAGCTGTACAGGGCTTTAAGCTGGTTACCGAAGCCAAAGAGTCTGTAAAAGTGATCATCGAACCTCACAAATGAGTTTCTACTGACAAATACAACCTTCAAAGTTTCAAATAAATTTTTCCCATTAAACAGATGAAACACGTTCGCTTATTTGCTGACAAGATTAAAGATAACCTGCGTACAGATATTATAGGCAGGGAGATAGTTACGCTTGAGCGTACCGCATCTACAATGGACATTGCAAAGAAGATGCTCAAGGAGGGTGCAATAGAGGGAACCACTATCTTTGTTGAAGAGCAGACTCAGGGAAGAGGACGATCAGGGAAAGAGTGGTTTTGCAAGAGCGGGAAAGGCTTGTTACTGACTGTTGTCTTAAGGCCGGTAATCCAACCGGAGAATTCGTATCTCTTGATGGTTATTACTGCAGTAGCTATCGTACAAACTATCAGGGACATGTATAAATTACCTGTTGATATTGACTGGCCTAACGACCTTGTAATTAATAATAAGAAATTGGGCGGAATTATTGTAGAGACACAGGACCATACCGAACAGTTAAGAGACTACATTGTAGGTATTGGAATAAATGTCAATTCAAAAAAGCATGAACTTCCGGAACATATTGATCAACCTGCAACATCTCTTGCTATTGAAAAAGAGACACTTATAGATCGCACCAATTTTGCAAAGGCATTACTGCAAAACCTGGATTCATGGTACTTAATCCTAAAGGATGAACGCTACGAATATATTGTGGAGAAATGGCAGGAATTCTGCGTGAACATAGGAAGAAGGGTCAGCGTACGTAATGCCAATAAAGAATATACAGGAATTTTTCTGGGAATCTCTAATATCGGAGAGTTGAAACTATTATTGGAGAATGGATGTGAAAGAAAGTTTAAGGTTGAACATACTATTATGAATCACCATTCGCCATCTAGTTTTGTATCCTAGTAGTCTATTACACCCGCATCAAGCTTCTTTTCTATACGTTCCAACTTCGTCTCCAATTTATTAATCTGTTTTGTCAGATCTTTATAGACTATGAAACCAAGAATCAGCAATAAGACTGTGTATACAATTACAAATGCAGTTGCGGGGCTATCTTTTTGAGTTGTTTTACGAGATTTGGCATGGTGAGCATAGACATCTTTACCCAAAACAGCTTTTCGATTTGTCTCTGATATGTCACTGGGCTCAAAAGCTTCTTCTTCCTGCTGGAGATATGGTTCTATTATTTTATCGTAAGCCTTGCTTACCTGTGGTTTAGGTGTGACTGAGACATCTATAGGTTCGTATGCTTTTGCTTCCTGCTTTACCTTCTTCTTTACTTCCTTTTCTGCTTCCTGCTTTACTTCCTGTTTAACACTTGTCTCTTCTTTAGCTACTACCGGGTCAGCCGGTTTTTCTTCCTGTTTCTTCTGGTCACCAATATCGCTCTTCTTATTTTCAGTGTCCTCTTTTTTATCATCCTTCTTTAACCACTCAAATGGATCCGACCCAAGTACATTTTTTTTTGCCACAAATCTTTCCTTTTAGCAACAAATATCACCAAAGTTCTATAATCTACAAACGAATACTGTTGGTTAAATCTACGGTTTGAAATTGTATTACAGGGAAGCACGTTCTCTAAATATTTGCATCGCCCATCCGGGTTACTTTTTTCTCTTCATGGACATTATCTCTTTGGTCAATGCCACGTAGTCTTGAGCGCCATTAGAATCCGGAGCGTATTCTGTAACCGGCACACCGTGACTTGTCGATTCTGAAAGCTTAATATTTTTTCTAATGGTCGTGGAGAATACCTTATCTGAAAAATATTCTTTGATCTTATCAAGCACTGCCTGCCCCAGCTTTGTCCTGCTATCATGCATACAAGGTATTATTCCTGTAATCTCTAACTTGCCGTTCAGCCGTTTCTTGATAACATCAAAAGTTTGTATCAGCTTACTTACACCCTGCAGAGCAAAGAACTCAGTCTGAAGAGGAATAAAAATTTCGTTGGCGACAGTAAGTGCGTTCAGGGTTAGAAGGCCTAAAGACGGTGGACAGTCAATTAAAACATAATCATAATCTTCTAACATCCCTTCAAGATAGAACTTAACGATTGTTTCACGCCCTACCGTGTTAACGAGTTCTACCTCTGCACTTGCAAGGTCAATGTCGGAAGGGATAATATCCAGATTAGGAAGAGATGACTTTATTAGTACATCAGAGACAGCCTTCTTACCGCACATAATCTCATAAATAGATGAATCTTTTCCCTGGACATTAATACCGAAATGAATACTCAGATTGGCTTGAGGATCGAGGTCGATCAGAAGCACCTTTTTGCCAAGTGTGGCCAGGCATGCTCCGACATTTGCGGTAGAAGTTGTTTTCCCCACCCCGCCTTTTTGATTTATGAACGCAATACTACGCATCTTGCTCTTCATTAATTTGTGCTTTTGTAGAAGATATCAGGATAATAGTGAAAAGTTTATCCATACTAAGTATTGTTGTCAAGTATATTTAAATAAAAAACTATTACCAATTATAATAGAAAGTCCTATGACCTTAGAGACTTATACATTATTGCCTGCCATACGCGACTCCATTCCGCCGTTCTTCTCTACTGAACATACATCAAAAAGAGACACATTAACAACGTTTTTGGCACAGGTTTCAAATGCCATCAGTTTGGAATGAATATATACTATTGTTAACAGTAATCGTCCATACCTGTTAACAATGTAAATTGTCCTAAGATTGTTATTGACATATTGATATAAGTTTGTTATTTTTTCCTTTTCGATAATTTTCATTTTATCGTAATCAAATACCATCAATACTTTTAGACCAATAATTTTTACAGAATGTAACTTCATAAATACCCGTTTAAATAACTTTTTGACTGGTGTTTCGGGTTATGGTTAGATTTCTGGTTGTTTATTAGGGAGGTAAGATATTGTCTGTAGAGAACTTAGAGAAAGATATCACTGCTATTGTCGCTGAAGTAACCGAGCTGGATGAGACTGAAATATGGGAAAAAAGGGATGCTGATTTTTTTAAGGATCTGGAAATTGATTCCTTATTGGCATTGGAAATTCTTGCCCTTATAGAAAAGAAATTCAAGGTTCAAATTCCGGAAGAAAAACTCGTAGATATTACATCATTGAATGCAACAATTGAGATGACCAGGTCTACACTTGAAGGATAATAGATAAAGTTTTTAACGCTTCCTAATCATCTATTTGCCTATCCTCAAGCAACAAAGGCGGATGGGCAGTGACTACTATATAGAACGAAAGGTTATTTATATGCTGAACTTTGAGGAAGTAAGAGAGTTGGTTCCTCAAAAATACCCTTTCTTATTTATTGATAAAGTTACTGAGCTTCAAAAAGAGAGTAGAATTGTTTGCCTGAAAAACATCTCTAGTAATGAGTCTTTCTTCGCTGGACACTTCCCTGATTTTGCCATAATGCCTGGGGTTCTCATTGTAGAAGCTCTGGCGCAAGCCTCGATTATCCTCTTCAAAAAGAGCTTTGATACCGAGCAAAATAAAGATAAAGTCTTCTTGTTGGCTTCCGCAAACGTACGTTTTTCAAAACCCGTATTTCCCGGTGACCAGCTTACTCTGGAAATTGATATAGAAAAGGTCATTTCAAGTGCAGCAATAGTTAAGGGAGTAGCAAAAGTAGGAGACAAAGTTGTAACAAAGGCAACTTTGAGCTTTGGTGTTGCGGATAAAGATTCATTAACGGGATAGAAGCATTAGTACTTAAAAATAATCAACCATGGATAAAGATAAAAGAATTGTAATTACCGGTTTAGGTGTAATCTCCCCTATTGGAAACACAAAAGATCTGTTTTGGGATGCATTAATCTCCGGCACATCCGGCGTATCTGAGATCACATCATTTGACACCTCTCCTTTTAAAGTTCATAGAGGCTGTACAGTCAAAGATTTCAATTATGGAGATTACACCAAGAATGGTTCAAATCAAGAGATTGGCAAAGGTTCACAATTTGCCATAGCAGCTGCAAAGCTGGCTATCGATGACTCTAAAGTTGACTTGAACAATACCGACCCTGAAAGAACAGGTGTTTCAATTGGAACAACTGCAGGTGAAATCCAAATCCTGGAAAAAGTAAACTATATCAGGCATGAGAAGGGTGAAGATAGTGTAGACCCCGGCCTGTTCCACCAGCATCCTTGCGTCAATATGCCGTCTAACATATCTATTGAATTTGGTCTTAAAGGACCAAGTACAGTAATACCTACTGCATGTGCAGCGGGAAACTATGCTATCGGCTATGCATGTGACCTGATAAAATTAGGAAGAGCTGACATAATGCTTGCCGGCGGTTCTGATCCGTTTTCTAAAGTAGCTTTTGTTGGCTTTAGCAGGTTAAATGCTATTGCACCTGACATTTGTCAACCTTTTGATAAGAACAGAAAAGGCCTGTTAGTTGGTGAAGGTGCAGGAATGCTGGTATTAGAATCTATAGAAGGTGCACTGGCAAGGAATGCAAATATTTATGCAGAAATCCTTGGTTACGGACTGAGTTGTGACGGTTATCACATTACAATTCCACACCCGGAGGGAAATGGTGTTACTTCGGCAATGACAAAAGCCTTGAAAAGCGCAAAGATCAAACCCGAGGATGTTCAGTATATGAGTGCTCATGGAACTGGAACGGTAGCTAACGATAAGGCAGAAACAATATCTATTAAGAGGGTCTTTGGAGAACATGCGAAGAACCTGGCGATAAGTTCTATAAAATCGATGCTTGGCCACACAATGGGGGCAGCCAGCGCCATAGAGGCGATCGCCTGTGCTTTGGCTATTAAAGAAAGTGTTGTACCTCCTACTATAAACCACGAAACAAAGGATCCTGACTGCGATTTGGATTTTGTACCGAATGTTAAACGCGAAATGCAGGTTGATATAGCTATGAATAATGCATATGCTTTTGGTGGCAACAATAGTAGTCTCATATTAAAAAGGTTTACAGGCTAAAACCCAAAAATTAAGTTAGTGTTGATCGTGTAACAACTGATAACACATTTAACATTTTTCAATTATTTAATTATTTCTATAAAAGAGGTTAAAAGGTTATATGAATAGTCGCCTGGTTATAACAGGAATAAGTGTTTTATCTCCAATCGGTGTGAATAAGAATGAGTTCTGGACTAATTTGACGAATGGTGTCTCAGGAATAAAAGATATCACTCTTTTTGATGTATCCAAATTCAAAAGCAAAAAAGCGGGTGAGATTGCTGATTTTGATGCAAAAGAGTACTTGGGCAAAAAAGGCATTAGACACATAGACAGAACATCGTTACTGGTATCCTCTTCGGCAAAGCTTGCCATGGAAGACGCTAATATCACTCATGAGACTTATGGTGCTGACGAGCTGGGAATAGTAATCGGGTCAACGTATGGAAGTATTGACAGTATCAGCTCATTCGACTTGGAAGGATTACAGGAAGGACCAACTTTCGTTAATCCCATGGCATTCCCGAACACTGTTTTGAACGCTCCGGCAAGCAGAGTATCTATTTTCTGTAATGCGACAGGTTTAAATTCTACAATATCTACAGGTACTGCCAGCGGATTGGACGCTATCATTTACGCCTCTGATTTCCTGAGGTTAGGCAGAGGAAAAGCAGTGTTAGCAGGTGGAGTTCATGGTTTAACCCGTGATATTTTCTGGGGTGCTTACAGTTCAGGAGTATTGTCAGGAAGCAGCGATGTTGCTGAAATCTCCACGCCATTTGACAAAAGACGTAATGGCTTTGTAATTGGTGAAGCGTCTGCTTTACTTGTTATAGAAAGGCTTGAAGATGCATTGGAGAGAAATGCGAAAATCTATGCCGAGATTAAAGGGTACGGATGTACGTTTAACCCGGACAAAACTTCATGTGACGACATTAACACTACTCAAGGTGTAAGGAGTATCTCTATGGCAATGGAAGATGCCGGGATTAACAATGAAGACGTTTCGTATATATCCGCATGCGCAAATTCCAGTATAACCGGTGACATGATGGAAGCAAAAATCATTAGAGACTACTTTGGTGACAGCGCTGATAAAGTACCTGTGAGTGCTATAAAGTCAATGACAGGAGAGTGCCTTGACGCATCAGGGTCATTACAATGTGTTGCCGGTGTATTGTCAATCAATAACAGTATAATCCCTCCAACAACAAACTATCAGGAAAAAGATGAAGAGTGTAATCTGGATTGCGTACCTAATGCTAGCAGAGAGGTAGAAGTAAACAATGTACTAGTCAACTCCTTCTCAGATACAGGCAACATTTCTTCCGTAATCATCTCAAAATATTCATAACTTCATAACGACAGTTTTCATGAGTAATTTCTCCCTGAACAAATCTGAAATTAAATCCAAGTATGATGTAATTGTACTAGGCGCTGGAATTGCCGGTCTAATCTGCGGGACCTTCATGGCAAAACATGGAAAGAGCGTGCTGATTATTGAACAGCATAGTATCCCCGGCGGATATTGTACCTCTTTTAAGAGAAAAGGTTTTATTTTCGATTCAGCTGTTCATCATATTGGTGGGTGTGGAAAATGGAGTGTAGTTGGCAGGTGTCTTAAAGAACTTGGCATAAACATTAATTTTCAACAGCTTGATCCTATGGACAGCATACATTTCCCCTCATTTTCTATTGATGTACCTGCCGAAATAGATGATTATGTAGATCTACTGAAGGAACGGTTTCCATCAGAAAGAGAACAACTATCACTTTTTTTTAAGGAATTCACCAGATTATACAGAGCTACATTCAGCACTGAAGAGCATAAGATGCTCATTCAATACCAGAACCTTACCTACAAGGAAATGCTGGACAATTTTTTTACAGATGAGCAGCTCAAGATGGCTCTATCCGCACAATGGGGTTACATAGGCTCCCCTCCTCATGAGGTTTCGGCTATTGGAATGTGTCAAATGCTGGTAAATTATCTAAAAGATGGAGCTTATTTCCCTGTCGGTGGTACCCAGAATTTCGCTGATGCGATAACCCAAAAATTTATTGACTATGACGGTCACATTATGCTATCTTCTAACGTTGATGGCTTGCTTACGGATGGTAATATTATAAAAGGAGTTACAACTAAAAAAGGAGGGGAAATTCCGGCTGATATCTTTGTCTCAAACATAGATCCAAAACAAACATTTTTCTCTTTATTAGACAAAAACAGCGTTGACGACTCTTATCTTCGCAAGATTGAGAATATGAAGGAAAGTGTTTCTTTCTTTTTACTATACCTTGGCCTTGATAACAAAATTGACCTAAAAGACCTGAAAAGAGGTTTTTACCATACATCTAATAGCATAAGTTTCTCCAGTAGTGACTGGTTTTATATTTCCGTTCCTACGGAAGTTGATTCAAGTCTGGCACCTGATAGCAAACAAATAATTTCTGTTGTTGTCTCGTCAAGAGACAATTATGACGATATAGAGGATTGGGTTACATATAAAGACAAAATGAAAAAACATACAATAAATTATCTGGAAAAGTTTGTACCTGAAATTCAGGACCATATTGAGGTAATTGACGCAGCCACACCGAAGACGTTATATCGTTATACACTTAACTCAAAAGGTGCAGCCTATGGCTGGGCCGTTACTGTAGACCAGACGTGGTCAAATAGACTTTCACACACAACACCCTTCAAAAATCTTTTTCTGGCCGGGCACTGGACTAATCCGGGGCCGGGGATATGTGCTGTAGTATCCTCTGGTTGGAGGGTGGCCAATATGATTTTAAATAATTAGGAGGATAAAAAAATGAGAAAAATGATGCTGATCAATCCACATCCCCCCGGGAGACATGGCGAGGAAAGCATAACTGTCATAGTTCAAATGCCTTTAAATCTGGCATACATAGCAGCCCTTACACCTGGTGACTGGGAATTTGACGTAATCGATGAGAACATGGAATTGGCCATTGATGATAACGGAGAAATCACATTTGACACAGTGGATATGGTTTGTATCACTTCTGTTACATATCAAGTATCAAGAGCCTATAAGATTGCTGAGGCCTGTAGAAAAAAAGGCATGACAGTTGTCATGGGTGGTATACACGCTTCAGTAGTACCGGAAGAAGCTTCAAAATATGTAGATTCAATTTTTATTGGAGAAGCTGAGACTCTCTGGCCACAAGTCATTAAAGATTTTGAAAATGGCGATCTCAAAAAGAAGTATGAAGGCGGGTTACCAGGCCTGTCAGAAATGAAGCATGTATTTCCGGACAGGGAACTCTTGAAGAAGAAATATGATTATAAGTTCTCATCCATTGTAACAACAAAAGGCTGTCCTAATTACTGCGATTTCTGTAGCGTACCAACATTCCAGGGAAAGAAATACAGGGAAAGACCATTTGATGATGTTCTGGATGAGATGGAGGCAACGGACTACAAGGGGCTCATGTTCGCGGAAGACAACTTCTATGGTCATAGTAAGAACTCTGCTAACAGGGCAAAAGACCTCTTTCGTGGTATGATAGAAAGGGGCGTTAAAAAGGACTGGCTTGGATTTACTGCACTCAATATATCAAAGGATCCAGAGGTACTTGATCTTATGGCAAAGAGTGGAAATTTTGGATTTCTCTGCGGCATAGAATCAACAAATGAAGCGGTTCTGGAAAAGATGAATAAAACGACTAATTTAAGAATTGGTGCTGATAATTATTATGATAGCGTTCAAAAAATCCACGATCATGGCCTTGTTGTCTGGGGATCAATAGTCCTTGGAGCAGATGGTGATGACAAAGACTCGTTCAAAAGGATGACGGAATTTGTACTGCAAAACAATATTGACGTTCTTACCTTTGGAATTAATTGTCCGTTTCCTAAGACAGCACTTTACGATAGACTTGATGCTGAAAAGAGAATTTTCAGAAAGAATTATCCTGAAGACTGGAAATATTACGATACGGCTCATGTTGTTCACAGACTCGTAGATATGAACCTTGAGGAGTTCATAGAAGGCATGCAATATATGTATGATAATCTTTATGCTGGAGACAACCTGAGATTACGATTCAGGAAATCACTTCAGACTATCGGAAGTACGTCTCATGGTAAACGTAACGCGATGTTTGGATTCAGGGTTGGCTCAGACTGGATACAGGTATTTGAGCAGGTACTGGAAAATCTTCGTCTACTATACGATTCAGGTGATTATTACAAGGATTGGTACAAGAGCAGTTCTGTTACCGTACCGATAGACAAAGGCATAGCTGTTTAATTCATTTAAACTCAAAAGGCACAGGAAAATATTGGCTTGAACAAAATATTTTCTGTGCCTTTTTTATACTATACTACTTTTAGTTTACCCATCCCCTATTTAACTACAACAACCCCATTACGCTTCTTCTGACTGGAGAGCTTAATGGGGTTTACATTTTACTCTTTATTGAACTGACTGTGGTTGGTTGTTATTTAGTCATGTATACCTTTCTTACCACGGCAAGCAAGAAAAGCACGTTGTAATCCTTCTAGCTTCCTCAAACGTATATATTCCTTATTTATTGTCAGTGTATTGACAAATGATATTTTTAAGGTAAAATTTACTAGAGTACTTAAAATTATTAGTATTGATATTATATATAAATCAGTAATAAGGAAGCATTTAGAAAAAGGAAGGTGGACCAATGTTAAATATTTTTAGAAAACTTATCATTCCGTCAGTTGCTTTGCTTGCATTTGTTGTATTAAGCTTTGCAAGTAGCGCAATTAACAAGGCACAAGCAGTAGATTATATTAAAAAACCGTCAGAGACGCATCATCAGTCTTTTGAACCATATGAAAATCCAATTGTTATTCCAGATCCAAAACCCAGAGGTACCGTTGTGAGGGTCAAAGAGATAACGACATACGACGTTGTAGTCGATGAGGAGAAGGTAGCAGCAAATCATGTCACCATGGATGATCTTGAGCTTATAGAGGTGAAGGATAAGAAGGATATTAATTTCCACCAGGTAGACTGTTATTTCTATGCAAAAGTAAAACAGACTCAGACAAAGTCAACAGACTATGGAGCAAGCACACGATGGAGAGAAGGCGAGCAGTTCTGGCTGTCAGATGGTGGAAAATATGTTGAGTGGGAACCCTGGTCTGAATGGTATTCAGGTAATAAATGGTAATGTGTATAGCTGTAATTGTTTGAGTACAGTTTCCTGATCAGGAAGGAAATGCGGAAGACAGCCCACCTGTCCTGGATAAAATATTCAGGACAGATACTATCATCGAATGGTATGAATACATTCTAATACACGGTCAATACAAACTACCTGTTAATCCATCTTCTTAACAGATGACGCTGTGATTAGTCGTCCTAACGATCTTCAAGTCCAGTTTGTTTTGTTTTGTATGATGCGAAGGATTCATCTTCTTTTGCAAGCAGACTGATCTTCCTGTCTGTATACACAAGAGACAACACTCTGTTCATCCCCTTATGTGACATCAAATTAAACTCTTCGAGTTTAACTTCAAGACTCTCCTTTAGCCAAACCATTTTTTTATGTGTTTCATCTTCTTCTATTAAATCCGGTTTGCCATTTCCCTCAATAAAAATAGCTTCTGTATTCTTTATATCATCTTCAGCAAATTGCAGAGTATAATCATTCCAACTATTGAGTATTACAATTTTATAAAGTTTGTCTTCGTAAAAAAAGAAAGTGAAACGGCCACCGGAGACGTTTCTGGAAAGCACGGTAACCTTATTGTTTACCATTGGATCATATTCAAATTTGTCAGGGGCAGGAAATTGTTTCTGTACCTCACTTACGCTTACTCCAAACTCAAGCGGTTGTGCCATTGTTTTTGTATCAGGGGTGGATTCATCCTCAGGAACGTGACCAAGCATTGCCTTAATAGCCTGTGCTTCCTTATACATTTCTTCATCTGCGATTGCCTTCCTCTCCATGGCAGCCCTATCAGTTGTAGAACAGCTTTGTATTATTACCAACGTAAAAACCGACAACAAAACCAGCCAGATGTTTTTCATACTGATTTCTCCATGTCAATGGATGAGAAATGTAAAATGGATTTGGAAGTTCTATGATATCAAGGTACTTCTATATTATCAAAGATGTTTTGTATGACTTTTTCTGCTGTCATCTCTTCTGCTTCTGCTTCATATGTTATGATAACTCTATGTCGCAGCACATCCATTCCTATTGATTTTACATCTTGTGGAGTGACATAACCCCTGCCTTTGAGAAAAGCATACGCCTTTGACGCAATAGCAAGGTAAATGGTTGCCCTGGGAGAAGCACCAAATTCAATGAATTCACCTAAATTAAGGCCATATTTTTGAGGATCTCTCGTAGCAACTACCAAGTCTACAATATAGTCCTTTATCTTATCATCAATATATATCTGATCGACTACCGTACGTAAACGCTTAATATCTTCTGGCTTTAATACAGAATCCACCTTCATGCTTACATCTGTTAATGCCATTCTGTCTAAAATCTCGCGCTCATCATCTTTGCTGGGATAATCTACATTCAGCTTTAACATGAATCTGTCAACCTGCGCTTCCGGCAAAGGATAAGTACCTTCCTGCTCAATCGGGTTTTGTGTAGCAAGCACCAGAAAAGGATCTTCAAGCTTAAATGTCTCACTGCCTATCGTTACCTGCTTCTCCTGCATAGCTTCTAAGAGAGCACTCTGAACCTTTGCAGGTGCCCTGTTAATTTCATCAGCTAGTATAATATTTGAAAATATTGGACCCTTTTTTGTAGTAAACTCACCAGAACGGGGATTGTAGATAAGGGTACCTATCAGGTCTGCCGGCAGAAGATCAGGTGTAAATTGAAGTCTTTGGTACTTCACCTGAATTGCCTTGGCAAGTGTCATAACAGAAAGGGTCTTTGCTAATCCGGGAACACCTTCCAGGAGAATGTGACCATTAGCCAGAATACCAATCAGTAATCTTTCTATAAGATGTTTTTGTCCTACAATCACTTTCCCCATCTCATTACTCAGGGTAGAAAGAACACCACCCTCTTCTTTAATAATTTCCGTTATATTTTTAATATCTTTTGATTCCATATTAGTCTGAACTTGTTCAAGCAATATAAATGCAATTAATTATAACATACCAGTAAAACGGTTGCTACTAAAGATCTAATCCTCAGAACGTCTTCAGGGGGAAGTTTCTTGAGCGTTGATTGTAAATGGAAGCAATGAAATAGAAAGAGAATTTTTACGGTGACATAGCAAACAAAGGTTCTAGATCCTTTTTTCACGTTTGTATAAATCAACAGTTTGCAGGCTACCGGAAGCAAAAATCAATGATAGATAATCTTATGAGCTTTTGTTATTGAATCTCTCTTACTACGCATGCTTCTATCAGATCTTCAATTTTATTTTTATTCATCAAGTAGACAAAGTTTGTCTCTGAACCGGCAACATAATAATCGTTACCAGCCGCTTTACCGACCAGCAATGAGATCTCGCCATCGTCAGAATCAACTGTAATATTGAACTGAGGGTTATCAAGTCCATATTTTGATAAATTCTCATTTGAATACTGGACAATTGACTCTCCCATTAGTAACTTTAGTGACGAAAGAATTCGTTCTGCTAAATTTCCACTCAATGGCATGATTTCAGGTTTGGTCATTTGCCATACATACTCTTCGTCTTTCTGAAAAAGCAGTTCCTTCTCAGGATGTACTACTTTAATAGATTTTGCATTTGAGGAATCAAAGCTGAACAGTGTCCTTGTGACAAGCTCAATACTGTAGTCCCTGACATCAGTCCACCCTACCTGAAAAATCATGTCCTCACCATCAACTTTAGCATAGTAGTTTGTCTTATCTCTTTCCGGCTCCACTTTATTTCCTATCAGTAGTGACTTTGTTTTCAACTCCTTTGGCTTTATCAAGTCATCCTTTGCACTAATTACTTCACCGCCGTGTGCAGCAGCCTTACCGGCCTCTTCGTACGTTATGGACGCTTTTAACAGAGGATTGTCAAACCCATAATCGGCAGAATTTTCTGCTGAAAGAGTCACTATTTTATCAGCCAACAAAAACGAAAGATTCCATACCACTTGATTGATGGAGTCCAATTCCGCTTCCATTGATACAGGGCCTATCATATTCCACTTCGGTCTGCGCATAGTAGAATCTTCAGCAGTCTCACATACGAGTGTTTTACCGTCCCTGTTGATAACCAGTTTCTGGGCAGTTTCCTTAGGGAATTCCATAACTAATTTATCTCTGAATGCGAGATACCCTGCCTTAGCAATATCATAGAAATTTTCTGTAGGAACAGAGTAAACAGCATCCTCTCCATCCCTCTTTACATAACACAACCCACCGTTCTCATCAGCATCGCCTATCAAGAATTTCACAGTTTCACCTTCACCAATTCTTCTGAATACTGAAACTTCGATTGGTGAGTCTGCTAATCCATACTTATCATAGTTCGCACCACTATCATCTACATATTGCTGTATCTGCAAATCCTTAATCTTTTCCACGAACTCTCTTACCGTATCTCTATCAGCCAATATTAGTTTTGGAGATTTGATCATCCAGTCATATTGGACTGTTTTTTCCATAACAAGGTTTTTGTCAGCTGATTTCATATCAATTTTTTCTATGCCGTAAGTGCCAATTGCATCAAACCTCAAGAGCTGCTTGTCTCGCAAATCGTTCAGTTCCAGATCCAGATCGCGTAGTATAGCATCGTGAACAAGGAAAATGGAGCTTTCACCATCAAGTTTTGCGTAGATTTTCTCATCCAGGCTGTGACCCAAATGAAGAGTTTGAACATCTTCAGTAGTACCTATACTTATAGTAAACACGGGTTTATCCAAACCATAGTTAATAATATCTTCTTTACTATCAGATACAAAATCTTCCTTGGCAATCTTCAGGTCTTTTAATTCATTAAGAATGTCCTTGATTCTTTCTGTATCGGCACGGTCTGAAAGTGGTTGCGTTATCCACCAGAGCTGCTCAGCTTTAGAACAGACCACAGGATCATTTTCACCGCTCTCAAGTCTCACTCTTTCTACAGAATGCTTATCATATTCAAAAGCCCATTTGTTCCTTAAATCATTAATTTCTTTATTTACTTTCTCCAGGAACTTAGCGCCCACGACTGAAACATCCTTGTCGTCCCCAGTAGTTATGTACACAGTGTCTTGTCCGGCAGCCAACCTGTCTCCAATATTGACAGTATATCTGGTAACATCTCCGGCAGTTCCACCAACCATCAAACCCTTCTTAAGCCAGAGGCTAACAACAAGACTCGGTGTTTCCAGACCGTATTCTTTTAAGTTGAAGTTCGCTGTTTCACTTTCTTTAATGGTACCGACTTTCCTCAGAAATTCAAATTGAGCGAGAATCTCTTCCACCTCAGCCCTGTCCGCTCTCAGTTGCAGGGGCTCTACCATCCTCCATCTCTCTTTATCCGTACTTTCAAGGACGATATTAACACCACCTTTTTTCATTTCAATCTTATCAATCTGGCCTGGTTTGTAATCCGGCAATACCATCTGCTGTCTCTGTACCCATACATCTGTCCTATATTGTTTCTTGTCATACAGAAATATGTATGCTGCACCAATGCCTGCAACTATTAAAAGTATTATTGTTGTTCTAAATTTCATGGTTATGTAAAGTCTCCGTTTATTATCGTCTTCTTCTCCACCAGACGAAGCCGCCAATTATTATTCCGATAGAAGGTATTCCTGCAATAGATAGCCAGAATATTACGGCTAGCTGCCCAGGCTTTACCATAGCCCTCCTAACGTCAGGAGCCTTAGCTGATATCCCTAACTCCTTTTCCCTCCGAGCCAGCCAGCTTATAGCATTTAAGACAAGATCCTGGTTACCGGGTTTATCAGAAAATGTGTTTGCGGCAAAATCAGTATCACCGAAAACAACTATACGCGGTCCCTTCTCCCCTATATTGGCAAAAGCCTGTGTAGCATGTGGCGGTGCAGTTGGATTTGGTTTCGCCTCTCTCAACTCCGATGCCACTGCCATAATTATCGGAGAGCAGATGTCTGAGTCTTCATCATATTTCGGTCTTTTTTTACCTACTATCTCGGTTTCACCCCAACTCTGGTCAGGTGCCTGTATAATTCCTGTAGCAGAGAATGCCATTGTATCGCTCAGTGGAACAATACTAAGTGCGCTTGAACCATAAAAAACAGATGTCAGCTTTTTTATATCATTTGTTATCTCATGGTCTAAGTACTTATTATCACTTATGTATACCTCCACAACTGTCTGCATACCGAAAAGTGGCATATTAACTTTGTTATATATAACGGCATCATCCCTGGCAACTATTCCGTACTCTCCAAGCAACGCATTTAAACCGGATGATTTGTTCGTACCTACTGCAGGTTCAAGCATAACCATTAGCTTGCCGTCTTTAAGCTCACCTTTATCGTTTATCAGCCTTGCCGATGTTCCTACATAGTCGCGAATATAGTTTGTTTCTTGTGTTGAGAAACTTTTTGTTGGACCTGCGATAAAGAGTATATCGCAGTTTTCAGGAACTCGCTTCTGATCTAATAAATCAAGAGGTAGTACATTGTAATTAGCACGTTTGATAGCACTTGCTAACTTTCCTAATCCGGCACGTTCAAAATCCCCGTAATCTCTCTCTCCATGCCCTTTTGTAAAGTAAACGTTTGTCTGCTTTCCTCGTGTTACGTTTACGATTGCTGATGTAAAGATCTCTTCGCCTTTGAACTTAAAAGGAAATTCATTTTCGATTACATCTTTGAGCATTACATGTTTACTACTATCTCCACAAGCAAAGATTATTGACCCCAATTCGACTTGCTTCTTATCCATTTTAAGCTTCTCTGCCAGCTCTGTTATCTTCGTACCATCAAGCAGAGGGTTCAAGAAAGTGACCGTTATCTTGTCAGACACATACTTATATTCTTCGAGTATATCTACGATCTGTCCGTAAAAACGATAGTCCTGACGTTTTACCAGAAGCGAGGTGACAAAAATTGGTTGATCTAAATTTTTCAGAATTTTCTTTGTTTTAGAACTTAACGAGTACTTTCCGGAAGCTGTCATGTCACAACGGTAATAATGCCTATCATTGATATAACTGATAAAAACAAAGATCGCGACAGCGATAAGTATCATAAAAATGACGTTAGCCCCTATCATGGTTTTTTGTTTTTTTATACTCTGTGAACTCTCTGGTGTTGTTACTTCTTTATTATTCAAAGACTTTTCTACCTCCATTTTCTACTCTCAACATTTCGTACCGTTATAAACAAAAGTAATGCAGTAAAGCTCAGATAGTAAATTACATCCCTGGTATCCACAATGCCTTTTGTAAACGATGACCAATGGTCATAAGTTCCAATATACCTTAAGGCCTCATAAAACCAGCCATCACCATACTCACTTAAATAACCGATTACCCAGAGAATTATTAACGAAACTATTCCAATTACAGCAGCAACAACCTGGTTCTTTGTTAACGATGACACAAGCAAGCCAACAGACACAAACAACCCTCCCATTAGCATCAGACCTATATAACTGGAGAAAATCGGCCCAAAATCCGGATTACCAAAAATGGTCAAAAATAATACATAAATCCATGTAGGAAGGATCATCACAGCATACAGACTTAAGGCCGCAAGAAATTTACCGAACACAACATCAAAGTCAGTTACCGGGGAAGTCATGAGAGTCTCCATAGTCCCGGACTTTGTCTCATCTGAAAAGAGTTTCATAGTAATTACCGGTGTAAGTAGCAGGAGAAAAAACTGGGTTGAATCCAGACTGCCCTTAAGAGATGCCTCCTGATGGATTTGTAAATTGCCAGCAAAGAAAAACCCTGCTGCGATAAGGAATACCGAAATCACAACGTACGCAATCGGTGAATAAAAGTATGACATGATTTCTCGTTGAAATATAGTATTTACGTTACGCATTGGCTGTTTCTTCCTCCGTTTCCTTAGTGGTAACTTGATGAAAGATTTCCTCTAAAGTAATAGTCTGTCGTTTCATTTCTCGTAGTATATAATTATCTTTTACAATGCAATTAAAAACATCTTCCCTTATATCTTTTTCACCACTTCCATTTATATAAAACTCATTTGCATCGTCCTTTTTTCTATAAGTCACAGATTCGACGGTATCAATGCCGGACAAGCTGCTTTTTATCTTCTCTCCCTCTCCCTTTATCTCCAAAACCAGGTTTGAACCTGTTTTCAACTGTTTCATGAGATTTGAAGGTGTATCCATTGCCACTATCTTACCCTTATTGATTATCATAACCCTATCACAGACCATTTCAACTTCAGGCAGTATATGTGTTGACAGCAAAACAGTATGCTTCTGTCCCAGGCCTTTGATAACCCCTCTGATCTGTCTGATCTGATTAGGGTCAAGTCCAATGGTAGGTTCGTCGAGGATCAAGATTTTCGGATCATGGATTAAAGTATCTGCAAGCCCAACCCTCTGTTTGTATCCTTTAGACAATGTACCAATGATCTGCTTCTGCACATCTTTTATGCCCGTCATTTCGAGGCAATATTCTATTTTTTTTCTTCTTTCTCTTCTGGGTATATTTTTAAGCTTGGCGCGAAACATCAGATATTCATACGCTCTCATATCCAAGTAGAGAGGAACATTCTCAGGTAGATATCCAATCTGCTGACGTACGTTTAGTGAATCAGTAAATACATCATAACCGGCTACAGTCGCAGTACCGGCAGTCGCAGGCATAAAGCATGTTAAAATTCTCATAGTCGTCGTTTTGCCGGCACCGTTTGGGCCAAGCAGACCGACTATTTCGTTTTCTTTCACATGGAAAGAAATATCGTCTACTGCGTTCATATTTACGTATCGCTTCGTCAAATTATTTACTTTTATCATGTGGGAAATCTCCAGACAATACTTTGAGTTTACAAGCTTCTCATACTTAACATTACTTTGGAAAAATAAGTTCCCTTATTTTTCTTCTGCCACAACATCCCCAGTAATACTAAGCTCACCACTCGCAAATTCTTCAAATGCAGCTTTAACGGGTTCACTAGAATCCGTCTCAATAAGAGTCGGTGCACCATCCATCAATTCTCTAGCTCTTTTGATTAAGATGGTAGTCAGGTGGAAGGTTCCATAGTCTTCTGCAGGTTTATCTACGTTATCGGTCATGTTGTTGAAATGTTGAAAATAATTAAAATTACTATTCTTACCATGTTTTTTGTTTTCGTCAAGGAAAAACTTCATACATTTTAATTATGGCACCCCTTAATAGGTTTTGGTTATTTATACACTTATAACTTGACTTTGCAGTTTTACAGAAGTATTTTATGTGGACAATTACTTATACAAATATGTGGCACTGTATAACTTTTCGGTTCACAGACCACTTCCTCTGACGCTATATGCTGGAAACGTAATAGCTAACAGAGATAGTAAGGCCAGAATAATTGAATCTAAAACGGAGAGGTTGATATGGGTTTAGCTGGTTCGGCATTTAAAGATGTTGGAAAAGTGTTTCCGCAAGGTACTATATTATTTAAAGAAGGTGATGACGGTAAGGAAATGTACCTGATAAACTCAGGTGAAGTTAAACTGAGCAGGAAAACTCCGCAAGGGGATGTAATTTTAGTAAAATTAGGCTTCGGAGAATTCTTCGGAGAAATGTCAGTAATTACAAACCAGCCAAGAACCATTACAGCTGAAGCAATAACAGATTGTCGACTGAATGTCATAACTAAGGATGTTTTAGAGACGTTAGTGGCAGGCAAACCTTTAGTCGCATTAAGCATTCTGAAGAAGCTGATGTTCAGGCTGGAAAGCGCGTACGATCTTATTGAAGACCTATACGTCAAACACATAAAAAAAGATAAAGAAAAGTAGCTATCTCTCATAAATGATTATCAATGAAAACTTTGTGCCAGTGACGAAGAAATACGTTGAACTTGAGGAACTTGATGATGGCTGCATACTCTATGATACAGAGAAAGACGAAGTACACAGCTTAAATACCACTGCAGCTACTATCTGGACATGTTGTGATGGGAAGCATTCAGTAAAGGAAATAGCGGAAGTTGTGGGAAAATGTTTCAAACCCGAAAGCAAGATAGCCCCGAGAGATATAATTAATATCATCGAAGATTTTTCAAATAAAGAGCTTTTGACTCCATAAGCCTTGTACCATCCGGTATAAGGCCTTTTTTATTGCATACAGACGATTGTGTTATGTATCTATTACATTATAAGCTCTATTCACATCAGTTTACTATACAGACAGGAAACAAAAAACTGGCAGACCTGTGTTCGCATCTCTATCCAAGCTCCAGATCTAAGCGCCACGGATCCACTCATATTGTTTATTCACTGAGGATGAGTAATGTCAACGTTACCGGTACGATTTATGAGATCTTTGTAAACGGCAAAAATAAATATCAAACTAATATTAAATCAGAACTGTTTTCAACGCTTGAATGGATGGTCACATGTAATGCATTATCACACCTTCAAGAGTTCTTTCAATTACACGCGGGAGCGGTAATAAAAAAAGGAAAGATCATACTTCTACCTGCTAACCATGGCTAGGGAAAGACTACGCGAACATTAAGTCTTACCCGAAATAACTATCGCTGCCTTTCTGATGATATTGTTCTGATAGATCCGGAGACAACCAGGATTATACCTTTTCAACGAAGTTTTTTAATAAAAGGCAAATCAATCAAAAATATGGTGGAAGCTCATTTAATAGATAAAAAGAGTGGGTACTATTGTAAATCAGAAGATATTTTCTACTACAATCCCTATTCCACCAATAAATCACGTATTAAAAATACAAAACCGCATACCATAATTGAATTAAAACACAGTCGACGTTTCAAAAACAAACTGAGACCGGTCAACAAATCACAGATGCGTATCAAACTGTTGAGACAGTCGTTTAACATCCACGAATACAAGCGCAGCGGAGTCACTATATTGACAAAACTGGTCAGAAACAGTAAGTGCTATTCATTAAAAACAAATAATATCACAGATGCCGTTCGCCTGATTTCTCAAATATGAACGAACCAACCATTAAAAGATATATTACCAGGCTCCTGAACCTTAAGAAAGATGGAGAGGGCATTAATGAAATATGGAATGAGTTAGAATCAGCAGGATGGAGTAATATAATCAACATTGCTCAAGAACAACAAGTAATAACATTTCTGTTTCACAAACTAAAACAACTCGGACAAGAAGCGAAACTAAGCCAGAAAACTCTCCGGATCTTCTCGTTCAAATACCAAGAGGGAGTGGCGCGGAATGGTATCACCAGGCATGTGCTAAAGGATATAATTCGTTCATTTAATCAATACGGCATAAAAGCAATCATACTAAAGGGTGCAATAAATTTTTGTGAGAATATTTACGAGAACTGGAATCTAAGATCAATGGAAGATCTGGATATTCTCATTAAAGAAGAGGATTTTCCTGCCGCAAGGCAATGCATGAATACTGCCGGGATACGTTATATAGAAGGCAAAATCCCTAACGATCTCAGCGAGGATTTCGAAAGCAGAGATATAGCCGTAGATATGCACTATCTGCCGGTTCCCAAAAAACACATCAACCTGTTTGATATGGATTCGTTCTGGTCAAACACAATGTGCGTGGAGATTGATGGCATTAAAGCACATATTCCCAGCCCAACCGACCAAATCTATCATAAATTTATTCACGACGTGATACGCCACCAGGAATTAGTAAACTTTCGAATCCAGGGTATGTGCGATTTTATAATGACATCACAATATTATAGTGAAAGAATAGACTGGGAAGAAATATTGCGCAGAGTAAGGAGAAATGATATTGAATCTTTATTTAATTTTTACTGTTGGCAAATCAAGAAGAATCTGAAAACAGAGTTGCCGCAACCAATAAACCATCTGAGTGATAACAGAATTGAGAGCTACGAAAGGCGGTACGATCAACTAAGTGAATGTCCTGAATGGCTTGATTCTGCGAGTGAACGCCTCATGGCAATCCTGATAAAAGGTGGCAATATTTCTACTCATCTTAGGAACTCATTTAATATACTTGTGAAAGAGTCAGTTCTGAAAGAATCAAAAGAGTTCCTATTATCTCTCTACTGCATAAAAAAAGGGAAATTCCTGTTACCATTAATCCGCACAATACATCTGTGCAGAGTCCTCTTCCTGCACATCATGATTATTGCTTATCTCGCGAAGCAACGCTTGAGCACACACAGATAACACCGGACTTTCATTTCTTTATTACGTATCTATCCTTTGTAATCATATTCTCTCTCAAAGAACTGAGAGCTCAAGTCATCCACTTCGTCCTGACCCAACCATTCCGAAGTTTCATTTAGAACAGATTCCTTACACATAAGGAGATAAGCCTCAATATGTTTCTCCAAGTCCTCTCTTGTCAGCTCTTTCATTTTGACAATAATTTCACCCAGGAGCATGTTCTGATTCTGTTTCTGTATGGTCAGAGCTTCCTGAAGGATATATTCTGTAATATGTCCTTCCTTAACTAAATACTCGCCAACTTTCATAATAAATTTCCTTTTTCGAAATTAGTATTGCCAAAACCCAACTATATATTCCACACCTTTTCCCATATTATCGTCATTTTCACTAATAACTTTAGTATATAATACATCTAAGAATGGCTATAATACCTTTTCAGGAATGCTTATCAACATACATGATGATACTCCTGATTATGATAAATTGCGACAGATTTGCCTATCCGGTTGACACGCTGAAAATGGTTGTAGTAAAGCTTGCAGATGTAAAATTTACTTGAATTTTCCGGCAAAGAAGCATATTATTATAGGCCTGAAAAGATACAAACCCACTAACGTATCAATTATAAAAAGTATTACAGATTTACCTCCCATTTCCCTGACCAATAATTTAGCCGTAAACAAAAAAATATATTTATATCGTATTTCTCATATAATTTTAGCCATACATTATAGGACAGGTTCTAATATTATGAAAACAGAGTCCCGCTCAATCTTAAAAAATCTAAAACAAATTATCCTTTGTATGTTTTTAGCCTCCGGCATCCTTCTATCAACTCTTATATTTGTACAAAACGTCTCAGCAGCAAAGAAAACCAAAGAGTCAGTAATTGTATCACTTAAAGCTCAAGGCAAGTTGAAGAAAGCCATGGATTTAATTGATGAATACATTAACAATTGCAACATGAATGTGACTTTCAGCTGGGGGTACAATGAAAAAGGGTGCATTTTCACATTAATGGGAGAATATACCAAGGCAATCTATGCTTTTCAGGAATCTCTACGCTATAGCAATGGAGCATCAGATGACTTTATTACCCTGTTAAACATGGGCAACCTCCAACATTCATTGGGAGATTATGCGGATGCTATTTCATATTTTGATGAAGCCATTATCAGAATGGACAGCGATGATCCCAGGAGGTATTGGCTTAAGATGCATGTTGCATGGTCCGGCTTTTATCTGTCACGCGGTGACACAATAGCATTAAAACAGGTTTATAAAGAAGCGAAACCAATGCTCTATGCAATAGAAAGAGATCTCAATTCATTTAATAAAGGCAAAGCATATTCACTAGCGTCTAAAATCGCCTATCAACTGGGCAAATATAAGAAGGCGATCAAGTTGTCCAAAAAATACGCGAAGAAAAAAGAGAGCGATTCCGCAAAATTAAGTCTAGCTGCAAACTTGCTCCATTTAGGCAAAGAAGTAGAAGCGAATGAGGTTTTCAGTAGCGTCAATTTAAAAGACGCAGATAAAGATTTGATAGCATTATGGTATTGGCTGAACGGTGATGAACAGCAAGCGAGAAGCAATCTGGAAGGATACACGAATGATGTCGAAAGAAAAAAAGCATGGGGTCACATACGTAATAATGAAATATTGCCTTACGATATATGGAAGGACGCAAGAGAACAGAAATGGTTTGTAAAACTGATTGGCCCCCTGTCTACTGACCATCCGAATGCCGCAACATACCAAAACAATCTGGGAGCTGCATGGGAAGCAAAGGGAAACTACGACAAGGCGATTGAATACTATGAGAATGCTCTAAAAACTGATTTAGATAACTACGGAGAGGAGCACCCAAACGTAGCTACTTATAGAAACAACCTGGGAACAACATGGAAAGCAAAAGGTGATTATGACAAGGCAATTGAGTACTATGAGATGGCTCTGAAATCTGACTTAAATAACTTCGGGGAAGATCATCCAAAGGTAGCAACCCGTTGGAACAATCTCGGTGAAGCCTGGCGTGCAAAAGGCAAGTACGACAAGGCAATTGAATACTATGAAAAGGCCCTGAAATCTGACTTAAATAACTTCGGGGATAACCATCCAAATATTGCTGCCCATAGGAATAACCTTGGAGTAGCCTGGAGCGCAAAGGGAGAACACGACAAGGCAATCGAATATATTGAGAAGGCACTGGAATCCGATATAATAACCTATGGTGAA
The DNA here is from genome assembly GCA_030748215.1 of Candidatus Scalindua sp. Lineage (GTDB taxonomy): Bacteria > Planctomycetota > Brocadiia > Brocadiales > Scalinduaceae > Scalindua. The sequence continues at coordinate 28,329 of JASMMK010000004.1, forward strand.
AAACATTCAAATGTAGCCACTTACAGGAACAATCTTGGAACTGCCCTGAATGCAAATGGAGAGTACGACCAGGCAATCGAACATCTTGAGAAAGCCTTATCAGTTATTCAGGTGAGGTTAGGCAGCGATCACCCCGACACAAAAACGTTGAAAACTAACCTGCGTCTTGCAAAAGAAGAGATGCCTAAGTAGGTGCAGGTCTGAAATCTGCACCTACTTACCTCCGCCAGAATTATTGCTGGACTGGCGAACACGCTGTTCGGTGTGGACGAGTACATAACGCCCTACTTAATAAAACCGAAAAATTGAAATATTAAGTAATATATCAGGGCAACATATTCTCATTGCATTTATTATCGGTATCTTTAGCACCTGTTCTCTGCCACTGGGTACCATTACTTCTGCATTCTGGAAACCCGGAGATCGAGCTATTGCGTTTTATAATTAATAGAATATAATGAATACCGTGATAATACTAAAACGATAAATAGAAAGGAGAGGATAAAATGGAAACTATTTATGAGGGACATTGGTACCATTCACATGATAATTCAAGCTCGTTAAGACAGTGCGGACTATATGAAGAGAAAAAGGACCACTCAAGCCATACGTATGATGATGATGTTACAGACGCGAGCCACATTGATGACCGTGTTGCTGACAAAGGAAACAAGAGAGTCTTAAGCGGCAACGAAATAATCACGGGTATACAGGAATTTCTGGAAGTTGGAATGAAGTATAAAATCAGCATAGAGGCCAAAGACAACAAATACAACCTCCAGATAGAAAATATCTGACCAGGTTATTTTTTTACTATTCCACCGGAACAATCATGACGGAGCACGGAGAGCGGCGTACTATCCGTTCAGCTACACTTCCCAAAAGAAAGTGTTTCACTCCGGTTCTCCCGTGAGTTGACATCACAATCAAGCTCACACTATTTGTTTCTGCAAAATTAATAATCTCCTGGTAAACAGCTTTCTTCGGTTTAACCACGACCGTTTCAACTGGCAGACCGGCAAATTGTTTTTCTGCTATCTCCTGAATTTGTTCTGAAGCGTGACTGTATACTTTCTCCAGCATCCCTTTTTTGTCAGGAAGTGCCAATCCATACTCAAAATTAATACTTGCCGGTGGCACGGCATCAATCACCTTCAAAAGGGTAATTTTGCTCTTCTCTTTTCCAGCCAACTCTAACTGTTCCTTCGCATACTCAAATGCGGATTCAGATGCTTCCGAAAGATCTGTTGTCACAAGAATATGTTTCATGACTTATTCCCCTCCAATGTTCTATCTGAAACAAGATGTAATATTTTAAGCCTTAGGCAAAACTGCCATATCATTAGTCTACTGAAATGTGTTTTATAACCCTGCCGTTTTAAGCGCAGCAGTTACTATGGCCTGTGCCTCATCCTGAATTTTCCTGAGATGCTCCAAATCAATGAAGCTTTCGGCATATATTTTGTAAATATCTTCAGTACCTGAGGGTCTGGCAGCGAACCATCCATTCTCAGTAACCACCTTCAATCCCCCTATAGACGCGTTGTTACCTGGTGCATGAGTGAGTTTGGCAATTATATTTTCTCCTGCTAACTCTTCTGCTTCAACCATATCTGGGGTTAGATTTTCCAATACCGCCTTCTGTTCACGGCTTGCAGGAGCATCAATGCGCTCATAAACAGGATCACCAAATTGATTTTGTAATTCCTTGTAATGCTCTCCGGGATCTTGTTGAGTAGTTGCTGTTATCTCAGCAGCAAGTAGATCCAGTATAATTCCATCCTTGTCCGTTGTCCATACCGCTCCATCCCTTCGTAAAAACGATGCCCCTGCACTCTCCTCTTCACCAAAACCGTACGAGCTGTCCATAAGACCCTCTACAAACCACTTAAAGCCAACAGGCACCTCACTAAGCCTACACCCCATGTACGCAGCTACACGATCGATCATGGAGCTTGAAACAAGTGTTTTACCAACAGCCGCACCTTTTGGCCAATCAGGGCGGTTTTGAAAAAGATACCAAACTGCCACTGCAAGATAATGGTTCGGGTTCATAAGACCGGTACTCTTGGTAACAATACCGTGACGGTCGTAATCAGGATCGTTGCCAAAAGCAATATCAAACTTATCCTTAAGTTTTATGAGTCCGGCCATAGCATATGGCGATGAACAATCCATACGAATCTTTCCATCCCTGTCAACCGACATAAACGAAAACGTAGGATCTACATATTTGTTTACTACTTCTATATCTAATCTGTATTTTTCGGCGATGGGTTCCCAGTAGTCTACACCTGCTCCTCCCATGGGATCTACACCTATCTTGAGTCCGGCTGATGCGATAGCCTTCATATCGATAATATTTTCCAGATCATTTACGTATGGTACGACATAATCGTGTTCGTGCGTTGTATCGGATTTCAGTGCACGTTTAACAGGCATGCGCTTTACATCCTTCAAGCCATGCACAAGTATTTCATTAGCACGGTCCTGTATAATATTAGCAGTTTCAGTGTCAGCTGGTCCGCCTGTTGGCGGGTTGTACTTGAACCCTCCATCATCGGGAGGGTTGTGGGACGGAGTGATGACAACTCCATCAGCAATCCCTTTTGTTCTATTTTGATTATATGTTAGAATTGCGTGAGAAATAACAGGTGTAGGAGTATAGCCTGACCCTGTCTGTATCATAATATCTATTTCATTGGCGGCAAATACTTCGACAGCCGTGAAAAAAGCGGCCTCAGACAGTGCGTGTGTATCCTTACCAATATAAAGCGGCCCCGTAATATTTCCGGATTTCCTCAGTTCGCATATAGACTGGCAAATGGCCAGAACATGGTTTTCATTAAAAGAGTTTTTAAATGAAGAGCCTCGATGACCGGAGGTACCAAATGATACCAGATTATGCGAATTTTCGATATCTGGTTTGTATGTATAGTAAGCGGAAAGGAGTCTAGGTATATTCGTGAGGATCTCAGGTGGAACCCTTTTACCCGCAAGTTTATGTGCACTCATAAGATCCTTTCATTTAGAGGTAATCAAAGAGTATACTTACAAAGATTTCCGAGCAGGGAATCTAAACTGAAGTAAGAAGAGAGTCAGTACTGAACGAATCAAGGTTGTTAATCTATATCGTCCATATCATCAATATCCTTGTCCGCACAATTAATGCACCTATCTGCGAAAGGGATTGCCTTGAGTCTTTCAGCCGCTATCGCCTTTTTACATAGCGTACAGTTTCCATATTCATTCCGTTCAATGCGTTCGAGCGCTGAATTTATTTTCTCTAATTCTGAACGTGCAAGGCCACCCAAGGCCTCAAGCACATCGTCATTCTCTCGCTCTACTGCCTGTTCTCCGGAATCAGGGCTTGGAGCACCATCGGTGTGCAGTATATCTTGATCAACCTTATTTAGACGCCCCTTTATCTCATCTCGCCTATCAATGAGCTTCCTGCGAATTTGATCATATTTCTTCATGGCAGCCTCCAACCCTTTGTCTGTTTTTCATAATATATTTTGCAGTCAAATGCAGAAAACATATAAACGGCATCTACTTTCTTTCCATCACCATTCATATTTCCCTAATCTATTGTATCAAATATTGGTATTAATTGTTACCCATTAATGCGTCTTTTATTGACTCAATCAAGTCTTATGAAAAAAATCTGCAACTTGCAGGAAATCCCTTTAATAGAAGAACCATGCCAACAGACACCACTTAAGATGTTGTACCATTCCCTTCTGTTCTCGGCCACATACATAACTTAGTTATCAGTTGTTCTATTATGAGAGTAGGTGCTAGGCGACTGGTTTTGCATAAAAAGTCAGCATCGAGCATATACTGCCATTTTTCTGACATCTCCTCCTGTTTAAAATTCCGAGCCTGTTTTATCATTTTGTCAACAAATGGTCTTGGAGCATATCGTTTTTCTAAAATATCTTCTTTACTTCCACCCTTGTCCAGAACCCTGATAATTTTCCACAAATCCTTCAATCTTTTATGTGATGAAATCACAATAGTTATGGCAATTGACCTTGGATCGAAAGTGATAGCTTTACGCTCGTTTTCCATACCAGTGTTAAAGATATTTTCTGCCATCTTCATAGCAGAGATCGTGTCTTTCATACCAATTGCATCAAGCAAATTGAAGAGCGTCTCTCTATGACTTGCCCCTGAGAACATTTGAATATCCTCTATGGAGATTTCACCCCTATCACCGACAAAAATGGACAGCGCATCCAGCTGTCTGTCAATAATTGCCAGGCTGTTTCCAGTTCTTTCCAGAAGACAAAATGCAGATTTAAGATTCATTGTCTTGTCATAATTTCTGGCATGCATAACAATCCATTTAGTTAATTCACTGTCATATTCCGGCTTCTTCGTTTCCCAGGGTGCAGGACGATCAAAAAGTTTATCACATTCAACAAGAACTCCTTGTTTGCCGCCCATAGCCTTTGCTAATTTTGTCCTCTTATCCAAGGATAACACTTCTAAGATCATGCAGTTTGTGCTAAAAGGATTTTTAATGTAATCTGAAATCCTTTCCTGGTACTTGATCAGGAGACCATCAGCATTCTCAACTACTATCAACTTATGTTTTCCAAACATTGGAGCAGTTCTCACTTCATCAAAAATATCATTTAATAATGCAGAAACCTTAACACTTTGTGCTGCGCTACCTTCAGTAGAGCTAACGGTAAGATTACTTCCCGTGTCTTTACCATTAAACTCGATCAAGCCTTCTTTAACTCCTCCCTCAAGATAAAACTGCTTTTTTATACCTGTTAATACCTGTTTTTTTAGAAAATATTCGCTACCACTCAATATATATACAGGTAAGTTGTTTGTCTTACTATACTTGCGTAAAAAATCCGTAATTTTCATGTCGACAGCCGGAACAACTTCTATTAAGTAAAGGTAAAATTAAAGTACTTTTTAAATACTCAAAAAAAAATCTGCTTTTTTCCTCAAAGATGTTGACATAATTAAACTTATGTGTATAATCAGCTGCAATTTGATACCTGTACTTTATGTAACTTAGGATTTGGAGAATTATAATTGTTTTTGGAGTAATCGAATATGGCCACAATAACAAAAAGAGAACTAGCTGAGGCAATCTCTCAGAAATTAGGAAGCCCACAAATAGTTACCAAACAGACAATTCAACTTTTCCTCGAATTATGCACTGAGGAACTTGTAAAAGGCAATCGACTAGAATTCAGGGATTTTGGAATTCTCACTACTGTTGAAAGAGGATCCAGGATTGGAAGAAACCCCAAAACCGGTACCACTGTAGATGTACCTCCAAAAAGAGTTGTACGATTCAAATCAGGAAGACTTCTTAAGGAAAAGGTACAAAATGATTCCCCGCAAGACACACCAACAGGCACCAGCAGTGATATTTCTCCTCAGGGCCAGTAATTAATACCTGGCTGGGTACCCTTGAACTTGTCAACATAGTTTATGTGCGTGCGGTCTTTTGAGAAACCATGGTCTTCCAATCTCCATTTGCTTCCTGATCTTTTATAAGTAATTTTATAGGAATAATCTGAAGTTCTCGATCTCCAGAAGAAAAAATGTGACAATCCAGTCATAAAGATATTTATTTTCTGTGCATAGGGATCAATATCTTCAAAGACGGCAACACACTTTCTGGTAACTCCCGGACCATATTCTCCTTTCATTTTATCAGAGCTTAAATACTTCTCCCCATCTTCAGAAACCTTCTCTGCAATCTCCGGAATGAATTTGGCTTCATAATATTTATCAGTGTCAGTCGACAACATAGTCGACACTGATACCGAAATCGCCTTATCTACCGTATTTTTTATTGAGAATACCCAAATTAAAAATGTTTTTTCATCTTCTATGCCCTTATTGTCTGAAAAATATTCAGGAACGCTCCATCCAAAATCTATTTCTGATCCCTCAGATATTACGGGAAAAAAGGCGATAAGATAAATAAACAAAAACAGACACAAATACTTTAACTTTTTCACTAATAAACTCCTGTGACCAACCGTATTAACGGCTTTCATCTTCTATTAACTCCAGAGCATACTTTATAGGAACACCAAAGTTTGCCCCTCTGAAGCCACGAAAAATTCCATAATTTATGGCAATTACCTCACCCTTATTATTAAAAAGCGGCCCTCCGCTACCACCAACCGTTGTTTGAGCATCGTATATAATTCTTTTACTTAAGACATCGCTAATATGTCCCTGGGTTGCTATAGGTTTTATAAGGTGACGGTTAGAAAGCTCCTGAGCCGCTTCCAAAAATGGCAATCTAGATATTTCCAGCCCAATTTCCGGATCGCTTTTGGCGTAAAGAGCATTCATACCGGCCGGATAACCCAACAGCACAACAGGTTCTCCCTCTATCGCATCTCCATTACTCAGACCCAACTCTATATCCGGCACTTCAATACCTTCAGGATCAAAACTCAAAAGAGCAACATCGGCAATGTCAGAAACCTGTTCTACTTTAAGCAGAACAGGATCTACCACATCAGGAAAAAAAGCCCTGAACACCTCAATTCGGGGTTTTAAACCCGGTTCTACAGGGAAGGCCTGTGCCGTCTGCTGCCACCAGGGCTCTGCGACATGGCGATTTGTTAAAACCATACCATTGCCTATAATAAATCCTGTTCCTGTAAGTTCATTAGTCAGTAAACGCCCATCTTTCCATGATTTTAATGGCTTACCTGAAGCATCATCAACTAATGAGAAAGAACACTGAATTAAGCAGACACCTTTACTGTAATCTTTTATTATTTTTTCGCCAATAGTGCTTTCGAATTCAAGGAGCTCTACTCTTTTTGTTGTCTCTGTCAGACCGGAGAATATGTTATAGACTAATGTAATAATACCAATAAAGGTGATCAAGAAGATAAAGGCTGTAACAAGTTTAAATTTCGCTGAAGATTGTGTAAACGCCTCAGATAATAAACTTTTAAAAAAGGCTTTTGCTGTTATCAGCTTCCTTCCTTTTTGTGGTTCTCTGGCAATATCCATAGAATCTGCCAGTATTTCCCTGAACGGCTTACATACATCTCCTTCCTCAGTTTTTATCCTGAAACGCGCCCTTGGCCCATTATTACCATATTCAATAAGATCTCCATCATGAATAACAACTTCATTTATCTGCCTGTTATTCACAAACGTGCCCTCAGCACTATCTAAATCCTTCAGGACATAATCACATTCCTGTAAACTTATTTCAGCATGAAAAGAGGAAGTGCTTTTGTCTACAGACTGATCAAAATTGAGATTGCAGGAAGGATCTGTTCCGACACTGATTTTTGAATCAGTGAAGAATTCGGTTTTACCTCTTTTGCTTCCTGACAGATGAACAAAGATGGCCTTCATTTATTATTAACAAAATGGTTATACACAATGTCTGCAAAAGCACTTAATCCCTTTGTATCTTTACCTTTACCCAGTTTTGTTATCTTGTTTTCGAGTTCTGCTCTATTTCTAAAGTTTTTCGATATGTATTCTGCCACGAAAGTCTGGGCAGAGATAAAATTCAGGTCAATACCCTGGTCATCAGGACTCTCGGCTATTTTATATGCAACCAGATCAGCTACTGTCTTTAATGTGATATCTTTCTTACTGCTTATCTTGTCTTTAACCGTTTCGAAATCCAAGTGGTCACTTGCTGTATAATATTGATAGATCATATCTGCAAAGGCTTCCAACCCTTTAATTCCACCATCTAATATTGTCAGCTTTTCGTGAAATTCATCAATGGTACTGTAGTTTTCTGAAATGTATTCTGCAGTTATCTCCTCCGCTTTAGCAAGATTATTTTCCGGCCCACCGTCATAAGGCCCTTTAGATATTTTAAGTGCCACAATATCCGTTATGGGCTTCAACGTAACATCCTCAACGTTACGAATATGATTTATAACCGCTTCCACTTCCAGTTTATCATTCATCGGAGTTCATTATACTAACGTGTAGATATAAATCAACTCCGATATGTAACACGTCAGTTAATCGGAGAAAAACCCAGATGGTTCACTTTAAATACTATTTTTAGAGTGGAGATTACTGCTGACTTATTAAATGCGTTTGAGAGGAGTATGAAAATTTTGGTGAGGATCTTTTAATGAGGTACTAAACAAAAAAGGCTTCAGGATTAAATATCAACCCTGAAGCCTTTAGTTAGTTCTTACTAAACGTAAGTGTAAATCAGTGACCGCCGGAAGCGTGAAGACCTGAAGCACCTAATTCAAGTGTTACCTGAATGAACTCACCTGGTCTTACTCGAACTTCTTTGCTAGCTGAACCGCCATCTGGACCAGCAGCTGAAACTGTGTAGTTTCCAGGTTCTACAGAAAACATCCTGTTTCCGTTATGACCGGTAGAATCAGAGTTATCTCCAACACTTACTTCAGCATGTTCAATTGGTGAACCAAGTGCAATAACCTGAACGAGAACTGAACCTCCGTCTGTAGGCATAAAAGGTTTTGCTGCATATGTCGCCTGACTTACACAGAAAAGTAATCCCACGACCATCAGCGATAAAGATGCAATCTTCAGTTTACTAAGCATTCCCTTCTCCTTTCAAAATCAAAAATTAAAAACAATCTACAATGCGGTAATTCTTACTCTTATTACGTAAAATGCAACTAAAAACATCTCCTCAAAATCCAAGGCTTCTCTTTTGCCTTGAAAACAAATTATAGATCAAGGATTATACATTAATCCTTATTTCCGTCAAGTGATTTTCTGCTTTTTTGACTGAAAACAGTTAACTATGTTCTTTCAATTTAGTTATAGGCGTTCGCCTGTCCTTATCGATTGATTATTGTTTTAAATTCTTGTAATACCTTAATCGTTGGGCAATTATATTCAATGATAAACAATTAATCAATGTTTTTAAAATTATCATTAAAAAAATACTAACTCTCAGCTGATACACATTTTATGCAACATTTTCAGTTCTTGTTTATACACCGAGGTGGACATTAAGCAGCTAAAATTGTACCTAAATGGTAAATATACTGTAAAAATAATAGCCTAAATAGACAAGCCGTCATAAGTTATTGCAAACAAACAGCTTACCGATAAGGAATGCAGTGATATCTTCGTTGTAAGATAGTCTTTATTATTACATTGTTGATTATATCAACGTTTTGGGAAGTTTTTTCTGCTTTTGAGGATATTCAGGAAGCTTGAAAATAATATGAATTGATAATATTGAGGGTTTGCAAGATAGGAACTATTGATACTATTTTACCTTATTGATTGCTTCTCTAATCATACTTTTAGAAGGATAATCCATTTTTTTACCGTTTACGTAATAATGGCGACTTTTCAGGCCATAATCATTGATAGTTTTCATATTCGAATCTACGTCCCTTCCATTAATTCTCACTGTAGGCGAACCTGCGAACTGTAGGCGCTTCGCATCTTCTAGTGTCTCAATTAGCATTAATGTAATGTCTGCATCTACAGTTTCCTCACCAATAATGTCTATAATATTGTCTGTGACAGATGACACACCAGGACAGCCCTCAATAAACAAAATCCCTATGTTGACAACTTTCCTTGGAGTTTGTGTTATCGTAACCGTTATTACATCATTATTATCCCTGAACCCTTCTCCGAACTTACCAATTAAGTCATCGTTCATGGTTAAATATAGATAATTTCCCTCCTCGCCTGGCAAAACAGGTACAGAACCTGACAGGCCCATTGTCAGAATCATATTTTCATCTGTCTTACCAAGAAGCATACCAATATTCTCCCCCGGTAACGCGTAACTTTCTAAAGCCGGCACTGGTATTCCATCTGCATTGTGCCCGTCCGGGAACATTGCTGTATTAAAGCTCCAGTTATCGTCCTCACTTACTTTCCAATTAATTACATGGTTCTTCTTCAGAATGATATCTGTCTGTTGCCATGCCTGATCAGCACGGACTACAACAATCTCAGCAGAAACGCCTTTTGGGTTATTTATTAGAAATAACGGGATCAGCAGAATTGCAAAGGCAAGAATATTTAATGATCTTTTCATTTTAATCAATTGGCTAGATTTAGAATTATTCGAAGAAGAAATTATACTGCATCAACAAATCATATCAACTTTTTCGAACAATCTAAACTTGAATTTTTTTATTCGTTCAAAAACTATTTTAAGAGATACTCATAATTATCATATAAGAAACCATCATACTTTAATCTTGTCTTGCCGTCAACAAAGCCGGGGGCCTTATGCTTATAATATTCCCCATCTTTAAGTCTTGCCTCACGATCATCGGTATCCCAATCTATGTTTGATGCTGAAAAAGAGAGAAACATATATTTTACTAATCGAGATATATCGCTAACGAGATCACTCCAGAATTCACTATTTAGTACTATCCTCATTTTCTCACATGGAACATATCCCCGTGCAGGGCCAGCAATCCCGTGTATCTTCTCCACCTTAATCCCATCATCATTGAGAATCCTTGCAGTTTCAATACTTCTTTGCACACCCCCGCTATGCCCGCTTAAGGCAACAGCGTTCCCCGGATGCACATCACACCTAGAAACAATCTCTGATGCCATTTCATATGCATAGCCGTGCGATATATTAAGTAAAGACCAAAAAATGTCAACTCCGCTCCCATATCTATATGGTATTACTTTTACAAAGGAGATGTTAGTATCACCTCGATCTGTCTCCTCCTGAGTAGCACCACCTGGTTGATTTGGCAGACATTTTCCTTCTGGTGGGTTTTTAAGATAGTGAACCCATAGAGCCATATTCTGAGAATAGTCATCACCACCATAGATCCCTCTTGTCAAGAACAGTTTATTCACAACTCTACTATCCATCTTATACCTTTGATCAAATGCTGCACCAATTATCGGGATCTCTCCCAACAGGTGCTGAGTTGTCTCCATCACGCCCTGGCCACCATCTACCCTGTGCCTGTATGTAAGTGCTGTAATCCCATTTTTCCAGTCCTCTCCAGCAGCCCTGAAACCATCCAGTTTGTAAAACGGAATTTTTCCCTCCATAATCATGTTCTCAAACAGTTCTGCCTCCAGGAAGGAGATAGGAGACTTGATAATCTCTCCGGCAAATTGCTTGAGACCGATAACAGTATCAATCAAAAAAATGTAGGGCGCCCTCAAATAATCGGATTTCTTTCCCACTATAAAACTATCAATATCCTCTCTTCCCGCTTCGCAGTTACATCTATTTATGTTAAGATGGTTCTTATATTTCGATCCGATCATGACAAAATCCCATCCAAATACCTTAGGCTCATTTTCTACTGCACCTTCAATGTTTCCAATATAAAATGTTAGAGAAGGGTCCTCAAAACCCATCCTGTCATAAACATACGAAAGCAATTTGATACTGGTTAATTCTTCATCCTCGACTGCCGTTATCATATCGTTATATAGATCATCATAATTAGGCATTAATAAAACTTTTGAATCTCTTTGAAGCGTATATGGACGACATAAATTACGCTCTCGTTCTTCATTTTTAGCAGTATCTGAACAAGGAAGAGGAAAACCAAGATTATGTTCGTAAATGGGTTTCAAAAATCCTGGCTTTCCGAGCTTCTCTTTAATTTTATCTTCGGTCAAGACAACACCTGGTTTTCCCACTCATTTGTAATATCAAGAAAATGCTTAAGTCTGCCTTCTCCATATCTGGACAGAAGCCCCGAATTGCGTAGACATCCGGGAAGTATGAGAAATAACAGGAGAACTATAATAGCTGATTTAATCTTCATCAAATATAAATGAGATTTTACAACAGGAGAGCTTATATATCTTTTAAAAGTTTGTTAGCTGAAGATTTTTCAATTGTGTCGTTAAACGCTTCCAGAGTACTTAACAACACTTTTAATTCCCTGTTTTGTGCTACAGGTATTCCGTCAGTTCCACTTTTATCCAGTGCATCAATAACGTGCTTTATGGTGAGCAGTTCAATAGTACATGCAGGCTGATATGCGAACTCCATGTCATCTTCGGTTTTAGTTTCGGCGGCAACTCCACTCTCAACTAATTCGTAGAGAATTTGATTTACCAGACGGATGGGTATTTCCAGGGCATGTGAGATCTGATTTGCAGTTAAGGATTTAACTTCGTTAGAAAAATTCTTTATTATTAAGTGAGTTATCTGTAAAGCAAGCAGTCTCTTGTATGAGAGACTTACGCGAGAACAATCCGGCTCGAATTCATATGTATCTATATTCTGAAGAGCAAAAGAAATTTCTGCCCCGAAAAGGACAATCAACCAGCTAATCTGTAACCATACTAAGAAAAGAGGTAATGCCGCAAAACTTCCATAAATAGCATTATACTGTGCCACACCAACCTGGGAATGGATATAGCCCCATTGCGCAAATTGATAAGTTACGCCTGCAATCACACCAGCGATCAGTCCGTACAAGAATTTAACCTTCGTGTTTGGCATAAAAATATAGATAAAAGTAAAGGCTCCACAGATTACGCAATAAGGCAGAAGCTTAAACGAGAAAAATATCAAGGGGCTGAAAAGTCCTAGAATTGAAAACCTTTCAGTTATGAGAGTTATCTGAGTAATTAAAAACACGGTAAGACCACTAGAAACAATTATAAGAACAGGGCAAATAAGCATTATAGAAATATAATCAGTTATTTTCCTTACCGCACTTCTTGGTTTCTTTATTCCCCAGATATCATTGAATGAGTGCTCAATATTACTTAAAAGTTTTATGACTATCCAGAACAGAACTGCCAGACCAATACCAGCCACCATCCCTCCTTTAGTTTGTTCGAGAAGAGAACGAGCAAATCCCATAACCTGCATGAGCACCTCTTCCTGACCGGGAAATTTTTCCAGAAGCTGCTTTTCCAGGGCCTTATCAGAGCCAAATCCCTTTGCTATACCAAATATCAGAGCAACAACAGGAACAATTGAGAGCAAAGAGTAGAACGTTAGAGCAGACGCCCTTAAAGTACACTTATCTTCATAAAATCCGCGTAAGGCCAGTATGACTACTCTAAGCTGTGTAATGAAGAATATTTTCTTACGAGGATAGTCTTTTAGACGAATTCGCCAGATATCGGTTTTAACATAATTAGTTATTTCTGTTAGCTTCATTTTCATATGATAAAAGCCTTAATAAATATGATAGCAATGCAAAACCGTTCGAACAGGAAGTAAGAAAAAGTGTGTTAAGCAAAAAAATATTCTTTCATAAGTTTTGCTCACTCCAAACGTTATGTACCTTTAGCATTTTCAGATTATTCTATAGTATGGTGAAATGAGTTGTCAACCGTTATAATTGGTAGTCAAGTCAGATGGCTGTTAAACACCACCCTCCGGCTCAGCACAGAATGATGTTACATGGGTGGGAGTCGAAAGGTTATCAATATTAAAACTCTATGTAAATATTTATAATCACATAAAGGAGTGTATTTGAATGAACAGTTATCGAAAGGAACTATGGTTTAATGTAACGAAAAGAAGGGAGTTTATAAACATCACCCCTGAAGTAAATTCCTGTCTCAAAGAGAGCGGTGTTCAGGAAGGCCTTGTCCTTGTCAATGCCATGCACATCACTGCATCAGTCTTCATAAATGATGATGAGTCCGGCCTTCATCACGATTATGAGGAGTGGTTGGAAAACCTGGCACCCCATGAACCACTTTCTCTATACCGTCACAACAATACTGGTGAGGACAATGGAGATGCGCACCTTAAACGGCAGGTAATGGGCCGTGAAGTTGTTGTCGCTATCACCGAAGGCAAATTTGACTTTGGACCATGGGAACAGATATTCTACGGAGAGTTTGACGGCAGACGGAAAAAGAGAGTCCTGGTGAAGATTATTGGTGAATAGGAAAGCATGCAACACTAATTGATACTTCTCTCAGTTAGCAGTTTAAGGCTCAGTTTCCGGAAGCACCAACTTCAGCTTTTCATGACTTGCTATCATGCGGAATTGAGGTTTCTTGATAACGTTTACACCGACAAATACTTCCATACTTTTCAGGAAGCTACGGCATTCATCGCTGAGATGTTTCAGGTGTAATCGTTTACCGACATTAAAATATCGGTCGGACAATGATTTGATAGCTTCAAGACCTGACTGGTCGCATACCTTCGAATGCCTGAAGTCGATCACTACATTGTCCGGGTCCTTATACGGGTCAAAAGAATCAAGAAACTTTCGAACCGACCCGAAAAACAGTGGGCCTGACAGACCGTAGACACATAATCTTGGTGTGCTTACGAGTGAGTCCAATTGAATGGTCTTTCCACTTTTCCACGCAAAAACCAGAGCAGATACCAATACACCTGCAGCCACTGCAATCGCAAGATCAGTAAACACCGTTACACTGGAAACGAGGACTAACACAAACGCGTCAGCACGTGGCATCTTGTGAATTATACGTATGCAGGACCACTCAAAAGTACTTAATACAACCATAAACATAACACCCACCAGTGCAGCAAGCGGAATCATTTCTATGTATTTTGATCCAAATAAAATACATAAAAGAAGAAATATTGCAGCTGAAATACCTGATAATCTGCCACGGCCACCGGAATTTACATTTATCATGCTTTGTCCTATCATGGCACACCCTCCCATCGTTCCGAAGAAACCGGCAACTACGTTTGCTATACCCTGACCAAGGCATTCTCTGCTTCCTTGTCCACGAGTTTCCGTTATTTCATCCACCAGGGACAATGTCATCAGAGACTCTAGAAGACCAATAGCAGCAAGTATTATTGAATACGGCCAGATAATGCTGAGTGTATGCCAGTCCAGAGGTATCATTGGAATATGAAATTGTGGTAATCCTCCGGCAACAGAGGCCATATCACTTACCTGTAGCGTATTTACATTGAACCCAATTACTACTGCCGAAATTACTAAAATGGCGATCAGTGGAGCTGGAACGGCACGCGTCAAACGTGGCAGAAAGTAAATAATAACCATTGTAGCCACAACTAACCCTATCATAATCCACAACGTTGTTCCCTGCATCCATGTCAACATCCCCATGTCTCCGGGTAGTTGAAAATGTCTCAACTGAGAGAGCAATATTACAATTGCAAGACCATTGACAAATCCCAGCATTACCGGATGAGGTACCAGACTGATGTACTTGCCCAGACGCAAGAGCCCTGCAGTTATCTGAATAATACCCATCAACACAACCGCCGCAAACAGATACTCAACACCGTTCTTTGCGACAAGCTCAATCATCACTACTGCCAGGGCACCAGTAGCACCCGATATCATCCCCGGTCTGCCCCCGGCTACTGCAGTGATAAGACCGACTATAAACGCTGCATATAAACCGACAAGAGGTTCTACTCCGGCAACAAATGAAAACGCAACCGCCTCCGGTACTAATGCCAACGCAACAGTAAGACCGGACAGAACATCGTCCTTTATATTTACACGTCTTTGAATATAAAAGTTGAACATGGTATTACAAACACAACAACATTATTCTCAGTATTTAATAAAATTGGTTATTCAATGGGGTACAGATGTGTTATGCATACAAAAAACAGAGGAGGGTGACGCACCATTTAAATAGATCACCTAATCTGATAGACGGGAAAAAACGTTCAAGTGGAGAAAACTCCCTGCATCTGAATGGAATTCAGTTGGAAATATGTACTTACCGAACTTATACGCACAAAATACTAAAAGGCGATTTTATGTTATTTAAATTTTCGTGTCAATAGTAATATTCCAATTGGCGCTCAACGCTTGTGTTAGCACACAGAGCAATTCCCTATACTTTAGGAATTTGAATATATATGTGTCCCATCCGCCACAGACTATGGAGAAAGTTACGAAAGAGTACGATCAGGGTTTCTTCCGTCTCTCTAATTTCACACTTTGATATAATCTCCCTAACAGTTTTTCTGCCGTCAATCAGATTAAACAATTTTGCCTGCCATTCGTTGAGCGAAATTGCAGGATAAGGCATACGAGTGATCATAGCGGGTTTACCTGCTATAGGATCAGAAGCAGTATATTTATGTATACGCTGGTGAGGAATGATGTCCAGGAACTGTGAGCCGTCAAAGTCAATGGTGTAAGTTTCTGGTGGTACATCCTTTTTGCAAACATAAAACAGATGCATCCGGATCTGGCTATGGAGCAGTTCCATTACCTTCCAGATATCTTCCTCCGGCAAAGATTGTATTCGTGAGAAAACAGGACTATTCTCCGGAATCTGGCCGTCAGGATAGTAATCATACCTGTTAATCCAACCTCGAAATACCAGATCTCCCCTCTCTACAAAGTCCAGGCAATCTTGAACTGTATATGGTCTATCCATGCCATGTAGAAAGGAGTCAACAATGCCAGCATCAAATCTCATGTCGCTGTTATCATTCATATAGTGATGTGCGAGATGGTGAGGATTAAGATCTTGCAAGACCTGCTTAACTGCCTTAATATCCTCATCTCCCTGTCTAAGCCCCAGCTGGTGAAAAAGAGATTGAAGCATATAAGTTCCAACCCGGCCATAGAGACCATAAAGCATGATAGCCATGACGCCATCTGGCTTTAAAACGTTTTTGAGTGCAGCGAGGCCAGCCTGTGGATCCGGAAGGTGATGCAGCACACCGGAAGATTCTACAAAGTCAAATTCCTGACCAAGCTCAGCCACAGTTTCTATGCGCATCATATGAAGAGTCAGGTTAGTTAAACCATGCTTTTCTTTGAGGAACTCTTCGTGTTTTAAACTTGTTGCGCTGAGATCAATACCTACAATATTAGATTTTGGGTGTTCATAAGCAAATCTTGCTGCAGCATTGGCACCACATCCCGCTATAAGAATGTTGAGTTTTTTGTCGTAGCGCTTTAAATAGCTACCATCTGGCCAATACATCAAATGGACCATTCGAACACTGGTAGCATCCGTCCTCCCCTTAGCTCTGTCTTCCGCAGATCTTTGATGGGCTCCGGATAGACCCACTTTTCGTACTGGCCAGCAACAATGTCTTCTTTATCTGTTTCCATATAATCAGATTTTCATGAAAAGGATGGGGTTTCTGTCACTATGCGGTGTACAGAAAGCTACCACATTACGAGTAGAATTGCAAACAAAAGAGTGGTTATAAACCGCAAAGACACAAAGAGCACAAGGAAGATCAAAAGCTGTGAAAATTCTTCTTTAAATATTATTTCTTTTCCAAATCGATTCTTTCATTTTTTCAACAATGTCGTATACTATTGGCACCAGTATGAGGGTGAGAAGTGTTGAGAAAAGCAATCCACCGATTACTGTAATACCCATAGGCATCCTGAGCTCTGCACCCTCACCAAAACCCACCGCCAATGGAAGCAATCCAAGTATGGTAGTGGTAGTAGTCATCATTATCGGACGAAGTCGTATCTTACCTCCCTCGACAATAGCTTCCCGTCTTGGCATCCCTTCCTTTATGCGGGAGTTTATACAATCGACGAGAATAATCGCATTGTTTACGACAATACCCGCCAGCATGACAACGCCTATTAATACTATAACGCTCACTGGTTTAGACGTTATAAATAATGCCGCCGCGACACCAACCAGAGCAAATGGAATGGTAAACATTATCACAAAAGGGTGAAGGAGCGATTCAAATTGCGATGCCATGACAATATAAATCAGAAATATTGCCAACAGTATAGCAAAGGACATACTGGAAAATGCCACAAGCATTTCACGGCTCTGCCCACTGACAGATACCTCATAACCATCAGGCACCCTGATATTTGAAATCTTTTTCTCTATATCCATAACTGAGCTGCGCAAATCCCTGCCAACAAGATTTGAGGAGACTACGGCCACACGTTCCTGATTCAGACGCCTTATTTCACCTGGCGTTTTTTCAACGTTAATATCTGCAACTGCAGCCAGAGAAATTGGCCTCTCTCCTTCAGGATTAACTATAAAATTTCCCAAATCCTCGACACTTCCAATATCTTTTTTTCTTGCACGAACACGAATGTCAATTTCCCTGTCTCTTTTGGAAAATTCTGTGCTGACATTACCAAGGACGTTATCACGGACATTGTTGGCTATCGTGTTCAAATCCAATCCCAGTTGTGACAGTTTTTGTCTATCAAAGATGATTTGTACTTCCGGTATTCCCTCCTCTACCGTAGACTTAATATCAGTAAGTCCTTCAACCTCCCCCATTTTAGCCATAACCACTTCTGATAATCTTTCGATTACGTTAAGGTTATAACCCTTTATCTCTACCTCAACTGGTGTTGCATAACTGAAATAGGCCGGTCGTGAAAATTTATACTCAACTGCCGGAAGCGGTTTAAACCTTTCTCTTAAATCGGCCATTACGTCTTCCTCCAGGCTACGATTAGATTTCTCTCTTAAACTTATATTAATTTCGCCTATGTTCTCCCTCTCTTCTGCTATAGTCCCACCTGCCTGA
The DNA here is from genome assembly GCA_030748215.1 of Candidatus Scalindua sp. Taxonomy (GTDB): domain Bacteria; phylum Planctomycetota; class Brocadiia; order Brocadiales; family Scalinduaceae; genus Scalindua. The sequence goes on from JASMMK010000004.1 coordinate 46,756, forward strand.
CTGGTCGATCCGGCGATAGTGTATATTGTCTCTATTTCAGAATTATCGCTTACTATATTTTCAATTTCCTTGACAGTTTCCAGTGTACCTGAAAGTGGAGTCCCGGTTGGTTTTCTGACATTGATAGAGAACTCACCCTGACTCAGTTCCGGTATAAGTTCCTTACCCAGATTTATAAACAGGCACCATGAACCTCCAAGTATTGAAAATGCAGTAATGAACACTATTAATTCATTTGATAACGCAAAGCCAAGAACCCTCGGATAGACTCTTGTAATCGTAGAGAAAACAGCGTTAAACACAAAGAACAATGGATAAAGTATTATATAAAGAATCCTTGATGGCAGTGAGTTGCTACTACTTTTCACCTCTTTTGGAACATCCATCGTTCTCCTTCGTTTGATTCTCACTGAAGACAACATCGGAATCAGTGTAATAGCAACAAGAAGTGAGATCAGGAGCGAAAAGGTTACGGTAAGTGCCTGATCATTAAATAACTGCCCGGCGATACCTTTAACAAAAATTATGGGTATAAAGACACATATGGTCGTAAGAGTCGAAGCAATCACGGCCCCGCCAACCTCACTTGCTCCCTTCACGGCAGAATCAATTGTGCTATGTCCACTTTTGTGATACCTGTCAACACTTTCGAGTACAACTATCGCGTTATCTACAAGCATCCCGATACCAAGCGCCATACCGCCTAAAGACATTATATTCAGTGATACTCCTGACATATACATAAAGAAGAATGTTGATATAATGGAAATGGGAATTGCAAGCCCGATAATCAGTGTACTCTTAATACTTCTCAGAAACAAAAAGAGTACTATTACCGCCAAAATCCCACCCCAGAGTGCAGTGGAAATGACCTCTTTTATTGAACTTTCAATAAATCTTGACTGGTCTAACGTTATATCCAATCTGATAGAGTCGGAAAACTTACTCAGCTTTTTTTCTATTCCACTTAAATGCATCTTCACTAATCTTGCTACTGTAACCGTATTTGCATCGGCTTCTTTAAATATAGCAACTTCTACACTCTCTTTTCCGTTTACGCGGGTTATTACATCACGCTCCTTATAACTTTTACTCACACTTCCAACGTCTTTTACCTTAATAGCAACTTTATTTCTAAAATCTATGACTATGTCATTTATTTCCTCTACCTGCCTGAACTCATTAAAAGTTCTTACTATATATTCGACCTCCCCCTCCTTAATGTTCCCGGCCGTAAGATTGATATTCTCTTCACTGAGACGTTCGATCACCAGAGAAATTGGTATTCCCAGATTTGCCAGTCTGGCTTCCTCTAAATCTACATGTATTTCCTCTTCCAGCCCCCCACTTACCCTTACGGCAGCAACACCACTGACAGTCTCTATGCCTGTTATTCCACTCTCTACAGATAAACCCTCAAGAACGGGTTTGAGTTCTTCTTCCGCCAGAATACGAAGCGTAATAAGGTTTTCATCCCCGTAGAGAGATAGCCTCATTATAGGGTCAAGAGATGGGTCAAAGCGCATAAGAATCGGCCTTTCTGCATCATCCGGCAGGTCTACCAGGTCCAGCTTCTCACGTACATCCATCGAAGCAAAGTCCATATTGGTTTTCCACGCAAACTCAATTACCACTTCAGAGACATCAGATCTTGACCTGGAACTCACGCGTATTACATCCGAGATCACACTCACCGCGTCTTCAATTGGCTTTGAAATAAGATTCTCGATTTCGCTGGGCGCTGCACCTGGATATTCGGTTCTCACTGTCAGTGTCGGGTACGAAATGTCCGGCAGGAGGCTTATAGGCAGCCGCTTATAGGATATTAATCCGAAGATAACAAGAGTGGCCATTAACATAACAACTGTAACTCGCCTTCTTGTTGAAAATTCAACTATTTTCAATATCTACACTCCTAATATTTTTTAAGCATAAATTGTAATCTGTGATGAAAGCAGAAAAGAAAGATTTTAGATTTCCGATTTTAGGATTTCCCCTCAGGCTTTGCCAAAGCTTCGTTGCCGGGGTTTCTAAATCGCAACACTTAAATCCTGAATCATAGTTTGTTATGATGAATAATTGATGTGAGAATCTACCTGTTTCCTATGGTGGCCCCAATACCGCAGTTGTGCCATCCTCTTTTTCTTCGTTAATAACTGCAACATCTGCACCGTGGCCAACGTCATCTTGTCCGACAGTAATAACTCTGTCACCCTCTCCCAGGCCGGTTAATACTTCGATATAATTACCTTCTTTGAAGCCAAGTGTTATTTTTGTCTTAAACGCCCTGGTCTCTATATGAAAACTAATATTTTTTATCTCTGAGACTAAATCGTCATGATTATTATAGAAAGAGACCTTTTCCAATTCTTTACTTATATCTCCACCTGGAGTCTCTATCGCTTCAATTGTAACATTGTATATTGATTCATTTTCGTGGCTAATGGAGATATCCACAATATTTCCACGCAGTAACGAACCATCTCTTTTTTGCTTACATTCAGCACTGTCACCCAAAGCCAAACCTTTAACCACGTCAGGATTGACACTCAAAACAACAAAATTTCTAACAACAAAAACCTCATCGGCTTCTGCCTCCAGGATCAGTGCTTTCTTTGGTATTAACAGGGCATCCTGATGTTGATCTACTATTGTAAAAACAGAGGCAAACATCCCCGGCCTCAAAGCGCCACCTGACAAATCCTCCATCTCAATTGTTACCTTTACCGTACCACTTTCCGGGTCAACAACAGGACTTACCATTTTTACTTTTCCCTTAAATTCTATGTCGGGCATAAATTCAGAAATAACTCTTGCCATTTGCCCTTCTACTACCTTGTTAATGTCCTTTTCAGGAATGTAAATCCTTGCCAGTATTGGATCAAAATCCGCAATCTTAAACACCATCTGATCCTTCTCTATGTAGTAGCCTTCTTCTATACTCCTTTCCACAATGACACCATCAAGGGGAGACTCAATTGTTGTATATTCATATTCCAACTGTTTTCTTTCAAGTTCTACTGTCGCAATTTCAAGCTGAAATCTCTTCTCTTCGAATTCTTCTTTGCTGATAATATTCTCATTGAAATTGTCTAAAGAACTTTTATAAACCCTTTCAGCATTCTCTTTCTTTAATTTTGCTTCTCTGAGTGCCAACAAGGCTTCATCATCGTCAAGTTTCGCCAGTGGCATACCGGACTGCACATAGTCACCTTCTTCCACCAGGATGTTTAGTACAGAACCGGAGGTTTCTGCGACGACATCAACCTGTTTCTCCGGCTCAAGCGTACAATTATTAACCAGGAAAATCTCAATATTGCTCCTTTTAACCCGTATTGCTTCTACAGGGACAGATTCATAATCTTTCCTGTAATTTCCGGGATATGCCTTATGTCTGTTTTCAATATTCCGATCTTTTCTTTGTAAGTTACCTACCTGTGCACCATAGCAGATTTTTGTATCATTCTTCGAATCTTTAAGATATGCGCCAGGTGAATCTTTCCAGACCGTTAATTTCAACACCAGAAAAGCTACTGCCACAACACCCACACAGATGAAGCCTATTCTGATGATGAATTTTGATTTCATAGTTCACTACCTTTAAAAGGTTTTACGTCTTATATAAGAATGCATGTCTCTGTATTTCCTTCAAGTAATATTTACACTCTCCGAGAACTAGCACTCGCCACACACAGAGCAACTGAGGCACAATATAAACCCTTAAACGAAACTAATAGTTCCGGAATTAAACCGGACTAAGTGAGATTTTAACATACTGCCCTCCCAATTCAACATCAAATAAGAGTGGGAAAGTGAACGAGTTGGTTTGGGATGAATACGAAGAGAGAGATAGTAGTAACGGACTATTTGAAAAAATGCTTAATGACTACCATTTTATTTTGGCTAGGCACAGATCTGATTTTGCTTTCCAGGCAGGAAACTAAGCCACGTTATGCACTCTTGCGGAGTTTTTTCGGCACAAGGGATGTTTCCCCTGATACAACTTCTGGTGTCACTACATAAGTTGCCCCTTTTCCTTCTGTAGGCAAATCGAACATAGCATCCAGCATAAAACCCTCAAAAATAGAACGTAATGCCCTGGCCCCTGTCTTTCTCTCCAGAGCCATTTTGCCTATTTCTTCCAAGCCTTTTTTTGGAAATTCCAGGACTGCATTTTCCATCTCAAATATCTTTTGATACTGTTTAACGATAGCATTTTTAGGCTCCAACATAATCCTGATCAAATCATCCCGACTATGCGGCATCAGTGTTGTGAGAACATGAAGCCTGCCAATAAACTCGCGAATCATGCCATATTCGATTAAGTCATTCATTTCAATTTCAGAGAGAATTTCACCGGTAGATTTATTCGCAGCCTGATCCATCGTAGCACCAAATCCGATTGCCTTCTCGCCTATTCTCTTTTTAATTATTTCCTCTATACCACTAAAGGTTCCGCCACAAATAAACAGAATATCTTTCGTGTCCATTTGTATGTATTTCTGCTCCGGATGCTTTCTCCCTCCCTGTGGAGGCACATTGATTATAGACTGCTCAAACATTTTGAGTAGTGATTGCTGCACTCCTTCACCAGAAACATCTCGCGTGATTGACGCGCTTTGATCCTTTCTCGCAATCTTATCTACCTCATCTATGTAGACAATTCCCTGCTGTGCTCGATCCACATCAAAATCAGCATCCCTCAGCAATCTTAAAAGTACATTTTCAACATCCTCACCAACGTAGCCGGCTTCAGTAAAAGTAGTCGCATCAGTAATAGCAAACGGAACGTCAAGAATTCCTGCAAGTATTTTAACCAACAATGTTTTTCCTGAACCCGTGGGGCCAACAAGAAGAACATTACTTTTTTCCAGCTCAACTCCATCATCGGTAATTCCTGAAGCCAATCTTTTATAGTGATTATGAACCGCTACAGCTAATACTCTTTTTGCACTTTCCTGCCCGATAATATATTCATCTAAACGGTCCTTGACATATGTTGGAGTTGGTATTTTTCTTTTTATATCAGAAGAGGCCCTATCTTTATCTTTTTGTATAAGAGTGAAGCAAGCTTCAATACATTCGTTACAAATGTATACATTGCGATCACCCTGTATTAATCTTTTGACAACATTATAATTTCTACCACAAAAGGAGCATGACATAGACTTACCTTTTTTATCCCTGGCCTTTTTGTCCATTCCTCTTTCTCCGACTATTATCGTTTATAGTTGTGTAAATTAATATATAATGGGGTGAATGTTAACAAAAATCCACTCACAAATCCAGTTATTTTGGGTTTTTGATTTTGATTTGCCCACTGTACACCTGTATTCAGGCTATGAATTTTTACCTGTAATGACGCGGGCGTTAAGAACTAGTTTATTAGCCCTTTCTCGCAATTCTATAGCAAATTGGTCCCCTTCCTTCAGGGCATTCTCAATTTTGTCAAGAATATCATAATAAAGTCCCCTGGCTTTTTGCTCTCTTCCATACCTCTCCTTAAGTCCATTTCCATCTCCCATGGACACTTCACGGATACAAGCACGCAACCTCCTGGTTCCCGTCTCAACAAGCGCGAAACCTTTATATTCACTCTCTTCATCTTTTGTGGCAAAAAACTCTGCTGCCTTGAGTGCAAGACGAAGATATGCAAGATTATGAGAAAGAGAACTTACAAAACTCCCTGTAAACGGATCTATTATATTTTTAATATCATCCACCTCCGGTGAAAGTATTCCAGCATAACCGGAGAAGAACAATATCCTCTCGTAGTCACCCACTATCTTCCCTATGGCCGCCGCCTTAATAGCTTCTTCGGCAAATGCATGTTTATCGTGCCTCATTAATAAACCATCATTATGGAAATACCTCAGAACCGGCTCACTCTCTCTGGGAAACAAGACAGACATAATATAAGCCTGGTCTTCTGCTCTTCCAATAAATACTGGAGTAAAAGGACGGTATTTTCTCAAGGCTTCAATTAATATCCCATGGTCCCACCAGTTACATGTATCCTAGATATACACGAATTATTACCATCAATATCTCCATTACTGTACCTTGTCATCATCTCGGATAAAGTAGATAAGGCCTGTGGTATCTTACTGCAGAAAACAGTATCTTCTCCTTTGAAAAGCGGAGATGGATATGTTACGTCCGGTGTAAAAAGTGAAGTGCTGATATCTTTTTCATTTACCAGAGCACCTGCCATCATACCGAGATAAACCGGACTCCCCTGAGAGTCAATGCCTTCAGCGCCCCAAAGAGGAGACATCATATGCTGAAACGCAGTCTTCCCAGTTTCCTCAAGCAGATTCTCCTGTGGAAAAACCTGGTCTAGATCAGTCTTAAATGTCGCTTTTTTATCAGGATCTGCAAATACTTGCCAGAATGCGGTAACAGCCTTGAGAAAGCTATAGTGCCTTCCATATTTTCCATTAACACCCACAACTTCCCTTAAAAGAGATGCTGCATCCTTTATATCACTAAAATACTTGTTTGCTGCAGGAACGAGAATTTCATGGATTAATTCGGCAGTTTCCGCCTCGGTAAAAAGATATACTTTAAGCCCAGGCAGATCATGGGATTTTTCCAATTCAGACTCGACATATTCCTTCACAATCCCCTGCAATCCCTCGTGTGTAACAGATGCCGATAGTATAACAGTTAACTCATCCCCTTCCCCTGCATTCTTTAATTTCTTCTCATAAAGAAGTGACTCAGACAGATGATGGAGACCATATAGAATTTCATTTCTATCCGGTTCAACTCCTATCTGAACAGGATGGTCATACCAGAAAACCTGATCTTCCTGCACAACCTCTTCCAGGGCATTCCACAAACCTGGTTTTATACCAAGGTCTTCAAATTTTTTTCCGGCAGGCGGAATAGTTATAAGAGCATTCGATGTAAAAACAACCTCTTGTGATACGTTTTTTATCGGTTTGGAATTTAGATTAGTTATCTCTATTTTGCGCTTACTTCTAAGATTATCTGCCTGTTGTTCTTTGTTATCCAGGATATCAGTTGCTTCAGGATGAAATAGTTTCCAGATATCCTCCTGAATTGATTGAGGCAAGGAGAGAGGTTTTTTTGTTGCGCTAATTTAGCCATAAGCACCTCCACCCGCTCTATACCATTATTGTTATTGGAACAAAAAACCTGAAACTCCTTTAACAAAAAGCTAAGCCCTTCTTTATAGAATGTGACAAGATTTGTCCAGAGGGGATCATTCTCTATCTCATCCAGATACTCCACGGCTGCAGCATACGTGGAATGTCCATCCCCGGAAAGAGAGATTAAAAATGCAGCATTGACGTTTCTGGGAATTGCCTCACGACTATTATCCTTTGGCTGAAATTGTTCTACAATATTTATCCCACAAGCCCCATTTCCTGATCCATCACCTATGAGGCAACTAAGAATATCATGATAGGCTTTATTTATATTGTCTGTAGAAAGTGGCACCTAATTCACCTCTTTTTCCAAAAATCAGTTAAATGCATTACAGAATTCTTTCTGCTCACTAATGTACTACTATGCAAATACTTCCTGTAACTATCGGTTACGATAAAACCAATAATATGGTATTTAATTATTTCCCACAAGAAAAAAGATTCATTAGTTGGGATCCTAACAGTGCGAACAATGTAAAACAGCACATTATTCATTGGTAATGTCCCCAGTGATTTGATATAAATTATGCGGTCTTCTGTTATGTAATTGTATTTGAAACGAAGCTAATTCTATAATTTACATGGATTATAAGGAGGAAAGATGAGTGGCAGTCTGATAAATCGAACCTTTCGAGCAGCGAAACTGGATGCCCATCTTTACGAAGAGGTTGAGGCTGATAGAAGCGCAATGCGCCAGGCTATGCTTGTTGTAATTCTCTCCGGTATCGCAGCTGGAGTCGGAAGCATATCTCAGGGAGGAGCGTTAGGGGTTGCAATGGGAACTGTCATGGGATTAGTAGGATGGTACATTTGGGCGTTTATCATATATTTTATAGGTACTAAATTTCTACCGGAACCTCAAACCAAATCTAATGTTGGAGAATTATTGAGAACCATCGGATTTGCAAGTGCACCCGGCTTGATTCGGGTATTTGGTGTCTTCCCGGGAGCAGAGAAACTTGTTTTCCCTGTTGCTACCGTCTGGATGTTAGTTGCAATGGTTATTGCCGTAAAGCAAGCTCTTGACTATAAAGGAATGGTTCGCGCTGTTATCGTTTGTTTAATTGGTTTGTTTGTCCAGATTGCAATTCTATTGACAATCTTCTCCTTCTTTAAAGTTTTACCAAAACCAGCTTAAATTTTTTATTTTTATGAAAGGTGATGAAAAATCATGAAGAAAATATCTTTTAAATATCGAATTTTAACAATTTTTATCTTCTCTATTGTAAGCATTATAATCTTTAACAGCATGCCGCAAGATGTTAAAGCAGAAGGACTCAAAATCGGTGTTGTTGACATAAACGAAATATTTGATAAATATAGTAAGAGAGTCGATCTTGATCAACAACTAAAGGACACTGAAGCAGAATTCAAACAGGAAATAGAGAGCAAAAAGAAAGTAATGATTGACCTAAACGAAGAGACACAGTTGCTGGACCTAGGAAGTGAAGAACGAAATACGAATATCGAAATACTAGAGAAAAAAAATGTAGAGCTTGAAGGATATGCTAAGTTCGCTGAAAACCAACTCACGAAGAAATATAAAAGTGCCTTTGAAGTGATCTATGAAGAGATAATTAAAGAAGTTGATTCTTTCGGTGCAGAAGGAAACTACAGTGTTATCATAAAGAAAGAAAAACCAAACTTACAAAGCAATCAACTTTCTGATCTTCAATTTAAGATAGGAATCAGAACTGTTTTGTACAATTCCAGTACTATTGACATTACACAAGCCGTAACAGAACGTATGAACTCTCGTTACCAACAGGAAAAAGCAAGCGCTGAGTAATGAGGTAGAAATAAATAGTACAAGTGCAACTTATCTCCTCCCATAACAAACACGTTATGGGAGGAGACCATTCTAACAAATCAAGTCTCTATCGAGACAAACAATATCCTTTGACTCCGCTCAGGATGACGTCACACTGAACGGAGTCAAAGTGTTATCAACATTGAGATCCCTATGCATCAAGAATAAACGAAAACTGGTATGATTGTAAACAAATCAGGCTACATGCTCAAATTTCTCGATAGCAATTTTCTTAATACTTTTATAATCAACTTTGCCTGATGGAAGCATGGGTATGGCGTCTATTGACATGTAATGGTCAGGTTGAGACAACTTTGGTAAACCGGTTTGATCGAGCCCTCTATTAAGTGAGATCTTATCCGGATCTGCATCAACAACAAGAGCTACAAGCTGTTCACCTTTTTGTGCATGTGGAATATTTGTGACAGCACAACTTCTTTTTTCACTTTCAGCATGCTGGTCTAGAACATGTGATAGTTTATCTTCTATAGGTGTCAATGGGATCAACTCACCCCCTATCTTGGCAAATCTCTTGAGACGATCAGTAATATATAAAAACCCTTTATCAAATTTCCCTATATCACCGGTAATATAAAAACCGCCATGAAATGCCTGGCTGGTTAACTCAGGTGCCTTATAATATCCGTCCATAACGTTAGGACCTTTAATACATATTAAACCCTCTTCACCCGGCTGTAGCTCTTCATAAGTTTCAGTATTCACTATCTTGCATTCAACATTCGGCATGATCCTCCCAACACTTCCATGACAGAAATCATTTGGATAATTCACCGTAATACAAGAACAGCTTTCAGTAGTACCGTAGGCTTCAAAGATGGTAACTCCCAGTTTTTCATTGAATTTTTCTCTGACACTTTCACTTAACTTTTCTGCTCCTGCAAATGCCAGACGAACACTCGAAACCTGCTCACGCTTCCACCTTTTCATAAATCCTCTATAAAGAGTACTGGTACCTAAAAGCATTGTAACACGAAATCTGTGAACAATTTTACCAAGCCTCTCATAATCAGTCGGATTTGGATGAAAGACAGCTCCCATCCCCATTATTAATGGCAACCAGAGGCATACAACGAAACCAAAGACGTGAAAAAACGGCAAGGTACCTAATACCTTGTCTTCCGGATTTGGCTGAAAAACTGTACTGAAAGCCTGTATACTCATGTAAATATTCTTGTGTGTCAGAGGAACACCTTTAGGATGGGATTCAGAGCCAGAAGTGAATAGTATTATGGCTGTCTTATCAGGGGCATCAAACTCTTTAAATCCTTGAATCAACGACTGACTAGACTTAAACTTACAGGAAAAATAAGTCATCAGTTTCTCCAGCTTTGAGGTCTTTTCCTTTATATCTTCAATGAAAACCATCCTAGGGTCTTCTGCAATTCCCGCCTTTTGTATAAAAACTCGTGAAGTAAAAATAGTTTTTATATCACAAGTCTTCATTGCCCACTCCTGCTCATCCTTACCTGCAATGAAATTCAGACCGACAGGAGTTTTACCTGACAACGACGTGGCAATGAAAGCCAAAGCACCTCCCACAGATGCAGGAAAAACAAGAGCTATGTTCTCACCTTCAAAGTTGTGCACATGTTTGGACAGAAGAATACCGGCAGTAAGCGTCTGGCCAAATGTCAGAGACAGCCCGATTGAGTCTTCCTGAACGACTTTATTGAAATTCTTTTTTGCAGTCTTAATAAAGCTTTCTATAATCATATATTCTAAACACCTCTCACTCTACAACGTCATAGCCTTTTTCTATCCATGACTCTATTCCGCCCAGCATATTAAAAACATACTTATGCCCCCTTGATGTAAGCAACTCACACGCAACTTCACTTCTATTACCGTTATGACAATACACTAATATACTTTGCCCCGTTTGAATCTCGTGCATCTTTTCTGTCAGGATCATAATAGGGATAAGAACAGCTCCTTCGATGTGAGATCTTGCATATTCCTCACCTGTTCTTACATCAAGGACAAAATCCACCTTGTTGTTATTCTGTTCGCTCATCATATATTTTGCTTCTGACACGGAAACGTTATTAAAGATTTCCCGCGCGAACAACTTTGACACAGAAAAACCTGATGTCAAAACAACCATACAAATAGTAACCGGAAATATTATCTTTCTATTCAACAGCTTTCTCATTGCTATTTTTTCTTCCTCCACGCTACCTTGTCTTTTTTATCTTCGATGATAATCCCCAGCTCGCTTAACCTATCTCTTACTTTATCCGCCAGTTCCCATTGTTTGCAGGCTCGCAGCTCATTCCTGGTATCAATCAATGTCTTTATCAGGTCATCCTCCATTTTATAAACATCTGCTTCATCTGAAGAGTGTTGAGCAGTTTTTTCTGCAGTTATACCTAGGACATTATCTCCGTAGATTCTATAGAATGAATCGATTTCCAATAACACGCCCTCACTAACCTCACCATCCGTGCTAAGAAGACCATTAACCTCCTTGGACAAATTAAAGAGAACTGCCAGTGCTTCGGACGTATTGAAATCCTCATTCATTGCACCTTCGAATGCATCCTTGTAACCCTCTAATTTCGTTTTCCACTCTTCCTGCCCTTCAGCCCCATTGGCTGATTCCATACGCTCTCTTACACTACGTACTGTATTTAGCAATCTCTCAAGTCCAGTATTAGCTGCATCTAGAGCTTCGTCACTATAGTTGATCGGGCTGCTATAATGTGTATTGAGAACAAAGAAACGTATTGCCAAGGGCGAGAATTTTTTAAACGCATCCTTGAGGGTAACAAAATTACCCAATGATTTACCCATCTTCTGCCCATCAACTGTTACCATGTTGTTATGCATCCAGTAACGTGCAAAAGGCCGTTCATTAGCAGTCTCACTTTGAGCAATTTCACACTCATGATGTGGGAATACATTTTCAATTCCTCCGCCATGTATATCAAACGTCTCACCCAGATATTTCATAGACATGACTGAGCACTCAAGATGCCATCCCGGAAACCCCACGCCCCAGGGGCTGTTCCATTTCATAATATGTTCGGGGCCTGCCTTCTTCCAGAGTGCAAAATCTGCAGGATGTTTTTTCTCCGGGTTTATATCGATACGCGCCCCGGACTCCTGCTCATCCAGTTTCCTTCCCGAGAGTTTACCATAGTCCTTCAACTTTGACACATTGAAATAGACAGACTCGTTTGACTCATAAGCGAATCCCTTGTCGATCAGCGCTGCTACAAGATCTATCTGTTCAGGAATATGACCGGTTGCACGAGGTGAAATATCAGCGCGAATGTTATTTAAGGCATCCATATCTTCATAATAGCTTCGCATATACATTTCAACTAATTCCATAGGTTCTACTTTTTCCAGCTTGGCCCTTTTCTCAATCTTATCTTCTCCGGCATCCGCGTTATCCGTTAAGTGCCCAACATCAGTAATGTTTTGTACGTATCTCACCTTATAGCCAAGATGCCTGAGATATCGAACGACAATATCAAAACTGACATAACTCTTAGCATGCCCAATGTGAGGATGATCGTAAACAGTCGGCCCACATACATAGATGCCAACCCGTCCCTCTTCAATAGGGACAAATGTTTCTCTCTGCCTTGTTAATGTATTATAAATTTTTAATGTCATTGTTAGTATCTACTATTAAGTGTTTATTGAAATAAAAAATAAGTTATGTAAGACGCTTAATCACCTGACTTATTGTTAACTGTATAAGTTACTACCCTGTTTCGGCCA
>JASMMK010000005.1 GCA_030748215.1 Candidatus Scalindua sp.
TCTACTTCTGCAACTCGAAGCTTATGGATTATTTCTTCAGACTTGTATCGCTTTTGTGACATGTTTTCCCCCTTTCTTAATCCAATTATATAGCTTTATACTAACTTTACAACTGGATCAGTTTTTGGGGAGCAGGTCAAAGCAGATAAACTCTTTAAACAGCTCCATGTCGAAGCAGTTAATCATGGCTTCCCTCATCTCCAGAAGAGCAGAAAATGGTTTTAGTACCTCTTTATAAGCTCTTTTTGTGGTGATTGCATCGTACGTATCTATTATCCTGGAGACCCTCCCAAACAGCTGAATCTCATTGCCCCCAATTCCATGAGGATAACCTGTTCCATCAAAGTTTTCATGATGCTGAGCGACAACCACCAGAGATTCTTTTATGATATTATCCTCTTTTTCCAAAAGAGCTATACCCGCCTCCGGATGTTTTGCCACTATCTTTCGCTCCTCAGTTGTTAATTTACTAGATTTGTTGAGAATATCTAAAGGTACTTCAACTTTCCCAAAGTCGTGCAACAATAAACCTGTTCCAAGGGAACGCAAACTATCTTGACTAAAGCCAAGATACTTGCCAAAAAGCAATCCTAGTACAGATGCATTTACTGAGTGTGTATAGGTATGGTAGTCATGAGAAGTAACCCTTACCAGGTTAGAGAATGCATTTTTGTCACGTAATATATAATCAACAGTACTATCTGCCCAGGATGTAACTCTATCTATTTTGATTCCTGATTTAGTGTCATTCAAGAGTTCCTGGGTCAAGTTTTTTGCAACACTATAAACAATACTTGATTTTTCAACCGAACTTTTGTCTTTGTCGGCAAGAATTGTTTTTTAATTCTGTTCCTGGTAGTCGTTAAAAGTTTTATAGCTGTTTGCATATACATAAAGCTTTGTAATATTATTCTCTACTAATTTTCTTCGCCTATCACTGCGAAACATTTCTCCACCGCGACTAAACAAGACATATCTTGGAATCCCATTTACAAGGCTTTTTACATACAGATCACAGTCTACTTCCGTATCTACGATTAAAGTACTTTCGTTAATAGCCAGAAATTCTTTCATATAATCAATTTCTCTTTCTTTATATCCATACTCTAACCGTGAGACTGCCGCTAGAGAATAGACATACAAAAGATGCCTTGCTGTTATGTAACTACCTACAACTAAGGTACATGCTATCTCTAGATTTCACATTTGGAGTATGTTACAATATCTTTTGATTCACTTATATATATGTATATATATACTAATGGCACTTTCTGCTCAAACATTAGTAAAGATTACATTTTTTTGATGTGAAGGAAGAGGTGTCAGGAATATTGTGGGTTTTAACAGAGGCCACTTGGAAAACTTGATCAAATTACAACCCATCATCTATTTTCCATAAAGGCGTCTTTTGATCCGAGCTATAAACAACTAAGATTGAAGGGGTTAGTCAACTTCCGGGATTTGCGCTTATTACTTGAAGCCAGTGTATCGTTTGAGCATGACAATACTATCACAACATGCATGTGTTTTTATCAACTTATGTCACAAGACAATAAATGGCGGTAGTTTTAGGAATGAGAAAGTGAATACCTTGTTCTAAGAATAACCGGAATAAATACCTGAATGATTTCCAGTATTTTACAAAACAGTTAATCACCATTATTATCACAACGCATATCTTACAAGACCTGAAGGTTTACAACTTAAACAATAGATCCGCATACGTCGGAACAGGCCACAGTCTTCGCGGAGTTAATGTTTCCAGCGTGTCAATATCTTCACGCAATTTAGTCATCACGACTAATACCTTATCACGAAATGCCTCGCTGCGTTCTAAACAATCTGATATCTTTAACGCCTTCTCACGCTCTTTCTCCAATTTCTGAGTGCTACGATATGCTGATTTTAAATGAGCAGATACTTTAGCAAGCAAGTCTCTTTGTACTTCATCGGAAACTTTCACTGCTTCCAATTTTTCTATAGACTCAGCAAGCTCCTTAGTAAACTGTACAACTGCCGGAATATATAAAGTTCTCACCATATCAAGCGCAGCATTTGCCTCAATATTAATCTGCTTTGAATACTGACCAAGGTAAATTTCATACCGCGCCCTTATTTCCTCCTTTGAAAGAACTTTATACTTCTCAAATATACTAACCGCTTTCTTCCCCAGAAACACCTTTAGCGCAGCCACTGTAGAACTGATATTCAGCAATCCACGTTTCTTCGCCATCTTCTCCCATTCATCTGAATAGTTGTTCCCATTGAAGACGATCCTGCCATGTTCTCTCATCGTATCTTTTATAATGGATGCAGTCTCTTTATGAATGTCCTCTGCCTTCTCAAGCCTGGTAGCAAAATCATCAAGTGCTTCCGTCACAACAGTATTAAGAACTATAATCGGCCTTGAAATCGATGCCGATGATGGAACCATACGAAACTCAAACTTGTTACCCGTAAAAGCAAATGGTGATGTCCTGTTCCTGTCCGCATTATCTTTCGGAAAGTGCGGCAATGTGTCAACCCCTACTTTCATATCAGTAGCTACAGCTGACTTTGCCTTCTTCCCCTG
Source organism: Candidatus Scalindua sp. (assembly GCA_030748215.1). Taxonomy (GTDB): domain Bacteria; phylum Planctomycetota; class Brocadiia; order Brocadiales; family Scalinduaceae; genus Scalindua. The sequence continues at coordinate 2,573 of JASMMK010000005.1, forward strand.
CGCAATAGCCTCCAGTATATCTGTCAATTCATCACCCATGAAAATCGAAATAATTGCCGGTGGAGCCTCATGACCGCCGAGACGAAGATCGTTACCTGAATTTGCCGCCGACCTTCTTACCATGTCAGCATGTAGATCAACCGCCTTAATAAGCGCGCAAATAAAAATCAAAAATTGTGCGTTAGCATGTGGTGTCTCTCCCGGTTCAAGCAAATTCACACCATCATCTGTACTTAATGACCAGTTAGTATGTTTACCTGAGCCGTTTAAACCCGCATATGGTTTTTCATGTAAAAGGCAGGCCAGATTACGTCTGAGAGCAACTTTCTGTAATATTTCCATGACAAGTTGATTCTGGTCAGCCGCTATGTTTGCAGTTGTAAAGATCGGGGCCATCTCGAATTGTGAAGGAGCTACTTCATTATGTTTAGTTGTAGAGGCAATACCCAACTTCCACAGTTCTTTGTCAAAGTCCTTCATAAATTCAGCAACACGATCCTTGATCTGTCCAAAGTAATGGTCCTCCATCTCCTGCCCCTTTGGTGCCGGCGCTCCAAAAAGAGTCCTGCCTGCAACAATTAAATCCAGCCTCTGCGCAAATAGTTCTTTTTCTACCAGAAAGTACTCCTGTTCGGCACCTATGTTTACGGTAACCTTCTGAGTAGTCTTGTTACCCAACGAACGCAATAGACGAAGCACTTGTTCTGAAACGGCGGTCATTGAACGCAGTAACGGTGTCTTCTTGTCCAGAGCTCCACCTGTATATGAACAAAATGCCGACGGAATACAAAGGGTAACATCCCCTGCCGCGTCTTCCTTCAAAAATGCTGGAGATGTACAATCCCATGCAGTATAACCACGAGCTTCACATGTGTCTCTGAGCCCACCGCTTGGCAGGCTTGACGCGTCAGGTTCACCCTTAACAAGCTGCTTACCTGAGAACTCCATAACTACTCCGCCCTGCAGGGTTGGTGAAATAAAAGAATCGTGCTTCTCCGCAGTTATCCCTGTCAATGGCTGAAACCAATGGGTATAGTGAGTTGCTCCTCGTTCAATTGCCCAATCTTTCATGGCATTCGCAACAACATCCGCAACCTCCACAGGCAGTTGAGTTTCCTGTTCAATAGATTTTTTGAGTACTTTGTAAGTATCCTTAGGCAGCCATCTCCTCATTACAGCATCATTAAATACATTCATTCCAAATATTTTAGTAACATCCATTTTGTACCCTCTTTAGATTGTTCTCTATTAAAAATATAGAATTAATCTTTGCCGACAACTTTGCTTATATATTTATATTTTCCATCTACAAGGCATAGTCTAGAAAAAAATTCGATTCAACAGCCAGCCCAAATGCAAAATTTTCGAAATCAACCGTAAGTCTGCATTATGTTTTATCAGCTGTTTATATCAAAAATATAATATTCAAGAAGAGGTCCCGTAGCATTTGATCAAGTATCAACTACTGTATAATACGTATGTTATAGCAATTGACTACAGAATCTAATCTAATAAAAAATCTGATCAACAAACTTAATAAACAAAATTTTTTGTTTCTCTGTAACAACAATCGCAAAAAGCTTACCGAAAGGCAACAAATTCCTATAATAGTCTCCAAGTTGCTAATATCAAGGAGAAAAAGGATAGTTTTTAACAAATGTGTTTTCAATAAAAGATCTTAAGCCTATTGAACCATTAGCCTATCTAGCAGACAATTAAGTATATTGTAATGAAAACGTGACTAACTTCAGTATATTTAGTAACACCTTGCTGAATAATGGAAATGAACTTTTTGGTTTTTTCTGTATGGTTGATCGTAGACGTGACAAGCCGATAGTGATGAAACAACGATGATGACTTTTGGAGTCCTCTCGAAAGAGAGGTAAATGGCCTTACTTTCGTAAGGAGTCCAGGAATTACGACCTATGTCAAAGGACCTATCTCTTTATTCAAATTCTCAAGGGCATCAACCGCTGCCTTTGCATAGTCAGATGTACCCTTTTGCATATACGCGTAATTGATTCCACTTGAACTATTTATTCTGTGGATTAGGATATCGCTCTTTGTCTTTCTCAAGACTTCAACAACTTCTCCGGCACTACCCCCCTGCGAACCCACCCCCGGTATCAAGAGTGGAACTTCTTTTTTTGAGTCAACAAAGAACCTACTGATCTCCTCTAACTCATCAAGATAAGTTGCTCCGACAACAGCACCCACACCGGGCTTGTGCCACCGAATAATATTTTCCGCAAGTTTTATATAAACAGGAACACCATCAACTTTAAGGTCTTGTAGATCAACAGTACCCTTGTTTGAAGTCCGACATAATATATAAACACCCTTCTCTCTTTCACACCATTCAATAAATGGTTCAACAGAATCAGTACCCATATATGGAGCAATGGTCACCGCATCTGAATCCCAGAACTCAAATACCGATTTTGCATAAGCCGTCGATGTCTTGCCTATGTCACCACGTTTTGCATCAAGGAGTGTTGGAATACCTGATGATTTGTATTGTTTGATAATTGACTTTAATGCATTCAACCCGGAAAAGCCATATTGTTCAAAATATGCGATGTTCGGCTTAATTATGGCCGGATGCAAATTCCTTATATTCATCTCCTTCAGAATATTAATATAGAACTCTTCAATTACCTGACACGGGTCACCCTTGATCGGGATCTTTTCAATAACAGGGTCCATACCCATACAGACAATACTCTTTGCCTTTTTTGCCCCCACCCTTAAATCATCAAGATAACTCATAAATTATCCTTTATCCGCATTTGGAAATCCATGCTTCGGCCCCCAATTTTGCGGATCTTTATTCCATACAGACACAAGGGACAATTCCCTATCGGTTAGATTTCCATCCTTTTCTGCAACATTTACAAGTGTAGAGAAGTTAGTAATCGTCAAAAGCTTACACCCACCCTCTTTAAATATCTTTCCGGCCTTCTTAAAGTCATATGTAAAGATTGCTACTACAGCTACACAACATCCTCCGGCCTCCCGTACTGCTTCAACCGCGCTGAAGCTGCTTCCTCCGGTACTGATAAGGTCTTCTATAATAAGAACATTTTTACTGTCTACATCTGCACCTTCAATCTGGTTACCGGCACCATGTTCTTTTTTCGATCCCCTGATATATGCCATTGGTTTATTTAACTTGTCACATATCCAGGAGGCCCATGGTATCCCGGCAGTCGAAGTTCCGGCGACAATATCATAATTATAGTCCTGAGATTCATTGATAAAGGCGTTAACAATCTGCTCCCTTTCTTCAGGATACGCAATCATCTGTCGGTTGTCACAGTAAATAGGACTCCTGATACCTGAGGCAAACGTAAACGGATCTTTCGCGTTTAATTTAACAGCCTCTTTCTCAAGTAATACCCTTGCTATCTCTTCATTCATATTAACTCTCTTGCTTTTCCAGATAAGTCGGCTGATATTAGCACTTTTGTAATAGCGTGTCAAGAAAGAGGCTATCTATCACTTTAAACCTTATCTTAACAATTACTTAAAATGTATAATCGGCAGTCAAACACCAAAATATTCATTTACACACCTACCTGCCGGTAAATTGTATTGGAATTGAGATAAGTCACAGAAGTGTGCCGTCACAAAAGTGTGCCACGGCACACTTTAAAGACTGGTTCATACTGATTACCATTAAATTCTCTACAAATCACAAATAATAAATACTATACCCTGACAGTGCTACATAAGACATTGAATGAGTACAAAAGGATATATACACTATAAAACAAGTATCCGTTTCTGACATATCCTTACCTACCTGGCTGCAACACAATCTGGTCGCCTTCTTTGGCATAGGGTTTGTTACGTTAATAATGTATGAAAAGTACAGATCAATATTATACTGAAAAGGTGTCAAGCATATTAAACAGCAATGATGAAGAGGCCAAAAAACAGTTAGAGGAGACCATAGAGTTGTTACACTTATACCTGCAATCTAAAAATATCCATAGACAAGACATCACTGATAAAGTAATCAGTATTAAGAATGTAGTACGTTTTAAAGGCCATCTGGGACCTCGTTCACTACCCGTAGGTTTGGAGGACTACCGGGGTTAACTGTTACATGAAAAATTTCTTCGCTACCCAATTCAAGAGAGAGAAATATGTGCAAGATATTAATTGTAGATGATAATGTCAATGCGTGTTATCTACTTAAGAGCTACCTGGACAAAATGAAGCACAATGTCACGGTAGCTCTCACTGAAATAGATGCACTGGAAAAAGTAAAGAGACTGAAACCAGACATCATGCTCCTCGATATTATTATGGGGGAAATAGGTGGCATGGAAGTCTTGAGACGCGTAAGGCTGTTTGACAAAAACATAGGTATTATAATGGTCTCTGCCTTAATGGACGAACCATTTCGAAAAAAAACTCTGGAAAGTGGTGCCGACGAGTTCATAACCAAACCCTTTGACTTTAAACATCTGAGCGAACGCATAATTGTTGATCTTATGAATAAGAGAAAAAATAAGCCGAACGAGTGGAGACTATCCTCAGGTATCAGGTGAGCACCCTACCCGACTGTACCGTTCTGACGGATATCCACCATGCATATCTTCTATCTCTCATCCGTGTTTATCTGCGTCCAATTAATCCTTTAAATCGTAATCCGCAAACCCTCAACATCTCCCCTCTACTCTCTTTTCCCCTTGATTTAACAAACTTACCAAACTATTATACCCCGATAATCATTATTATTTGCAGGAAAACTAAAATGTTTATAAAAGCAGGAGTTTAATGCTGATGCAGAACGACTCAAATCAATATAAAAAAGTGTTAAATGTTGGAGCGGGGTCCAAACAGATTAAAATGCCAAGGCACTATAATGGATGGGAGAAAATCTATGTAGATGCAAACCAAAATCCGGAAATGGATATAATTGCCGATGCAAGAGATATGAAAAAAAGAGATACCAGATAATACCTATGATGCTGTTTTTACATCACACGTTTTAGAACACTTTTTTCTATCAGATGTTTCCCTCGTATTAAAAGAGTTCTACCGGATATTGAAGCCAGATGGTATGGTTGAGACCCGTGTTCCAGACTTCTACTCCTGCGTTAAAAAAGTCATTAATGAAGACTATCCAATTGACAAACCTCTTTACCAATCCCCTGGCGGTCCTATCTGCACATTAGATATTATTTTCGGATACTCTGGAATTCTAAAGCAGGGAACACATTTAGATGCCCACAAAACCGCTTATACACCGGAACTTATCAGAAGATTGCATGAAAAGGCTGGCTTTAAAATAGAATTAATTGAATGTGCTGCTTATGAAATAGTGGTAGCAGGAATAAAAACTTAATTGAATTCCGTATTTATTACTCTTATCAATTACTAAATCCCCTAATTATTTCCTCGTCTTTATCTGCACAAACCTGTATCCGTTTATTCATTTTAATCCCAAATCTCTAGCTCTGGCAGCAGAGCGAGTCACACCGGAGCAGACCTAAATCGTAATTTGTAAATTCTCCCTCTACTCTCTTTTCCCCTTGATTTAACATATCAACTTCACTATTATACCCCGATACTTTTTATGTGTAATCTGTCTAAAGAAGCAACTTTTAATAACTTTGATCCTGATAATAATTACAAATTTGAATTTCTTATGAGGAGCTTATAAAATGGTACGAAAAATTAGTACTGCTGATCTTCGTCAGGTCTACGATGATCACAAAATCTGGCTCAGTACTGTTGGCGAAGCGGGGCGATATGCCGACCTGAGTGAAACGAAACTGAGTGGAATGAAGCTTCTTAGGATAAACCTGAACAAAGCAAATTTGAGTGGTGCAGATCTGAGCTGTGCCAACCTGATGGGTGTGAATATGAAGGGTACCAATCTCAAGTGTGCCAACATGAGAGGAGCCTACGTGCTACATGGAGCAAATCTGACAGGTGCCGACATGAGTGAAACGGATCTATATAAATCTAATTTCACTAAATCAGATCTGAGTAATGTCAAACTGACTAAATCCTACCTGTATAAAGCCAGACTGAACGGAGTAAACTTGAGTGGTGCCGACATGAGTGATGCCGACCTGAGCAAAACAAAACTGAAGAAAGCAAACCTCAGCGAAACCAACCTGCAGAACGCCATCTTGATAAGTACCGATCTCAATGGCACAGTTGGCTTAACAATAGAGCAGCTTTCAGTAGTTAAAACTTTATATAAATCAAAATTGAATGCTGAACTTATGGAACAGGTAAAGGAGAAACATCCTCATCTTCTGGAAAAACCTAAATGACTATTATTAGTCAAACTCTTCAGATAGCACTCAAACACCATCAGGAAGGACAACTACAGCAAGCAGAATCTCTCTATCATCAGATCCTTCAAGAAAACCCCGGTCACTCAGACGCATTGAATTTATCAGGCCTGATTGCACACCAGACAGGAAATAATACCAAAGCTGCCAAGCTTATTAACAGAGCAATCCTAAGTAATCCTAATAATCCTGATTACTATTACAATCTGGGCATAGTTCTCAGCTCACTGGAACAGTGGACGGAAGCTATTCAGGCCTACAGGCAGACTCTAAATATAAAACCGGATTATTTCGAAGCATTGAATAATCTGGGAAATCTCCTGAGAAACCACGGTAATACTGAAAATGCAATTGAGATTTACAACAAGGCTTTAAAATATAAGCCTGATTACATCAAAGCTTTCAGTAATTTATTGTATGACATGCCCCCGTTCTTTGTACCACCTTTAAAGTTAGAGTTCAGGATAATACAGACAGTTGTAACGTAGTGGAAACTGTCTGTACCGCTTCAATTGTCTCTGGAGCAGGTGGCAAGTATCCAAGAGCACTATGAGGCCGATGCGTATTATACTCCTTACGCCA
>JASMMK010000006.1 GCA_030748215.1 Candidatus Scalindua sp.
TGGTCCCATTATTATACGTTTGGAGGAAAAAGATTAAAGGCAAAGGGAAGGTTGATTGGCAATGAGCGAACTTCCATAATATTCATAAACATTGTTATTCCTGTATTCCTGGCATATGCAAGAAAAAGAGAAGACTCTGAATTAGAAGGAAAATTATTTAAGATCTTTAAACAGCATCCGAAATTATCTCCAAACAATATTACAAGGTTTATGGGTTATAGAATTCTGGGTAAGGACTCACAGGAAGGAAGCGTGGTTAATTCGGCAAGACGCCAACAGGGACTCTTGCAAATATTTAAAGACTTTTGTGAAAGCGACGACATTGCGTGTGAGAAATGCGTTCTTCTGCAATCAATTAGTTCAATGGTATAGGTAGCTGGAATATGAATTTGCAAAAAATTAAGTATTTTCTGGTGGGTGTTTTGGGTTCTATTACTATCAGGTCTTTATTTAGTACAATGAGTATTAAAGAGATTCCGGATGGCTATTCACTAGACCTGGAACGTCAGGGTAAATACGCAATATACGCCTTCTGGCATGCGCATATGCTGCTTCCGGCATATGTAGGCAGAAATCGTAATGTAAAGGTATTGATAAGCCAACATCGTGATGGTGAATATATTGCACAGATTGTTCAGCGATTAGGCTACGGTGTTGCCAGAGGGTCTACTACCAGGGGAGGCGCAAAGGCTTTATTGAGAATGATAAAGCAGATAAAAGAGGAATCTATATCCCTGGCAATAACTCCAGATGGTCCGAAAGGCCCCAGGTTTGTCGCTCAATCAGGAGCAATACTCTTAGGGCAGAAGACTGAATACCCAATTATTCCGGTTATGATATATCTTGAGAAGTATTGGGCGCTTCCAAGTTGGGATAGGTTTTGTATACCCAAGCCTTTTTCTAAAGCGAGAATATTTTATGGAAACCACATTCAGGTGCCGTCCAGGCTGGAAAAACATGAGATGGAGGAGTACCGTGTGGCATTAGAGAACGAACTCATAAGATTGGAGCATGAGATAGAAAGTATTATCAAGGATGTGTAATGCGATAAATTAGATTTTTCATTCCGCTCCGCTACATTCAGAATGGCATCTCCTCGTGTCATTCTGAATGAGGAACGACTGAAGAATCTTTACTTTGCAACTTGCTGTTTGTTGTTACGTGACTATATATGAAATAACCTCATGATGTCATTCTTGGTTGCATAGACCATAAGTGTCAGCACTAATCCCATACCGATATAGTTGGCAATTGCCATTGTTTTTTCACTGACCGGAGACCCTTTGAGCTTTTCTATGCCAAGGAACATGAGGTGGCCTCCATCAAGAACAGGGACGGGTAATATATTTATCACTGCCAGATTGATACTGATAATGGCCATGAAGTACATAAGCTTGCCTATACCAGATTGTGCCGATGCGTAGGATGCCTGAGCAATCAATACCGGACCTCCTAACGCTTTAGTTGATAATTTTTTTGATAAAAATCCCTGAATAGTCAGATAGATTCTTTTAATATTTATTACTGTTTTGTGTGTGCCTACACTACACGCTTTAAAGAACCCATATCTTCTGTACTCCTTCTTTTCTCTGAATTTAATTCCCAGTACACCTTGTGCACTCTTCTCGTTCTTCTGTGGCTTTATTGTCTTTGTGACAGTCTCATAATTATGAGACCATGCAATTTCAAACTCATTGCCTTTACTGGCAGTAACAAGCGTTAATAGCTGGCTCCACTCCGTTATGTTTTCTCCGCTTATTGATGTGATTTTGTCACCGGGTTTTATTCCTGATTTTTCAGCAGGAAAACCCTCAACTGTTGAGTCAACTATTAATCCGTAGTGAGGGAAGATTCCTTCAGAGAATTCCTTGACAGTTTTTTCTCCCTGTTTTGTAAATTTTATATTCTTTACTTCGTTACCTCTTTTTACTTGTAGTGTGATCATGCCGTCAGGTGAATCCTTTACTGAGCTTATTAACTCTGAGAATCCATGGATATAGTGTGCGTTAACTTTGACAACCTCGTCGCCTTTTTCCAGTCCAAGGGAGTACGCAAAACTATCCTTTTTTACACCATCAAGTTTTGATGTTGCACAGGAGAGTCCGATCATCCATCTGGTAACCACAGATGGGGTCACCTTAATATTCCTCTTTTGCTCATTTCGTAAAACAGCAAGGTTGAGCTCTTTGCCTGGATTTGCATTTACTATTTTCCTGAAATCGTTTGCTGTGGCAATTGCTTTGCCATTAACCGCAATTATTTCATCATTCACATTCAGCTCTGATACATTCGCAGGAGCATCTGCATTTTCGACAGTAAATATTTTGTCTACTTCCAGGGTACTTGCCGGTGCGATCCCTATGCGCTGAACCCCGACTGAAGCATCATACTCAGGTACTACGTTAACACTGAATGTCTCATTGTCTCGTTCAACCTCCATGTTAACACCTGCAGGAGATCCACTGAGCGCTATGGAAATGAAAATATCCTCAAAGTCTGGTTCGGTAACGTTGTCGATTCTGACAATTTTGTCTCCTGCTCGTATTCCGGCTTCCCATGCAGGTCCACCTGGCATGGCTTGTCCTATTTCTGATGTAATGAAAGGGACTCCAACATTGAAAGCTACGATGAAAAGAATGAATGCTAAAATTGTATTGCAAGTGACACCGGCTACGAGTACTGCAGCACGCTGCCATGGTTTTTTAGACATGAACTCCCAGGCTTCGCCGGTGTTAGAATCCTCTCTTTGCTCACCTGCGAGTTTTACGTAGCCGCCCAAAGGAATAAGTGAAACTCTGTACTCAGTTTCACCAAACTGTTTGCTGATGATCGCCGGACCGAACCCTAGAGAAAATGCATGTACTCTAACACCTATCTTCTTGGCAACCAGGAAATGTCCTAGTTCATGTATAAAGATAAGCAACCCAATTCCAATAATTACTAAAACAACATTTGATGATATTCCTATGAAAGGCATATTTTTGTCTCCTTGCGTGCGTATTCGTCCGCATCCATGATATCCTGCAGAGTGGGGTCACTTATAAAATTATGCTCATTCATAACGTGTTCCACCGTATTTGCGATATCGGTAAATTTGATTTTGTTATCTAAGAACTCCTGGACAGCTACTTCGTTTGCTGCATTAAATGTAGCACCCATAGTACCACCTTTTTCAACTACTTCATATCCTAATCTTAATGCCGGGAATTTGTCCATATCTGGTTTCTGGAAATTAAGAGTGCCCAGCTTAGCCAGGTCTAGTGATTTTACATTACCATTTTCTCTGTCAGGGTATGTCAGCGCAAATTGTATGGGCACTTTCATATCAGGTAATCCCATCTGAGCAATGACAGAACCGTCACAGAACTCTACGAGCGAATGAATTATTGACTCAGGGTGTATAACTACCTCAATCTGAGTCGCGTCCAGATCGAAAAGCCATTTCGCTTCAATTACCTCAAGCGCTTTATTCATCAATGTTGCAGAATCGATAGTAATTTTATTACCCATGCTCCATGTCGGATGGTTGAGAGCTTCCTCTTTTGTAACTTCAGACAACTTTTCTATCGGATGGTTACGGAAAGGCCCTCCTGATGCCGTAATGATAATTTTTTTAACCTCATCACGGCGTCCAGCTCTTAATGCCTGCAACACAGCGCTATGTTCGCTGTCAACGGGAATTATGCTTACGTCATTCTCTTTCGCCAGCGGCATGATCAATCCTCCCGCCATAACCAATGCTTCCTTGTTTGCCAGGGCAAGAGTTTTTCTGTTTTTAATTACTTCAATAGCAGCCGGGAGTCCTGCTCCTCCTACTATTGCCGAAAGGACTATATCTACATTTTCCTTTGAAACCATCTCACTGACACTATTCTGGCCGGTAAGTATTTGTACAGAATTGTCTGGCAAGCTATTTCTCAGCGAATCTATATATTGTTCATTCGCAAGCGACACGCTTTCGGGTTTAAACTCACTAACCTGTTCTGATAACAGCTCCCATTGTGAATTTGCTGATAATGCAACAACTTTATATTTGTGCTCAAGATTTCTTATAACATCAAGCGTGCTTTTGCCAATTGAACCTGTTGAGCCGAGGATTACTACATTTTTCATAATTATATTGTTTCGATTTCTTCCAGTAAGGTAGATACCATCTCACTTTCAGGAATTTTTCTTATCTTTTCACCTTTTTTAAACAAGAATCCGACTCCATTTCCACCGGCTATTCCTATATCGGCTTCCATTGCTTCTCCGGGGCCATTAACGATGCACCCCATAACGGCAATCTGAACAGATTTTTTCTGCTCAGGAAGTCTTTTCTTCACTTCATTAACAATGTTCAGAAGATCAATTTCGCAACGACCGCAAGTAGGACATGATATTATCTCCGCTTCTCTTCTCTTTGATAGTCCAAGTGCTTCAAGGATCTTATAGCCCGCCTTTACCTCCTGATGGGGGGGACCTGTATAAGAGACTCTCAGTGTGTCTCCAATTCCTTCCGAAAGCAAACCTCCGATGCCGATTGCAGATTTTATTACTGCATCGTCAGGAGCACCTGCTGCTGTAATACCCAGATGCAGTGGATAGTCACACTGTTTTGCTATTGATCGGTATGCATCCATTGTCTGTTGTACATCAGATGCCTTTAGTGAGACTAAAATATCCTTAAAGCCCAATGATTCAAAATGCTCACAGTAACTTAATGTTGTTTTGACCATTAAGGAGACAAGATCTTCATTGTGTCCATTATTACTTCTGATAGAGCCGGAATTAACGCCAATTCTTATGGGTACGCCCTTGTCCTTGGCAAGGTGTACAATATCCTCAAGCTTGTTCCTGTTTTTCATGTTGCCGGGGTTGATACGGATCTTATCTACACCTTGCTTAATGGCCTCAATGGCGAGATTATGTCCAAAATGTATATCCGCAACCAGCGGTATGTTTATTCTCTTTTTAATTTCACCAAGACATTTGACCGCATTAACATCAGGAACAGCAACTCGAATAATCTTGCATTTGAGCGCTTCAAGCTCGTGGATCTGCTTTACTGTTGCTTCGATGTCATCTGTGTGGGTATTTGTCATTGATTGAATAGCGACTGGTGCATTACCACCAATCTCTATAGAACCAACTGAGACAGTCCTTGATTTACGTCGTTTTGTCATTTAAAAGCAGTCTATAATTAACTTTATCGAATTTAATTAAGTCCATTCTAACAACAAATTATATAAACTCAAGTTATTATATTATGCTTGAATTTAGTCAATACAGGACCATTATAATTGGTTTATTTTTAAAGGAATAGAGTTAAATTTGCTAAATAATGAGCCTTAAACAAAATACTTGACACTTAATTCTCACGGCTTATTATAGGATTTAAACCTGAAACTTGTGGATAATTTAGTAAAAACAAGGGAATTTAATTAATTTTACCAGTGCGTATATGCTTGAAGTGATTACGCACTTTTTAACTGGAATGGGAGAGTGTTTTGGCTGTACAAATTGAAAATTTTAAACAGAACGATGATGAATCAGCGGTAGAGGGAAAAAAGAAGAAGTCATCATGGATGACTTCGCTCAGATTCAGATGGATATCGCAGATTTCATTTATTATCTTAACAATATACATTGGATGGTCATTTTATCTGTTTGTGAAATATTGTGAATCCGGCGGTATTAGTACTTATGTGGCAAGGCCACCGGGGATAGAGGCATTTTTGCCTATTGGCGCATTTATGGGTCTTAAGTATTTTCTGGGTACCGGTGCGGTAGACCCGTTGCATCCTGCTGGCTTTATTATATTTGCTTCAATTCTGGTAACATCGCTTCTATTCCAAAGGGGTTTTTGTAGCTGGATATGTCCGGCTGGGACAATATCTGAGTGGGCGTGGAGATTCGGTGATTGGGTAAAGTCTAAATTTAACAGCAGGGTTAGCTATTGGTTGGAAAAGTTTCCGGTAAAACTTACCTGCGGCCTCAGCATGATAACAACACCAATTGTCGCATTGATGCTTCTGAATATGATCACTTTTGCCTCATTTAAATCACCAGGCATGAAGTATATCTTTCCTCTGATGATTGCGGCCATTATCATACCCTTTGTCCTTCCCAGGAAGATATGGCTAGCCCGAGTGGAGGACTCTATCGCACGCGCGTGGAAGTATACCCTTTTGGCTTTTTTTGCCGTTAACATTGTGATAAAGATGTCTGCTGTTCAGATTGGGATGATATTTGCGAAAGCTCCGTATATGAAGGTTGCAGATATAAAGATGATGAATTTTTTCCTTAATCTTTCTATGCTTGCGATAATTATTTTATCGTTGATATTCTTTTTTTCAATTTTCAATAAGAATTACTGGTGCAGGTATTTTTGTCCTTATGGTGCATTTATAGGGATTCTGGGGTGGGCCAGTGCAATTAGAATAGTCAGAAATAAAAAAACGTGTATTGATTGCAGTAAATGTACGGTTGCCTGCCCTGTTTACATAGAAGTGGAAAAAAAGAATATTGTATATGATGTAGAGTGTCTGGGGTGCTATGATTGTGTTGATTCGTGTCCCGTAAATGGTGCGCTCGATATGAAGCTTTTAGGATTTGGCAAGAAGGTTCATTATGCTGTTTATGCCGGTCTTGTAGTTGGCCTATTTGTGGTCTTTATGAATACCGCACGTTTTACCGGATACTGGCATAATAATGTTTCAGTACAGGAGTACACGGAATTGGTACAGGACTTGGATAATCCCAGGTTTAAACATAAGCAAGGGAAATTCGAGATAGAGGAGTAGCGTTTAATTATCATGTGGTTGTAAAGTGTTATTCATTTATGTTAGATAAAAATAATATATTTCATGATCTTATAGTAGAGGTGAGAACGCTAACAGCGTCTCACAATCCCATTCCTCTATTTGAAGACTTGCACCTTGACTCTTTAGATGGTGAATGCCATTTTACAACATCAAGGGAAACACTGTTGGTGATGAGCAAGGTAATCGAAGATACATTGAAGTTGCACAAAAAACGATGTTCATTGTATTCAGGATTCCAGGAATTAAGCAGGTTTAAGGAACATCGTGAGAGATATACTAAATTAGCAGCCTCTGCAGACAAGATATTTGTTATAGGTGTTGCAGACTCACCGGTTGAAGACATTGCGGATAATGTGCATATAAGGACAATGAATGCAGATATAATTCGCAATAACTGGATTTCAATCATTACGGACAAAAATATCAACATCTCATTGATAGCACAGGAATTGACTTCTCCGGAACATCACAGAGGGTACATTGGTTTTTATACAAACAGTAAATCTATCACCGATAAAGCCGTTAACTTACTAATTGATAATAATGTACTGAGTGAAGATCCGGTTCCAGGCAAACAAACCTATTTTAATATTTAATAATCACTTGTTACATTAACGTGTTTTTTCTTTCGGGGTGGCTTCAGAGTTGAAATTCTCTCGAAGGAGAGGTCGGCTTCCTGATCTTTATGTCAAATTCTAAAGTAACTATTCTTGCAGTAGGTTCACACCCTGATGATGTAGAAGCTGGGATGGGGGGCAGTATAATAAAATTCCTGAAACTTGGACACGAAGTTCATATCGTTGATCTTACAAATGGAGAACCTACACCGCATGGCACTCCGGAAATAAGGAGTGAAGAGTGTAACAAGGCAACTGCCTTGCTTGGTGTATCTGGCAGAACAAATCTTGAACTTCCAAACCGTTACCTCTTTGATAATGTAGAATCAAGGAATAAGCTTGCTGAGGTTATTCGTAAAGTGAGACCTCATATCATGTTTCTTCCATATTGGGAAGATGCACATCCTGATCATATACAGGCAACACAAATTGGTGAGGCAGCAAGGTTTTATGCAAAGCTTACGAAAACTGATTTGGCAGGCGAACCATGGTATCCCGGTCGAATTCTCTATTATTTGTGGTCTCATCAACGAGTGCATCTCTCCCCGGCCTTCATTGTAGATATCAGTGATGAGTTTGAAAGTAAGGTAGAGGTGGCAAGATCCTATAAGTCTCAATATTCTTATGATGAAGAAAGATGGCAAACTGTAAATGGGGCAATGCGTTCATGCGGTCAGTATTTTGGTTCGTTAATTGGAACACGGTATGGAGAACCATTTGCGAGTCGTGAGGAATTAGGATTGAGAGATATAAGAGACTTGATATGAAAGGGTTCCGTGTTGGCAAATTAAATACTGATCTCCTGGACGAGTTGGTAAGTGGTATAAAGAAAAAGGATCCAAGAGTTATTGTGGGTCCGAGAATCGGTGAGGATGCTGCAGTAATTGACACTGGTGACAAATATCTTATTGCAACAACGGATCCTATAACCTTTACGTCCCATAAGATTGGATGGTATATGGTTAATGTGAATGCAAATGATATTGCCGCTATGGGAGGGACTCCAAAGTGGCTTCTTACATCAATCTTTCTGCCGGAGAATAAAACAGACAGTGCATTAGTGAAGAATATATTTCGTGATATTGAAAAGGCTGCTGATGAATTAGGCATTGCCATTTGTGGAGGACATACAGAAGTTACTAAAGGTCTAAACAGGCCAATAGTTTCAGGGAATATGCTTGGCGAGGTTGACAAAAATAAATTAGTGACAAATTCTCGTGCGAGGGTTGGAGATGAGATTATATTGACCAAGGGCATTGCGATAGAAGGAATGGCGCTTCTTGCGAGGGATAGAGAAAAGGAACTGTCTGGAAAATATGGAAATCTGTTTGTAGAGAGGGTTCAGAACTTTTTACATGATCCGGGTATCAGTGTTGTCAAGGAAGCACATATTGCAAATCAAGAAGCTGATATTCGTGCGATGCATGATCCGACTGAAGGTGGATTGGCAACCGGATTATTGGAGCTTACAAGAACGTCAAATACTGGTGTTATAATTTATGAAGACAAAATCCATTGTTTAGAGGAAACAAGGGTTTTGTGTTCTGAGTATAAAATTGATCCGTTGGGTGTTATTGCATCCGGTGCATTATTAATAGTAGTAGGCACTGATGATAGAGATTTGGTGCTAAGCAAGCTTGTGCAAAGTGATATAGAGTGTGCAGTGATTGGCAAATTAACGGAGAAAGAGAATGGTTTGAAAATAGTGGCTGATGGGGAGGAGAGGGAGCTGCCTGTTTTTGAAGTAGATGAGATTGCAAAGGTTGTCTAAATCAATAAAAGACAACCGCATAACACTGTCATGATCGTCATAAATTAGCTTGACACCTATAGGTATTGCTTGTAGAATCCTCAAAAATTGATCTATGAAACTTCTTGTTTCTCAGAAGTGCCTTTATAAACGCTACTTAACCATTTTTTTCGTGAGTAAAAAGTTATGAATGGATACGGCGATAAACCGGAATTCAAATTTGAAAAAATACAATTTGATCCCTTCAAAAAGTTTATAATACCTATAGCTATTGTTATAGGTATCATCATACTCGGGTTTTCTTCAGTATTTACTGTGAAGGCCAACCAGGAAGCTGTAATACTAAGATTTGGTAAGTATTCTGATACGGTTGGGCCGGGATTGCATTTTAAGATGCCCTTTGGTATTGACAACGTGTATGCAGCGGAGGTCAAGCGTATATATAATGAAGAATTTGGTTATAGGACTGTTCGCTCTGGAAGAGAGAGCATGATTGATTATAACTTCAGGGGTGCGGCCGAAGTGTCTCTCATGCTGACCGGAGATAGGAACTGCGCCGTGGTTCATTGGGTAGTAAGATATAAGATTAAAAACCTGAAAGAGTTTCTATTTAATGTCCGGAATGTGAAAAGTACTATAAGAGATGTTTCTGAAGCCGTAATGAGAAGAATTGTTGGTGACAGGTCTATCGATGAGGTGCTGACTATTGGAAGAAGAGCAATTGAGGATGTTGCGGAGACGGAAATTGAAGCCGTTTTGGATTCTTATGGCTGTGGAATAGATATACAAGTAGTAAACTTGAAGGGTGTAAACCCCCCAGCGCAGGTTAAGGATGCATTTGATGCAGTTAATAAAGCTGTACAGATGAGGGATCAGATTACGAATGAGGCTGAAGGAAAAAAGAACAAGATCATACCTGCTGCAATGGGAAAGAAGGAACAGGTAATCAGAGAGGCTGAAGGGTACAAGATAAAGAGAATAAACGAGGCGACGGGAGATACTAAGGCATTTCTTGCTGTCTTGAAAGAGTATGAAAAGGCGAAGGATATAACCAGGAGAAGGCTTTACCTTGAAATGATGGAGAAGGTAGTACCTAAATGTGAAGATATATATATAATTGATAAAGAGCAAAAGGGAATTTTGCCAATACTCAAATTGGGAGAGAGTAAGGTGTTGAAATGAAACAAAATACTCAGGCATTCATAACAATTGCTATAATTGCTGTAGTGGCAATTATTATTATAGCCAGTAGCTCTTTTTATGTGGTCGATATAAAGTCTCAATGTGTGATTACTCAATTTGGAAGGCCGGTTAAGGTAGTTCAACAACCTGGGTTAAAGATAAAGACACCTTTCATTCAAAAGGCGAAGTTTTTTGAAAAGCGTATCATAGAATGGGATGGAGAGCCAAGCGATATTTTGACAAGAGATAAGGAAAATATTGGCATTAATACCTGGGCGCGTTGGAGAATTGTTGACTGCTTGAAATTTTATACCTCACTGGGAACAGAAGGCAGGGGGCAGGGTGTGCTGGATGAGGTGATAGAATCTGCCGTAAAAAATATTGTAAGTGCATATCCTCTAAATGAGGTACTCAGAAATTCTAAACGAAAGCTGGAGTACACGACAGTAGAGTTGGAAAAAGCGGAAATGGATAAGAATGTAAAGGTTACTCATGGAAGGTCTAGCCTGGTCGGAGAAATAAATGAGATGGCAAATAAAGAATTGCGTGAAAGATATGGTATGGAGTTGGTTGATGTCAGGATAAAGCATATTAATTACGTGGCAGCAGTTATTCCTAAAATATTTGACAGGATGCGCTCTGAAAGAATAAGAATTGCAAACAAATACGAATCTGAGGGTAGAAGAGATGAGGCTGAGATTCTTGGATTTATGAAGAAAGAACTGGAGAAGATAGAGTCTGAAGGTTATAAAATAGCGACTGAGACAAGAGGTGAAGCAGATGCTGCAGCAGTGAAAATATATGCGGATGCCTATGAGAAAGACCCTGACTTTTATTCTTTTACAAAGACCCTTGAAACGTATGAAAAAACAATTGACGAAAACACCCGTTTATATTTGAGCACAGATAGTGATTACTACAAATATATAAATAGTTTTATGGAAAATTAGAAGATTTCCGTGTTATTAGCGTCGGTTGGTCTGTAATGGATAATTAGGTGTCCATTAGCAAACACATCATATTGGCGTAGAAATTAGGATTGTAATGACGTTGCTTGGCTTACACTCGATGTACAACATGCCTGATTGCATTTCGTTTTAATCTGTTGGATATTGTGCTGCTTACCTATACCACTCGCATATATTACTTCTGCCTTAACTGGTATAAACGTTAAACATCTTCAGCTGATAATAATTTATGCATCCTAAACCTCATTTTATTTCTGGAAATAGAAAGATTTTTTTTTGTTTTCTAGCGATATCCGGAATAATACACCTTGTTTTCATTTATTCAACCTCCAACATGGGCCATTTGCTGAAACCGGTAATTAATTATAGTGATTATGGAACGAAGGAAAGTGATTATCTTATAGAAATTGATCTTGAATCCGAAGAGCAGAATGAAGAGAATGTTGAAAGCGAAGAGTTAGGAGAAGCTGATGTACGTGAAGAGGAGGAGCAGCTTTTTGTGGATACCTCTGAAAGTGCTGTAGATGAGGAAACTCAAGCTGAGACCAATAAAATAGGTGAAAAGGGGTCTATTGCAAGAGACATGTATTCGGGGGAAAAAAATATCAATGATAAACCCCGGCTGGAGAGTGAAAGTGATTTTCCTGGAGAAGCTCCTGATGAATTCGCATCAACGGTTACGCAAGAATCAGGTATGCCAACTGATATTAGTCCAACTGAGCCGGTAAACGATGAGACTGAGAAAGCTGCTGAGGATTCGGTTGAAGAGGAATCGGCCGCGGTAGCTGTTTTGACTGAGGTTGGCAATAGTGAGGAATTGCCAGCTAGTGATGATGATGAAAAACTCGATGCGACAATGGAAGATCCTGTCGTTAAGGATGTAAAGCCGGTAGAGAGTGCTGAGGAGTTTGTTTCTGAAGTACTGGGTTCAGACGTTGTTGTATTGGAGTCAGAATTAGAAGAGAGTGATGATACAGAAGCAGACGTAGTAGAGGAGGAGATAGAAGAACCAACTGATCCGGCTGAGGAATATACGGAAATGGCATCTATTTCAAAAATAATGATGAAAGAAGTAGTTGAAGGCAGGAGAGAGAGTATAGCGAACAAGATGCAGAATAAAAATAAGCCTCGTGAACAACAGGAAAATAACGTTCCTCGTGGTAGCGATGCTCCTTTTTTTGAAGATAATATATCCAACGCTCCTCTAAGTGGCGCAGAATCTTTTAATGTAAAAAAACACGAATATGCACCTTATTACAAACATATAAAAGGTAAAATAGGGTTGTACTGGTTATTGCAGTATGGTACAGATGCTTCTATTAATCAAGTAACCAAAGGTTTTAAGCCTATTGTCGTTACTTTCAAGGTATTTCCTTCCGGGAAAATAGAAAATGTTGAGATTGTCGATACTGCGGGTAATGAGTTATTAGCTTCTAAGATTAGAGTATCAATTAAGAATACAGCTTTAGATAAGTTCCCGGATTACATTAACGAAGAACATATAGATGTTAAATTTAGTTATTTCTTTTATTGATAGGGAGGTTTTGTATTGGAATGGTTGATGGGTGGTGGCCCCATAATGGTACCCATATTTATTTGCTCGGTTATCGCACTAGCCGTTATTTTGGAGCGTATGGTCAGCCTTCGCAGAAGTCGTATTATGAGGTCTGAATTAATCGAAGTAATTGAAGCGGTCAGGGGTCCGGAAGATCTACAGGTAATATTCAACAGATGCAATGTAATACAGGGTCCTTTTTCTAATATAATTAAACGTACAATATCTAACACTCATTTGTCGAGGGAAGAAAAAGTGTTAGATATTCAGGCTACAGGAAGACAGGAGGCCAGGGCTCTGGAGAGAATGTTGGTAGTCCTGGAAATTATTACTGCAATTACTCCGCTTCTCGGATTACTTGGAACTGTGCTGGGAATGAGCCAGGTATTTGATGTGATATCAGAAGTTGGATTGGGTCAGACAAAGGCATTTTCCGGTGGTATTGCACAGGCACTCAGGACTACCATAATTGGACTGGGAGTGGCAATACCTTCATTGATTGCATATACTAGTTTTGATAGGAAGGTTGATAACCTTATACTTGAAATGGAAAAGTACTCAATGTCTCTTTTGAATAAAATATATCCTTCAGAGAGCGTTGTGGAAGCCATTGATACTGGTGGGAAATAACTATGCAATTTCGTATTAAAAGATATATAAAACCGGTAATAAACATTGCTTCATTAGTAGATGTTCTCTTTCTGCTTTTAATATTTTTCATGGTGACCTCCGCATTTGTAGAACAGCCAAATATTAAATTAGAGTTACCTGCGACCAGACATTCCGAGGTAAGTAAGGTAGAGAGAACGGTGTTAACTATCTCTCGTGATGGGCAGTTATTTCTGAAAGAAAAACTAGTTGACAAACAGAACCTTGAAAAAGAACTCAGAAGATTAATGTTGGACACCGGAGATGAAGTTCTGGTCTTGAAGGCTGATAAGATGGTGCCTTACGGGGATGTAGTTGATATCATGGATTATGCAAAAGGTGCAGGTTTTAAAAAGGTTGTTGCTCCAACTATCATGGAAGAGTAGTAACGAGGTGGTGGATCAACATTACATGTAGTCTCTTGTTCAAAAATATGAAAGGAGTGTAGGGCTTGCTGGGTAATAATTTTAAAGATTTAGTAAAAATAATGGAAACTCTCAGGAGCAAAGACGGATGTCCCTGGGATAATGAGCAGACGCATGATTCTCTTAAATCCTGCTTAATTGAAGAGGTTTATGAGATTGTTGATGCGGTAGATTCAAAAGACTGTGAAGGTTTAAAAGAAGAACTCGCAGATCTGTTTTTTTTAATTATATTCTATTGTAAAATTGCAGACGATAATAATAATTTCGATATCAATAATGTCTTGGAGTCTTGTTTAGAAAAAATGACCAGGCGGCACCCTCATGTCTTTGGTGATAAGTCAGCTAAAAATGCAAGTGAGGCTTTAAACCAATGGAATGAAATTAAGAAAAAAGAAAAAGAGGCAAAGCGAAATGATAAAAACAGTAATAAATCAATAGTAGATAATGTTCCAATCCATATGCCTGCGTTACAAAAGGCACAAAAAGTTCAAAAAAAGGTTGCTCGTGTTGGCTTTGATTGGGAGGTTGTAGAGGATGTAATAGCAAAGGTTCATGAGGAGCTGGAGGAGGTCAAGGAGGCAATCAATAATAAGGATAAAGAGCCGATAGCCGAAGAGATAGGTGATTTATTGTTTGCAGTGGTAAACCTTTCAAGATTTCTCAAGCTAGACTCAGAGGATTTATTACGGAAAAGTATTACTAAATTTACTGATAGATTTAAACAAGTGGAGATGCGAGTTGCCGCTTTAGGGAAGAAAATAGAAGACTGTTCACTGGGTGAGTTGGATGGTATTTGGAATGAAATCAAGAATTGAGCTTTGGCAATGTAAGAATTCATGCCGCTACGCATTTTATAGCTGAGCCAGGCAAAATTTATTTGTTTTTGATAGATAAACATTCAGATGCTTGAAAAAGAGTTTTTATGTAAGGGTCATGAAACATATCAATTCCTTCATATTTCTTAATCTTGTATTCGATAAGTGAGGAACAGGATTTGACAATTTTATTCGCATAATTTTGTTGACTTTATGGGGGAGACTGCAATATAATCCGAAACATTGCAGGGAGTAGCTATTACGTCTCTAATTAGGGTGTATCTGAGCCATCATGCTGTGAATAATATTTGCCAGAATGTTGCTAGTCTAAATATTGATCAGCCTTAGAGATATTCATATTGCTACTAGTTAGATTTACTCCGTGAATCAGTGATTAAATAGATATTATCACAGATACTTGGTTCCGTTAAGTTGTTATAGCATTGAGCGTTAGGAGCATTTGTGTGATTTCATAGATTTTTGTGAATACGTTACTGTACCCGATTAGCTTGTCCATTTTTGATTAGATATTATTTGGTCTTTTAAGGTTTGTTAGAGACTTTATTTCACACACGATCGTAACCAAATATGCAAAATATGAAACTAGCTACATACCTAAAGAGATTTTCCTTCCACACAATATTGACTTTAATTCTTGCTACGTTAAGAAGAAATTATATACATTCAACGTGTTTTGACCTATTTAATGGTTCTTTAATGCGTTGGTCTTTCAATGGTTGTCACGCTTCTACTCCGCTCGGTGTGGCGTTGTCACCTGTCTTATTGACAGGTGTGAGGGCGGAGTCATAAAATATAAATTGTTTGTCTTTTATTTTATTACATCTAAAGTAACAAGTATTGGGAAATAGAAAGGGGGAAGTATATGCGTTTTAAACAGAACAATGTGATATGGTTTCTGTTGATTTTGGTTGCTGCTGTTTTCCTGATGTGCGGTGTTTCGAGTGCGGCAGATCCAACAGGGGATAAGACTTTTGCTTTGGACATCAGGGGAATAAGTATGTCCAACAACTTTACATGGATTCTTATTTGTTGTTTCGTGATATGGTTCATGCAGGTAGGTTTTGTCTTGTTGGGAGGCTTGTTGCCTGCCAAGAATGCGCTGAACTACATGACTCACTGCTTTATCGCCACGACTCTTGGTGTTATCATTTATTGGTTCGTTGGTTTTGGACTAATGTTTGGCGGATTTGAATTCCTGGGACAGCATATTGGTCACGGTAATCAATTCATGGGTCTGAGTGGTTTTATGTTGCTGGGTGATTCATACGACGTAAGAGTGATTTTGCTGTTTATATTCCAGGCAGTTGTAGCTACATTTATAGGTAGTATCATTGCAGGTGCAGTTGCTGAGAGAATGAAACTCTGCTCCTATATACTCATGTTTTTCTTCGTTTATATCTTCATATATCCTATTTATGGACATTGGGTATGGGGAGAAGGATGGTTGTGGGAGTTGCCATACGGTGTAGGTATGAGAGACTTTGCAGGCTCTGGAGTTGTTCATGCAATTGGTGGAACTATCGGCTTTGTCGGTGCCGCCTTCCTGGGCCCACGTGCTGGCAGGTATAATGAGGATGGATCATCAAACTCAATACCGGGTCACAATGTAGGGTATATGATTGTTGGTACAATCCTCCTTGCGTTTGGTTGGTTGTTTTATGATGCCGGTAGCACATTGGCTGCAGGAGATTTGAGAATGTCTGTTGTTGCAGCAAATACCGCGCTTGCCGGGTCAATTGGTGCTGTTACGGTACTCTTCCTCACATACCTGTTGTCAGGTCACACTGACGTTGGTGAAGCATGTAATGGTGCGCTTGCAGGGTTTGTTGCTATTTCAGCAGGGTGTGCTTATGTTGCACCATGGGCTGCGGTAGTGATAGGGTGCCTGGGTGCCATAATCTACTTGATTTCATTCTGGATTATCGGTAATAAGTTTAGAGTTGATGATCCACTTGGTGCGTGTTCCGTTCATGGTGCTAATGGTTTCTGGGGATTAATTGCCTTAGGTATCTTTGCGGACGGTTCGTATGGTGGAGTTGCTGGTGTAATTACCGGCAATTACGGGCAGTTAGTTGCACAGGTTATCGGAGCTGGAACTGCTCTTGCTTGGGCTGGAATAATGGCCGTTATATTGTTCAAGTTGATTGGCGGCAAAAACAGCAAATCAAAGATGAGGGTGTCTGAAGACGTTGAAAAAGACGGATTAGACCTTCATATTCATGGTACAGCATGTTACCCTGAACAATAGATGATGTATAGAAGTATGAATAGCCACCCGCTAGAAAAGGGCGGGTGGCTATTATTACCATTTTTTATTAGTAGTAATTGACTTGATTGTACTATTAAGTCAAAATCTGGCGGGTAGTAATCGTCCAGGTTTCATGTTCGTTAATGTCTGTGAATAAATCGTAAGCGAAACGATCTAAGGAATACGAATTCGCAAATGTAGCACTTTAGTTAGCTGTATTTTATTTTGACGCTAATACATACCCACATGCATGCCTAGTATAGATAAGCGAGGATCACTCGATACTGGTAAATTGCAAAACTTAAGAATACAAATTTCAAATTATAATTTCAGAAGAATAGAAATCTGATTATTTATAGCCTTAGATTTCGTCAATGAGATTTGCCTATTATTTGGATTTTGGTACATACCTGAAAGAAAAAACTTTTGCTAAGTTTAATGCCAAAAAGAGTCAAAAAGTATTATTAAGAGACTAGGTGAGTTTACAGTTTGTATTAATATGTGCTATAGTGCATTAAAATAACATTATTATATAAATTCTTACATATATTTTATCGAAATAGAACTGTATTCATTTCATTCAAAGTGTTTGGTGTTGAAAACGCTTAAGATGGCTAATAGTCGTGATTCTTCTTAATTTATACTGCCAGTTATAAGTGTAATTCTGTTTTAGCAATAAGTATGGCAGTTTCGCCACTGGTACATATAAGCCATAATATAGCTAAAACAGAATCGGCTCAAATATTGCACTGATGTTTGTAAGGACCTGAACTTGCACGACTTAAGATATTTTTGTATGTGCTGTTTCCTATTGGTATATGTATTGCTGTACTGTATTCTTTAGTTTTTTGTTATTAGAGCATAGTTTTCTGTTTGTATTTAACTGTTTGAGTTTTTATTTGAAATTACTTTTTTTTGAAGAAAATGTATGAATAAGTCCGTGGAATCGATACCAAATGTCAAATTAACGACAATAATAAATCATTCAGAAGAAAATAATGATTTGTTCTTGGCAGGGTACAGTAGCTTGCTGGTGAATAGTGATTCAAGGGCTGCGAGGGATTTTTATTTACTTTTGATAGTATATGTAAATTATTTTTGTGTTCCTGTATTTTCTTTCGTTTTTAAGAGTTTATGTGCATTGAGAAGTAGCATTCGATGCAAATTAAGTGAAATTACGAGAGTTGCAGATATGGCAATTACTTTTCTTATGGTGGACAAAAAGTATATTACATTACTGCCATTTTCACGAACAAAACAGGTAGAATATAATTTATTATCAAGCAATATATATAGAAGAACCGTGTTGCTATAGATCGGCTATGGCAACACGGTTTTTTTATTAGTTTTAGATAAATGGCATAAATGTTGAATTTGTATATTACCGACATTAGAAGATTAGATATATTTTTTTGTGCCCAATAGTGTCTCAAGCCTCTGGATAAGTATTTGGGCAGTTTTTTAGTTTTGAGATGAGGTTGACCTTATTGGCTGAAAGAAGGGGGGGGGATTTATTAATCGGTAGTATGAATTGTATTCTTTTATTATTTAATGCGTTAATAGGAGGTGGCTGTAATGAAAAGAGTTGAAGCAATTATCAGGGATGAAAAACTATGTGGCGCTAAGGAAGCATTAAAAGCCCTTGGAGTTGCAGGTATGACAGTTACTGAAGTAAAAGGGCACGGTGCTCAGAAAGGTATTACTGAAGTGTATCGTGGTAGGCAGTATTCTGTAGATCTGCTGCCGAAAATTAAGATTGAAGCAATTGTTGATGATAATGATGTAAAAAAGGTAACTGATGCTATTTGTGAAGTATCAAGAACCGGTAGTATTGGAGATGGAAAGATATTTATTTCAGGCGTGGAAGACTGCATTCGTATAAGAACAGGCGAAGCAGGAGCAAAAGCAATTTAACATTTTTTTATAGAAATGTGAATAAATTGTTAACGTGTTTAGTTTAAATGAAAAGTTTGTTAACAAAAGGAGGTTACGCGGATGCGAAAGTTTAGTTATATTTCTATTTTGATGATGGTCTTTATGGTGGTAGCATCCCAGACGGGATGGGCAGATGATGCTGCTCTAGATACAGGTGACAATTCCTGGATTCTTACATCTTCTGCACTGGTGCTCCTCATGACACCTGGTCTTGCATTCTTTTATGGAGGTATGAGCTCTGTAAAAAATATAAACAACATGATTATGATGGTCTTTCTATGCATGGCTATAATCAGTGTTCAGTGGGTATTCTGGGGATATACCCTTTCATTCGGCCCTGATTGTGGAAGCTTTGTAGGTGGTTTAGGTATGTTAGGTTTACATGGCATTACACCTGATTCACTCTCTGGTACGTTGTCAGAATATACGTTTGTCGCGTTCCAGGCCACGTTTGCTATCATTACTGTTGGTCTTATACTAGGTGCCGTTGAGGGACGCATGAGGTTTAACGCATGCATGCTGTTTATTCCTCTTTGGGCAACTGTCTGCTATGATCCTGTTTGCCATTGGGTATGGGGTGGTGGTTGGGCCGGTAACATGGGTATACTTGACTTTGCCGGTGGAACAGTTGTTCATATCAACTCTGCTGCTGCTGCGCTTGCTCTCTGCTTAATGCTTGGGAAACGTAAAACTGCAAATATCAGACCTCCTGCAAATGTACCTATGATAGCTCTTGGTGCAGGTTTGCTTTGGTTTGGTTGGTTCGGATTTAATGCAGGTAGTGAGTTAGCTGCTGATGGTAGAGCTGCATTCGCATGGGTTATTACAAACACTGCTGCTGCGACTGCTGCCTTTACGTGGGTTGTTGTTGAGTGGATGCATCGAGGAAAACCAACACTGCTTGGCTTGGCCTCTGGTGCTGTTGCAGGTTTGGTTGCTATAACTCCAGCAGCCGGATTTGTTGGACCATTGGGTTCAGTTCAAATAGGTATTATGTCTGGTGTAGGTTGCTATTTTGCAGCTGTTAAGATGAAAGAAGCTATTGGATATGATGACGCATTAGACGTTGTTGGTGTACATGGAGTTGGTGGAACAATAGGAGCATTTGCTACAGGACTTTACTGTACTAAGTTTGTTATGGGTCCTGATGGTGTTGATGGTTTGTTCATTGGATGGAGTGCCGAGGGTGCTAACCAATTGGGCTTGCAATGTGTAGGGTTCCTTGCTACTTGGGCTTATACATTTGTAGTAACCATTATTGTCTGCTTAATTGTTAAATACACAACAGGTTTAAGAACTACTGAAGCGCAAGAGGATGCAGGTCTTGATCTGTCGCTACATGCTGAAGCTGGTTATCACTTAGAAACTGAACCAGTAGGTACTTTAAAGTAAGCATGTATTGACTTTGTTGTGTCAGTCATAAACCGTTGGTTCTTACGTGATATATTTAGTACGTTGGAATTAATGGGAATTGAGAGGCGTTGGCTATTCTTATAATAGTCAGCGCCTTTTTTTTTCGGAAAGGAATTTAAAACCTCTCAGGTTGTAATTGCAAGTAGGGCATTTCCTAATAAAGAGATACATAACACAAAGGAAAATTGCCCACAACCCTGCAGTAAACAAAGCTAATACTATATCTGCAAAGTCTAATTTATGAAGCCTCTTTGGAACTACAGCTTTTTCACAATATGGGCAGAAAGTTTTTTCAGGGTGTTTTGTTGGTGAGGACTGTGCTTGACGAGTTTTACTCCTATTTTGTTCAGGAATTATGTCGGTAACTTTGAGGTTTAAGAGTTTAAACCAGTTGCGTTTAGCAAAAAATATTTTGTATTTTCTTGCTGCATAGAGATCGATTCGAAAACCTATAGTGTTGTGATATCTGTTATGTTTATTTATAAGGATGCGTTCAGGATCTTTAACGAGATTCTTTATTTTACCAATAAAAATATTGAATTTGTTCATGATCATATTTGGTATGCATTAAAGGGATCATTGCTAGAAGATGTTTGGTGTGTAAAGAGATCAAAATATACAATTTTGTATCTATTGAGAATAGATATATCTCTGTTTGATGATAATATTTGAATGCAGAAAACATGCAAGGACATCTGCAATATTACAACTACTAACAGTGCAATTGTCTCTTTTTCATGTCAGCCATTTTTAATTTAAATTAGTATGTTATATACTTGCAAGCTCGCTTTTTAATTTTTCTACAGAAGGTATCCTGTTTGAAGGTTCTTCCTCCAGAAGTCCTAATGTTATTTCATTTAATTTTTTAGGGACTGCGCTGTTAATCTCTATCAGAGACTCGCTGGGTTGTGATTTAATTTTACCTGTTAGTACTTCGAATAGAATCAAGCCCATTGTATATAAATCGGTCTTACCATCAAGTTTTATCTGTTCCAGAACAGCCTTTTCGCCTTTTTCATCTGTAACATCCTTTAATAAGTTATTCATCTGCCTTTGCTCCGGTGATGCATATTCAACAGTTAAGCCATTAATAAGTTCGCCAGCTTTAATAGAGAGTTCTAAATCGATCAAGCCTACTATTCCAGTGTCCGAGTTCAGAATTAGATGGCCTGGTTTAATGTCAGCATGGACATACCCTTGTGAATGTAGATATTGCAAAGGTTCCGCAGTACTTGCAATATACTTTATTACGTTCTCAATCTCACTGGAATCAGGCACACCTTTCTGCTTGTAGTACTCAACTAAATCCTCACCTTCAAAGTTTTGTAACACAATGTAATACTCGTTCAGTACAAGTTTATCGTCTTTGAATAATTCACCTCTACCAGTGCCAGACTCATATCGTTTTGGAATCTGTGGATGTGAGAAATTTTTCAAAACTTCATATTCTCTATCATAGCTGTAAGTAGGCGAGTATTTCATTCCCCATTCTCTGTTTCCAGGATTAATCAGGATGCCATAATTTGCCCTGTGGCCAGGTCTGTACTTAAAATCTTCAAATTCGTAATTTCCTAATTTGTACATATTTTTTTCTTTCAAAACGAGTTGAATATTTACTTATTCAAATTTGATTTACAAAGCCGTCTCGTACATATGGATTAACATCAATTGAAGCCAGGATAGCATGGAATTCCGTGTTCATAAAGATCGATACCAGTGTTTTCTTCTCCTACAGGTACTCTTAGTCCGACTGTTTTCTTTAATATATAGAATAGAATATAACCCGTCCCTAATGCCCATATCAAAAGAACTACACAACCAATGAACTGTGATAACAGCTGCCATCCTGAACCCATAATTAGTCCCTTAACGCCAAGATAAGAACCATCGGCAAAGATACCTACTGAAAGTAATCCCCAAAGTCCATTTGCTCCGTGGACAGAGATTGCACCGACAGGATCATCTATTCTCAGCCTGACTTCTATAAAGTGCAAGCTCTCTCTCAGAATGATAACAGCGATTAGACCGATAACGACGGCTGCCCAGTGTGATACATAAGCGCCAGAGGCAGTTATCGCTACGCAACCAGCCAGAGTGCCATTACATGCCATAACTATGTCAAATTTTCCGGTGTCATAGTATGTGATGTACATAAGTGCCACACCCCCAGTACATGCTGAAAGGAAGGTGTTTGCCGCAATTATTGAAACCCTGAGATCAGTTGATCCTAATGTGCTTCCCGCATTAAATCCAAACCATCCAAACAGCAGGAATAGGGTTCCCAATACTACAAAAGAAAGGTTGTGGCCATGAAACATATTTGAAGTGCCGTCAGGGTTGTACTTGCCGAATCTAGGACCGATTTTCCATGCACCGATAAACGCTATTAAGCCTCCAATTCCATGGACGACACCTGATCCCGCAAAATCTATCATCCCTGAACCGAACGGAAGTCTTGACAGCCAGCCGCCTCCCCAGACCCAGTGGCCGTATATTGGATAAATAATGCCACATAGAGTCGCACTACAAATTATATGGGTATTGAACTTAATTCGTTCAGCAACAGCACCAGCCACAATTGTACAGGCGGCAGCAGAAAACATCATTTGAAACAACCACAAACTAGACGTTGAGTAGTCATATGAGCTAAAAGAGAGGAAGAACCCACTATATCCGATAAGCATATTTCCGGCGTCGAGTCCATAGGCCAGAAAGGATCCTCCAAACATGAGCGCAAAACCAAATATCCAGAAGATCAGCCCTCCAACGCAAAAATCCATAAAACTCATTGTCAGGTAGTTTAAAGTGTTTTTCTGTTGCAGAAAACCCGCGCCTCGAAAAGCAAATCCCGCTTGCATATTAAAAATGAGAAATCCGCAAAGCAATGTCCATGCAAGATCAATAGATACTTTGACCCCTGTCACATCAATAATTTCATCAGAATGAACCGAATAATTACTGGCTATATCAGCGGCACCAGCTGCGTGAAAAGCAACAAATAAAATACAGAACATGGTGACAGGAGTAACTATGTACCGATGTGTCGCTTGTCTTAATAAACTATGTATATTTATTCTGTTCAGCATTGTATTAATAGTAAATTTGTATTTCAGCACATTAGAGTACAAACATGTAACTAACTAATAGAAAAGGTAAAACAAAAAAAGTATGATGAATTTATTACATCATAATAGTAGGAATGATAACATTTTCTTTAGTAAGAGTAAATGCGAAATTGGAGGAAAAAACAGGGGGGGTAAATACAAAAGGAGACCAGTGCTATATCGATATCACTATGCTATGTGATTCGAGACAGCACTGGTCTCCATTATTAAAAACAATTAAAAGTCAATAAATTTCAGTTTTTTTGCAAATAATTGTATTAAATTGCTGTATCACCCTGTTCACCAGTACGAATTCTATACACGTTTGAGATTTCAGATACAAATATCTTTCCGTCTCCAATACTTCCTGTCCGCGATTCGTCTACAATGGTCTGAACAACCTGTTCAACAGCGTCATCTGAAACAACAAGCTCAATTTTAATCTTTGGCAGTAGATCTACTCGGTATCTTTTTCCTCTCCAGACTTCACTTACCCCTTTCTGGTTGCCATGGCCTTTCATTTCTGCAACTGACATTCCGCCATAGCCTTTCTCTGTAAGCGCATCCTTGATGATATCAAACTTTTCGGGACGAATTATTGCTTCTATCTTTTTCATAAAGTATTCCTCCTTCGATCAAAAACATTTCCAAAATATTTATTTTAAAGAATAAAATCATAAGCTTGATACGTTCTACTGTTCCTTGCTATGTTATTTCCCTCTTGGTTTGGCATATATCCACCTGCCAAGCTTATCAGAATAAATCTTCTCTCTACTTGCGTCCTTTGCCATAGATTCTTCCAGTATAGCCATGTCTCTATGAACAGTCTCTTCTACATCTGCTGTGCCTATCTGTGACGTAAGCTCAGATTGTGCAGGGTAGCATGGTGAACCATGTAAGTGTATATCAACACCTTCATATTCAACCAATTCAGAGACACGAAGACCAAAGGTTACTTTGAGTATAAAAAACAACAGTGATCCACAAGCAAATGCCCATGCCATCGCAGTTCCCGCGCCGATAACCTGTGCCTTCATCTGATCAACTCCTCCAACGATCCATCCGCTTACACCTCCGTATGTACCGTCCGCGAATATGCCAATTGCAAGCATACCCCAGATTCCATTAGCACCATGTACAGCAACAGCGCCAAGTGGATCGTCAATTTTAAGTTTAGATTCAACAAAAATAACGTGCCACACATAATAGCTCCAGCCAGAATACCAATAGTTACTGCAGCCCATGGTGGAACATACGCGCAAGGTCCGGTTATAGCAACTAGTCCGCCAAGTGCACCGTTACATGCCATACCGAGATCTACGAATCCAAATGCGATCCATGATACGAAGATCACAAGAGCTGCACCACCTGCTGCACCCAGGAATGCATTAGTCGCAACAACAGAAATTCTCAAGTCTGTTGCGCCTAGTGTACTACCGGAATTGAATCCGAACCAACCAAATGCCAAAAGCAATGTTCCCACAACTACCAGTGTAAGGTTGTGACCAGGGATCGCATTTGCAGTTCCATCCGGATTAAATTTGTTTTTTCTAGGTCCAAGGAAAGCAGCGCCTACCAGAGCAAGCATGCCACCTACAGTATGTACTACAGCAGATCCTGCGAAATCAACACATCCTGCACCATATGGTAAGCTTCCTAACCAGCCTCCACCCCACATCCAGTGGCCATACACCGGATAAATTATTCCGCATACAAAAACGCTGTAAACCACGTATGGCGCAAACTTCATTCTTTCCGCAACCGCACCTGCAATGATAGTAACTGCCTTGGTACAAAATACCATCTGGAAAAGCCAAAGCATAACAGTTTGAACATCATAACTGTCGCCAGCAAGGAAGAACCCACTGTATCTCATAAACCAATTACCGTCTTCCAGACCCGGTGCTGCCATAGAGCCGCCAAACATAACTGCAAAACCACACATCCAGAAAAGAAGTGCTCCCACGGTACCATCAACGAAACAGTGTGCCATGTAGCCAAGCATATTTTTGGATTGAAGGAACCCTCCAAGCAATGCAAAACCTGATTGCATTGAGAATACCAGGAATGCTGCAACAAGGGTCCATGTGAAATTGATGGAATATTTTAACCCGTCAATGCTGTCGGAATAAGTGGCCTCGCCACTTATTCCGACAGCAAACACGATCTTAGAGCTAAAATAAAGCAGTCATGATACGCTTACAATAAAACAGACTACATTCAGCCATTTCATGTTACCACGCGACTTATTAAACAATAAATTCATCTATCCCCCCTCCAAAGAATAAATTAAAAAATCTACCAGCATACTCGTGTGCCAGTGAAACAAGGTTAACATTATACGCTAGTTAGGTACTAATGTTAATAAAAAAATTACTATTTATAAGAGCTTGTTTAAATGGTCTAACAATGAGTTTCTTCTCATTTATCTATCAAGAAGTATTTAACAATATGGTCTTTTGATAGAAGAATAGTGTTATTAATCATTTTGCAAAACAATCGATATTGCACAATACTCAAGGAAGAAATTAGCATAAAAGTCTGTAAATTATTTAAATACCAATCCCACTTCATTTTGTTTTTATATTAATTATTATTTTTTACGACTTGCATCTTATTGAATTTTGTTGTATCTATACTAAGCGATTTTCGGAGCTGCGACCTTCTGGTTGCGTGACTTACGTGAGTTTTACAATACTCAACAGATCGTGCAGAAGTGTAAATTTAGCCTTTGTCTACTATAAATTACATGCTATAACCCTTGACTAAATTGCATTAAAATTAATACTAACCTGAATTAATGTTATGTTCTCGATAAAAGAATACAAATTTGAATCCTTCCGAACAGTTGCCGATATGCACAAGTCAAATTATGCAATGTTATTAGAGAATGACGCTTTGGATATAAAAAATATGGGTATAAAGTACTGTCCACATTTGACTTTTGAAGATGAATATTATGTTTTACAAGAACTAGACCATATGCAAATTCCAAAGGCTTATGATTTTGGCCAGGAAATCATGTACGATGATGAGAAGGTTGTACTGAAACAGCATTTTATTGTACTCGATCATACCAGCAATACTGATCTTATGGGACATTTTAAGATGAAAACAGGCTATTTCCCTCCGATAGATGAGGTTGTGAAATGTTTTATCAGTGTATGTGATCCATTAGATTATTTGCATTCAAAAAATTTCATTCATTGCGATATAAAGCCTGGCCACCTGTTGCTGGACCCGGACATAGGGGCAGTGTATTTGATTGATTTTGAACTTACGATACGAAAAGCAGGAATTTTAAAAGGAATTAGCATGGATTATGCTTCTCCCGAGCAGCTTACTCTGGTTGAACAACTTAGGGGTACACCTGAAAATGTTCCACTAGAAGCAATTTCGTTTTTTTTGTCCATCGATGGCAGGGCAGATTTGTATTCAACAGGAGCAATTTTCTATGAAATCCTTACTGGACAAAAATGGCACGAACAAAAATCTCCTCCAATTGAATTTAACAAATCAATCCCTCCAAAACTGGAAGAGATTATAATGTCAATTTTAGAGGAAGATCCTGCGAAAAGAATAGATTCGGCTAAGCAACTAAAACAATCATTAGAATCTGTATTATGAGGGTAGTAAAATGAAATTCTTAATCATATCAGACATTCACAGTAACCTTGAAGCGTTGGTCTCTGTTTTTTCTGACCTTCATAGCAATAATGAAAAGATTGATAGAATATTGATACCAGGTGATATTGTCGGATATGGACCTAATCCAAACGAATGCTGTACTATTGTAAGGTTTCTAAACAACGGTAAATCATTTTTAAAGAGAGAGATTCAAGAGTTAATACAAGAAGTAGACCTTGACGATGCTGACAAAAAAAATATTATTGATTATATTTTTTCAATGGGCAATAAAGCTAACGTAGTAGCAGGTAATCATGACAAAGAGGTTATTGGGCAGCCTTCTCTATGTAGTGTAATGGCCGCTTCTGCAGGAAATGCAGCAAAGTGGACAACCAAGGTTCTGCAGAAGCCTAATGCTAGGTTTCTCGATTCATTATGTTATAAAAAGAGAATAAGAAAATTTGGTATAGAGTTGGTTCACAGCACGCCAGTCTATCCTCAAGGTTATCGGTATGTCAAGAATGCGGCAACTTTGAACTACGATATACTACATTCAAGCATAACCATTTCCGGTCATACGCACAAGCCGTCAGCATATTTATATACAAAGCAAAAAAGAGATATCTCTGCTTCTGTCTTCATACCAACAGACCAATTTGATAACAGACTTATGCTGGTTGAAAGAGAATCAATGGAGAGGCAGGAGACATTTGATATTTCTTTGGCTAGCGGTCAACGTTACTATATAAATTCCGGTTCTGTAGGCCAGCCAAGAGACGGAACTCCTAAGGCCTCTTATATGATTTACGATACTGTGGCAAAGCAAGCTTCTTTAAGAAAAGCAGCGTATAATACAGAAATAGTAAAGAAAAAAGTACTTAAAGCCACCCTTCCATTTGATCTTGCGGAACGTATAGTAAAAGGAGTGTGAACGTGTTCACTTAACACGTTATATTCTGCAAGCTGATTAATTCTACAAAAGACGACACTTGAAAGTTTTTAGTTCAATAGGCTCAAGTTACATAACGTTTAGTACACAATTTAACTTATACACTTTCATCAAATAAAAGAAATGCGATTCCCTATTATTTCAGACATACACAGTAACATGGAAGCTCTTATAGCTGTTTTCTCTGAACTTCACAAACAAGATGAAAAAATAGACGGTGTTCTAGTGCTTGGAGATATTGTAGGTTATGGAGTCAATCCTAATGAATGTTGCACAATAATAAAATATTTGAAAAGCGGTGAATCCTTTATGAAAAGTGAAATTGATGCAATTATCCATAAAAGTGATATTGATAAACTGGCAAGACATTCGTCCATTCCAGTAGAGTGTATTGTTCATGGTTCCCTTCCAAGTATGCTACTGGAGCATTGCCTGCCGGCAATGCTGGTTACTAAAACAAATGCAAAGAGTGGATGCAGATTGCCCTGTCGCTATATCAACTACGGCCTAAAGGATGAAAAGGGAGAGATCAGGACGATAGAAGTAGACCAGTATTGTAGGAATCATATTATGTTTGCATCAGACTTGTGTGTGTTGCCTTACCTGAATTCATTTCTGATGACAGATGTAGAGACGTTTAGAATTGAGGCACAGTACTATGAAGATGATCTGGTGGAAACGGTAGTAAACCAATATCGTAAACGTATGGATCTGTTAATGGAAAACCCGACAGTTTTCTACCCTTTGCCCGAAGCGGAGTGGAAAGACCTGGTAGAGAAATCTCCAAAAGAGTTAAGCTTGTGTGCATACTCTCAGAATGTTACATATTCACGAAGTACACTGGAAGTAATGAAGACCGCAACTCAGGCAAATTAAAATAAGGTTTGAGGCAAATAAAATTTCGGAAGCGCTTTCAACGCGTATTGTTTTATATAAAACTAATTGTGACAAGGGCACACAAATTAACTTTAGCTCACTTCAAACTTTAGGCACTTTTAACTCTCTATAAAAAGGATAACCTGTAAATGAGAAAATTCGGAATTATTGTTAATCTCCACTTTTTTATAATTCTTACCATTGTATTGAGTAACTGTGCAAATGCAGAGATAGCAGCAAGTGCAAAGTCGCAACAGAATCTCATAATTGAAAAGATACGAGAGGCAATGGAGTTGTCTTATCAAATGGATATGGAACGTTCTGAAGCTGTTTTTGACGAGGCTATAAACGAATGGCCGGATGATCCAAAGCCTTATCTCTTCAAGGGTGGACTATATCTAAATATGTTTCAAAACCTTAATAATGAAACGGAGAGTGAGGTAGAGAGATTGAAAGAGCAGATACTTTCTCTGAACAACAAAGCCATAGACCTTGCTCGCAATCAGATAAAGGAAAACCCAGATGATGAGACCGCTCAATATTGTATGGGGGGAGCAACCGGTAATATTGGACGGTTCTATATCCTGAACGGTCAAATGTGGAAGGCTTTCTGGAAGGGCAAGAAGGGGTATAAGATGATGAAAAAGATTGTAGATAAAGATCAGGAGTATCACGACGCCTATCTTGGTCTGGGTATATATAACTATTTCTCTGCTATAATGCCTAAATTTGTAAAGGCATTGTCATTTCTGCTTGGTGGATCTACGGGTGATAAGGACGAAGGTATCAGGCAGCTGGGACTTGTTCGTGACAATAGCTCATTACTTTCTGTGGAAGCGAGAAAGATTCTCCTGAGAACTGATCGTGGAGAGGAAGATTGGGACGCGTTTTATCTTAACTCTAAATGGCTTGCAGAACACTATCCGGAAAATGTCTATTTTCAGGTACCATACGTTTACGGTCTCACTCAAAACAAACAATATAGTGATGCTTATAATCAGCTGAATCAAGTGAACACTATGCTGGAAAATGATCCATCTCGATTAGCAATTAATATGCGTGTTAAATATTACAGGTACGTTGGGCTTTTGAACTACAGACTTGGTAAATATTCGATATCAGAACAGTCCTATATGAAAGCACTGGATCTTAGCCGTGGTGTTTTTCCGCCAACAAGGATATGGGGAGAAGACTATTATTATCTTGCCGCTTCTAATGCCAGACTTGAGAAAGAAGAAGATGCATTTAAATATCTACGGAAAGCGATAGGCAAAGAGTGGCAAATAGATAACATAGATAAACTACCTGAATGGCTGCCCTACAAACAGAACCAGGAGTTTCTTCTTCTAATTGGCAAATAACTAGTAATGCAAAAAAAAGAATCTTATATTGGCCCACAGGAAATTATTAGAAAAAAGAACGAGTTCATGATTCCCTGTGTCTATCATTTTTATCAAGACCCTGTGCAGATGGTAAGAGGAGAGGGGCAATATGTATTTGATCATTCTGGGAAAAGATATCTGGATTTCTATGCCGGTGTTTCTGTTTTAAACGCTGGACACTGCCATCCTGAAATTGTAGATAAGATATGTGGACAGGTCAAAACACTTCAACATACTACAACGATATATCTAACTCAGCCAATAGTGGATCTTGCTGAGAAACTTGCTGAGATAACTCCTCAGAAACTGAAAAAAAGCTTTTTCTGTGCAAGCGGGTCTGAAGCTAATGAGGGCGCGTTACTGCTTTCTCAAATATATACCGACAGGCATGAATTTCTTTCGCTTTATAATGGTTTGCATGGAAGAACAAAATTAACCATGAGTGTGACAGGATTGAAATTCTGGAGAACAGATTCAAATCCTGTTGGCGGTATTAGCTTTGTGCCTGATGCATATTGCTATCGCTGTATTTTTAAACTTACATACCCTGATTGTGATCTAGAATGTGCAAGGCAAATAGAAAAGGTGATAGAGACATCTACATCCGGTGAGGTCGCTGCTTTTATTGCCGAACCGATACAGGGTAATGGAGGTATTATAACACCTCCTGACGAATACTTTAAAGTAGTAAAGGAGATATTGGATAAGTATGGAATATTGTTTATTGCTGACGAAATACAGACCGGTTTCGGGAGAACCGGGAAAATGTTTGCCATTGAACATTCGGGTGTTGAGCCGGATATAATGACATTTGCCAAAGCAATTTCTAATGGAACTCCGGTTGGGGGGTTTATAACCTCTGACAAGATCGCGTCTTCATATACAAGGCCGGGTGCGTCTACTTTCGGAGGTAACCCTGTTACAAGTATCTCTTCATTAGCTACGCTTGAGGTAATATGTAAATATAATCTGGTTGATAATGCAAAAACAATGGGTGAATATCTTAAAGAGAAGTTGCAGATGCTTCAGGAGAAACATACATTAATAGGTGATGTTAGGGGAAGAGGGTTAATGCTGGGTGCAGAGCTTGTGAACGAAGGCAAAGTACCTGCCGTACAGGAAACAGATAT
The DNA here is from genome assembly GCA_030748215.1 of Candidatus Scalindua sp. GTDB lineage: Bacteria > Planctomycetota > Brocadiia > Brocadiales > Scalinduaceae > Scalindua. The sequence goes on from JASMMK010000006.1 coordinate 31,452, forward strand.
TATTCTGGAATATATGAAGGATAATGGGGCTTTAATAGGTAAGACAGGGAACAATCGAAATGTTTTAGCATTTCAACCACCCCTGATAATCGATAAAGATAATATCGATGAGTTGACTGATGTACTTGATGACGCTTTGGGATATATTGAAAAAAACAAGAAATAATAGTACACTAGACGAGTTGTAATGAACAAACTGTTTCAATAGCTGTCGTCAGATCTCAAATTCAAAATGTGAGTATAGATTGATTGATCAAATCAATATTAAAATATTTACTGATATAAATAGATTTGCAGGGGAGAGTGCATTATTAGATAAGATAGCGATAGATATTGCTGAGTATTCGCCGTATGTGTTCATAGCGGTATTGTTTTATCTATGGTTCAGCTCAATGAAAGATGGAAAATATTATGCTTTGACTGCCGGTTATTCTGCTATCTTAGGTATCCTGATAAATCGATCTATTACTCTTTTCTATTTCCATCCTCGTCCGTTTATGCAGGAGATTGGTACGCAATTGGTTTATCACGTTCCTGAATCGTCATTTCCGTCTGATCACACAACCTTTATGCTTTCCATTGCTGCTATGTTATTATATTTCAGATCAACTGTAACGATAGGTTGCCTGCTGTTCTTTTTCGGTCTGTTGAGTGGCGGATCAAGGGTATTTTGTGGTGTTCATTTTCCGGTGGACATAATTGGTTCAGTGTTAGTTTCATTGATAGTAGCTTCTACGGTTTGGGGTCTTCGAAAGAGACTGAGAGTGTTAAATGACCTCATAATTAATGTGTATTACAGAATTCTCTTCAGGAAAAAATTATATACACCCAACAAGCAGGAATTAAAGAGTGTTGTGAATAACAAAGAGTAGATTGAGTATGAATAAGACCAGCAAGGATGACAAATTGTCGAACAGTGATAAGGGTTTGTTTAATGAGGGATTTGGACTTAAAAATATAATAGAGAAGAACATAACAAAAAAGTTAATACCAAGGGGGCTCAGCTGGTTCGGATGCATGGGTGGGTTGGCACTGGTTGCCTTTATGGTTCAGGTGGGTACAGGGATATTTCTGTTTTTTTACTATGCTCCCTCACCCGGTGAAGCGTTTAACAGTATTAAGTATATAAGACACGCGCTTCCTTATGGCTGGTTAATACAGAAGGTACATGCCGTTCCCATTTTATGATAACCCTTGTATTTGCACACATGTTAAGGATACTGTTTAAGGGGATCTACAAGAAACCAAGGGAGTTGCACTGGGTTCCCGGTGCAACTCTATTGGTATTGACATTAACTCTATGTTATACCGGTACTCTTCTGCCGGCTAATAATATCCTGGATCAGGGCAGTAGCACTGTTTCCACACGTGGTTTTGGCGTTGTTTATGCATTACATATTGCATGTATACCACTGCTTATGTCTGCTTTTATGGGATTTCATTTCATGATGGTGCGCAGAACAGGCATTTCGGAACCGTTGTAATTTATGAGTTTACGTCGGCTATAGAAACCCGAACTACAGAGAATATTGGCAATAAGTGGGCCGCGTTTCTATACGCACTTGTCAACTGTTTGATTATACTATATGGTAGACTACAGCAAAGGTAGAAGCGAAGAGGAACTGGAGCCGTTCTTTCCGAATGAGATACTCAGGCACACTCTGCTATCATTTCTCCTGTTAAGTGCTATTATGCTTGGAGTTCTCTTTCTGCCGGAATCATATATGAACACTGTTGAAGAGTCTGCTTCATCTGTAAATAAAATTCCTTGGTTTTTGCTACCATTTTATTACATATCCGGATTAATCAATCACAAGGCCTTGTTTCTTTTCATTATTACACTCTATGCTATGGCTTTTATCAGCGTTCCATTTTTAGATAGAAATAGTGAAAGAAGCCTATGGAATAAGCCGGTCTTCCTTTTAATAGTATTAGTGAATTTGTTGATGATCCTCGCATTGGGAATAATTAAATACATACAATAACAATGGAACATAAACATTCCTGTACAAAATCTTTTCTTCGCATATCGGCCATGCTGTCGATAGCTGCAATTCTATTTATATCTGCAGGGTGTAAATTAATTGAAAATCTTCATCCTGAACTTGCTCAGAGAGGGGAAGAGTTTCCGGGGTCTAAAGAGTGCAGTGAATGCCACATAGATATTTATAATGAATGGGTGGAGTCGTCACACTCAAGCAGCTACACTAATGAGGCGTTTAAGACATCTACAAATAATTATGAATTTAAGTTCTGTCTTGGGTGTCATGTGCCTGAGTCGATATTTAAACCGCAGAGTGGTGATTCGGCTGATATAGCAGGAGTTGGCTTGTCCGAGCTGAATGATGAAGAGATATCGGCACGGTCCTATAAATTTGCTGATGGTGTCGATTGCCAGGGCTGCCACCTTACCGTGGATTGTACACTGGCTGGCCCGCATGCAGGTGTCTCACCGCATCCTTCTGAGAAGAGAGAGGAACTGTATAAAACCAGTGCACTTTGCGGGGTTTGCCATAGAGACACTATGGAAGAGTATTTAGCATATACCGAAGGGGGTGGAGAAGACACGTGTCAAGACTGCCATATGCCAGCTGTTAATCGCAAGCTTATACAGAACGAACCTTGGCAGAAGATACATGTGCGAAAGGAAGGAAAGGCACATACTTTTTCCAGATTGAGTGCTATAAAGAAGAACAGAGATTTCATAGAGTTAAAATTTACCGGAATAAACAAGGGTAATTATCAGATCACTGGTAATGTTGAAATAACCAATACTAATACCAGCCACTCCATTCCCACCGGTAAATATGGGTATAGAGAGCTTCTTTTGATGATCAACCTTAAAGATAACCTGGGGACAATTATCAAATCTAAACAGGAGAGTATGTTTCTGGAACTTAATACACAGCTGAATCCCGGAGAGAAGAGGATAGTCAATTTTATTTTTGATCTGAAAGACAGAGATAGTCGGTTAAAAGGACTGGAGGCAATCATTTTCAGGACAAACTTTGATAGAGTAGATAGAACCGAGTTTGCAAAGGTGGAGTTGGAATTGGATCAGTCTAAGAAAGATTAATGGTTGCGGTTTACGAGCTGAAGAATTGGCGATATTGTGTCTTAGTGCCTAAGAATAATTATGCTGGAGAATATTAGAAAAAGAGATAAGAGAGTAGTTAAAATACTATCACTGGTGACAATTTTGTCAGTAATATGCTGTATTACGTTAGTTGTTGTATCAGCACAAAAACCGAGCTCTCCAGAATTCTGTGCAAGATGTCATGCCGATGATGTAGAGAGGAATTTCAACGCAGGCCCGGATAGGAGTGATAGCCTCTCGTGGACCGTATCTTTCACTCATACTCAACATCAGGATGATAATCTGTCATGTAAAGATTGCCACTCAATTAGCCATGAAAGTGATGCAGGTATGGTTGAGTACAATGTCAATTGCAGTAAATGCCACCATGTATCTGATGAAGAGACGGGTTGTATCAAATGTCACAAGGAGCCTTTAGCATATTTGCTGGGAGAGACAGGACTAAAAGAGATTGAGCCAATACCGGATATGATGTCCAGGGCCGTTAAATGTGAAGACTGTCATAAATACAGTAAAGAGAGTCTGAGATTCAAGGGCGTTGAGGAGTACTGTATAGAGTGTCACAATGGAGATTATGGGGAATTGTACAATGCCTGGACAAAGTCGATCAGAGACAGACTGGAAGAGTTCAACCTTCGTGTGCAGCTGATAGTTGGCGATGATACAAAGAGAATCAATGTAGATTTGGACATGCAGGAGAGAGCGGTGAGACGGATGGATATGGACACATTTTTAGAGAAAGCTGGATTTGCAGTTGATCTTCTGCCACGATACGGGACACACAATTTTAATCTCTCCAGAGAAATCCTGGACAGCCTTGAAGCGGAGGTCGATAGTTTTAAGAAATAAACCTGCAAATTGAATTTACCTTTCAGGTTGTTCTTTGTTGACAGAAATTTTATAACAAGTAAATTATTCAGGTTTAAGAGCTAATCTATATACTATTAGTGGAACTGATTAAGCGAGAGGAGGATGTTTGTAATGAAAACCATTTTGTTGCTAGTAGCGTTGATGTTTGTTATTGGATGTGCAATGACGGAGACCTCGTCTAATTCCACTGGGCCAACAAAGAGTCAGATTAGTTACAAGTGGTCACAGATACCAAATTACCTTACCAAAAAAGAGGTAGAAAATATACTGGGTGCCCCTACTGATATTCATTATACTGAAGATGCGGAGATTTGGAAGTATGAGTATGATAATGCACGATCATTTGGCACTATCAGTTTCCGCAGAAGCGACAATCGTATATGGTTTAAGTCAAAACCATCATTTTAGTAAATTACAAATAACTGCCTGTAAAATATGATGCAATACAGTAGGTCGGGGAGGGGAAATAGTAATGTCTAAAGTTCTTATTGCTGAAGACGATGGTACCAGTCGGTTACGTCTTGTTCACATTTTGAGCAAAGCCGGTTAGATGTGGTTGCTGCAGTAGATGGCGCAGAGGCTTTCAGGTTGGCTCAGAAATAGCAATTCGACGCATTGGTTACCGACTGGATGATGCCTGATGTGGATGGCATTCAGCTCATAAAGTTGATGCGAACCAAGATCAAACTAACTCCTCCAATCATGATGATCACGGCTCTTAGCTCAAAAGAGGCCCACGATCATGCTCTTGACTCTGGTGCTGATGATTTTATAGGCAAGCCTTTTGATTCTGTTGAAGTTGTCAGTCGATTGAATAGTTTGCTTGCTCGGTCATCCCAGACTGCGGTGTCGGCTCCGGCTGTAATCAGAAAACAAGTCCCAGGAAGAACGCCGATTAGTCACCCCAGAGGGGGAAAACAAGTCATGGTGGCAGTTGCCGCCAGCACAGGCGGCCCCCCTGTACTTAAGGATTTTTTAAAGAAAATCCGTAGCAGTAAAAGAGCGACTATTATGGTGGTCCAGCACGGACCCAAATGGATGTTTGAATCTTTTGCAAGCAGCCTTTCCAAAGTGACTAATATTCCTGTTCACTTGGTCACAGAGGAGATGCCTCTCGAAGTGGGGAATATATACTTGGCCTCCGGTAACGGTCACATGGTTGTCGATCCATCCGGTAGAAAGGTTCAAGTGGAAGACGGCACTGATATCAATTACGTCAAACCGGCGGCGGACCCCCTGTTTGAATCAGTAGCCAACACTTTTGGTGAAAATGCGATTGGAGTAGTGTTTACCGGCATGGGGAGTGATGCAGCCTATGGATGCCGGGCAATAGCCGAGCAAGGAGGACACGTGCTTGTCCAGGAGCCCGAGACGTGTGCCGTTGCCTCTATGCCAGAAGCGGTAAGCAAAGTCGGTGTCACACCATTGATAGTTTCCGATACAGAAATGCACAAGGCTGTTGCCAAAATTGTACAGGAAATTGTAAAGGATGTTTCCAGCGTTTAGAGAGTTAGAGTTACTCAAACCCGCCACATACCATATAGAACCAACATAACGATTGTCTATTCAATGCTAAGAACAATTTCGAACAGACTCTATTTTGCCTTAATTTGTACTAATCAGAATTGATGCCATATTTTATGGCAATACAAATTTAGTTTGAGTATTATAACTTCCCATTGCAGTTTATTGTGTTAGTAGAGAACAGCAAATATCAAAAGGCATTAGAGGATATAATGATTGAAGAGCTTGTACATTTCAACTCGGACTGTTTGAAGCTGGAGGGTGTTTTGGCGTATGATGAAAACGTTATAAATCCGCCGAGGGTACTATTGTGTCCGCCGCACCCACATCTGGGTGGTGATATGGAGAATAATGTTATTATTGCGCTGAGTAGTGTGTTGGCAGAAAATGGCTTTGCAACGTTGCGGTTTAATTATCGTGGTGTTGGTAACAGCGAAAGTAATCTTGGGAATATCGCAGAGGTATATGAGTATTGGGAAACTATTTTAAACAATGATGACTGTTCAGATGCGATTGTTGATGCTGCTTCTGGATTGAGCTATTTGGAATCGACGATTGAGACGAAAAGGGTATTTATAGCAGGGTATTCATTTGGTGCAATAGTAGCGATGATGCTGAGTGTGAAGAATGCAGACATAAGGGCATTGGCATCAATCTCAACGCCTTTTGGTAGATTTGATACTTCATTTCTATCAGACTGTAAAAAACCGAAACTGTTTATCTGTGCAGATAATGATTTTGCAGCATCACTTGAAGCGGTTGAGAAGGGAATGTTAAATATCTCAGAACCAAAGAAACTTGACATAATGAATGATTGTGATCACTTCTATATAGACAGAGAGCAGGAAATTGCAAATAGTATATTAGAATTCTGTAAGCTTAACACTTAAAATTTGAATATAGACAATATTATACACAACCTTACTTAGTGTGTAAGCAGATTACACAACCTAAAATGATATTACTACAATAAGTACCTAAAAAGCACTGTTTGAACCATTCTTCCAATCTCTTCTAATTTAGCTTATAATAATAGCATGCCTTCAACTTAAATCTACTGCCTTCTTCTAGACACTTAAGTATCACACATAAGGCTTTGTGACTCCTGAAAATATTTCTTACCAAGTATGTATTAAAGTAAAAGTAACAAATTCCTGGAATTGGTTTTTAAGGTACAAATTGTGTTTATGAGCCAGTTTATAATGTCTTGGACAAGAACAGGATTTCTTGTTTCAGCATAAGAAGCTGATTTTAAATATCTTATGAATATTAATTTCTATTGTAGAATAATGGTATTAAAATTGCTGATCAAACGAATATGTCCAAAAACCTTAATGCCAATTTAGTTAGATATGAATACATTGCTTATTCCAGCCTGCTCGATATTGATGATGTTAAGGAGATACTGATTACACGGGATGATTTTGGCGATATGATTTCAAATAGTGATCATATTAAGTGGTCTCCGGTGACAAATATGAATATTGATATTATTGACTCTGTTGAAGATACTGGAAATGGTGGTGATACTCCTTCCAGGAAAACCAAGAATAGAATCTGCGGACTTTTTGACGCCGAACCATTGGATTGGAAATACGCTCGTATTTTGGTTAATAATAAAGCACATACAAAAAATAATTTTGCTATAGCTAAAATGCCACATAGTCCGATCGTACCAATTATTTTCGAGATAAATGAAAATAGTCTTTAAATTGATTCGGCAAGTATTTTTCTAAATCTCTAGTGAATTCAAATTTAAGTTTTTACATGTTTTTTGAGTTTCAATCTGTAACACTATTATTGTGAACGACTTGTGTGTTTGTTGAACGGATTAAATAATAATCTGACTGAATATTTACTTAGTTTTATTAAAAAAGATGCTGTATCTGATCTAATTTAGCAGTCTTGACAAACGTATTTTTTCTAGACATTCGTTAATGTGTTTTATAGAATGCCTCTAGTTTAAATGATACTCACCCACAGAAAAATCCTTATTTGTAATAAGGGCATAAATTTAATGGACATTCTAACGCCCATTAAAGTAGAGGCCGTAATATAGATAGCCTTGCTGTGTGAGATATTCTAAACTAATGTCTACGCAGTAAGGCTTTTTTTATGACGATTGCCAGGATTATTGCATAGGCTGACAGTTCTTTTATAAATGTAATAATTGTTTACGTCGAGATAAGGGCAAATCGTGAGTGATCACGAGACGCAAAGTGAAGGGTCTTGATATAGTTTAAAGACAGCCTTACTGCCAAAGATGTTCTGATTAATGTCTTAGGTTGTAAGGTTTTTTTATTGATCTATCGTAAGCAATCTGCCTTTTGTATATTTGCTTATTATTGTTTATAAAGTTCTATAATCAAAAATAAAAGGGTGGAGAGAAAATATTGCCAGGGAAAGGGTGATATTGAGTGTTACTGTAAATTGCTGCATTTAGAGATTCAATATCAAGGCAAGGAGGCTTGTTATTGAGTGCTTTAAGCAAGTTTTTTCAAAAAGAGGTTGTCAAATGAGGATTAGAAGAGAAGGAAGTCTGGCATTATTATGTACCAGGAAGTTTGTCACAGTGTTCGTTGTTGGTATGTTTATTTTTCTATCTAGTGTGGTCTTCATTAACAAAGTGAACGCTGAGGTATTCAAAGCAACTGCTTACTGCTCATGTGAGAAATGTTGCGATAAGGATCCTTCTGATGAATTGTATGGGATTACGGCATCAGGTAAAAGGGCGCGTTGGGGAACTGTTGCAGTTGACAGAAGAGTTATAAAGCTGGGCAGTCGATTAAGGATAAAGGGTTTTCCTGATACTATATTCAGGGCTGAAGATGTTGGTAGCGCTATAAAGGGTAATCGTATTGATGTATGGTTTCCAAGTCACAGAGAAGCATTAAAGTTTGGCGTCCAGAAAATCGTTGTTCATCGTGTGCGAAACGGATGATATAACGTGTTTTTGGTATTAAGTTTTATATTGTTTGTCAAAATCTAATTGAACTGCTTTTTATGGATCCATGTCAGAAGGTTGACATGGATCCATAATGTAATGAGTCAAAACGGTTCTGCTGTCTGTCTGCAGGCCGCTCTCCTTAGCTTCACATTTCTAAATTACCATTTGTGATTGTTTTAATTGAAAAATCTCTCAATCATTGAATTCCAGAATTACATAGATAATTAATATATGAATGCTGCCATTTTAGCCATTGCTTCTCTATCCTGTTTTTTTGCAAGTTACTTTTTTTATTCAAAATTCCTTGCAGACAAAATATATAAACTGGATTCAAATATTGTAACACCGGCCCACGAATTTAAAGATGGTATAGATTATGTTCCAACAAACAAACACGTTCTTTTTGGCCATCATTTCACCTCAGTAGCTGGTGCTGCTCCAATTGTCGGGCCTGCTATTGCAGTAATATGGGGATGGCTGCCCGCAGTGCTGTGGGTAGTCTTTGGTACTATATTCATAGGTGCGGTACATGACTTTGGATGTCTTGTTCTCTCTGCAAAGAACAAAGGACACTCCATTGGTGATTTGACAGGTATAATCATTGGTAAAAGAGCACGTGCACTTTTTCTCACTATAATTTTCTTTCTTACATGGATAGTCATTGCTGTTTTTGCTTATATAATTGCTACCCTGTTTTCTCAATTCCCAACCACAGTATTACCTGTTAATATTGAAATCATTGTTGCTGTGGCTATAGGCGTTGTTATTTACAGAGCAAAGTATGGGATACTCATTCCTTCAATAATTGCGTTGTTTGTTTTATACGGATTTATATATCTTGGTATGTATACACCCTTGCACTTACCTGTCTTCATTGGTGGGCAGATTGAGTCATGGATTATGTTGCTTCTTGTCTATGCATTCATAACATCTATCCTTCCGGTTTGGCTACTGCTACAACCAAGAGATTTTATCAACTCGCATCAGCTCTTTGTGGGATTGGGTATTATGTATTTAGGCCTTTTTATTGCGCACCCTCCAATGGTAGCACCAGCCATTAATCTTGAGGTTGAGGGGGGCTTGCCGTGGTTTCCATTCCTGTTTATTACGATAGCATGTGGTGCAATATCAGGATTTCATGGTCTTGTAGGTTCTGGTACTACATCCAAACAACTTAATAACATTAAAGATGCCAGGATGATTGGTTTTGGATCAATGCTGGGGGAAGGCTCATTGGGGTTGATGTCTATAATCGCATCAACAGCTGGATTCGCGACACTCGCCGCATGGAAGAGTCATTATGTCAGTTGGAGCTCAGCAGGCAGTTTGGATGCAAAAATGGGGGCTTTTGTAAATGGAGGCGCCTATTTCATGAAAGAGGGGCTTCATCTGCCTGAAGTGTTTGGTACTACGCTGATTGCTGTTCTCGTTATAAGCTTTGCTGCCACCACTCTTGATACTTCAACCAGGATTCAACGGTATATAACGAGTGAGCTGGGAGAAATATACAATATTAAAATATTGACAAATAGATTCGCAGCGGCAGCGATTGCCGCCTTCACTCCGCTTATCCTTATCTTTGGGGGAGAGGGGCTAAGCTGGAAACGTTTGTGGCCAATCTTCGGTGCAACAAATCAGTTGCTTGCGGGACTGTCTCTACTGGTGCTGACAGTTTATCTGTATAGAAAAGGTAGAAATATTCTATTTACTCTAATACCTCTGATATTCCTGATTATCATGACATCTACCGCAATGGTGATGAGCTTAAGGGAATTTATAATATCACGAAACTGGATATTAACTATTTTATCAGTACTTCTTCTTTCATTCTCTGCCTGGATTATCCTTGAGGCGATCAGTGTAGTAAGGAATTTGAAGAAGAATGCTAATAGTGTTGACGGTCTGGTCTGAATACTATTCATCAAATAAATCAAATTATCAACTTCATATGTTTATCATCAACTAACAAGCGTGTAAAGTCATCTGCTTAACCAATTCTCCTCAAATATCTGCTCACCAAAGCGTGCCATGGCACATAAATGGCTGGCACACAAATGTGCATTGGCACATACCTCTCTTTTCAAATAATAATATTTCTCTACAAATAGCATTAAGGCACTACTATTACATATGTGATAAGTATTTAGAATTAAAGTATTTATGATAATATTTATTTTATAAAATCAAGAATCAATTTGTACTCCTACTTGGTATCAGTTTTGATATAGTGATAAATGAGAAGAGTATGTAGATCATAAAAAATAAAAGAAGTCACGAATCTAATCTCTTAATGCTTTGTAATTAAAACACTTACAAAATTTAAATATAAAAAATAATTGACAACTAGGGAAAACTTTCCTATACAATTAATTTTATACACATGTTAATTAGTAGTAAACAGGTATATAAAATACCTACTATATGGCAGTTATCATACATCCAAGGTATCACTTCATATTCTCATTACGAAGCTGAATTATGGTTTCGTTGATATATTAAGCATTAAAGTTATTTGAGTACTATTTAAGTTCTTTATGGTGACTATTCAAAAAGTTGCGTTTTTTAAAGGTCTTAAAAAGGAAAAATGATTGATCTATGTCTTAATATTAGCTTCTACACTTTCACCACTTAGACTTTAAGCATATGCTATTTGTGTAAATTGGAGGCAAGCATATTAATGTTTCTAATGTACTACTAGTCTAGGCTTTTTTCTTGATGAGTTTTTAGCAGGTGTAGAAAGAAATTCAATTAATCATGGACTCCCAGCTATATTTTCAAAAGATTCAATTAACAACCTACTGACATGCCCCCGTTCTTTGTACCACCTTTAAAGTTAGAGTTCAGGATAATACAGACAGTTTCCACTACGTTACAACTGTCTGTACCGCTTCAATTGTCTCTGGAGCAGGTGGCAAGTATCCAAGAGCACTATGAGGCCGA
>JASMMK010000007.1 GCA_030748215.1 Candidatus Scalindua sp.
TCGGCCTCATAGTGCTCTTGGATACTTGCCACCTGCTCCAGAGACAATTGAAGCGGTACAGACAGTTGTAACGTAGTGGAAACTGTCTGTATTATCCTGAACTCTAACTTTAAAGGTGGTACAAAGAACGGGGGCATGTCAATTAGGGTGTGGTGTTTTCGTATGAAGAAATGATCTTTTTATCATCTGTTTCCCCCTTTGATAGTTACTGTACATTACAGCGAAAATAGAGTGCTATCTTTTTCCTGTTTTTACAGTGCCTTGAACGGACATGGGTTTCCGTTCTGAGATAAAGTGACAAAAATATTTATAGATGAGTGTTCCAGTGTCTTTGAATTTGACCGCCTATGAAATGTTTTTTTGTGGTAACACCCATGTTAGTTTGATCTGATTACCTGAAACTCCTTGTATTGATTGTATAGGTGATACTGGACTCGAACCAGTGATCCTTTTCTTCATGCTTGATATATTAGCGATTTCAATTAAAAGTAACAAGTCATATGCCAAACGGGTGTGTAAATTCTATTGATTTTGTAAGTAAAAACTAAGTTGTGCTAACATTATAAATAGTAGATACTTACGTCATTATAAAGTGACTTTATAATGTACTTGTAGCTTATACAGGAGGGAGGTTTTAGATGATTTTATGCCAATAGTGTGCCATGGCACACTATTGTATGGCGCACTATTGTGCCGTGGCACACTGTTGTGACTTCGCCTTGTATGTGAAGAGGGTTAGGCAAGGTAGAGATTTCTGCTGCAGTCAAAACCGGTGAAAGAGTTAATCGGTCAGCCTGGAGTGATATAGTCTGTTATTAAGCTTTTCAAGTCGGGCTTGCTTGTTTCCTGAAGTTCGTAATTCGCCCTTATTGTGGGCTTGTTTATCCTGATTATTTTACCTAAATCGATTGGAGTGCCTGTGATGACAGTATCACACTCTGTTTGATTAATAGTCTCTTCAAGCTCAGTGATTTGCTTGCTGCTATAACCCATGGCGGGGAGAAGCTTGTCAATATCAGGGTATTTGTTGAATGTCTCTTCTATACTACCGACTGCATATGGTTTAGGGTCAACAATTATGGATGCACCATATTCTCGGGCTGCCAGGACAGCGGCACCATATGCCATTCCGCCATGTGTTACTGTAGGTCCATCCTCCACAGCAAGCACTCTGCGGCCCTTTATTTTGTCAGGGCTCTCAATCGAGATTTTCAATGTTGCGTCGATGATGGAAGCTTTTGGATTTCTATGTTTTATATTCTCTTTAACCTTGAATATATTTTCAGGATCGGCATATTCTTCTTTGCTTATGATAACAATGTGTGCCAGCATGAGGTTTGTTTCGCCGGGGAAATACGTTATTTCATTTCCCGGTCTATGTGGGTCTACGAGGGTTATATGGAGATCAGGTTTGAAGAAGGGTAAATCGTTGTTGCCTCCATCCCATACTATTACATCGGCTTCCTCTTCTACCTTTCTTAGGATTGCTTCGTAATCAACACCTGCGTAGACGACAATTCCCTGTTCTATATGAGGTTCATATTCCTCCATCTCTTCAATAGTGCAGTCATGCAAGGCAAGGTCTTCATACGTTTCAAAGCGCTGTACTTTCTGCTTTGCCAGATCTCCATAAGGCATAGGATGGCGGATAGCCACGACTTTCTTCCCGGTATCTTTTAATATGCGGCATACTCTTCTTGTGGCGGCACTCTTACCACATCCTGTTCTGACAGCGCAGATAGCAATAATAGGGACTTTGCTGCTGAGCATAGTTTGCTCTGCACCCATAATCACAAAACTGGCGCCGGCAGCCTGAACCTCGCTGGCCTTGTGCATCACGTATTCGTGTGGCACATCACTGTATGAAAAGACTACGTCATCGATCTTCTGTTTTTTGATGAGTTCGGTCAGCTTATTTTCATCATAGATCGGAATGCCGTCAGGGTATAATCTGCCGGCAAGTTCAGATGGATATTTCCGGTCAGCAATGTTCGGAATCTGAGTTGCGGTGAATGCTACAACCTCATAGTCTTCATTGTCTCTAAAGGTAACGTTGAAATTATGAAAATCCCTTCCTGCTGCTCCCATTATCAGGGTTCTTCTTTTTTTCATTGTTTTTAATCCTGAGATATTGTTGTTAATATGATTTGAAGTTTAAAATTACTATAGTATGAAATAAATATCAACATAAAACAGTTATGATTGTTCTGCTTTCTCAGAATCCACTTGCCTTGATTCTGGATTGGGAATACAATTGTTTGAACTGCCGTAGATGATTTTCGCAGAAGTGTCTTTTTTAACATAATAATAGATAGCGGTATGACGTCTCGACTATTCATAATATGTTTTCTTTTTATTTCTCATTTGTTGGTTTTTATGCATACATCAACTGCTGAAGATATTAAACTGGATCTCAAGGAGCATCGTTTAAAGAATGGCTTAAGGCTTATACTCAGTGAGGACCACTCTTCTCCGATAATAAGCCTTCAGGTGTGGTACAACGTGGGCTCCAGAAATGAAAGACCGGGTATAACAGGTATTTCACATCTCTTTGAGCATATGATGTTCAAGGGTTCAAAAAATGTTGAACCGGAAGAGTACGGTCGTATCATCCAACAAAATGGTGGTACGGATAATGCCTTTACTGCCAGGGATATGACTGCTTACTTTGAAAATCTTCCCAGCTCCCAGCTCGAATTAGCTGTAAGACTGGAGGCAGACAGGATGGCTCACCTTCGACTTACTGCTGACACTCTTGCGTCTGAAAGAGAGGTTGTAAAGGAGGAGAGGCGCATGCGGGTTGATAATTCGCTTTTTGGCAAATTAAGTGAAGCGCTATACTCAACTGCATTTACCAGGCATCCATATAGATGGCCGGTAATTGGATGGATGTCCGATATTGATTCAATAAGCCTGGAAGATTGTAAAGCCTTTTACCGTTCACACTATGCGCCAAATAATGCTACTATTATTTTACTTGGTGATATAGATCTTCAGGTAACCATCTCAATTGTGGAGAAGTATTTTGGAAATATACCGTCCGCAGAGCTTATGGAGGAAGTGATACCTGTAGAAGAGATTCAGAAGAAGGAGAGAGAGAAAGACCTTTTTGTTGACGCCAGCTTCCCATGGCTTGCCGTTGCCTATCACATTCCGGAAGCAGCCCATGATGATGTCCCGGTGCTGGAGCTTATAGGAAACATACTTACAAGTGGTCGTAGTTCCAGGCTCCACCGGAAAATTATATATGAAGACCAATCAGCGCTGTCAGTCTTTGCATCGGTTGACAACAACAAAGCCCCGGGACTATTTGTTATTACGGTAAATAGCATAAAACAGGGACACGCTATGGAAGAAATAGAATCCATAGCCAATGAGAGCCTCGAACTACTCAAGGCTGAAATGGTAACTGAGCGTGAACTTGAGAAAGCAATAAATCAAATGGAAACAAATCTCATTTTTGGCCTTCAGACCAACTTTGTCAAAGGCATGCGAATCGGGTTTAGTCTTACAAGTACGGGAGACCCGTTGGGCTTTGTAAAGAAACTGGAGAGCTACCGACATGCAACCGCGAAAGATATACAAAAAGTAGCAAAGAAGTATTTTACTTCCGAGAATCGAACTATAATAAGGCTGTTTCCTAAAGAGAATTCCGAGATACCTTCTACAAAATGATGTTTGGAATTACAGGGCATGAGATGACGTGAGATTTATAAACTGTTTCGTATTCAGGTTTTCGTGCTTCGGATTTAATGTTTTGATATTGCATATGTTAAAATTCACAAAACCGTGTTTGTGTCGCTATGTTTTTGTAATTACTTTAATCTTATTTACTGTTCTTGTTAGTGATAGACACTTGAGCGGTGAAGGGAATGTAGTACCAATGAAATACCGGAAGGTAACACTCGATAACGGACTGAGAGTAATCATGGTTGACCACCATGAATTGCCAATAGTAGCAATAGAGTTGATGGTAAAGGCCGGCTCTGTACATGAGTCCCGAGAAAAGCCCGGGCTTGCACATATCGTTGCACAGCTACTCCGTGAGGGCACGCGTACAAAGGAGTCCCTGGAGATTTCTGAGAGTATAGATTTCATTGGTGGTTCTCTGGGTGTTGATTGTGCATATGACTCGTCATCAGTAACAACTACTGCACTTGTAAAACATTTTGAGACTATACTTGACTTGCTTTCTGAAGTTACAAGGTTCCCTGCGTTTAATGCTAAAGAGATAGAACTCCACAGGGATAAGACTATTACGGCCATACTCAGGGAAAAGGATAATAAGGCATTCATAGCCAGCAGGCATTTCAGCGAGATGCTATACGGTGGACATCCCTATGCCCACCCTCCTATCGGGACAACGAAAGGTCTTAAGGCTATATCAAGAGATGAAATCATACAGTTTCACAAAACACATTATCTGCCCAATAATTCTATCCTGACAGTAGTCGGAGACATAGATTATGAAAAGACGCTTGCTAGCATAAAGGAGGCCTTTGGTGACTGGAAGAGAGGAGATGTTCTGCCGCCGACATTGCCTCCTGTAACCAAAATAGACGGTTACAAGATAAGGATTGTGAATAAGCCTGATCTGACACAGACAGAAATCCGTCTGGGACATATTGGTATTGCACGAGACGATCCGGATTATTTTGCACTTATGCTACTGAATCATATTTTTGGCAGAGGACCTGCATCCAGGCTCTATACCAAGGTGAGGTCTGAGAAGGGCCTTACTTACGGTGCTAACAGCGGATTTGCAGCAAGAAAATTACGGGGGCCGTTTTATGTAAGGACGTATAGTAAAAATGAAACTGCAATTGAAACACTTCTAGTGGTACTTGGCGAGTTGAAAAAGCTGAAGTCTGGCGGTGTGACTAAGAAAGAGCTGGCCAGCGCCAAATCATTTTACGTTGGCCATTTTCCCTTGAGTATGGAGACAGCGGCTCAGATCGCTTCCAGGATTATAGTTCAGGAATTTTACGGTCTGCCTGAGGATTATATAGAAAAATACATGGATAATGTTAAGGCTGTTTCCATGGAGGGTATTGAAGGTGCAATAAAGAGGGTACTCGATCCGGGGAATATGGTAATTACTCTAGTAAGCAAGTCGGAGGAGATCCTGGAAAAGGCAAAAGCTTTGGGAGAGGTTGAGTTGAAGGAGCTATGATGGCAACAAAAAACATAAAATAGTTACTATTTGACCTATTGAAAATTTATTCTCTGATATTTATATGGGAGCTGGAATGGCAGAACAAAAAGCGACTAACATCAAATGGCATCATGGAAAAATAACAAAAGAGGACAGGGTAAAGCTGCTGAACCAGAAAGGTGCAACCATTTGGCTTACAGGCCTTTCAGGTTCTGGGAAATCGACAATAGCCGTTGAGCTCGAACATGCGCTTATAGAAAACAAACATCAGGCGTATATACTGGATGGTGATAATATACGCCATGGTCTGAACAAAAATCTTGGCTTTTCGCCCGAAGACCGCACTGAGAACATTCGTCGTATTGGTGAAGTGGCAAAGTTGTTCACAGAGGCAAATATAATAACAATTGCTGCTTTTGTGTCTCCATATAGAGAAGACAGGGATAATGTAAGGACACTTCTGGGACATGGTGAATTCGTAGAGATTTATGTTAAGTGCTCTCTCGAAGTTTGTGAAACACGTGATACAAAAGGGTTGTATAAAAAGGCACGTGCCGGTGAGGTTAAAGATTTTACGGGTATTTCTGCACCTTATGAAGAACCACTGAATCCTGAGTTAACAATTGATTCATCAAAGTTGTCAGTGGAGGAGTCCACCAGGGAGATATTAAACTATCTTGAAGAGAAGGGACATGTGACGTTTTAGTTTTGAATAAACAGGCTGGGCCACGCTATGTTTTCTTTCGTTTTATATAAGCTCTTACCAGTTTTGCATCCTCATAGTTTACAGTTCCATTGGAATGTTCAACAATAGGTCCTGTATGCCAGGTCTTGAGAGATAAAAACATCTCTTCGATTATATTGCGTTTTGCCGGGTCAATGAGGCGGTCTATTGCGACATCACGTCCATCCCTTATCAGACTTTCAAAATGTCCTGTGATTGTGGCGGTCGTAAGGTTGCGGGTCTTTGCTATCTCCTTAATTGAAAGTCCCTCTCTGGAGAGTTCATAGGTCTTTTCAATTGTTCCTCCCTTCGTCTTTTGCTGTGGCGTATTTAATGATGGAGCAACAGGCTCTCTTTCAGGGATTGAGATATCAGGGTTTTTATCAAGATGTGCTTTTATCTCCTTTGTAAAATCAGTGCCATAACTTTCAAGCTTGGTATCTCCGACACCGCTGATAGTTATCATCTTATCCAGTGTTGATGGATAGTAAACACACATTTCATGAAGTGTCATGTCTGAAAAAACAATGTATGGAGGTACCTTGTGCTCTTCGGCAAGTCTCTTACGAAGAACACGAAGTTTATCAAACAGGACTTCGTCATAAGACTCAAACCCGCTGACTCTAAACGCCTTGGGTCTCTTTCTTATCTCCTCTCTCTTTAATCCCTCGATCTCTTCTCTACCTAAAAGTATATCCGTACCTCTCTTTGTCAGTTTTAACACCGGATATTGACCTCCATCCTGTGCAATAGCTTCCTGTGCCAGTAGCTCATCTACTATAAATTGCCAGTGTTTTTTTTGTTTATGTTTACCTGCGCCATAGGTCTTGATCTCATTATGCTGAAGTTCTCGAATACGCTTTGTGTCAGCACCGGCAACAATATCAATGATATGCCCGATCCCAAAATATTGACCGGTCCTTGATATTGCCGACATCACTATCTGTGCATCAGTAGTTATATCAACTTTTTCAACGTTACCCATACAGATGTCGCATGCCCCGCAGTTTTCTTCCGTATAATTCTCACCAAAATATTCAAGAAGCTGTCTGCGTCTGCACACATTATGCGAAGCATATTTGACAGACTTATTCAGCTTTTCCATAGATATTGACCGTTCATTTTCATTAGGCATCTGATCTATAAAAAACCTGATCTTGGGGATATCCTGTCTGCCAAAGAAGAGAAAGCAATTAGCCGTATCTCCATCGCGTCCCGCCCGCCCGGTTTCCTGGTAGTAGCCTTCTATGTTTTTAGGCAAATCAGCATGGATAACGAAGCGAACATTTGATTTATCTATTCCCATCCCAAAGGCAATTGTTGCTACGATTATAGTGACCCTGTCTCTGCTGAACGCCTCCTGGTTTTCTTTGCGTTCCTCAGGGCTCAACCCTGCATGATAAGGCAGTGCACTGATACCCTGCTCCACCAGAAACTCGGTTAATCTCATCACAGAGTCACGTGTAGTACGGTAGATTATGCCGGGTTCGTCCGTATGCTCTTTGAGAAATTCTATTAGCTGAGCCTCTAATCCTGTCTTGCTTTTTACCTGGTAAAATAGATTCTGGCGATTAAATGACGCGCGGATAATGTACGGAGATCTTAGTCCTATCTTGCTGATAATATCCTTCTGGACCTTTGGCGTTGCAGTTGCCGTAAATGCCGTTACCGGAATGTGTGGAAAGCTTTGAGTCAGATTGCAGAGACTCAGATAATCAGGGCGGAAGTCATGCCCCCATTCGGAAACACAATGCGCTTCGTCTATGGCAAAAAGTGATATGGGAAGAGATTTCAGTGTTTCAAGGAAGCCCTGCATGGCAAATCGTTCAGGTGCAATGTAGAGTAGTTCCAGGTTATTACTTTTCAGTTGTTGGTACACGGCAGACATCTCCTGCGTGCTTAAAGAGCTGTTTAAAAATGCAGCAGACATTCCGTTTTCAATGGCCGCATCAACCTGGTCCTTCATAAGGGAGATCAGTGGGCTTATAACAACTGTAGTTCCCTTCATCATCCGGGCCGGCAATTGATAACAGAGCGATTTTCCACCCCCGGTAGGCATCACTGCAAAAACATCTCTCTTTTCAAGGATGTTCTTGATTATCGTTTCCTGGTTAGGGCGAAAGGATTGAAATCCAAAAACTTTTTTAAGCGTATTGTGCATTTGTAAATACTTTCCTGCTTTAAAGTTGATAACACTTCGACTCTGCTCAGTGTGACGTTATTCTGAACATACGATACCTCGTCATCCGGAGTGGAGTCGAAGGATAGTTCTTATTGCGATAGCACTCTAACTTATTATCAGATATGGATCGCCTTGCCTTCAATCATATGAAAAACTTCGGAGAACACTTCTGAAATGGTTGGGTGCGGGAAGATGTTAGCGCTGACTTCCAGATTTGTCGCTTCCAGGTTCATGGCAAGGGACATACCACCTATCAATTCTCCAACTTCGTGGCCTATCAGATGTACTCCTAAAATCTCGCCGCTTGGTTTATCAGTAATGACTTTTATGAACCCTTCTTCTTCACCTATTGTCTGAGCTTTACCATTAGAAATGAATGGAAATCGGGCAACTTTAAGATCATAGTCTGCAAGCTCAGCTTCTTCCTGTGTCATGCCGACACACGCGACCTGGGGATTCGTATAGGTCACTTTTGGGATGGTATTGTCGTTTATTGGCGGGTAATCCACTCCGGCAATATTATGTGCAACAAACAGGCCTTGTGCAGATGCGACATGGGCAAGCAGTGGTGGGCCGGTGATATCTCCAATAGCATAAATGCCTGACTGGCTTGTCTGCATGTTCTCATCTACATCTATGAACCTTCCATTAAATTCAAGGTTAAGGGTCTCCAGTCCTGAATCTTCCATTTCAGGCTTTCTGCCCATGGCAAGCAGAACTTTTTCACTTTGAAGTGTTTCCGTTTCTCCGTCATTTTTCTTAACCGTTGTCTCAACTGAGTTCTCTTTTATTTCAATGTGAGCAAGTTCGGTCTGAGTTAGAAATTTGATGCCTTTCTTTGAAAGAGATCGTTTCAATGCGCTTCCAACATCTTTGTCGCTTGTCGGGAGAATTTCGTCCATCACTTCAATTACGGTTACCTCGCATCCGAGAGCATTGTAAATGTAAGCGAATTCGATTCCTACTGAACCGCCTCCAATAATCAGGAGCGAGGATGGTATCTCTTTCATCTCAAGAATATCATCACTTGTTAATACGTTTTCTTTATCATGTGGTAGTCCTTTAAAGATTACAGGTGAAGAACCGGTGGCAATAATGATATTTTTTGCTGATACTTCCTCTTTGGTTTTGCTGCCGTCTTTGACCTGGACTTTACCGGGAGATACTATCTGGCCGGTACCTTTCAAAAGGTCAACATTGTTTTTCTTGAGTAAGTGTTCAACCCCTCCAAACAGCCTGTTTACAATTGACTGTTTCCGTTTGTGAAATTCACTGAAATCTGCAGTGACACCTTTCGTGGCAATACCGAACTCTTTGCTCTTTTTAAAGAGTTCGTATACATGAGTTGATTGGATCAATGCCTTTGTGGGTATGCAACCTTTGTGCAGACAGGCGCCTCCGACTTTATCTCTTTCTATAAGCCCTACACTCAGACCCAGTTGTGCTCCCTTAATCGCAGCAACATAACCGCCGGTACCACCTCCAATAATTAACAAGTCATACGATTTCATAAAGACTATTTACCAAACAAAAGTGGGCAAACTCTATTAATGTAAATAAAATCTCCCATTTGTTATATGTAAGAGGGAATGGGGGACTATTAGCACTAATATGTAACATCTATAAAGTGCTGAGAATTTTGTTTATGTACTATTGAATTTTTTCTACTTTAGCCGCACAGACTTTGTATTCTGGCATTAGGTTTGAATTGCCGTTTGTACGCGAGGTACTGCAAGGGTCTTTTGTTAGTAGGTTTGCAGGAGCAGTTATGAAGTGGATTGGAATCCAGACCTGTTTTGGCATTACCCTGTTTGTGATATTAGCGGTGAGAGATATCTGGCCACGCTTCGTTGTTACCTTGACCATTTCTCCATCTTTTATTCCGGTATCCTTAGCATCGCTTTGTGATATTTCTACAAATGGGTAAGGCTGCTTTTGTGTGCTTCCCTTTGTCCTGTGAGTCATAGTACCACTATTAAAATGGTAAAGAGTACGTCCTGTGCTGAGAATAAATGGATAGTTTTTGTCTGGTTTCTCAGCAGTTACTTTATCTTCAGTTGAAGAGAATGTTGCCTTTCCATTAGGGAATTTCTTTTCGTAAAGAAATTTTGTACCGGGGTGATCTGCTTTTGGACACGGCCACTGTATTCCGCCGTTATCGAGCCTTTGATAATTGATTCCGGCAAAATTTGGAGAAACTTTCCTGATCTCTTCCCAGACTGCTTCCGGCGAACTGTAATTCATCGGACGTCCCATGCAGGTGGAGAGTTCAGATATTATATTCCAGTCTGCTTTGGCTTCGCCAGGTGGTTCAACGGTTTTTCTTATTCTCTGTACGCGTCTTTCCAGGTTAGTAAATGTACCATCCTTCTCAGCAAAACAGGCTGCCGGCAGTACTACATCGGCATGCTGAGCCGTATTGGACATAAATATATCCTGTACTATCAGGAAATCCAGTTTGCTTAACGCCTTCTTTACTTTTGTAGTATCAGGTTCACTCATTATCGGGTCAGCGCCCATAACGTACATCGCTTTGACCTTACCCTTGGAAGCAGCGTTGAACATCTCCCTGATTTGCAATCCCTTGCTTTTAGACAATTTTGTTTTGTAAGCTTTCTCTAATTTTTTACGCACATTGATATCTGAAACTGGTTGGGAATCTGTATAAAAATCAGGTAAAGCACCCATGTTGAAAGCACCTTGACCGTTGTTCTGGCCCATAAGCGGGTAAATCCCGGAACACTCTTTGCCTATATTACCCGTCAGCAATGCAAGGTTAACGAGGCTCTTCACATTATCATTTCCAGACCTGTGTTGTGTTATGCCGTTTCCATATAGGATTACAGCATTCTCAGCATTCGCGTAGATTCTGGCGGCTTCCTCAATTGCATCCTGAGAGACACCGGTTAGTGTTACAGCTTTTGAAATATCGTTTTTTGCAATAGCGGTATTTAGTGTTTTAAATTTCTCTATTCTTTTCTCTATAAACTTTTCATCGTGGAGTTTCTCCTTGATGATTACGCTGATTATGGCATTAACGAGAGAAATATCTGTTCCGGGCTGAAGGTTTAAGAACGTCTGGGCTTTCTTCGCAAACCACACCTTACGTGTATCTGCAACAATTAATGTTTTGCCATTACGGAGCGCATTTTTTATCTCAAGTCCTATTATGGGATGCGACTCTGTAACATTCGCACCGATCACAAATATAACATCTGCTCCTGAGATCTCCTGGATTGAGTTAGTTGTGGTACCTAAACCAAGGGTATCTTTCAGTGCATGTAAAGTTGGTGCGTGACACTCTGTTTCTGACTGGTCAATATTATTTGTCTTAATTACTGTCCTGGCGAATTTCTGCATGAGATAGTTCTCTTCGTTCGTACATCGCCCTGAACTTATAAATGAGATTGAGTCTGCTCCGTGTTTTTTCTTTATACCTTTTAGATTTTCTGAAATAACAGCATATGCATCTTCCCAGCTCGCTTTCTCAAGATTCCCATTCCTTCTCACCATGGGAGAATCAAGCCTGTCCGGATGATTTACAAAGTCATATGCGAATCGGCCCTTCATGCACAGGTTGCCGTTGTTTGGTGTAGATCCTGTTTCTGAGGTAATTTTATTGATCTCTTGAGGATTGGAATGGATATCTATCTGACAGCCTATGCTACAGTAGCCGCATGTTGATCTGGTTTTAGTGGTCTGGTAAGAGCGTCCTTTGCCGCTTGGTTGTTTCTCGCGTATTGCTCCCACAGGGCACGTGGATACACATTGGCCACACAAGACACAAGGGCCGTCCAACAGTGTCTCGCCGAAAGGTGTGGCAACCCACATTTGAAACCCTCTTCCTCCAAACGCAATTGCGTGTTCCTGAGTTACTTCTTCACATATTCTTACACAACGACCGCATCTTATGCACTTAGGGGTTTCTCTATAGATCAGCTCGTTCTCATCAG
Source organism: Candidatus Scalindua sp. (assembly GCA_030748215.1). Lineage (GTDB taxonomy): Bacteria > Planctomycetota > Brocadiia > Brocadiales > Scalinduaceae > Scalindua. The sequence continues at coordinate 12,015 of JASMMK010000007.1, forward strand.
GGATAACCCCGCCTCTTTTCTCGTCACTCCTGAACCTGTCTCCCTTGATACCGGTAGCATATGCAACATCCTGAAGCTCACAGCAGCCAGTTGCCTCACAGGTCATACAGTCAAGAGGATGATCTGACAAAATGTATTCCAGGACACCTTTCCTTGTCTTGCGAATATCTTCAGTTTCTGTCCTTACAACCATGCCGTCATTAACTTTTGATATGCATGACGGCATCAACTGCCTTGCTCCTTCTATTTCGACCAGGCATATTCTGCAACCACCATATGGTTCAAGACGATTATCGTGACAAAGGGTTGGAATCCAGATGTCGTTTGCTCTTGCTACTTCCAGTACGGTCTTACCCTGCTCCGCTTCGTATGTTTTGTCATTAATAGTTAATTTAAGTTTATCCATGTCAATAATTTATAGTATATATTCTGTTATTTGCGTAATATGTAATGAATCTGCGAAAAATGAGAGTTAATTTTACATAAACAGGTAAAGAATGCAAACAAAACCTTTGAGAGGCTTAGTGATGTTATAGTATTTAATTGAAGGAATGTTATAAGGTAATTAGATATAAGGATATAAGAGTTTTGGCAGATTAATTTACTTGAAATTAAGGAACCAATCAGTAATATTTTAAGTTACATATACTATAACGTTTATAACAATTTGATTCCATTTCTATTATAAAGGAGAGAACAATGACAATGACACGTATTGGTTTTTTTATGGGTGCTGTCGTTCTTGCGTTTGTGATGGCGACTGCTAATACAACAACATTTGCCAACAGTTGCTGTGGTGCCAAGAAAGATGGTAAAGAGTGTAATATGGAAAACGCCGGGGATTGTACTATGAATGTTGCTGCCAGTGAAAGTTCTGGTGAAAAGTGTACGGTCTGCGGACAGGCTGCGGACAGCAAGGGGCAGCAGGTAGATACGAAACATGCAGGAGAAACAGTGCATTTGTGCTGTAAGGGTTGTTTAGATGCTTACAATCAAAACCCTGATAAATACTCTGAGACGAAAAAACGTAGAGATCCAATAAAGAAAAACGAACGTTCTTCAGCGTACTAGTAAGTAGTGTTGCGGTTTTAAAAAGTATTATAAAAAAGGCGTTCCTGTGTTAGTAATATGCAGGAACGCCTTTTTTATTTGATGTAATTCTGGAGGTGGATCCTAAACATCAATAGTCATCAGGTCTTCAGCTAGCACAATCTCTCCACTGAATTCCTCACTACACTCTCCTAATATATCGTAATCATCACAGCTCGGGTAGAAGTGTGTCAGTACGAGCTTCTTACAGTTCGATTCTCTTGCTATCCGTCCTGCCAGTGTTGAATTAAGATGACCTTCCACCTTAATGTGTTTAGGGTATGAGCACTCCAGTAATAGTATGTCTACGTCACGTGCCAATTCAACAATGCTTTCGCAGTAATCCGTATCTCCGGAGTATACTATGTTCTTTCCATCTTTTGATTCTACCCGATACGCGAGGCTGCTCTCATGATGGTTGATCAGGCTTGAGGTAAGCTTAAAATTATCAAAGTTCAGATCTCCTCCGGATAATTCATTGATAGTAAGTTCATATCCCCTGGGGTCGATAACATGGTTAAATACTTTAGCCAGGTTTCTGTAAAACTCCTTCATGCCTGCAGGACCGATTACTGTAAGATCTTTACTTTTGTAATTACTGGGTATCCTCAGTGCGAATAGAAGCGAGATAAGGTCTGTAACATGGTCAGGATGGAGGTGCGTATAAATCGCATAATCAACCTCTTTGAAACTTGACGACGCTTCCGCAATCTTACGCATGGTTCCGGAACCGCCGTCAAGCAGCAATGTCTTATCCCCAATTTTTATAAGATAGCCGGATGAGCCTCTTCTTGCAGTGACAATAGCAGTTCCTGAACCGAGAATAGTAAGTTTCATAATAATTAATTGAATACGAATATACTGGTTCAATCTACAAGATTGAACCAAAACGTTTAGGTTCAGGCTATAAGCCTGAACCAGCGTTATATAAATACAGATTATGATTATCATACTACCATAATACTTTCATCATGAAACACACAAAACATATAAAAAGATTATCGTGTCTTTTCGTGAAATTGGTGTAATTCGTGTCTGGCTTTTTCTTGAATTTCTACCCACCCACATTAAACCTTAGAAAATATATATTATTTCTGATACCATTTCATCATGTATTCCAGTGATTTAGAGAAAGAGATTGTGGATTTGATAAATGTCAAAGGCAAGATAACATTTGCCGATTTTATGGAATTGGCTCTCTATCATCCTGAACATGGTTATTATGCTTCCGGTAAGGAGAAGATTGGAAAGAGAGGTGACTATTACACAAGCTCAGATGTTCATTCAGTATTTGGTGAGCTTGTTGCCCGGCAGCTGGAACAGATGTGGCGTCTTCTGGGAAGTGGCAGGTTCTCTGTAGTAGAGATAGGTGCGGGTAAAGGATGGCTATGTCATGATATACTTAATTATATAAAAAATGAATATCAGGAATTCTATGAGAAAATTGAATACAAGATAGTTGAGATAAGCAGGGACTTGATTAAGAGGCAATCTGACACCTTAAAAGGGTTTGAAGAAAAAGTGTCATGGGAATCTTTTTCTGAAGGCAAATTATCCTTTAATCCGATCGAAGGGTGCTTTTTATCAAATGAGTTTGTAGATTCGCTTCCTGTGCATCAGGTGATAGTAGAGGATAATTGTTTAAAAGAAATTTATGTAGCAACAACGGACGGTGTGTTAAGTGAGAAGATAGATGGGCTATCAAATCCTGAATTGGAAAACTATTTTAAAGAGTTGAATATAAATCTAAGAGATGGGCAGAGGGCGGAGATAAACCTGAAGGCTCTTGATTGGGTCAAAAATATCTCTCTTTGCTTGAATAGAGGCTTTGTTATAACCATAGACTATGGTCATCTGGCGGAAGATCTCTATTCTGAAGAGAGGCATAGAGGGACGTTGATCTGTTATTACGAGCACACGACAAGTGAGAACCCGTATGGAAGAGTTGGCAATCAGGATATAACATCACATGTAAATTTCAGCAGTATAATGGAAGAAGGGATCCGGTCTGGATTAAGCACAACCGGTTTTGTCAGGCAATCAACCTTTCTAATAGCGCTTGGTATTCTCAATAAAATGAATGATGTGAAGGGCGATATTAGTAAACTCCTGACAATGAAGAACCTCTTCCTGCCGGGAGGAATGGGTGATATGTTTAAGGTTTTAATACAGCATAAGGGAATTGATAATCCGGAATTAATTGGTTTAAGAAGCATGTCAGAGCCTGGGCTTGCGAAGGAGATTGAAGGGTATTGATTTGGGATTTATGATTGTAGATTTACGATTGAATATTGTAGAATGCAAGTCGAAGGATCGCTAGTAAGCCAATGAGTTATTTTGTTGGGCGCTCTTTGCTTCACCCAACCTACTCTTTATATTTAGATTAAAACAGGGAGACTTGACATGAAGAAAATTATTGTATCACTGTTTGCCTTATCTTTTTTCTTATTTGTCGGATGTGGTGAGGAGCATGCAAATGGTGATAAGGAGAGGCATGAAGTACCGATTGTGTACAAAGGTGAAGCTAAAATATGGAATTTTGATAATGATAAACAGGGTGAAATAGCGGAAGGTTTCTCAAATCAAGTGACAGGTAAAGATGGACCGGGAAAATGGGAAGTAATCAAAGATGATACTGCTCCAAGTATCCCCAACGTCATTGCCCAGACATCTCTGGAGCATTTCGGTTATCATTTCGGTATGGCAGTTAATGAAAATGTAACCTACGATGATTTTGAGTTAATAGTTAAATTCAAGGGTGTTGAGGGGAAGGAAGACCAGGGTGGTGGTCCGGTTTGGCGTTACCAGGACAATAATAATTACTATATTGCGAGGGCCAACCCTCTTGAGAATAATTTTAGGGTTTACAAGGTTGTTGACGGCAGACGCATTCAGATGGATTCTGCCCGCTTGAAAGTGACCAGTGGCGAGTGGCATACGATTAAGATCCTGGCCAGAAAGAATATAATGCAGTGCTTTTATGATGGACAACTTTATTTAGAAGTAAAAGATGATACTTTCCAGAAAGCAGGAAAAGTCGGCCTCTGGACAAAAGCTGATGCTGTGACCTATTTTGACGATCTTGAAGTCAGGCCAATAGAGTAGAAGAATCGTAGATTTGATAATAGTTCGGAGTGAAGAGTTCGTAGTTCTGGGTTGTCAAATTTTATTCTCTTCTTCGTTGCTCCGAACTCCGAACTATATAACTGGATTGAAACAGGAGGTCATGATATGAAAAAATACACTATTACGGCGCTTGCCTTATTTATTTTCGTCTTTATTACAGGCTGTAGCCAAAGGGATTCAAATGAGGTTGTAGTCTATGTTTCTGAGGACCAGGTCTTTTCGGAACCGATCATAGATGATTTTGAAGCAGATACGGGAATAAAGGTAATGGCCGTTTATGATACTGAAGAGACAAAGGGTACCGGGGTGATGAATCGTCTTATTGCGGAAAAGGACAATCCACAGGCAGATGTGTATTGGGCAAACGAACCGATACGTGCCATTGTTCTAAAGCAGAAGGGGATATCCGAGAAATATTACTCTCCAAACTCAGATGGGATTCCCGCTAATTTTAAGGATCTGCAGGGATATTGGACCGGTTTTTCCGCACGTGCAAGAGTATTGGTAGTGAGTGCGGATGAAGAGTCTCCTGCTTCCATCCTTGCTTATATTGATGAAAATTGGAGAAGTAAGGGGGTTGTGGCAAACCCGCTTTTTGGAACCACTACTTCCTGGGTTGCTGCACTCTTTAGTATATGGGATGAGGATAAAGCAGGGAGCTTTATGGAAAAAATGAAACAGAATGGGACAAAGATGTCCACCAGCAACGGTGAGTCAACGATGCTGGTTGCTAATAAGGAATTTGTATTCAGCCTGGTTGACAGTGACGATGCTACAAATGCAATAAGGGATGGAAAACCTGTCAGGCAGGTTTATCCTGATCAGGAAGAAGGTGGGTTGGGATGTCTTGTTCTGCCTAATGCAACTGTGTTGATTAAAGGCGGTCCAAATCCTGAAAATGGCAGGAAGTTCATAGATTATGTTTTATCTTCTCAAACCGAACGTAAACTGGCCTTTGCGGATTGCGCACAGATTCCATTGCATGAGGGAGTAGAAACCCCGGATGATGTTATAAGAATTGAAGAACTAAGGACTATACAGGTGGATTTTGAAGTTGTCGCAAAGAAACTTCAGGAGATACAACCATATCTTAAAGAGTGGGTGGGGTACTGATTTGGAACTTGCGAGATAGACTTTACTCTTGACTTGCCATATTGTGAAACTTACACTTACAACGTAAATTAAATTTGAGTGTACAGTGATACAAAACTTGATTTCTCCATGGAAAGCATATCGAATCTAGATCTTAAATCATGGGCAATTATTATTCCTTGTGGCCTTATTGCCCTGTTCGGACTATATAAAATCCTGCGACAGAGTATCTCATTAATGTTCTGGGCAGCATTAGTCATTATTGGTTCCCTTGGCGTAGGCTATGTCCTGAAGCCGGATATGACGCGTCAGGTTGTTTCTAAAATCAAGTCCGGAGATATTAAAAACCTGATTTCGGAAGAACAGGAAGAGCATAAAGAACATAAAGAACATAAAGAGCCACAGCATTAACATCGGAATACTGCAGGTCTCGCTCAGTTAGGTTAAGGACATATTTCCTCAAATACTTCAGTAGTTTCAAAGGCAGCTCTTAATATTTCTAAAAACTATTTGTCATTAATGTACTAAAATGAATTTTCCTCTAAAAAAGAATTTTTACTGGATTCTCGGATTTGTGGCATTAATCTGGGTAATCGAATTTATTAACTTTTCAATGGGCCACCGCTTTTCCGATTGGGGCATACTCCCGCGAACAGTAAAAGGACTTAAGGGAATTCCATTGAGCCCTTTTATACACGCAAGCTTAATCCATATTATGATGAATACCATACCATTGACAGTCCTCGGAGGATTTGTTATTCTGAATGGAAGACGAATGTTTTTCGAAATATCTATTATCATCATACTTGTAAGCGGTGTAGCTCTCTGGCTGTTTGGTAGATCCTCTTGCCATGTAGGAGCCAGTGGCCTGATCTTTGGATACTTCGGCTATCTGGTTTTACGTGCCTGGTATGATCGCAGCTTGAAATCATTTATCATAGCCTTTGTCACCGTCTCTCTTTACGGAGGAATTATGTGGGGGATGTTGCCAACATTTTCACGCATTTCATGGGAAGGCCATCTCTTTGGACTGCTAGCCGGAATTCTTGCCGCTCGCCTTGAAAAAACAATAAAATAGAGATTGGGAGTACTTTGTTTGAACGCTCCAAATTACACTGCAGTATGGGGTAATATATTCCAGATTGCTAAAAGATGAAAATGGCAAAAAGAGTTACTCTCTATATAACGATATTTTTGTTTGCAGGAATAGGGCTTGCCCCCGTTGTAGTCATGTTCTTTAAATCTCTTTTTGTTGATGGCGGATTCTCACTGGAGAATTACGGGGTGTTGTTCCAGTCAAATAGAGAATGGACGCTGTTATTTAACACCCTTGTGCTGGCGGGTGCTACAACCTTTATCACCGTCTTGTTAGGAGTTCCTCTGGGAACTCTCTTTGCAAAAACAGACCTTCCGTTTAGAAGGTTTTTTGCAGTTCTTTTCATTATTCCACTACTCATCCCTTCATATATACTGGCAGTTGCATGGTTTTATTGTATGGGCAGGTCCGGTATTGTAGCGAGTCTCTTAGGAGAAACTGCCGGCATTGTTACATCAAATTTTCTGTTTGGATTTGCAGGTACACTTTTTGTGATGGTATCAGCACTGCTTCCAATTGTCATTATACTGACCATGACTTACTTGCGTATGGTTAATCAAGACATGGAGGAGGCGGGAAGAATTTATAGCTCGTGGCCTGTAGTGTTGAGAAAGATAACACTTCCCCTCATATCTCCGGGAATTGCACTGGGAGCCCTCATTACCTTTGTCCTTACACTCGGTGAATTTGGAGTGCCGTCCTTTCTCCGTTTTGATGTCTATTCTGTTGAATCATTCACCATGTTTTCTGCTTTTTATGATTTTAGCTCGGCTACGGCTACGGCATTACCACTGGGAATAATTACAATTGTTGTCTTAATTATAGAGCGGCTCTTCCTGCGCAAGAAGACATTTGTTTCCAGAACCATGGGGTTAGAAAAGAAGAAGGCGGTAGTGCCTCTGGGAAAGTACAAACCATATTTCCTAATTGGCGTAAGTATACTTGTTTTTATTCTTGTAGTTGTCCCATTGTGTGTGTTGTTGTGTAAATCACTTTCCCTTTCTGCATATGTAGAGGCGTTTGCTCGTTCAGCTGGCAGTATTATGAGGAGCCTGCTTTATGCTTCAATTGGTGCTTCCTGCCTCGTCATATTTGGTTTTTTACTTGGTTATATCCTGGATCGTAAGGCTCTACGCTTACACTATGCCGTAGACTCTTTAGCTGTCTTTCTATTTGCTTTACCGGGTGCTGTGATAGGTATTGGACTGTCAAATCTCTGGAATACATCGGGGACTAATTTTATATATGCGTCTATACCCATTATCATATTCGGATATATCGCTCAATATACGGCACTGGGAGAGAGAATTATGGCAGCAACATTCCCACATGTATCTCATTCAATGGAAGAGGCGGCACAGATCGCAGGAGCGGGCTGGTACCGAAGAGTATTCAAGGTACTTGTTCCTTTAGTTAAGAGGGGTATGATTGCCACGTGGTTGATCTGTTTTATATTCTGTTTAAGAGATATCGGTATTACCATGATGATTTATCCTCCTGCTCATGATACACTTCCCGTACGTACATTTACCCTAATGGCAAATAGTCCTGATAATATCATCTCTGCTTTGTGTGTGATTATGGTCATGATAACACTCTTGCCTCTATGTGGGCTGGGGTTGGTGAGAAAATATGTAACATAGACTGGCAAGCCGAAGCTAAGTTTGAAGTGCCTAAAGTAAAAGAATTTTTTCAACAATTTTAGCTCACTTCAAACTTTAGGCACTTTTAACTTTTACTAAGACTCAAAGAACTTTCCATGGTGTAATAGTAAGTAGTTTTTTCGTGGGTTAACATGTCAACTAATGATAGTTAAAATTGAAAATGTTACTAAAGCGTACAATAAGACTCCTGTTATAAGGGGAGTGTCACTCGGTATTGAGAAGGGGGAAAGGATCGTAATTCTCGGACCGTCCGGTTGTGGAAAGACTACTCTATTGAGGATGGTAGCGGGATTTATACATCCTGATAAGGGCAAGCTCGTTATTGAGGGCAAAACGGTGGCTGATAACGGGAAATGCATTATTGAACCTGAAGGCAGGCAGGTGGGGATGGTCTTTCAGGATCTTACTCTCTGGCCGCATATGTCCAGTTATAAAAATATTGAATTCGGTTTGAAAGCGAAGAAGATCCCAAAGACGGAAATAAGAGAACAAATTGACTCAATTCTTGAAAAAGTACAAATGATACAGTTCAGGAATGCTTATCCGGGTGACCTCTCCGGTGGTCAGCAACAGAGAATAGCACTTGCCCGTGCCCTTGTAACTCGCCCAAAGATACTCTTGATGGATGAGCCGCTGTCGAGTCTTGATACCGATCTCAGGGGTGTTTTGATGAGAGAAATATTAAGGTTGCAGGAAGAACTTACCATAACTATGATTTATGTAACACATGACAGGGAAGAAGCATTTTCTCTTGCAACGAGAATAGTGGTAATGAAAGAAGGGGAAATTCAGAAGACAGGGACTGTCAGTCAGATAAAAGAGTGGTTGTAGAAATTTAATATTGAATATTGTAGATTGAATAATGAAGCTGCGTTGTAATGTTTACATGATTTGGATTGTTACCCTGTTATTTTTTCAGCAATTCATCTCCGGTTGTGCGACGACAGTAACAAAGGACCTGAACAAAGAGAATTTATACAGAAGGGGTGTGCAGATAGAAGAAATAGATCTGGTTAGCCAGAACCTTTTTCAGAAAAAATGTTCTATCTGCCATGAACTGCCGGATGTTAATGCCTATCCATATACTCCTGAACAGTGGGCAAGTATAATCGATATTATGCACGATACCAAAGCGTCCAAAAAATTTATGACAAAAGAAGATACGGAAAAGATAAAGGTTTATTTGAGAAGGCTGAGCCAGACAAGGTGATCCTTCAGACGAACTACGATTATTAATAGTAGCGGAATGGCTTCCCGTCCGAACGTACCCGTTCGGTACGGGCGGGTAGCCTTCCACTGCATCAAGATAACAGGAAAATGGGAGATTTATAAAATGGAAGAGAAAACAGTACAGGATACAACATCACATTTAGAGGAAGGATTAAGTCGAAGAAGTTTCGTGAAACGTGGCCTTGCAATTGGACAGGCCGTTTTCATAGGTGGCGTACTGGTTGGAAATTTTGCAGGTTGTACGACTGCACCGAAGAAGGATGAAGGGGCAAAAGCCGGAAAGAAGAAGAGCATCAGATTTGCTCACATAACAGATACCCATGTTACATTTGCCGGAAAGAATGGTACTGCCCTGAAAGAGGAGAGCTTTAATATTTTCAGGGATGTGATAGGTCAGGTCAACAATATGCCCGACATAGACTTTATCCTTTTCGGTGGTGACAATATAAACAATACGGATCCCGACGCAAAAGATTTTAATGAGTTTATGAACATTATGTCAAGTGTCAAGGTTCCCTATTTTGCACAATTCGGCAATCGCGAGGTGTCTCCCATTCCTCCCGGTGTTGCACTGTCAAAGAGTCAGTATGCTGAGAAGATGAAAGGACACGGACTGGACGCAGGCCGTTATTCATGGAGCGTGTCGCCTGTGCCGGGTTTGAGGATATTAGGACTGGACACTACCATAGAAGGCCACGATAACGGAGAGATTATTAAGAAAGAACTCAAGTGGATTAAGAGAGAGATTTCGAAACATCCGGATGATATGATTGTTACACTCAGTCATCATCTCTTTCTTCCTACATGGGGAGACAGGGATATACCAAAATGGAAGAAGAAATATCTGCTGAAGAATCATCAGAAAGTTAACACCATTCTTGACAATGCACCACAGGTCAAGGCGTGCCTGATGGGGCATCATCATGTTTCAAAGGTCCAGACGATCAACGGCCTTCACTACATTGCCTCCCCGGCAACCGTTCAGTACCCGCACGCATTCAGGACAATAACCATTGTCGATAACGCAGTGAGGCTGGAGTTCCATCAGATTAAAGACCAGAGGATTATCGAACTGGGAAAACAAAATTTGTCAACAAGCAAGAACGCAGAAGAGTATGCAGGGGGCAGTGCCGGAGATATACTGGCTTACTGTCATGGTAGTGCGGGTGATAATGATGTTGTATTGAAGCTGAGATGAGATTAGAGACAGGAAGCTAGAGGCAGGAGCACCGCAAAGGCGCTCCCCGGACAAAAGGCGCCGAGGACAAGAAGTACGCAAAGAAAGATCATAGATGAAGCTATATTATGTTATAGGGTATTTCTTAGTAATTTGCATAAAGAGGCATGTGACAGAATTCTTGGATGATTAAGTTTCATTGTTTATTTACTTAGTTTCTGCTTTTTCACACCTTTGTTTTATCAGTGCTAATCTGCAGCTGAATTTTCTTTTCCTGCTTCTGGTCTCTATGCGCTCTCTGCGTCTCTGCGGTGAATTTATCTGTTTTTTGCACCAGGAAATTCAAGCCATTTTTTCCTCTTGATTGGGTGATAATTGGGAAATATCACCCAAAACCCACCATTTTTGTATGCTATTAATATTATGGCAGGCCAGGGCTGAGCCTATAAGTATTTGTTGTGTATGTTTAGGTGAAGTTTAAATGAAAGCAATATCACGCTTACTTACATGGCATGTAATGTGCGATAACAGTGTAGAAGAATGATATTACATCACTGTCTGCCACAATTCCGGATACGAGAGCAGAGTCTTATAGCCTATATATGATAGAGGAAATGATATGCAAACGACAAAAGAAGATAATGACAGAAGAGTAGATGACAGAATAGAACTTCCATTGCAGATAACGCTTTACGATCAAAGTGGTAAGGCGATGAATATCAGTGCTACAGGTGTTTATTTTGAGGTAATAACAGATGACATAGAAGCATTTGCTCCGGGTGTAACAATTCCGATTCGAATAACAGCGGACACTTTATCACTTGGCAATGGTGATGGCAGGATTAAACTTAGTGGAAACGGAACAGTTATCAGAAGCGAGGTAAAAAATGTCACCAGCCAGGGTGTTGAAATAGGTGTAGCTGTGCAGTTCAATGATCGTCTTGATATTTCAGACGTCTCTGTATGATTGAAGAACAGTCTCAAATTTTACCATTCTCCATAAATTACTCACCCTGATTCAACTAATTAAAGATATCTCATGTTTCTGAGATAATGTTATTTAAGTGTTTCCATACCACTCTCTTTTTGCTTTTGTCTTAAATCTATAGATTACAGTTGCTTTCCTGCTTTTCCCCTTGTTTTTCATTGACATGCTATTATCCTACTATGTGTTGCACTTCCTAATTGAACTGAAGAGTATTATTTTGTAAATTTAAATATATTAAATGAATCAGTCCTTGGAACAACTGATAGATGAATTTATAAAACTTGAACTAAATGTTGCTGATGTGTACAAGGTTTTTCTTAATACATTTCCCGAAGATTCAGAATTATGGTCGAGACTTGTCCAGGAGAAAGAAAAACATGCAGACTTAATCCAGAGTATGAGAAGTACATTTTTATTACCAAGTCAATTTCCTTCTGATCTTTTATCTTCGTCAAGGCAAATGCTGAGCAAGGCAAACAACAGGTTGATTTCAAGGCTAAAGAAGTACCGCAAAAAACCACCTTTAAGAGAATCCGCATTTAAAGTTGCTCTGGATATCGAAAGATCTGCCGGGGAATTTAGCTTTCAGCTTGCTGCGGAAAAAGTACCAGATTCAGGTATCATGAAAATCTTTCAAGAGTTAAATAGAGATTGCAGGAATCATACAAAAAAAATTAACACCTATATGCATAATAAAGGAATTAAATTAGAGGTTAATAAATAAGAGCAATTGTTTTTTCTGCGGCCTCTGCGTTAAAACAAAATACCAACGGTCTATTCATTTAAAATTTTAATCATCTGTTTGTGGATTTTTCCGTTTGAAGCAGCAATGTTTTTCATCATCAAATTGTATCTCTTCCCTTGTGCATCAGTGATCCTTCCTCCGGCTTCTGTTATTATCAGGCTACCGGCTGCGAAATCCCATGGATTAAGTTTTAATTCCCAGTATCCGTCAAATCTTCCACAGGCAGTATAGCAAAGATCCAGTGCAGCTGATCCCGTTCTTCTGATGCCGTGGACGTTTTCATAAAAAAACTTTTTCATCTGGCCAAGACTTTTCCTCATCAATAACCCCCTCTCATAGTAAAACCCCAAAACCAGAAGTGAGCTGCTTAGTTTGCTTACGTTAGAAACATTAATTTTTTTGTTGTTGAGAAATGCTCCTTTATTCTTTTCTGCAAAAAACAGTTCGTTTTTGAGAGGGTCAAAGACAACACCGATCAGAGGTTTTCCTCTCTTGTACAATGCGATTGATATACAGAACATGGGAAATTTATGATAGAAGTTATTTGTGCCGTCGAGCGGATCTATTACCCAGCAATAATCAGACTTCTGTGCCTCTTCGCCGGATTCTTCTGTTAATATAGAATGGTCGGGAAATTTCTCTTTTATTATACTGATAATTTTGCTCTCAGATGCTAAATCGGCTTCTGTTACCAGGTCGTATGTGTTTTTCTTAGTAACTGCATCGACGTTTTTAGAATAATAGCGCAGTATTATCTTTCCTGCTTCTTTAGCTGCTTTTATTGCTGTGCTTTTCATTTTTCTATTTATGGAGATTTTCAATAAATTGAGAAAGACTTACTAAATCTTGACCATCCCATTTCCCCTCCTTGCGAATGAGGGGATTAAGGGGTGGTTGTTTTGATCATATTGAGAGCATTCTATTTTTTTAGAAGATAGTAGAGCCTGCCGTATGTATTTAAATTTCCTGCCTTATACATGGCTCTATCACCAATTCCAAAAAATACATCTGCCCTGGCTGGTGTTTTTATTGCACTTCCGGTGTCCTGGTCCAGAACAAAGAATGATTTTTCTACGTGCCATTCTTCTTTAGACCTGTTGGCGTCTCCCGGCCTTTGTGTCCCAATCGTGGCAAAGGCTAACCCGCCTGGTGGGAAGACTTTTTTGTCGGTTGCTATACTTCGCATCGAGGTAACAGGTACACCTATAGAACCGTGAGGGACAGCATGAGGTACTTTCTTGAAGAAGATAAATCGATCGTTTTGCCTGAGATAATAATCCAGCTCATCCGGATGTCGATCAAAATATTCTATTAACACAGAAAGGGTTAGCTCCTCTTTCTGGACCTTGCTGTCACGAACTAATAACCGGCCTATACCTGTATAAGAGTGTCCTGAATCTCCGGCATATCCGACATACACTTTTTCACCTGACGGAAGCCTGATCTGGCCGGAGCCTTGAACGTGGATGAGATATGCTTCCAGCTTTGATTTGAGGTAGGCAATCTCAGTACCACGTAGCAGATTGCGCTCCTCAATTTCACGGCGCGTAAAATACGGCTTTTTGAAATCTGCCGGTTTCTCATAGAGTGGGTAGCGAAATGTTTCTGTGGGCGTTAAACTTCCGTCGTAAATGGGAGTTCCGTAACCGGTAAAATGTACCTCTCCATTGTACAAAGTTCCAACAGCTTGAAATACCCTGAAGTTTTTAGAGACAAATTCATTCAACTCCTGTGAATTATTACACCGAATGTATCCATCCCGGAAAAGCTTTAAAGTTTCTGTCTGTTTCTCAGGAGTGAAACCTATCGAGCTGAAAGTGCTCGGGTATGGCTTTATATTCTTAAAGTATTCCAGGCTGTTACTTATGGATTGTAGTAAAAGGTCCTTGTCGTAATCATCTCTAAAATCAGGAAATTGTTCCGGATTTGAGATCTCAGACAGTCCAAGTCCAGGTTTCATTGGCAATAGAAGAGGTTTTTTTACCGCAGAGGAGCAACTTGTCTGTAGAATAACAAATAACATTGCTGCTGCCAATAAAAGGTTAAGACTGTTATTTCTCGGTTTCATTAAATTATTGCTCCTTTTTCTGGAAAATGTAATGACTAAATCTCTTTCCGATTGACATTGGACAATCGACCATAATTTATTTATTATAATACCATAGCTCGGCATACCCGCAATCAAATTAAAAACAATTTAGAGGTTCCCGCCTAACAAGCTGGCGGACAGGCACGGATTTTAAAACTTTTTCCGGAGGATTAAATCCATGATGCGAAAATTAATTGTTGTATTAGCTTTATGTTCGGTTACTTTGTATGGATGTGTTACTAATCCGGTTACCGGTAAACGTGAGCTGGTATTGGTGCCAAAGTCTTATGAACTTCAGATAGGTAGCAAACAGTATCTACCCAGCCGCCAGATGCAGGGTGGAGACTATGTGGTTGACCCGGATCTGACTAAATATGTGAGTGGCGTGGGTCAGAGGTTGGCCGCAGTAAGTGACCGCAAACTGCCTTATGAATTCGTGGTTCTTAACAACTCTGTTCCCAATGCCTGGGCTCTGCCGGGAGGAAAGATAGCAATTAATCGTGGGTTGTTGACAGAACTGAATAACGAAGCTGAGTTGGCAGCGGTTTTGGGGCATGAGATAGTACATGCTGCGGCAAGGCACGGAGCGAAGGGAATGGAACGCGGAATTCTGTTGCAGGGAGCTGTGGCGGTAGCCGGTATCGCTTCACGCGGCAGCAATTACGAGAATCTCGCTGTGCGAGGCTCCCAAACTGCAGCAGGTTTGATCAACCAGAAATATGGACGAAATGCTGAGAGTGAATCTGATCTCTATGGTATGAAGTATATGTCACGTGCCGGGTATGATCCAAGGGCCGCTATTAGCCTGCAGGAAGTATTTTTACGGTTATCAGAAGGAAATGAACCTGACTGGTTGTCCGGACTGTTTTCAAGCCATCCACCATCACAACAACGGATAGAAGCAAATCGTGCTACAGCCAAAACACTGCCGGAGTCTGGCGAGTTGGGTGTCCAGCGCTATAAAGATATGATTGCACGCATGATACGGACTAAAGATGATTACCACGCATTTGACATGGGGAGTAAAGCACTCAGTGAAGGAAAAGCCAAAGAAGCTTTGTCTCTTGCACAACAGGCAATTCTCGGTGAGCCCAATGAAGGACGATTCCATGCCCTGGTTGGAGATGTCTACATGGAACAGCAACAATATCAGAATGCCCTGACAAGTTACAACAAGGCAGTGGAACTTGACAGCGAATTCTTCTATTTTTATGTTCAGCGCGGTTTAAACAAACAGAAACTGGGGGATCAGCAGGGGGCTCGTACCGATCTTGAGAGAAGTACTAAACTTCTTCCTACCGCACCGGCATTAAATGCTCTTGGTAAAATGTCCCTGGCGCATGGGAATCTGCCGGAAGCCATGCAATATTTTAAAGATGCTTCTGCTTCTAATTCAGAACCGGGAAGAGAGGCGGCTCGGTCGTTTGTGATGCTTGACTTACATCAAAATCCGGGCAGTCACATAAAGACACGTGTCAATCTGGATCAGAAGCGATATGTTGTTATCACGGTTACCAATCCTACTCTAATATCAGTCAGCGACGTGAAAGTGAAGATTCTCTATCCGGATATACAGGGTAAGGCACTGGAAATGGTAAAAGATGTAAGCGGTATTCTCTCTTCCGGAGAGTCAACTATTCTGGAGACTGGAATTGGACCTGTTGATGATTCTAATACGCTAAGATATATGAGGGCAAACGTATTCAAGGCTAATGTGGTGAAATAATCATGAAAAAAACAATCCTTTTCCTGGTAATAGTTCTGCTGTTTTCCTGTCCGTCAATACAGGCCAAAATGTCTATGAGAATAATTTCCAGGAACATACAGTCGCATGAAGAAAGAGTAGATACCGATAATGAAGAGAAAAAAGATCCAACAAAGTCTGCAGAGGTAGAAGAGGCAAAAGAGGCGGCGAAGGTAACAGAAGCAACAAAGGTAGTAGAAGCGACAGAGGTTTCAGAAGCAATTGAGGCAGTGGAAGCAACTGAGAAAGAAGAGGTAGCAGGGGCAACTGAGGTAATAGAAGAAACTGAGGTGGCAGAAGCAGCAAAGGTAGTAGAAGTGACTGAGACTTCAGAAACGTTTGAGGCAGCAGGCAAGAGGCAAGAGACAGCAGAGGTAGAAGAGATAAAAGAGGCGGATGAGATAACAGAAGCAACAGTGGTAAAAGAGGCCAAAGAGGCCAAAGAGGTCAAAGAGATAGAAAGGGCGGATCCCGTTGATTATGAAGCGTTAGGGCTTCGTTCTGCAGAATTAAACCCAAATGATTATCCGGATGAAGTCATAGCCCTGCTTGAACCCTATAAAAACAACGAGAACAACAACAGCGTTTTATTCTATAGCAGTCTGGGATTAGCTTATAAAAGCACAGGCAGGCTTAAAGCAGCAATTGCTGCATACAAGCATGCATTAAAATTAGTGCCAAGTGTGCCAGCTCCTTCAATTCAATATAATTTAGGGATTGCATATTATTATAATAATGAATTACATAAATCATTTAGCTGTTTTCTAAATAGTTCTGCACAAAGACCCGACCACCTCGGTACAGAAAAATGGATTAAACAACTTGCTGATGAATTAGACATATATAAGGTTCCCAATACCAGCAAGTTGCAGTTAGTTGTTAACCAGAAGATAAGCGTTAACAGAAAAAAAGATGATAGGGAATCAAGGCTCAGGATGTATTTGACGCAAGACGGTGGCTGTATCCAGGAACTGTCAGTTAAGGATAAAATATATTCATACGGTATTGACAGTGATATTAAGAGACCGGTAGATTATATAATCATTGATAATGATGGTGATGGGTCTTTTGATAGTGTTGTAAATAATAAAGGCAAATTTGGTGTGCCGACATGGGCGTATAATCCTGACTAGACCGTTGGCGTGGAATGTTAAAAGAGGAAAATGGGTTACGCGTTACCCGCCTGGCTTCACCATTCTAGCAGGCGAGTTGCGAGTTAGGATTTAAAAACAGTAAAGGGTAGTTGGTAGTGGAATAGTAAGAGAAAAGGGTTGAATATGAAAGTAGGAACAAAACTAAAAATCCAGATTGAAGGTTCCAAGGCGAAGTTAGAAAGTGAATTGATGGGTATAGAAGATAATCAGTTCCTGTTAATCAAGATGCCTCCCATTTATACGGTAATCAATGCTTCAAAATTTATGTACAAGGGGAAAACTATTTTTGTCAGATATCAGACTAAGGGTTCTGTCTTTGGTTTTCAAACCCACATAATAGCCTTTGATTCAGATACTGAAAAAACTATTTCCGTCGCTTACCCGAATGAAATTGAGAACTATGACCTTCGCAAAAACAGAAGAATTGATTGCTATCTGCCTGTCAATGTAATAGTTGAAGATCACGTAGTACATGGTGGTATTATAAACATCAGTGAAGAAGGTTGTTTGATCGTCATAGATCCGGCAGAATCTGAAAGTAGTAAAGATCTACTTAAAATAAATGATGATATAAATATGAGTTTTCAATTACCTGGAGTAGGAGAAGACTTATATGTGACAGCCATACAGAAAAATCTCGTGATGAGTATGGAAGGCATTCGCATCGGTATTCAGTTTGTTGATATGGACCTTAAAGTACAGGCAAAGCTTCATAACTTTATCGCAAAAGCCGTAATTTAGTTTCATTGTGGTTTTGTTTAATTGTCTTTTCAACCCCTATATTTTATAATTCCTTAATCCTTGTCCTCGGCGCTTTTTGTCCGGGGAGTATTTGTTCGTGAAAATCCGTGGCAAAAATAATGTCTCACATATTTAATATTACACAAGAGGTTCTGCCGCCACCAATAGGCGACATTGAGTACGTCTACAATGATGAACAGATCATTATAGTAGACAAACCGGCAAATATGCTGTCAGTGCCCGGCAGGACTCCTGACAAACAGGACTGCCTCATTCACCGTGTCCAAAAGCGTTTTCCTGAAGCACGTATAGTTCACAGATTGGATTTTTCCACTTCCGGTCTCATGGTTATTGCACAAAACCGGGAATCGCACCGTGAGCTGAGCCGCCAGTTTGAAAACCGGGAAACCGAGAAAACTTATGTCGCAAAAGTTTTTGGTCAACCCGAGCAGACATCCGGTGTGCTTGATCAACCAATGCGATGCGATTGGGAGCGGAGGCCTCTACAGATTGTTGATCATAAACTGGGGAAAGAGGCGCTGACGCACTGGAAAATTATTGAACGATTTGAAAACAGTTGCCTTCTGGAATTGTCTCCTGTAACGGGTCGCACACACCAGCTTCGTGTGCATATGCAGGCCATGGGGCATCCTATTCTTGGCGATGAGCTTTATGCCCATGAAGAAGCACACTCAATGGCTGACCGCCTTAACCTGCATGCTAAAGAACTGATTATCAACCATCCTGTAGAAAACAACCGTATGGTTTTTTCAAGTACCTGCAAACCTTTTTGAAATAAGTGCCTAAAGTGAGCTAAAGATCAAAGTGACTAAAGTGATAGTAGTCAATGGTCATTCGTAATTCTAAAATCGTAATTCGTAAATCTTCATGTCTTTTGCCTTTAACATCAGTGTCTATCTGTGGCTAAGTTTGTAGTTAGTTATTTGTCAATGCTCAATGACTCCTTTGAATCCGCTCTTTAGATTTTCCCAAAAGATAATATCCCATCATAACGATGAAATTGCAGAATAGCCCTATTATAAGCCCGTCAAGGCCTGCGGGGTTTTTCAGGACAAAATTCCAAATTGCTACTCCCAGCGCACCTGATACAGCGCCTGCAATAAAATGCCTTACATCTGTTTTAAGCCCAAGTATTGCCAGGGCCAACGGCACAAGGATGATTGGTGACCAGAAATTGTAAGAGTATAGTAATATATCAAGTATGCTCTTAATTTTTACCGCAAATATTACCGCGATTACTCCGGTAAAAAGATTTATTAAGCGCACAAAAAGGAGCTCTCTTGACACCGACATTTTCTTTTTCCTCAAAGGTTCTACCACGTCATGGGTAATTGCAACTGATGCGGAGTTGAGAAATGAATCCGCCGAAGACATGACTATCGATATGACTCCCGCGATAACCAGCCCTTTAAGTCCAACCGGGAGCACGGTACTTATAACAAAAGGCATGGCGCTGTTTGGGTCTAAATCCGGTTTAATGGTAAGAGCTACAATTCCGATAAAACCGGTTACTGCAAAAAACGGAAAGGAAAATATGCCGCTGAATAAAGTTCCTTTAACTGTATGTAATGACTTTTTGGAAAGGAAGAGCCTTTGCACATAAGGGGGAACAAGGGTTTCACCAAAAACGAAGGCGAGAAAAAGTGCTATAAATTGTGCCATTGTCTTACCTGTGCCCGGAAATGTAAAATGGGTGCTCGGCACGGAATCTATCATGGCGCTCCAGCCTCCCACGTGATTAATACCGAGTATTAGCGTTAACGGTATTCCTATCGCAAGTATTACAAACTGAACCACATCTGTTAAGACTACGGACCGCATTCCGCCTACCGTTGAATAGGCGATGACAATGCCGCAACCAATGAGTATGCTGTGAAATCGTGGTATACCCAAGAAGACATTAAAAATATACCCTGTAGCGCCTACCTATGCTCCCAGAATTCCGGCACAAACCGCAAAAGCCATAATCCCCGAAACGACCATGCCCGTTGTGCCGTAATTCTTTCTCATTATGTCACCCACTGAAATAGCGTCGGGATATTTCCCCATCCTGGGCGCAATAAAAGAAGCAACAAGTATCTCTTTTAAACTAAAACCCCACAATGCAAATATATTTACAATGCCGAATAGAAAGACCTTTTCGGCATTTCCCATGGAGAACCCTCCTCCAATAAAGGAAGCGGACAAGGTTGCAAATATAATAAATGTTCCATATGATCTACCTGCAACCGAAAACTGAGTTAAGTTTTTTACTCCCTTGCCGCCCCATATGCCTAGCGCGAATATACAAACTAAATAGGCAACCACAATTATCTGATCCATAGAATCTTCCTTTATAAATTTTGTTTAGTTGGCCAGTCTGAATTTAAGATTTCTTGATACGATAAACTATAAAATATTTCGAAAAAAACAACATGGTAAAAACAGGTGTGAAGTATACTTGGTAAGGGGTTGGACAAAAAGTGAAAATAGTGGGTTCGCTTCGCCGGACTGGAAGCGCCGAGGACAAGCGAGGACAAGCGAGGACAAGAAGAAAGACTGAGGACAAATCTCCTAAATAGCCAGTTATTCAGCGGATTTGGCAATACTTCCATTTTCGCTAAATGGATACAACTGGTGAGTGGAAGCCTGAGGCGTTCCGCTACAATCCTTGTTTATCCTGTTATCCCGTCTAGCCTTTCGTCTTTAACCTATATGCACGTCGTGCATACTTTCTTGCTCTTTGCCTTTCGCCTTTAACATCAGTGTTTGATCCGTGCTTTATCCGTGGTTAAATTAGCCTTACCAGTTCTTCGTCCAGTAATCCGGCTTTTGTCTTCCAGAAGAACTTCTCAACAATACGGATTGCACGATCAGGGTCGCCATCCCAAAGACTACTGTCCCCAATTTTCTCTGACAATTGTACCAGCCGTTCGGCCAGTTGATCCGCTCCGCCTTTGAAGAAGAAGTCTTCATTGCCGGAATCCAGCTCCAGTGTCTCGGGATAAGCGAGTTTTTCGGGAACAATTGGAAATGCTCCTGCCGCTGCCGCCTCAAGAACACTGAATCCAAAAAATTCATGATCGGCAGTGGATACGAAAATATCGGCTTCTGATAGTGCTGCTTCATAGTCACTACGCCCCTGCTGATATCCCCATCGATCTATATGATCTGCAAACTCCTTTCTTGCAGAATCAAAAACATCAGGGCTCTGCCTGAATTGCTCACCCATGACACTGATCCTGAATTCGATATTTTGAGCTTTCAGAATTTGAAGTGATTTGAAAAAAAGTTCCGGGTTTTTATCGTGCTCCCATCTTGCCGCCCATACAATTCGTATGGGACCGGGAGCTCTCTTTTCTCTCTTTGGAAACTGATCTATTCCCGGATGTCTGACAATTGATTTATCCTGAATTTCATCAACGGCTTCTAATGGTTGAAAGTCCGGCATGCGTTTCAGAAACCCCCGAAGCTCACCTAAGAAAATGTTCTGGTGGTATAAAGAGTTGAACCAGACCTCTGTAGCTGCCAGGGCTGTTATGAGGTTTGTCAGCACATAATGAAAATCAAACTCTTGTGGGTGTGCAACCGGATAGGTCAATTGGTTTTCGTGAAAATAGACTATTGAAGGAAGTTTCTGTATAGACTGAGGAACCAATCCTAAATACTCAGCAAGATTAAGCATGTCAGAGCAAAAGATGATATCCCAATCTCCTTCTTCCTTTATTTTATCGGAAGTCTGATTGGCAAGTGTTATGGCTGAATGATGCATTCGCCATTTCCACTTCCAGGGTGGAAGGCTAAGCAGTGTCCATTCATGCTGGCTGTATTGCATCCAACCATCCAGAAATGCCTTGTGGCTGCCGCCGTAATATGGTTCCAGTGTCAATATTTTCAGAGACTCATTCATTTCCTGGTCCGTACCTTCAGTACAGTTTAGTTCCGGATTTAATGAAATTATTTCATTGATAAAATCAACGAATTCGTTTATTTTACTCGCTTATTTTTGTCAGCATTATATCTAATTTTGTACATGGAGTGTGCAAAATTATACTCTAAAGATGCAGGCGGTTGAGATGTTGCATGTTACGGATACCGTACTTAAAAGGCGACTCGTTTATCTCATAACCTGAAAATCTATTGGCTCAAATACAGGAAGCATTCGTGTCAAAAGAAAAAATTACACAAGAAAACAGAAATATTAAGCAGAAATCATTTCCTGATCTTCATAGGCTCGGTGTGCGAGCCTCACTCAACCGGTATTGGCGGAAAAACGTAACATATACCATAGTTCTACTGGTAGTCTGGGCTGCTGTCGGATTAGGATGTGGTGTGTTACTTGCTGACCGTCTTAATCTTTACAAACTGCCGGGAACCGGTTTCCCTCTTGGTTTCTGGTTTGCTCATCAGGGCAGTATCATAGTATTCGTCCTGCTGATCCTCGCCTATTGTCTGCTCATGAACAGGCTCGACACGAAACATCACAATGAACTGGAGCAACTCAAAAAAGAGGGAAAGGCCTGAGTTGTGAACGTACAAACCTGGACATTAATCTTTGTAGGCATCTCCTTTTCAGTATATCTTTCAATCGCATGGTTCAGCAGGGTTCGCGATACTAAAGGGTTTTATGTTGCAGGCAGGGGGGGTACCTGCAATTGCCAACGGCATGGCCACTGCCGCAGACTGGATGAGTGCTGCATCCTTTATCTCAATGGCAGGGCTCATCTCGATGATGGGTTATACCGGAGGTGTTTACCTCATGGGGTGGACTGGCGGATATGTCCTTCTGGCGTTATTGATAGCCCCATACCTGCGTAAATCAGGCCACTACACTGTACCGGATTTCATAGGTGATCGCTACCACTCTAACATTGCACGGCTGGTTGCCGTTGTTTGTGCAATCTTCGTGAGTTTTACTTACGTGGCTGGACAGATGCGCGGCGTGGGAGTTGTGTTCAGTAGATTTCTCGAAGTTGATGTCAACGTTGGTGTTATTATCGGTATGATAATTGTATTTATCTACGCTACGCTTGGCGGGATGAAAGGAATTACCTGGACACAGGTTGCACAATATTGGGTATTAATAACGGCGTTTCTTATTCCCGCAATTGCCATCAGTATCAAACTCACAGGTAATCCGGTTCCTCAAATTGGACTTGGAAGTACTCTTGATCCTGAGATAGCCGGTGTACAGGGTATTACACTTCTTGAAAAACTCAATCAGATCCAGGTCGACCTCGGTTTCGACAGATACACCGATACATTCGTGGGGAGTTGGAACAAGGTCAATGTTTTTTGTGTGGTTCTTGCTTTAATGGCCGGTACGGCCGGGCTGCCTCACGTAATAGTCCGCTTCTACACGGTCAAGTCAGTTAAGGCCGCGAGATGGAGTGCGTTCTGGGCGCTTCTCTTTATCTCAATGTTATATCTCACTGTCCCTGCCACTGCGGCTTTCGCACGATATTATATGATAGAGAGCCTTAACGGGAAAACGGAAGAGTAGTTACCGGACTGGTTTCACAATTGGGAGAAGACAGGATTGATTCTCTGGATGGATAATGGTGACAGAAGGGTTGCTATACAGTGCCAGTGAGGACAACGAAATTTTCCGTAACGGCAAACTCTCTACCAATGATTTAATAGTTATAAGCAAATCACACCAGAAATGGATTGATACAGATGGAACTGAAGGTAATGATGGGCGTGTTGTGATGCGGCAGAAAGGTCTTTCCGGTCCGGATCGAGATATTATTGTGCTTGCGACGCCTGAAATGGCGGAACTTGCAAATTGGATAATTGCATTAGTTGCTGCGGGAGGGTTGGCGGCCGCATTGTCTACTGCAAGTGGGCTGCTCCTGGTCATTTCATCAAGCATTTCGCACGATCTCTATTACCGGGTTGTTAATCAGAAAGCCACTGAAAAGAAGCGTCTTCTACTGGGACGAACGGTTATCGGTTTTGCAGTAGTGGTTGCCGGCATTCTGGGTATATATCCACCGGGATTTGTCAGTCAGGTTGTTGCCTTTGCTTTTGGTCTCGCAGCAGCAAGTTTTTTTCCAACCATTGTTCTGGGTATCTTTAATAAACGAGTAGGTACTGTTCCGGCAGTGTGTGGAATGTTGGCAGGTATTATTTTCACCGCCTATTATATTATTACCTGTGTTTTCTTCGGAATGGAACCATGGACATTTGGCATCTTTGAGAGTGGTATTAATCCACAAGGTATCGGTGCCGTAGGAATGCTGCTGAATTTTATCGTAACCTTGATCCTCATGTCGTTTTTCAGGGCACCTGACAAGAAAGCTCAAGATATGATTGACTCTGTGCGAGAGCCGGAAGGTGTTGGGCCGGCCATCAAACTTGAAACATTATATGACCATTAAATTATCCAACTAACCCTCTCCTGTTCAGGGAGAGGAAAGGGTTAGAAGTGGGAAATACTTTGATTGAAACAATATTCAAAGAAGGAAACGAATTTAATTACATCAGGCATAATGAGATAACACCAGGCAGAATGACTATGTTGTTTTTGCACGGACTGGGTGAATCCGGACAATGTTTTCAGGAGGTGTTTGAGGACGGGCGATTTGATAAGTGCAACATCATCGTTCCCGATTTGATCGGGTATGGAAAAAGTTCTGAATCTGCAGATGGAGATTACCGTTTTGAGGTTCATGTAGAAAAACTATGGAAGATAATAGCCGGTTTAGAAATTAATAGCATTATCGTCATAGGGCATTCCATGGGTGGAGATATTGCAACCTTTTTGTGTGCTTCAGACAGAAAAAACATGATACAGAAATTCGTGAATATTGAAGGGAACGTAACTCAATATGATCTGTTCATTTCACGCGAAGCAGTCAAAGCTGCAGAGGAAGGTAATTTTACGCACTGGTTTTATGATGAACTTATGAAGTCAAAGATCCTTGAGGATTGGGGGCAGAAATATCTTTCATGCAGAAGGTACCACTCCTCATTACGTGATTGCCGCCCGGAAGCATTTCTGGCGAATGCCTGGGAGCTATTTAGTAAAAATACGGAATTGCCGGGAAAATATAAGAGTGAAACAGGCCGGATATACTGCTCGCTTTCGATACCAAAAGTATTTTGTTATGGAACGGAAAGTATCTCTTCCGGGTCAGTTGATTTCCTGGAAGAGAGTAAGCTGAAACGTCAGGTATTTGACGGAGCATTTCATTGGCTTATGTTAGATAGAGCCAAAGAATTCTATTCATTTCTATTTGATTTCATTTATACTTGAGTTGATAATTTAACGCAGAGCTCACTCCCCGGACTCGAAAGCGCCGAGGACAAGGAGAACACTGAGGAAAAAGGCAACCCGCCCGTACCGAACTGTACGTTCGGGCGGGGAAGATAGGGGTAAAAAATGCCTTTAACTTTAGTCACTTATTTTGATTTATCGAAAGGTTTATGATGACATATAAAGCCGTGCTATTTGATCTTGATGGAACTCTGCTTGATTCAATTGAAGATTTGGGTGACTCCCTGAATCGTGTTCTAGTGCAGAATGGATTTCCTACTCACAATAGGGATGCTTACCGCCGCTTTGTGGGTGATGGCGCTACTAATCTAATCAATCGTGCATTACCTGAAGGCAAGCGTACTGATACGATTATGCACTCATGCCTGGAGGCATTTCTCAAAGATTATGATAAGAATTGGAATGTGAAGACAAGGCTTTATGAAGGGATCCCTGAGTTATTAGATACGCTTACTTCACGCGGGCTCAAGATATCAGTACTCTCTAATAAGCCGCATAGATATACACTGAAATGTATGGATGGCTTCCTGTCTGATTGGAATTTTGATGTGGTCTTTGGTCAGCGTGATGACGTACCCAGAAAACCGGATCCGGCAGGTGCACTGGAGATTGCAGAGCAACTGAATATTTTGCCTTCAGACTTTCTTTATCTTGGAGATACAGAGACTGATTTAAAGACGTCTTTTGCCGCTGGAATGTTTCCGGTAGGGGTGCTTTGGGGTTTTCGATCAGCTGAAGAATTACTAGAGAATGGAGCAAAGGTGCTTATTAACAGTCCAATGGAAGTTCTGGAACTCCTTGACTAAAAGACTATTCACCGCAAAGACGCTAAGACCGCAAAGTTTTAAAGATTATTACTAATCCCTTAATATTTTCTCAGTGTTTATCCGTGGCTAAATTTCTTTCTCTGATAAAGCACGAAGTCCGGGCAAATTGCCGTCGTTTGCAATGTATTGCAGCATTCCATTACCGCATTACTCTGTTCTCCCAGTTGTTCGGTATCAATCTTGAACCGTTTTGAAAACATGTTAAAGCCGTGATTGAGTTCGCCACCGCCATAAACTCTGAAGGCCTGCTGGTTCTCAAGAAAAAGACGTGCTACCTGAAATGTCCCGAACCTGAAAGATCTATTCTCAATTAAGCCAAAAGGGCCGTTTGCAAGGATAGTTTTAATACCCTTCTGCTTTATTATTCTATTGTACAACTTCATGGTCACGGGGCCGTTATCCAGTGCCTCATCTCTTGCATTAATTTTTTCGTTTTTCAGAAAGTTAACGTATTTCAGGTTGGTTACTTTTCGTTTGTCTTTACCAGTTATTCTTCCCGCCCTTACATCTACCGGGATGTGTATT
>JASMMK010000008.1 GCA_030748215.1 Candidatus Scalindua sp.
CATAATCATGATGTAAAGAGATACATTACACTAATCAGTGAAAAGCTCGCCCTTCCTCCATCCATTATCGAAACCTTTAAACGTGCGGCAAATTTTCACGACTATTTCAAAATTTTACTTCGGAAAACTCTTAAGACTAAAAACAAAGTGTTAAATAAAGAAGAGAGGGTTGAGATTGAAGACCATCCGTATATGCTATCAGAACTGATTGAGTCGTTCGATTTTTTTGCCAATGAAAAGTCGATACTTCAATATCACCACGAAAACTTTGACGGAACCGGTTATCCAGATGGGCTTAAAGAAAACGAAATCCCCCTTGGTGCACGAATATTTGCCATGGTAGATGCAATCACGGCTATGTTATCCGGAAGGCTACATAGGACCAAACTATCTCCTGAAGAGATGATCATAGAACTCGCTGATAAGGCCGGCACACAGTTTGATCCATTGCTGGTTTCTCTGTTTCTTGAGATCATTGAGAGACAAGAGCTTTTTTCTGTACCGATAGAGGTTTTAGAACAGGCACGCGAAAAACTGTGTGAGAAAAAATGAAGTTTTATAATGCAGAGCTGCAGAAAACGTTAAGAAAGAAGACAGGCATTAAGATATAGTTTTTGACAAAATTATCATAAAATTAGAGGACATTACAGTATGAGCTCTCAAGCAGCGTCAACACTCATTGCCAGACTTAAATCTATACCTACTTTGCCAGCCATGGCGCTTCGTGTTCTAGAAATCACTGCTGATACAAAAAGCTCAGCAAATGACCTCATGGAGATTATCAGTCCGGACGTATCCCTGACTGCAAAAATACTTAAAATTGCAAATTCTCCGTTTTATGGACTCACACGAGAAGTGTCATCCCTTCAACATGCAGTAACTGTACTGGGATTTAAGGAAATCAGAAATCTGGTTATATCTACAGTTGCATTTGATAGTTTTAAGAATTTGAAGCAAGATAGTAAATTTGATATTAACAAATTCTGGAAGCACTCCTTCTATTGTGCCCTTGCTGCAAAAACTATTGCTGTAGATTTGGAAATCGAAAGCAATGAACTATTTGTCGCAGGACTGGTCCACGACATAGGAAAATTGGCCATGTATGTCACCTTTCCAAGTGAATTTATGATGCAGTTAGAAATCATGAGTCCTTTGAAAATAAAATATACATCCTTTGAATCAGAGAAAGACGTCTTTGGGATGACCCATGATGAAGTTGGAATGATGCTGCTGAAAAAATGGATGTTTCCGGAAAACCTGCTAATCGCAGTTGGCTATCATCATCACCCACAGGACGCAGACAAACAGTCTCTCTTTCCTATAATTGTGCATATTGCCGATATCCTTACCCATGTTTACGAAATGCAGGCTGAAGATGAAGAAGGAGAGTATTTTCAGACCGAACTTTTTTACGGTGACGCGATAAACCTCTCCCGGTCATTTGGTATAGATTGGAATTTAGCGGACTTGAGCAGATACCAACAAACACTGGAGGAAAGTATAAAGAAAGAGGCAGATACCTTAAAGTTGTTCTTTTCGTAACAACCAATAGGTGCACGTTATGCCATGGAGTTCAGAATTTCAACTCCACGTCCTAACGTATCGAATGTTGCGGCATATGAGATTCTAAAATGAGTCTTCTTTTCTGAGAATACACTGCCGGGTATGATCAGCAAATCGTGCTTTATTGCCTCGGTAACGAACTCCTCATCGGTTCCCCATGGAACCTGAGGAAATGCATAAAATGCGCCGTCGGGCTTGATTAACTTGTAACTCTCTTTAAGGCCGTCACAAACGAAATCACGCTTCTTTCTGTAATCTTCTACATACGCATCCATATTAATATCCATGGCCTTTACTCCGGCCACCTGCGCAAATGATGGAGCACAGATATAAGTATACTGCTGCAGTTTCATCATCTCATCGATAATCTTCGCGGGGCCAATTGCGCTGCCTAACCGCCATCCGGTCATTGCGTATGATTTGGAAAAACCGTTACAGGTCACCGTGTTTTCATGATATTTTCCGATACTCTGATACTCTATGTTGTAAACGAATTTCTTGTATATTTCGTCTGAAATAATTATCAGATTATGTTTTTTAGCAATCTCGCTAATTTCTTTAAGGCGTTGTTGGCTGTAAACTGCACCTGTGGGATTGGACGGGCTGTTAATAATGAGGATTTTAGTACGCGGACTTATCAACGGTAAGATGCGTTCAGGGGTAAGTTCAAAATCAGGATATGTGTCAATAAACTTTGCCTTGCCTCCGCAAAAATTCACAAGGTGTTTGAATGACACAAAGTACGGATCCGGTACAAGGACCTCATCTCCGGGGTTTATGAGGACCATAAACGCAAGGGTTAAAGCCCCGGCAACACCGGAAGTGATCATTATGCTTTCGCCCTTGATACCGCGTTCTTCTCTTGCTTTTTCCAGAATCTTTTCACCAAGCTCCGGTATGCCCTGGGTACTTGTATATCTGTTAAAGCCTCCTTCTATTGCTTCTATTGCTTCTCTCTTTACCTCTTCAGGAATATCAAAATCCGGTTGTCCGATGCTGAGGTTAATCGGATTCTTAATCTTCCGTGCAAGATCGAATACCTTTCTTATCCCGGATGCTTCAAATCCACGCATTCGATCGGCAATCATCAGCTAGTTCCCTTATCACCGTCACCTGCAACATCACCAGTACCCTCGCCTTCACCTTCAGCCACCACCGCTTTCTTCACCTTAGTCTTCTTCTTTATCTTTACAATTTTTACCTTGGGCAGGCCGTACACAGATTTTTTCTCATCCCACAAACCTTCATCCTGTAAATGCTTGATACGTTCCGGTCTTGTGAGAACACTTCTCTGTCTGACCAATTTACCCTTTGATATAAGACTTTTGTCAATACTCATTTCTTACCCTTTCTTACTTGAATCGGATAGCTACTTGCAAATTGCTTTTTCCCTTCATATTCCAACCTGCTAATTCCATTTAAAGCCTTCTTTAGTTCATTACTATCCTTAGAATTAAATTTACCCGCACATACAACAATTTCCTTACCTCTCTTTGCCACAAATGTATTGTAATTCGTCATATTTTTAATAGCTTTTGCCAGATCACGTGCCTTCTTAATATGCTGTTTTGTATCACTATATGATATAATCTGAAGAGTCCATTTGACATTTCCTACCTTTGCGCCGACTACCTTTAAGGGTTTTTTTGTTGTTAAATCTACAGCCTTTATCTCCTTACCCTTAGGCATTGACTTAACCCCACCTTCCAGCGCAGCAGGATATTCAACTGATTTCTGTAACGGCTCAGGGTTTAATACGTTTTTAATGCCAATTTTATATCCGATAAAGAAACAAGCTAATGATAAAAAAACCGCACCTAATGCACCAAAAATCAGAGTTTCCTGTTTAATAAGAACTTCGTTGCGAGATGGTTTTTCCGTTATTACGGTACCAGCCGGAACCTCTCCCTCTTTTCGCGAGTCCTGAATCCAACCAAGCTGTTCCTTCTCTCTGTTTTCATCTACGAGAGTGTCGGGTACAGTTTCACTTTCCACGATATCCGGTTCACTTACCCCCGTATCAGGTCGTGGTAAAACCGTTGGATTTACGTGATCTCTTTGAAGTACTTTACTGTCACATTTATCTTCTGCATCGTGTGGTTTTTTGAATACTTCAAAAAACTCTTTTTGTTCTTTTTCTTTCCCAAACATTACAACCCCTTAATGTAAAGTTAATGATTTATTAACAATTGGCTACAGAAAGATTTTTAAGACTATTTATACAGAAATGAGTAATTCGTTCCTGAATCTATGTCCCTGACCTAAAAAGGTTATGTTGCCCACACTGGCGGGAAATAATGTGAAGGCAGGTAAAAAAATCAACCTACATTGGGTTTAGAAATATCTTTAATATATAAGTCGTAAAGTCTATAAAAAACAGATTTTATTGTCAAGGTTTTTCGCGTATAAGGAAGACATAATACCGCATGGCATGTCGTAGCAGCAATCGTTCGGCGGAGCTCACGCCTAAGCAAAGTTTGAAGTGTCTAAAGTGAACTAAAGTGCCTAAAGTTAACAAATAAGATGATTTGTGTCTTACCCAACTTTAGCTCACTTCAAACTTTAGGCACTTTTAACTTTTATTAATACGAAAAAAAATCTAAAAAAGAGGATCCTGCCGTGTAAAAAGTATAAGTTACAGCGGCAAAGAAAATACCTTTGTCTTTCATCTAAAGCTTGTGTATTATTTAAAAAATAATGGTAATGGACGATTAGAGGCATAAGTTGCATATTTTGGCATTTCAGCTCAAATTTCCCTGTTTTTCCGGCTAAAGACGAGAATAAGTGTGAATAAGAACGTGATTGAGAAGATTGAAAACCTTCGCGCAAAGATACGATACCACGACGGGAAGTATTATGTTGATAATTCGCCGGAGATTGCGGATTATGAATATGATCAATTAATGATTGAGTTGAGAAGCCTTGAAAGTTCCCACCCGAAACTTATCACACCTGATTCTCCAACTCAACGCGTAGGCGGCGAACCTGTCTCAGAATTTACTTCATTCGAACACAGAGTACCTATGCTCAGCATTGATAATACGTACTCAGATGAAGAATTAAGAGAATTTGACAAAAGAATCAGGCGGATGTTAAAAGATGCCCACCTGAATGACGAAGTCGGGCAGGCCGATGATATAGAATACGTTGTAGAGCATAAAATTGATGGTATTGCAATCACGCTGTGGTATGAAAATGGAGTTTTCACACGTGGCGCCACGAGAGGTAACGGTTTCAGGGGAGATGACGTCACAACGAATTTAAGAACGGTAAAGGATATACCATTGAGATTTTTATGCACAGATCACACTGAAATACCACCTGAGATTGAAATCCGTGGTGAAATCTATCTGCCGGACAAGGATTTTCAGATGCTGAACCAGGGACGCGAAGAAGCCGGCGAAGCTCAATTTGCCAATCCCAGAAACGCGGCCGCAGGATCCCTTAAACTCCTTGATCCTAACACTACAGCCAAAAGGCCCCTACGCCTGTTTGCATATTCCTTTGGGTTTTATGGTGATAGTAAATTTACCACCCACATTGAATGCCTTGAATCAATAGAAAAATTTGGACTTCCGGTAAATCCGCACTATAAATTATGTAAGGATATAGACGAAGCTGTCTCATACTGCAATTCCTGGGAAGCAAAGAAGAGTGATCTTGATTACCAGGTAGACGGAATGGTCATTAAGGTTAATTCGCTGGAACTTCACGATAGACTAGGCTCAACCAGCAAAGCACCGCGATGGGTTATCTCCTACAAGTACCATCCGGAAGAAGCAACCACAAGGATCGAGGCGATAACGGTACAGGTTGGTAAAACAGGCACATTGACTCCGGTTGCAGAATTAAGCCCTGTCCCGCTCAGCGGAACAACGGTAAGCAGAGCATCGCTTCACAACTTTGATGAAATCGAGAGAAAGGATATCCGCGTAGGAGACAATGTTGTTGTTCAAAAAGCTGGAGAGATTATCCCCCAGGTAGTTAAAGTTTTGGTGGGAAAACGCACCGGTAACGAAAAACGATTTGATGTGCCGGAAAGGTGCCCTGCCTGCGAAAGCGAGGTTACCAAAGAAGAGGTTTATCTGAAATGCTATAATCCACTCTGTACCGCCCAGGCGAAAAGAAGAATAATATATTTTGCTAGTAGGAACGCAATGGACATAGAGGGCCTTGGCCCTGCCCTGATCGAGCAATTAGTAGATAAAAAGGTCATTCGGAACTATGCAGATATCTATTCACTGAAACTTGATGAGCTTGTACCACTGGAAAGAGTGGGAGAAAAATCTGCTCAAAATCTTATCGATGCAATTGAAGAGAGCAAGGCCAGAGATCTGCATTGCCTGATCTGTGCGTTAGGCATACAGAATATTGGTACTCACGCGGCAGAGGTGCTCTCGAAAAACTTCGGCACACTCGACAGGCTCATGGATGCCTCTGTTGAGGAGTTAGATGAAATCTTTGAGATTGGAGAAATTACGGCAAAGAGCATAATAAATTTCTTTTCAAACAGTCACACGCAAGATGTTATCAATAAACTAAAGGCAGCAGGCGTTAATGTTAAAGCCACACATAGTAAAACAGATGCGGTTTCTGATATTGCAGGAAAGTCTTTTGTCGTAACAGGAACACTAAATGGATATACAAGGAAAGAGATAGAAGATATAATAAAAAATCTGAGTGGCAAAGTATCATCAGCCGTCAGCGGCAAGACAGATTTCCTTATTGCCGGTGAATCACCGGGGTCAAAGTTTGAAAAGGCGGAGAAGCTGGGCACAACAATCTTGAATGAAGATGGTTTTGAAAATTTAATAAATAAAATATAAGCTCACCTTGGGGTACAAACTAAAATGGAAAAACTGATAAAAAATGCTTTAAAATCTGCGAAAGCAGACCATATAGAAATACGGATTAATGAGGGCAGAGGAACCGGAGTCTCTTATGTCGGCAAGGAGTTGGAAAGCATAGGTGAGAGCAGTATGATGGGAGGAAGTGTTCGTGCGCTCGTTAATGGAGGATGGGGATTTGTAGCCTTCAATGATATTGAAAATTTATCTCGCTATGTCAAGATGGCTTGTGAGCAGGCAACACTGGTCGGCAATAAGGACGTTTCACTGGTAGAAACGGAAGCGATTAACGACATTGTAAAGCCAAAGGTTGATGTAGACCCGGCAGACGTCTCGCTGATTGACAAACACGACTTGTGTCAAAAGTACAATAACATAATCTTATCTTCAAATAAGGTTCAGACTTCCAGTGTGAGATATGTTGATTCCCACAGCACGCTTTACTTTGCAAATCTGGAGGGCAGTTTTATAGTTTGCGAAAATATATTCTGTGGAGTTTCAGTTATGGCAATGGCAAAGGACGGCATGGATGTACAGCAGGCATATAATTCAATTGGAGATCTCAGGGGATACAGCAAGGTTGAAAACTTCGAAGAGAGCTGTGAAGAGGTTACAAAGAGAGCTGTAGATTTACTCTCCGCGAAACCCGTGGATGCCGGCAAATATACTGTGATTGTTGATCCTAAGCTTTGCGGCGTGTTTACACACGAAGCATTTGGACATCTGAGCGAAGCGGATTTTATCTACGAGAATCAGAAACTCCGCGAGATCATGAAAATTGGAAAACGTTTCGGTTCCGATGCGTTGTCAATTGTAGATGACGGCACACTGGCGGGAGAAGCGGGTTATAATAAATATGACAGCGAAGGAACTCCCACTCAAAAAACATATCTGATAAAGGACGGGATCCTGACCAACCGGCTGCACTCAAGAGAGACAGCGGCCAAAATGGACGAGAAACCGACAGGAAATGCAAGAGCTATCAGTTATGGCAGCGAACCTATTGTGCGCATGACTAATACATATATGGAATCCCGCGATCAAACGTTTGAAGAGATGCTGGCAGGTGTAGACGACGGCATTTATGCTAAGGGATCACTTGGCGGCCAGACCAACACAGAGATGTTTACTTTCAGCGCAGAGGAAGCATATAAAATAAAGGACGGAAAGATTTGTGAGCAGGTTCGCGATGTAGTATTGACAGGTAATGTATTTGAAACATTAATGAACATAGATGCGATCGGCAACGACCTCGTCCTGTTCGGAGGACTCGGCGGATGCGGCAAGGGCGGGCAATCCCCCCTGCGTGTAAGCGACGGCGGACCACATATCAGGATCAAAGATGTTACAATAGGCGGTAGATAAATAAGTGACTAAAGATTTATGATTGGCTATTGGTCATTCGTAACTCGTAACCCGTAACTCGTGCAATGAATTTAGAAAAATTACTAAAATTAATGATGGATCTGGACGCCTCGGATATTCATCTGACGGCGGGGCTTCCACCCACTTTTCGGATAGAGAGAGAAACCGAACCCATATCCGGTGCGGAGGCGTTGACCAAGGAAGAGACTAAAGAGCTCGCCTTCTCACTGTGATGAGCGAAAAGCAGAAAGCCATCTTTCTTGAAGAGAAGGAGATGAACCTCGCCCTGGCTCCAACTATCGGGCGATTCAGGGTGAACATATTTTACCAGATGAGCTGTGTAGGCCTTGTCATTCGCCAGTTAAAAGTTCCGATTCAGTCATTTGAACAGTTGGCATTACCTTCGGCGCTGGAAGATGTTGCCATGACTAAGAGAGGTCTCGTATTGGTAGTAGGAGCAACCGGTTCCGGTAAATCCACTACACTGGCGGCCATGATAGACCACAGAAACAGCAATACTCACGGGCACATAATCACAATTGAAGACCCTGTAGAATTTGTACACCAACATAAGAATTGTATTATAACCCATAGGGAAGTGGGACTTGATACACACTCCTTTAATGATGGTCTGAAAAGTGCACTGAGACAGGCTCCTGATGTTATCATGATAGGTGAGGTGCGTGACACTGCGACTATGGAAGCGGCCATAACTTTCGCTGAGACCGGACACCTCTGCCTTGCAACACTCCATGCTAATAATGCCAACCAGTCTATAGAACGTATCCTGACTTTCTTTCCTGCCGAAAAACAGGAACAGATATACCTGCTGCTGTCGCTCAATCTCAGGAGCATTATTTCACAGCGGCTTATTCCTACTGTAGATGACAAGAGGGTAGCCGCCGTAGAAGTACTGATGGACACCCCAAGGGTAAAGGACCTTATCCTCAAACAGGAGATCGGCCTCCTGAAAGAGGCGATGAAGAAAGGTGAGCAGGAAGGGATGCAGACATTCGACCAGGCGATCTACAACTACTACATGGCGGGGAAAATCAGTTACGAAACTGCGATAGCATATGCAGACAGCGCAAATGACCTGCGTTTGAGAATTAAATTTGATACTCCGGATACGGAGGAAGAGACAGAAAACAGACCTGTATTTAAAATTAAGGAACAATAAAAAAATGGAAAATAACGTTGAAGAGAAGATACTTGATCTGGCCCTGAAAAATGCTGATTCAGCAGAGGTGATTTATGAAGAGGGAGAATCCAGATCGATCAGTTTTGAAAATAATAAACTAAAGTCTGTATACACCAAATCAATCAGAGGCATCGGCCTGCGCGTAATCAAGGATGGGAAGATCGGGTTCTCAAGTACCACCGATTTCAGAAAACCCGAACAGCTTGTTTCAAACGCCCTGGAAAGTGCGGAGTTTGGACAGGAAGCAAAGTTTGAGTTCCAGACTAAGAGCCCGTTAAAAGATACCAGACTGTTTGATGAAAACGTAGTGAACTACCCTATCGAAAAAGGCATACAGATCGGCGAAGAGGCGATTGCAAAAGCCCTCTCTGTAAACCCGGACTATGAGTGTGGGGCCAGTGTAGGGAAGGGTGTCGGCAAATGCCGCTTATTAAACTCAAGCGGCCTGGACGTAAGCACTCGATCAACTTCGTTTGGTACAAGCATGGACATACTGCTTGTTAAAGACAGTGGACTGTTATGGATTGGAGAGGGTGAGAGTTCAGTAAAAGTGACTGATGATCTTGATAAACATGCAGTAAAGGCGCTTCACGATCTGAAACTGGCAGAGAAGGAGGTTGAAATATCTACCGCTGCTTACCCTGTAGTCTTCACTTCCAAGGCGATAGGGACTCTGTTGTCAACGTTTGAATCCGGCTGTAACGGGAAACTGGTACAGAAAGGAGTCTCTCCGCTGACAGGCAAACTGGGTGAGAAGATAATGGATGAGAGGATCAGCATCTATGATGATCCGACCATTGATTATGCTGACGGAAGTTATGATTGCGATGATGAAGGCGTCCCTGCACAGCGAACCCCCCTCTTTGAATCAGGTGTTCTTAAGAACTATATATATGATCTGCAGACTGCCGGTATTATGAATGCCGAATCGACAGGGAACGGAACCAGAAGTTTCGCCTCACAACCCTCTCCAGGAAACTCTAATATAATAATTGAACCGGGAGAGATGAAATTTGAGGATATGATTAAAGATATGAAGAGCGGAATACTGGTAGACCAGGTCCTGGGCGGAGGCCAGAGCAACGTCCTTGCCGGAGAGTTCTCTGTAAATATAGACCTGGGATATCTTGTAGAGAATGGAGAGATAGTCGGGAGAGTCAAAGACTGCATGGTCGCCGGAAACGTCTTTGACATATTTAATAATATAGTCGCACTAGGTGACAGATCAGACTGGCACGGATCGTTACAAGCACCCCCTTTCTACTTCAGATCTGTAAACCTTGCGGGGAACAAAAATTAGTAACTGATTACTAATTTTTAGTCATTAGTCATTAATTGTCATTAGTGTCAATTCGTGTAATTAGTGTCTGTCTTTTGTTTTGTTTTTTTATCTGTGTTTATCCGTTTTAATCTGCGACCTCTGCGTTAAGATTTGTTTTTTTATCTGTCTTTCTCTGCGCCTCTGCGTTAAGATTTGTTCATGGAACTCTGGCACATACCCGTCATCTTCACCGCCGGCATACTGGCCGGGTTCATCAACACCCTTGCCGGTGGAGGTTCGATGCTTACTTTGCCGATACTCATCTTTCTCGGCCTGCCAACCGCAGTAGCAAACGGAACTAACCGAATTGCGATCGTTGCTCAATGTTTTTCTGCTGCTGCAGGCTTTAAGCGGAAGGGTATCTCTAACTTTAAACTGAGCATACTCTTTGCAATACCCGGAATTTTAGGTGCCGTCATCGGTGCCTGGATTGCTGTTGATATATCCGACATCCTGTTCAAAAGAGTACTTACCGGTATTATGCTGCTCGTCCTCGGACTTATCCTCTGGAACCCCTCTAAGAGATGGAGTGCAGCTGACGGCGGCCAGGCCGGTTTGGGACGCGGCCGGCTCATCGCAACAATGATCGCCTTCTTCTTTATAGGGATCTATGGAGGGTTTATACAGGTCGGTGTCGGATTCATAATCATTGCCGCCATGACCACCATTACCGGATTTAATCTGATAGTGACGAACAGCCACAAGGTATTTGTTGCCGGTATCTATACGACCTTTGCACTGATTGTGTTTGCCTTCAACGGCAAGGTAAACTGGCCGATCGGATTATGCCTTGCTGCCGGAATGGGACTCGGAGGCTGGATTGGAAGCCGTTGGGCTGTTGCAAAAGGTGAACGCTGGATAAGGGTGGTGCTTGCGATTTGCGTTATTGCGATGGCAGTAAAACTTATTGTTTGATTCCGTGGAACGGCAAAGGACATATTTAACGCAGAGACGCAAAGAAAAGATAATTGGACACAGATTTTCAAGATTAAAGACCTGACCCCGATTTTACGATTGTAGATTGAAGATTGAAAAGCATTAGTTAACCACGGATTGACACGGATATTAAATAAATCCCTATGGCTTTAGACACTTATTTATAACTTAGCCACGGACTTACCTGGCCGGGCGGGCACTGACAAAAATTTGTTGTTGAAGGAGGAAAAAAGTCAAGTAAACTAGCAGCTGGAATTCACATCGAGACCGACATTAATAACTTGTTTTATGTGGTTGATTAAGCATGGTAAAGGGGAAAAAATCAGTGCTCAATATGTTTAAACTACTTTTTATCAACATAACATTTACATTTTCTGTTTAGAGACAGAGGCAACAGATTACACTATCACAGTATTACCCTGCAAAGTCACTCAAGACGATCTTCATGTTTTAGGAGGGATTCTTAACTCTGTAGAATCGAGCGAAAAGGTAAATCAGCTCCTGCGACGGCTGGCATTGACAGTTGTTGAAGAGACGAATAAAAACCTGTCTGCCCGCATAGATGATTTGGGATCTCTCAAGTTAGATGATGATACGAGTGTTCAGTTGTACGATGGCGACTCAATCACTGTCAAGGGGGATATGAATGATTGCGGCGGAAAACCCCGAATCCAGTATAAGTGGAATGGAACACCAACCAATATACACCAACAGCTATATTCCTGACAAAGATGGGCAATTTCGGGCAGTGCGAAAATTTCAGGACTATTCTCCTTATCAGGCCGGAGCACATGAACCGCTGCTTCAAGGATTCCCCAACGCGTAGATAATCCGTACCTTGTATACGTCACGAGTTGCGGGTTACGAGTTGCAAGTTACGGGTTGCGAGGTACGAGTTACAGGTTGCGGGTTATGAATGACTACTGTCAATTGTTGATTGACTCTTGACGTCTTCATAAAAAGAAGTAAAATCAGCATTGACCACCATAACTTTAGGCACTTCAAACTTCCCGCCCGGCCATGCCGTTCGGACGGGTAGCTCACTTTAGTCACTTAGTTTATTTAGTCACTTTGATCTTTAGCTGAGGGTATCAATACAAGAGCATAAACTATCAGAAATATTAAAACTTTTTTTAAGAACGATAACTCTTTTTTAAATATCATAATTTTTTCCTACCACTTTTTAAGGTGCCAATTTGTCACCTTAAAAATTCATCATTCGTTTTTTATCCGTGCCCGCCCAGCCAGGTCAATCCGTGGCCAAATCCTTCTTTCATGTTTCAACGGCAGCCAATCCGTTTTGTTGTCTTTTCCGGTGGTGTCATTAACTGGCGAATCGCCTTAAAAATTGCTTGTATCTCTGTATCATGCTTTTCTGTCTTTCTCTCAAGCAGACTTAATTTATGAACAAGTTCTTTATTAGTAGAAATAATTTGTCTCAACTTAACAAAAGCTCGCATAATCTGAATGTTTACCTGAATCGCCCTTTCACTATTAAGAACACTTGAAAGCATAAGAATACCATGCTCGGTAAAGGCGTATGGCGAATATCTTCTCCCACCACTTTTTGAGGTGCCAAATTGGCACCTCAAAAAGTCTTCTTTCGTCAAACGAAACATAAAATCATCTGGAAATCTATCAACATTCCTTCGCACCTGTCGTGTCAGTTGCTTTGTCTCAACTCCATAGAGTACTGCCAAATCACTATCAAGCATGATTTTCTTGCCTCTGATGAGCAGTATCTTATCTTCTATTGTTTCCCGTGATATTAGACCGGTCTGTTTTTGCTTCTCCTTCGACATTCATAATTCCTTGTTCGGTATTCTCTCTATTCATCCGTGAAGATCCGTGGCTAAATTATTCTTTCATGTTTCAACGGTAACCAATCCGTTTTGTTGTCTTTTCCAGTGGTGTCATCAAACTTCGTATTGCATCAAAAACTACCTTGAACTGCGCATCATACTTCTTTTCAAGGCCAGTAAGTTTGCAAGCCAGTTCTGCATTAGAAGCAAGTATTTGTTTTAGCTTAACAAATGTACGCATAATTTCGATGTTAACCTGTATTGCACACTTGCTACGCAGAACGCTTGTGACATGCCCCCGTTCTTTGTACCACCTTTAAAGTTAGAGTTCAGGATAATACAGACAGTTGTAACGTAGTGGAAACTGTCTGTACCGCTTCAATTGTCTCTGGAGCAGGTGGCAAGTATCCAAGAGCACTATGAGGCCG
>JASMMK010000009.1 GCA_030748215.1 Candidatus Scalindua sp.
ACTACTCAGTTCGTTACAATTATAAGATGACGGATATTCAAGCCGCAATGGGTATTTCACAACTTAAGAAGTTGCACTCTTTTCTATTGAGAAGAGCTAATATTGCAAAAAGGTATTCTTCAGTATTACAGGAATTTTGCAATGCCCCTTCTATCCGTTATGAAGACAGGAAACATATCTTTTTTCGGTTCCCTCTCCAAATACAAGGAAGTGTTTCAAAGGCTCTGAATTTTTTTTCAGAAAGAGGAGTCACCTGCACTCGACCTGTTTTTAAACCAATACATAAATACCTCAGAGTTAACGGGTTCACGAATACAGATACCGTCTGGAACAACACTATTTCTATACCAATATATCCATCCTTAACCGAAAAAGAAATCTGCAAAATCATGGATGTTCTTAAACTTTTTCTGAAAAAGGAATCTACAAATTGAAAAACAGATCCGTTAATTTCAGAGACTATATTCCATGTAAACACAATATTGTAATATTTTTTATATTTATACTCCTTATCTGCCCGACTGTAAGACCTTGGTTTTCACACCATAAGCTCGCATGGTTATATATATTACTGTTTTCATTTCTGGTTAGCTATCTAAGCGTTCCAGTAGTCAGAAGGATTGCCTCGTGGCGAAACATTGTTGACAACCCTGATGACAGGAAAGTACACAAAACCCCAACTGCCCTTCTTGGTGGAGTTGCTGTATATGTTGCATTTGCAAGTACGATTATTTTCACTAACTCCTATTCTTTAGAATTAAAAGGAGTTGCAATTGGTGCAACTATAATATTTATAATAGGGCTTATTGATGACATTGTAAATCTTCGTGCAAGGCTAAAGATTCTTATTCAGATAATCGCAGTATCTATTATGATCTATTACGGTGTGGTTGCAGATTTTTTACCAAATACCTGGTGGGGTCACTTCTTTGAGATTGTCATTACATTCTTATGGATGCTTGGCATAACTAATTCATTAAACTTCTTTGACGGAATGGATGGCCTTGCCACCGGTCTTACTATTATATGCTCCGCTTTTTTGGGTACTCTTGCTATTAAGACAATGCAACCTTATTTGGTGGTACTTTCAGTTGCACTCGCTGGTAGCTGCTTCGGGTTTTTCCCCTATAATTTAAGATACAGAAAACCTGCCGCTATATTCCTTGGAGATGCAGGAAGCACTTTCATGGGATTTATGTTAGCCGGTATGGTCCTGATGGGTGGTTGGGGTGGTAAAGAACCCATAAAAGCGTACGCTATGCCCATACTCATAATGGGCATATTTATTTTTGACATGGTGTACACAACCACTTCAAGAATTGCCTCTCATAAGATTATAAATGTCAGAGAATGGTTGGAATTCACAGGAAAGGACCACCTTCACCATCGGCTTACTGCTCTAGGGCTGAGCGCCAAATAGACAGTTTTCTTTATCTATTTTCTTACTGCATCGCTGGGTATGAGCGCACTGGTATTGAAAAACGGAAGTGTAATTGATGCCTTATTGCTTCTTTTTCAAGCAGTAACCATATACCTCATAATTGTCATTTTGATGCTTAGAGGGGAAAAAGGAGACATAAGAAAAGAAGATTAGCTCTTCCTCATAAAGTATCAGCAGTCAAGATATCTCTCCGTTTACATACATTACCATTCAATCGAATTGCCCGCCTTTAAATGACATTTTATCGACCTTGTGATTGAAATAAAAATGCGTTAATATTCCAAAGTGATCTGCTATAATTCGGAAATGGAAGAATATATTTTTCTCGATGATATAGCAACCGCAGACGTAGCAATAGAATCGCGTGGGGATACTCTGGAGGAATTGTTCACTGCATCTGCAATGGCAACCTTTGAAGTAATGGCAGACACCTGTAGCATTCAACCGGAAACCAAGAAAACTCTGCAATTGGAAAATTCTGAAGTAGATGGTCTGCTGTTTGACTGGCTTGCCGAAATAATATACTTAAAAG
Source organism: Candidatus Scalindua sp. (assembly GCA_030748215.1). Lineage (GTDB taxonomy): Bacteria > Planctomycetota > Brocadiia > Brocadiales > Scalinduaceae > Scalindua. Next base: position 1,974 of record JASMMK010000009.1, read on the forward strand.
ACTCAGAATCTATGCTCTTCGGTAAATATAATTTAAAGATAACAAAAGATACGAATTACCAACTCGACGCTGAAATACGTGATGAAGAGATTAACCAATCTAAACACGATCTCAGGTGTGACGTAAAGGCAATAACATTTCACCTCTTCGAGGTGTATCAAAAGGATGGCAAATGGATATCCAGATTCATTCTGGATATATGAGAAAGAAGTATTTATTGATTGCGAGATATTTTCCTCCTCTCCTATTTGGGGAGAGGATTGAGGTGAGGGGGAGTAGAAGGCAACAAAATGGAAACTGAAATGAAAGTTAATAAAATCTCAGACTGTTTATGGGAAATCCCGAAAACAGAGAAGGAAGGTATGCTTGTCCCTGCGAGGATATACGCAAGCGACACACTTCTTGAGGAGATGGATAAAGGTGTTTTTGAGCAAATCACAAATGTGGCCTGCCTGCCCGGCATTCAGAAGTACGCACTCTGTATGCCTGACGGCCACTGGGGATACGGGTTTCCTATTGGAGGTGTAGCCGCTTTCGATACCAAAGAAGGCATTATTTCTCCCGGCGGAATAGGCTTTGACATTAATTGTGGAGTGCGATTGATTACTACACATTTAACAGTAGATGAAGTAAAGCCACGAATCCGAGAACTCGTTAATGAGCTGTTCCGGTCTGTTCCGGCAGGAGTAGGTGCCAAGGGCCCTCTGAAGGTCTCAGTATCACAGCTTAAAGAAATTATGAAAAAGGGAGCTGACTGGTGCATAGAAAATGGTTACGGTCTGCCTCATGATCGTGAAAAAATAGAAGAGTGTGGGCACATACCCGGTGCAGATCCTTCAAAGGTGAGTGAAAAGGCCATATCGAGAGGAATTAACCAGCTAGGCACTCTTGGCTCCGGAAACCATTATCTGGAGATCCAGATGGTAACAATTGATAATATCTATGACGAGAAGGCAGCAAACGTATTTGGGATCAGTAAACAAGATCAAATAGTTATTATGGTACATTGCGGATCGAGAGGGTTTGGCCATCAAGTCGCGACCGATTACCTTCGTGTATTCGATAAAGCAATGAAAAAGTATGGCATGACGGTAAGAGACAGAGAGCTTGCCTGCGCGCCTTTTAAATCGCCAGAAGGTTCAGACTATTACAAGGCAATGCTTTGCGCCGCAAATAGCGCCTTTGCTAACAGGCAGATAATTACCCACAGAATCAGAGAAAGCTTTTCAAAGGTTTTTGATACCAATGTTGATAACCTGGGTATAGAGTTAGTATATGATGTGGCCCACAATATCGCAAAAGTGGAGAAATATAAAATAAACGGAAAAGAGAAAGAGGTCTTAGTTCACAGAAAAGGTTCAACAAGATCATTTGGGCCTGGCAGAAAAGAGCTTCCTGAAATCTACAGAAACGTCGGACAGCCTGTTATCGTTGGCGGTTCAATGCAAACCGATTCTTATCTGCTGGCAGGTACTGAAAAAGCAATGGAAGAAACATTTGGTTCAACTATGCATGGCGCAGGCAGGACGATGTCAAGAAGTGCCGCTAAAAAGAGAGTAAGAGGCGATAAACTCCTGAAGGCCATGGCCAAAGATGGCATTCATGTTAAGACGGCATCAATGTCCGGCCTGGCAGAAGAAGCCGGTATTGCCTATAAGGAGATATCAGAGGTTGTCGAAACTATGGACAAATTGGGTATAACAAAAAAGGTCGTAAAGCTGAAACCCATTGGGAATATTAAGGGATAACTTTAAGTGACAGGATCTATTCATGGCAGAAATTGGAGTATTTAATAATTTAAGGGTAATAAAAGAGGTTGATTTTGGAGTCTATCTTGACGGAGGTGAGCACGAAGAAATTCTGCTGCCACGCAGGTATGTTCCCGAAGATTGCAAGGTTGATGATAACATCAAGGTTTTTATCTATCTTGATTCAGAGGATCGCTTTATTGCCACTACTGAAACCCCCTACGCAATGGTCGGTGATTTTGCCTTGCTGAAGGTCGTTGCTATAGAGCCTGTTGGGGCCTTCCTTGATTGGGGTCTGCTCAAAGATCTGCTGGTACCTTTCGGTGAACAATCCCCAACCATGGAAATCGGCAAATCGTATATAGTCAAAATCTATGTTGACAAGCAAAGCAATCGCATTGCAGCCACTACGAGGCTGGACAGGTATCTTGACAACAAACCGGGCAATTTTTATGCAGGACAGGAAGTGGAACTGCTGATATGCAACCAGACCGATATAGGATACAAAGCGATTATAAACGGTACGCATTGGGGAGTGCTCTACTCTAACGAAGTGTTTCAGCCATTAAAGAGTGGACAAAAAACAAAAGGATACATCAAAAAAGTAAGGGAAGATAATAAAATAGATCTCAGTCTGCAAAAACCAGGCTATGAAAGAGTTGATGACATAACAGATACAATTATTAATGTCTTAAAAGAGCAAGGAGGTTTCATTTCAGTAACAGATAAAAGTTCCCCGGAAACTATCAATAAACTGTTCGGTGTAAGCAAGAAGACGTATAAAAAAGCGATAGGTGCCATTTACAGAAGAAGGCTTATTACTATTGAAGATGATGGGATTAGACTGAGCAGTAAATAAGATAAAAAACAGATTTTGCTCTGGCTTGTTACAAACGTACAAAAAATACAATTTGACACTTAACACAACCCAAATTCAACCTTCTTCCCTGAAAGCTTTGTCGGATGATAAAACAAGATCATTTGTTTCTACTAAACCTTAAAATCTACATTGACAACATTTAGTTAAATAATTAGTATTGTTGTAAGCACATTTCTTTTAGGAAAACTCCCGGCAGATTATTAGAAAGCCGGATTTATATTAACTACTGTAACTACTGATTATAGAGACATTATATAACTAAACCCGTAGAGGCAATTCATGACTTGCCATACGGAGACACAAAATAAAAAGGAGAAGTTATGATAAGTGTTGATGAAGCGTTAAAGATCGTTCTAAGAAAAGGGAAAAAGCTGCCACCGAAAAAAGTGAAATTGGAGAATGCAGCCGGGCTTTGCCTGGCTGAGGGCATTAAGTCAGATTTAAACATGCCGCCATTTAACAGATCTGCAATGGATGGATATGCAGTAATCGCAAAAGATATAAAACCATCTGTTGAACTTGAAGTCATTGAGAGTATACGTGCCGGATATAACCCGAAGAAGAAAGTTGGTAGAGGACAGGCATCGAAGATAATGACTGGCTCTGTAGTGCCGGCTGGTGCAGATGCTGTTGTAAAGGTGGAGGAAACAAAACCTTCGGACAATGACAAAAGGGTGCGTATCCTTAAGAAAATAGGAAAAGGTATAAATATTGCCAGAAAGGCAGAAGACGTTCGTGTCGGCAAAACTGTCCTCTCAAAGGGAACAAGAGTAAGAGCCCAGGAAGCCGGTATCCTCGCAGCAGTTGGCAAAAGCAATGTCAAGGTGCACGCAACGCCGAGCGTCGGGATTATCTCAACAGGTGATGAGTTAGTAGAGATTACCCGTAAACCAAAACCATATCAGATACGTAACAGTAACAGCTATTCACTGGCTGCTCAAGCCAGGCAGATTGTTGCTGACGTCGAGATCCTTGGGAGGGTTAATGACAAGAAAAGTGAAATAAGGAAATTGATCCAAAAGGGTTTAAAAAAAGACATATTGATACTGTCCGGTGGAGTATCAATGGGAGAATACGATCTCGTTGGGGAAGTATTACTGGATCTTGGTGTTAAGATATTTTTTGAAAAAGTGGCCCTCAGGCCGGGAAAGCCTACAGTATTTGGCATGAAGGGTGATAAATTAATTTTCGCACTTCCGGGAAACCCTGTATCAACTTTTGTTACTTTTGAGTTATTTGTAAAACCATGCATCAAAAAAATGATGGGATACACGTCTTATGAACATCCGATCATCCATGCTGAGTTGGAAAAAATGATTAAGATCAAGAAAAAGCGTCGCGAATACCGACCGGCTCTATTAAGGCAAGAAGGCTCGGGCTGGAAGGTTTCTCTCATAGACTGGCATGGCTCCGGTGATCTGTTTTCACTGACCAAGGCGAATGGACTTCTAATTATCAGTGAGTCAGTTGACAAACTGAACAAAGGCGATATGGTAGAGGTGATGTTGACAGACGGATTACTTTAAAGGTGACAGTTTCGGGCTACGAGTTGCGAGTTTTAAAACATACCCGTCCTGAGTATTACTCGTAACCCGAAATCTGCAACTTGCAACATTAACTCTGTATTAACTACAGACAATTTTCCAGGAAAAACATAATTGTACAAAAACCCTTTTTATGTAAACCTCTTTCTCTCTTTTCTAACAATCCTTCTTCTTTCATTCTCATTTCCATCACCATGCATAAGTTATCTCGCCTGGATTGCCTTGGTGCCATGGTTCATAATAATTTCAACTGGCTACAGGGCCGGTTTGTTTTCATATTTAACCGGTTTTCTGTTTTTTGTTTTCAACTTAACATGGCTATGGTCTGTTACAGGTTTTGGGTGGATATTGTTATCTCTTTACTTAGCCCTTTACTTTTACGTATTTGGTTTTGTCATACATTTTTTGTGCAAGAGACTGCAGCTGCCGTATCTCTTTATCGCCCCGTTTGTGTGGGTGGCTTTTGAATATTTGAGGTCATTTCCATATTTTGGATTCCCATGGTTTTTTGTCGGACATAGTCAATACACACATCTACCTTTGATACAGATTGCCGACATTACCGGTGTATACGGTATATCGTTTCTGATTGTAGCAGTTAACGCAGCAATTGCAGATTTAGCAGAACGATTCCTACTTAGACGTTTTCATGAGCCAGAGGAAGGCTCAGCCGTTTATTCTGACAAAAATAGAAAAGTGTTCTGGATCACAATAATTGTTCCTTGTCTCTTGATGTCTGCAGTTCTGGTCTATGGTTATTTTGATCTAAGAGGTAATCACACATTACCGGAAGGCCCCAGCATTTGCGTTGTCCAGGGAAATGTTCCGCAGGGCGTCAAGACCAAGGCAGATAAAGAGGAGAAGAAGAAAATATTGTTAAAATACATAAATCTGTCACTTAAAGCTGCAGGGGAAAATGTTGACATAATTGTCTGGCCGGAGACTATGGTGCCAGGCATCCTTAATATTGATCCAAAACTCCTTAACAGGGAGATTGACCGATTGTCAAAAGAATCTGTCAAGACTATAACAGATGCAACCTATGCGAACTTGATATTAGGAGGGACGGCTATTGATGTACGGGATTCTAAAGCCTTGTATTTTAATACAGCTTTTTATTATGATAGACACGGAGAGTATGTAAAGCGCTATGACAAAATATACCTTGTTCCTTTCGGAGAATTTATCCCTTTTGAAGAGCGGCTTTCATTCTTTTCTTATTTGGTACCATATAGTGTAAGTTTGACCGGAGGCGAAGAGAGGACAATGTTTAAACTTGATACCAGGAAAGACGGCAGGCATCATAAATTTGGAGTAATAATATGTTATGAAGATACGGTTGCACCTTTTGTAAGGAAATTCAGGAAAGATGGTGCTGACTTTATGATTAATATTACAAATGACGCCTGGTTTCATGATAGCTCTGAACTTGACCAGCATCTGGCGGTGATGGTATTCAGGGCTGTTGAAAACCGGATCAGTATTACACGGGCTGCCAATAGTGGTATTTCTTCATTTATTGCACCAAATGGTCAAATATATGATTACCTGGATAATGAAGGAAAGTACAAAGAGATAGAGGGTATATTGTGTAACAAAATCAGATATGAGAATTCTGTAAACTCATGGTATACAAACCACGGTGATGTGTTTGCGATTTCATGTTTATCGGTAACCGCTATACTATTTTTTGCAGCACTTACAAGAAGAATTTTCGCTTGACATTTAGAGGGGTGACCGTATAATCGCGGACGTAAGCCTATGTAAAATTTTAGCTTATATCTCTAGTACAGAAAAAATATAACAAAAATATGCATCCATTAGATTATATGTTAGGGTTGGCTTCCACAGATATGGGCATCGATCTGGGAACAGCGAATACTCTGGTATGCATTCCCGGCCAGGGGGTCGTGTTGTTTGAGCCGTCTGTGGTTGCGGTTAAACCCGGCACAAGTAAGGTGTTACTAAACGGAAAAGCTGTCGGCCAATCTGCCAAAATGATGCTGGAAAAAGCACCAAACAGCATTTCTGTAATCAGACCAATGAAAAATGGTGTTATCGCTGATTTTGATATTACAGAAGCGATGCTTAAGTATTTTATCTTAAAGGTACATAAGAGGAAATGGGGAATACGGCCAAGGGTAGTTGTCGCAATTCCATCAGGTATCACTGCCGTGGAAAAACGTGCTGTTGTAAATTCAGCAGAAAGAGCAGGGGCCAGGGAGGTTTATTTAATATCTGAACCTAAAGCGGCTGCTATTGGCGCAGGGCTTCCCGTTGGAGAGCCGGTTGCCAGCATGATAGTCGACATCGGAGGTGGAACTACAGAAGTAGCCGTCATTTCATTAGGAGATATTTTTGCGCATGAAAGCTTGAGGGTTGCTGGCGACGCAATGGACGAAACAATAGTTCAGTATGTAAGACGTACCTACAGCCTGGATATTGGATACAGGACAGCAGAAAACATTAAAGTTCAAATCGGTTCGGCTTTCAAATTAGAGGAAGAACTGACAACAGAAGTCAGAGGCCGTGATGCCATTGCCGGATTACCAAGAGCAGTCACTATTACATCGGAAGAGATAAGAGAAGCACTTCTTCCAGCGACAGACGCTATTTTAGATGCCATAAGGAAAACGCTGGAAAAAGCATCGCCCGAGTTATCTTCAGATCTGTTAACCACAGGTATGGTTATGGTTGGTGGTGGTGTAATGCTGAGAGGTTTAGATAAGTTAGCTGCAGAAGAAACCGGACTTCCGGTAGCGATGGCAGCGGAACCTATCACTGCAGTCGCAAGAGGAACTGGCATACTTCTGGAAGATCTTGATCTATATAAGAATGTTTTGTGGGATAGGGAACTTGAGTCCTGATTTTGGCAGATCCATTAAAAGTAGTATAATTTATATTCTTGTCATAGTATCCATATCGTTTTTGACCATTCCGGCAAGCATAACAAACAACATCAAAGTTACAGTTGCATCACCCCTTGCACCAGTTCAAAAGATAATATCTCAAACATCTGACTTCTTTAAGAGTAGGTTTAAAAAGCTGGCATCAGTAGCAAGTAACGCTCAAAAAAACGAAGAGATGGAGGAAGAAGTCTTCTTCCTTAATAACAAAATAGTAAAACAGCAAGACGCTATAAATGCTTATAAACAAAAATTGGAATTTGTATCAAAATTTAAAGAGGGCAATTATAGTGATGAAAAACCAATAATTGCGGATATCATAGGTTACGACGTCTCGAACTTCAGGAAAAGTATTACTATAGATGTTGGAACAAAACAAGGTGCTTCAGTTGGTGATATTGTAGTTTTCGGAAATGCACTTGTAGGCCGTATCTCAGCAATAGGACGTTCATCCGGAAGGGTTGTTCTAGTTACCGACCCCACGTCCAATGTCCCAGTGCGATTTTTGAAATCAAGAACACAGGGAATGGTTCAGGGAACTGCCGATGGTACATGTATAATGAAATATGTACCCAGACAAACAGACATATATGAGTCTGACAAGGTTGTATCATCAGGTATCGGAGGAGCATTCCCGAAGTCTCTCTATGTCGGTGATGTTATTGAGGTCAAACAGAAAAATGCAAAACTGTTCAAAGACATTAAGATCAAGCCAAGAGTTGCTATTTCAAGGATAGAGCATGTATTGGTAATCAGGAAACAAAGTGTAGAACGTATTTCTGAACCTGAAGTAAATCATCAAGGAATTGAGAAACGCCGCCCTGATGAAAATATGTGATTTAAAGACATTTTTTAGAGTTACAAAAGATCCCCATGCCATGGTTTACCATAATAAGTGTTACTCTTTGCATATCACTAATCCAGACGACATTATTACAACACATAAGCGTCCTGGGCATACAACCTGATCTCTTTACCATTTTTCTTGTTTATCATTCATTAAACTCTAAACTCGATCGATCATTACATGCGAACTGGACAATGGGCATTGCTAAGGACTGTTTTTCCGAAGGTCTATTCGGTTTAAATACCGTTTTGTTTGTTATTGTGGGGTATATGATATCAATGATCAAAGATAATATATATGGCAGACACCTGGCGACACAAATTTCGGTCACGTTTATAATTTCAATAATATATAATTTTCTCTACCTCTTTATGTTTTCAATATCATTTACCTCTGCAGGCTTATTACCAATGGTATTGAAATGCCCTTTTATCGCTATCTATAATGCAATAATTGTTCCTCCGGTATTCTGGTTGCTCAACAGATTCTACTCTTCATTCGGATTCCCATCTTTAAGAAGAAAAATATAATGCAAAAGGCTCGTTTTAAAATACTTTTTGGGACTATATCACTACTATTCCTGGTAATCTTCTGCAAACTGTTTTACATACAGTTGATTCAAGGGGGAAAATACAGTGGTATATCTAATAACAAAAGAATAAGGACCGTTGACATTAATACGTTAAGAGGAACAATATATGACAGGAACGGTTCGGTTTTAGCAGTAGATAAGCACTCTTTTGAACTCACCGTTATGTATAAAAAGCTGTTTGATACAAACTTATGCTTCAAACAAAATATATTACCCAGAGCATCAGAGGTAAAAAAACTGGCATTAAACCATAATCTCTGCAATGAATGTCATATTGATAAAGTAATGTGGGTGGAGAGGATCGCCGGATTACTTGAAATTCCATATATCAATATTTTCAATAAAGCTGCGAAAATTGTGAAAAAAGTAGAAAATATCAAGCGTGCCGTTGAAAGGAGAAATGAAAGAAAAATACGCATCAGAGAAGAAACAGTACCCCACTCAGTAGTCTCTCACATACCCTGGGAAAAAGTTGCAAAGTTTGAAGTGGGGATGTTGGACCTGCCAGGCATACAGATAGAAACAAATCCGGTAAGATGGTACCCCAAGGGTGATATGTCTTCACATGTAATAGGCTATGTTGGGAAGATGAGTGAAAAAGAGATACAAAACTATAATTTTAAGAAAAAATGGTTTGACGATCTTAAAAAGAGTGGTGAATCAGAATCAGAATTTTTTACTCAAAAGTCAATTTCAATGGATGCTTTAATTGGGAAAAACGGAATTGAAAAGATATATAATTCAAGGCTAATGGGAATTCCAGGAGAGAGATTTGAAGAAGTAACTCTTGATACTATGCGCGTTAACAAACTTATCCTGGAAAGACCATCAACTCCCGGTAATAACATTTTCCTGACCATAGATAGCAGAATACAGGCTATTGCAGAAAAAGCACTCGGTGAAAAAAAGGGTTCCGTTATTGTAATGGATCCGTGGAATGGTGAGATTATCGCGATGGCATCTTTCCCCAGATATAACTTAAATACTCTTAATAAGAACTACTCGGCCCTTAGCAAAAACCCCCTTAAGCCCTTCCTCAATAGACCTGTTCAAAGTGTATTACCACCAGGATCAACCTTTAAAATAGTCACTGCAATTGCAGCACTGGAAGAAAACAAAATAGATGAAAATTCTCATTTTCCCTGCTACGGATCATTGAAAGTTGGAAACATCCGTTTTCGATGTCATACAAAGCAAGGCCACGGTTTATTAAATGTTGAAGAGGCCTTGCAATATTCATGCAATATTTTCTTCTACGAAACGGCAAAAATCCTTGGAGGAAAGTTATTAAGAAAGTGGGCAGAAAATTTTGGATTTGGAAATACAACAGATGTTGGCCTGAGTTATGAAAAAAAAGGAAATTTTCCAAAATCAAATTCTTTTTCACAAACAATAAATTTGTCTATTGGCCAGGGGGCAATGCTGGCAACTCCAATACAGATTACAAGGATAATAGCCACTATTGCAAATGGAGGATGGTACACAAAACCTCATATTCTCCAGAAAATATCCGATCATAAGGGTAATATATTAGTAAACAATAAATATGATCTGACAGAAAGAATAAACATAACAGAAGAAACCATGAATATCATAAAACATTCATTACGTAGAGTAGTAACCAGTGGCACAGCTAAGAAGACAGGCTTGAAGGAATTGCTCGTAGCAGGAAAAACCGGAACAACGCAAACGTCAATAGAGGATGAAAATCATGCATGGTTTGTCGGCTACGCCCCTTTTGACAACCCAAAGTACTGTTTTGTTGTTGTAGTTGAGCATACTAAAGGACACGGCGCAGCAGTTGCCGGCCCTATAGTCCAGGAAATTTTATTACAATCGGAATCTAGTCTGTAGAGAGGATTACCCATCCGACCATGTTTTCCGGGCGGGAACGAAACAAACCTCTCTTCATTATCTGCAGCCGATTGAAAGCACTCGTGCACAGAAGTACCTGGTAACAAATATTTAAGTTAAGGAGAATTGTTTATATGCAGCGTCTTGTTGGTTTAAGAAATTTTGATTGGCTGATATTTTTGGTAGTATGCCTTTTTCTGGCTACCGGTTTTTTCTTTGTATGGAGTGCGTCATCGGAAAGTTTTGCACTTAAACAGATAATCTGGATAGGTGTTGGAATCGTAGTTTTTTCTGCTTTGTTAATAGTTGATTATTATTCAATTGGTAAGATTTCATATATTTTATATTTAATAGTCCTCTTTTGTCTGTTTTTAGTCTTGTTATTTGGCAAGACAGTGTACGGCGCACAAAGATGGTTGATGGTAGGCCATATCTCAATACAACCTTCTGAGATGATGAAGATCGCCCTTGTTTTAGTCCTTTCAAGGTATTTTGTGGATAAAAAGAGCATTGCGGGATTTAGTGGTATTATATTTCCGTTAGCATTAACACTCCTGCCAATGACATTAATTATGAAACAGCCGGATCTTGGTACAAGCTTGATCCTGGTTCCTGTATTTTTTTCAATTATGTTTATTGCCGGTGTCAAGGTCAGGTATCTACTTACTATAATAGCTTTCACCTTATCCACAATTCCTATTTTCTGGTATTTTGTGCTTCATACCTATCAGAAAGCGAGAATACTAAGTTTTCTCTGGCCCGATACAGTAAGTAGCTTTGGGGCAGGTTATCACAGAATTCAATCATTAGTAACAATTGGTTCCGGTGGCAGCTTTGGTAGCGGATGGGGCAAGGGTGTACAGAATCAGCTTAACTTCCTTCCACAGGGGCATACGGATTTTATCTTTTCTGTCATAGCGGAAGAATGGGGATTTTATAGAGCCGGTGCACTCCTGTGCCTTTATGTAGTTTTTATTGCATGTTGTATAGGCATTGCACTACACACCAGGGATCCTTATGGCAGGCTGATTGTAACGGGCTTCACCGCAATGTTTGCCACTCAAATACTCATAAATGTTGCCATGACAATAGGGCTTGCACCAATTACCGGTTTGCCTTTGCCATTTATCAGCTATGGGGGATCCTCCCTGATATCATCCTTTATAGCATTATCATTTATATTTAATGTCAGAATGAGGAATAGAGTCGCCTTGGCAAAGGATGGATTTTATGAATAACCTCCGCCGTTATGTAGAAGACAAAATTCTTCCTTTTGTGGAAACACCCGGACAGTACATTGGTGAAGAGTGGAATTCCATTAAAAAGGAAGATAACAATATAGACGTTACCATGGCCCTGGCTTTTCCGGATACGTATGCAATAGGAATGTCACATATGGGCATGCAGATTTTATACGGTCTTTTAAACGAACGGGAAGACACTGCTTGTGAAAGAGTATTCGCACCATGGTATGACATGGAAGCTGCTCTGCGAGAACACGATATACCATTATATTCCCTGGAGACGTTCACACCTTTAAAAGAATTTGATATTATTGGCTTTTCACTTCAGTATGAGATGTCGTTTACAAACGTGCTTAATATGCTGGATCTTGCAAAGATATCGTTGAAAAGGGATGAGAGAGCAGAGAGTGATCCATTAATTATTGCCGGCGGGCCTCTGGCACTTACTCCAGAACCAATCTCTGATTTTATTGATATCTTCTTTTTAGGTGATGGAGAGGAGAAGCTACCTCAATTTATTGAACATTTTAAAGCACTCAATAATACGGAAAATTTGTCAAGAGAAGAGAAGATCGTCTCGCTTGCAAAAAAGATGAAAAACCTTTATGCCCCTTCTCTTTATAATGTCACTTATGATTCTGACGGAGTTATAAACAAAATAGAACCAAACCTGCCCGATGTGCCACCCGTTGTATATGGCGCATCAATCAGCAACCTGGGAAAAGCATATTTTCCTGAGAAGCCAATTATACCATATGTACAAACCGTCTTTGATCGTATCTCTATTGAGGTTATGCGGGGCTGTACACAAGGCTGCAGATTCTGCCAGGCAGGAATGACAAAACGTCCAAACAGAATACGATCAGTGGATAAAATCCTGAATATGTCCGCAGATTGTTATCAAAATACAGGACACGACGAAATATCTCTCGGGGCATTATCAATAAGTGACTATCCTCATCTTAATGATCTGATGACCAACATGGGTAAGGCTTTTGATCAAAAAAAAGTAAACATTGCATTTCCCTCCCTGAGAGTTTCTGATCAGCTGACCGGGCTACCTTCTTTCCTCAATACCGTACGCAAATCCGGTTTAACATTGGCGCCCGAAGCAGCGACTACAAGGCTCAGAAAGGTAATCAACAAAAATATCTCAAACGACGATCTCTTCGCTGGGGTTAAAGAGGCATATAAAGAGGGATGGAATCTGGTTAAACTATACTTTATGGTTGGCCTTCCCACAGAGACAGATGAGGACGTTGAAGAGATAGCAAATCTGGCTTACAAAATTTCTAATCTCAAGAAAGAGGTTAAAGGCTCACATGGAAACGTGAATATAACTATATCAACTTTCGTCCCCAAGGCACATACCCCGTTTCAATGGGAACCAATGATTTCACTGAATAGAATAAAAGAGATTAAGCACATCATAATGGATAAGATCAAGCACAGAAGAATTCGTGTGAAATTCAATAAACCGGAGAGGAGCATACTGGAAGGAATTTTTGCACGTGGCGACAGAAGGCTTGGAAACGCAGTCTTTCACGCCTGGCAGGATGGTTGCAGATTTGACTCCTGGGATGATCATTTTGATTATGATAAATGGAAAATTGCATTTGAAAAAGCGGGTCTGGATGAAAATTTTTATTTATCTAGAGAAAGAAGAGAAGACGAAGTTCTGCCATGGGAACATCTGAACTGTGGATTAATAAAAGAATTCCTGATTAAGGAGAGAAAGAGATCTTTTGAGCAGGAATTTACACTTGATTGTTTTACCGATGATTGCCCGGATTGTGGTGCATGCGCAAGATCAGATCATTACGTAAAAAACTGAAATATCCAATCATCTAATTGCCATAATATACAAACGGCGCCCAGTAATATGGTGTTTTGTACTCCTCACCAAAGTCGCCATTAAGGAATTGTCGCTTCACCTCTGTGGTTGCATCTAAATAACTCATGCCCTTGTCCTGAACCAGACTGTACATTGTCACCATAAACTTTGATGTCGATTCATTTGCCACTCTCCAGAGTGATACAGAAACCGCCTTAGTACCGGACAAAATGAAAGAATGGATTAACCTGGTAAAACCATCATTCTCGTATATTCCTCCCAGGCCGGCATCAAAGGCAGTCAGATTCACCAAATCTGCTTTGATCTCCATTTTTGCAATTTCTTCGGTACGTAAATAACCATCTTCTTTTCCCATTTCTTTAAATTGTGACAAAACCAATGCGGAAAGTTTTGGCACCTCTGGAACAATGAGGCCATGAGTTGCAAAATGAAGAGCTTCGTATTCATTGAATTTCCAGTTTTTGGATAACTCTATTATGTCTTTTTCCGTTACATTCTTGCCTGTAAAGATATTCGACTTATTAATCACACTTTTAATTTGATGAACTTCTTTCAGCGTTTCCGGCAGATCAGGCCAAGAGGAGATACCCAGAACATTGTAGGCATTTCCAACAGATCTAACATTTTCAAAATCTGGATAAAGATTTCTCATTAATAGATCCATTTGAATATTTTCAAGATTGGAATGAATGTTTTTTGTCAAAACAGCCAGCTGGACTCTATTCTCGATTGTCTCTGCCTTAAAATCAGAGTCCTCGTAAATTGCTCCGCCAAATGCCAACAACGGTTTACGATCTTCTTCGTATTTTCGTTTCCTGATTAGTTTACGAACATCCACAGATTGAATGTAGCTTATGTTATATTTTTCTACCAGGTACCGCCCATCTTCATCTATAAGGGTTCCGAAAGGCACAAAAGCCAAAATCCCATCTGGAATGATAATTAGGTTTTTTTTATCCTTAACCTGTTCCTCAATAGGCTTAATAAGTAGTTCATATAATGCCCCTCCAATCTCTTTGGTTTCACTGAACCTGTCGGTATCTGTCTCCCTGCCTCTTCTACCCTGTAATGGAGGTGCACTTAATAAAGAACCGTAATAGTTGATAATGTTATTAAAATCATTTTTATTATTACTTAGTTTGTGCAGATTTATTAATAACGTTTTTATCTGTGCCTCATATTTGCCAATGGACGATTGCACAAAGGACTTACGCGATACTTCCTTACCTGTAATCCCTCTTTTAGCAATAGCAATCTGTACTATTTTTTCCAGATTAATATTCGCGTATACAATTATTGCAGTATCATCATCCAGGGTTTCCTGAATTTCCTCTACCTCCTGCAACCAGATCCTTTTTTCTTTCTTTTTTCTATCTTTTTCACTTTCACTGCTGGTAAACCACTCAATCTGAAGTTTTGCCCTGGTGAGTTCAATAGTCTGAAAGGCAGAAGGAGCATCATTATCTTTGATATAGGCTGAGGCCAGCAGTTGATAGGAGTACAGCAGATCATTCAATAAGCGCTTACGTATCTCTCCGGTTTCTGTTTTACGCAACTCTTCTATTATGGATACAGATTCCTTAAGACGATCAATTGCCGTTTTATATTCTTCTTGTAAGATGGAGGCTATACCAATTCTGTTGAGGTTTCTGCTGAGGTCAATATCTTTCCTAATTTTTTTATTATTAGCCATATCCCTTTCATAAGGATAGATAATCTTATCATGTTTGTTCCAGTAGAAACGGTAATACAAATCAAGATTCCTTGAAGTAAGAACTTCTTCTGCCTCTTCTTTCAATTTTCTGTCTACATCTAAGGCCTTTTCGTAATACTCGATAGCCTTGTCATATTGCCCCAGGGAACCATAAACATTGCCAATATTATTCAGGCTTATGGAAGAATTATCGTCCTGCCCCGGTGTTCTGATCACTCCCAGAGCATCTTTAAAATACTTGACGGCCTTCTCATGTTTACTTTGATCCAGGTAAACACTTCCAATATTGTTTAGGCATGCAACAACATTATCACTCTGCTCCAGATCTCTGTAAATATCCAGAGCCTCATTATAATGCTTGATGGCCTTTTCGCATTGCCCCAGAGCTCTGCAAGCATCGCCAATCTCTTTAAGCCGACTCAGAAAAACAACGCTATCTTGCCTCCACAATTTTCTACATATTTCTAACGACTCTTCATAATACTTGGCGGCAGTTATATATTGCCCCCAGGATTTGTAAATATTACCAATGTTGTTGAGCTGATTTGAAATCTCTTCTTCCAGTTCCAGCTTTCTGCCTATAGATAAGGCTTCCTTATAGTGTTCAATAGCTATAGTATATTTCCCAATAGATTCATACACCCTGCCAATATCCCCGAGGACAGTAGCAACCTTGCCTTCCAAGTTGTGCTTTCTACCCAAATCTAAGGCTCTCTCAAGATATTCGATTGCCGTGTCATACTGTCCTGAAGAGTTGTAAATGTTTCCAATGTGATTAAGGTTAGTCGTAACTTTATTCTCATGTCCTGAATCTCCGTATATTTCTAATGCCTCCTGATAATACTTGATCGCCACATCTTCTCTCTTCAAGTAGTTATAAAAATATCCAAAGCGATTTAGGCAATCGGCAACTAAATCTTCCCGCTCTAGTTTTCCAGCCATCTTCAACGCTTCTTCTATTTTATCAGTAGCAATTTTATATTGGCCAGCCAGAGAATAATAGTGTGCGGCCTGATTAAGACCTGTTACTATATTTGATTTTATCGGAACAGAAGCTTTTTTTTCCTCAAGTGCAGATTTTTCATACAACTCTGCAGCCTTAAGATATTCACCAAAATTTTCAAATTCCTGTGCTTTCTGCCGGTTTGCATCGACAGGTTGTTGTTCTCCCTGTGCATAAAGAGATGAACCAATAAAGAACATCACTAACAGAATTAATAAGCCTTTTATCTTAATATTCATTTCACTAAATGTTATTAACAGAAATCTAATTTGTATTGTACAAAAGAGATATAGAGCTATCTAATTAAATTGTCTGTACGGACAATCATCCCAAACAATAAAGATATATCTGTTTTCTCGTTTGAACAAAAAAAAAGGCGCTCATTATCTGAGCGCCTTTTTTCTATCTTATCACTACGGACAAATTGCATCCGTATTAATACTCTTCTTTAATAATCCAACGCTTCTACTTCCCATACGTTGCCTTCTGGTATCTTTACTTCTTTGTGGCTACTACTGCTTCCACTACTGCTGTGTGAGACCGATTTTGCACCACCAGAGCCCTGCTCTAAAGCATGCTCTCTACGCAATCTCATACCCTCAGACTGTATCTTTCCAAGTTGCTGAAACATTGGTGCCTGACCCCACCACCACATTATATCCTGCTGGGCATGGGCATAGCCTTTATAACCCTGAAGCTTATACCAGAACCACATCTTGGCATATTCTGCCTCTATTAGAGACGGGTTATTATCACCCTGATAGAACATGGCATACACACCGAGGATAGGCCCAACAACCGGCACCTTTCCACCTAACGACTTGAATGCGTTGTACACACCGTCACCGATCAAGGATGCTGGTAATAACTCTGCAATCTTGTCACCAAGCGGATAGATATCACGTTCTCCTACAGATGGATACAGTATATCTTCTGCAATGAGATCATCAATAATCTTCTGTGCCTGATCAGTAAGACCAAATGCCTGGAACATGTAATCATCAAGCTGCTCTAGATACGTATAAGCAAAGCGAGGACTATGACAGTTAGAACAAACCTCTACCCACTTATCCCTCTTATCAAGGTTCTCATCCGAGTAAACATCTATTTTTGGAGCAATGATGTTAATCCCGTATGGATATGCACTGAGTGATGATTTATACTCTATATTTGACGGAGGAACCGTACCCATACGCCAGATACCCTTTGAAACGAAATTATGTGTAAATGTCCCACCACCCTGATACATATGACAGAACTGACAAGTTGGTGTACGGTACTCATCTCCAACCTGCACATGAGCAAGAGGTTTATCAAAGTTGTAACTCTCCTCCTCCATCTCTAAAATCATACCGTGCTTTGACTCACCATAAGACTCTGCGTCCGGATGGTCAGGCCCCATATGACAGGTCATACATGCTTTTGGATTCCTTGCTTCTGCAGCAGAAAATGAATGTCTTGTGTGACATGGGTCACATTTTGTTGAAATACCGTGACACATATCACAACCACCATTACCTGCAAGCCATCCTCTTCTGTCTGCTTCAGGATACCAAGGGACAAGAACGTTAGCCTCCATCGCCTGTATGTGGTTAGGACGGCCATGGTCCTTCTCACTATTAAACTGACGTACCTGTCTTTCGTGGCATTCACTACAGATCTCAGCATGAGGCATCCTAATCTCATTTTTCTCCGTATCAGCGTGACAGTCAAAACAGTCAACATTGATAATTTCTCTTCCAATTGACTGCTCTATAATCTTGGTCTTTCGTGCTATTAAAGGTGTCTTTCTCGGATTAAAATGAGCAGAACCCTTCCAGTCATGTACTGCACCAGTATTAATACCATCATGACACCTGATACAAAGATCTCTACGCTCTTTCTCAATAAACAGAGAGTGATCCAGAATATCCATTGGTTCATAATGTCTCATTGGGGACATATACATCTGCATCGCCAAAGGCTTGTAATAGTCTTTAAATAGGCCTGCACCCTCGCTCAGACCAACATTGTCCTTAAAGACCGGATTGTACCAGTCAGGAAAGCCTTCATAAATATCCATAGTCTTTGGCACGTAAGGCTCTTTCTCTACTGCCTCATCATGAGCTCGAACTGATCCTGAGAACTGTATGGCTATAACCAGCAATGCCATTGTAAGGAAAAGCATCAGTTTTTTTGCGTAATTCATAATACTCATTCTCCTTTATTTTATTTATTTATATTTGTGAAAAAACTTACTCCGCATGTTCTTCTTTGCTTGTTTTACTGGCCAGTGATTTTACGAAATGAACCATACACCAGCGATCCTCGTCTGAAAGCTCGTTAGCAAATGATGGCATCGGTGTACCATTAACGCCAGTTGTAAATCTCAGATAGATATCTTTATTTGTAGCGCCTCCCTTAAACTTATCCTGCCTGGTAAAATTGTAGGCTTGGATCGGAATTTCCCACTCATCTTCAAGATCGTAACTGCTGGGACCATCTCCCTCTCCTGTTTCACCATGGCACTTCCAACACTCTTTCTGAAAATAAAGCTCCTTACCCCTTGCAATAGTCTTCTGCGTTGACCTCAACTCAGGCCCCATAACTACTGACGGTTCAGGTTCTCTGTATTGCCAAGCTTCAGAAAAACTCTTTAACACCGGAAGCAGCGACGTGATCTGGTCTTTATCAAGGATATCCCATGGCATCATGGAAGTTCCATGAATCCCAACGGAAATTACATGAATAAGATCAGCGTCCGTAGGCAAAGAACCTGAAGGGTTGGTACGGATCTTGTATTGACCCTTTGTAAAATCTCTTGGTTTAGGATAAAGGGCACCATACAAAGGACCATAGCCATCTCCATCTTCACCGTGACACGGTGCACAGTATTTATTGTACAGGTCTTTTCCCTCAAGTTTGTCTCCTGCCATTACAGTGTTACCAAGGCAAAGCATGGACACAAAAACAATAATAATTGCACTGAACAGAATATTCCTCAAGCACAAATTCCATCCTCCGCTAATTTCTTTCTTACCATTCAAATATGCCACAGATTATTCCTCCTAAAACTTAAAAAAATTATGTCATTAA
>JASMMK010000010.1 GCA_030748215.1 Candidatus Scalindua sp.
GTCAGGAACAACGATGAAGGAGATCGAGAAGAAGGTTATACTGGAAACACTTCACACGACTAATGGTAGTAAGTCTAAGGCAGCAAAGATACTCGGCCTCTCCACAAGGAAAATTGAATACAAAATCAAAGAGTGGTCAAATCAAGATGCGTCCAATGCATTGAAGGTAGAGTAAGATAAAAAACAACGTGTCGGAGTAATCACCTGATTAAAGCCTGATTTAAACAGACACCAATCACGCAATCTACATTTTGAAAAAAATATAGATCTTTATTGCGATGAGCACTCCTATACCCACCCCTATAATCCAGGCCCATGGAATTCGCCTGCCACCTGCTTCGTTCTCCTGATCGTCCATAATTAACTCCAGTTTTATCACTTTGAAATATAACGAATACCTTTTACGACAAGCCAGGCAAAACCGGCGGTTGTCGAGAGCCACCCAATGACAGACATGACCGGTCGTGAACTGCCAAGATCATGCTCATAAGCGAGTACCAAAAGTCCCGAGAAAAAGAAAAACAAGGGAAGAATATACTGCTTCCCGGATTGCTTTGCTTTAACCGTCTGTTCACAATTATCACATTTACCAAAAGCCATATTATTGTTTAACGTCACCCATTTCTCTTATCACTATACTTCTTCATTCAAGACTACATTTATTGTATTAATTATTCAAACCTTTTATGTAATGCAGAAAGGCAAAAAATCGTTCACTGCGAACTTGCCTGATAACAGGCAGGCAGACACAAACAGACGAAATATTTTCGTATTTACTAATATACTATTTGCTAATCATTTTTTTACGAAATTACGTCTTGACGAGTAAGACATTGTTGGACCATTACTTATACATCTATTAAATATTTTTATCTGTTAATAGATCAATAACGGTACCAATATTGCGCGTTATATAAGCGAAAGCTTGGCCTTTTAAAGTTGCATATTAGTATTGTTGGAAAGCAATGTTTCGTGCTAAACTAAATTTGCTATATCTGTGAATAAAGTTAATTTTTAAAGATACTGTATATTTTATTTTTGAAGAAAGAAAAAGGAGGAATGCATAATGAAGAAAATTTATCAAGTGTGTATAGCTTTATTTTGTGCGTTAGTTATTACTTCAGGGGTTCTAACCTTCAGCGGAGAAAGCAGTAAAGTCTATGCAGCTGCAGGAGGAGATACTATGCATGACTCTATGGCTACTAAATATGCGATGAAAGCTGTAGGCTCATCTATGTCTAAAATTCTGGACGGATTATTGACTGGTGATTTTGATGTAGTGATTAAAGAGTCTAATAAGATATCCAGAATCAGTAAGTATATGGTTGATATGTATTTTCCGGATGACGAATGGGGACTGGTAGGCCGGAAATTTAAAATGTCTGACAAAGCAATGAAAGCGGAATATGAGAAATACGCAAAAGAGATGGCTGTAGCCACTAAAAACCTTGCAGATACTGCAAAAGATGGAGACAGCGTAGAAACATATGAAGTTTTTGATTCATTGTTAAGAAACTTATGCTTTGAATGTCATAAAGCGTCCCGTACAGACTGGCCTGCTAAATAGAGGGTAAGTTACTTCGCCTTTTATAGCGCATCTACATTCTTGTAGATGCGCTATATTTTTTTCACTTACCGCCTTAACTCGAAACATCTTAACTCGTAACACGCAACTCTTTTCACCTCTTACCTGCCTTGTATTTTTGAATCTGTTTGGAAGTTATGCCTTCCGGCAGGCGTGTGCGCATACCAATGATGGCCGGTGCAAGCTGCTTTACCGTTATGCTTTCCACTCCCCTCAGATCAGCTCCACGCAAATCCACACCACGCAGATCTGCACCTGACAAGTTTGCTCCTGACAAGTTCGCCGACGACAATTTTGCCTTCTGCAAGTCTGCTCCCGTCAGGTTCGCATCCTGCAGGCTTGCACTTGTCAAATCTGCCCCTTGTAGATTTACATGCTTCAGGTTTGCTCCCTGCAGGCTCGCATTCTTCAAGTTAGCCTTTTGCAAAACTGCATCCAGCAGGTTTGCATCACGCAGGTTTGATGCTGATAAATTTGTATGTGACAGATTTGCCCCTGTCAGGTCAGCTTCCTGGAAAGATGACCACGGCATCTCCGCACCTTCAAAATCTCCCCATCGCAATATCATTCCCTTCGCTTCCGCACCCTCCAGCATCTTAACACCCAAAGCACTCTTCAGACTGTCCTTATTGTATTTGGGTATATCCCTGAACGTTAGACCATCCGGGAATTTTGTCTCTTTATCGTAGACGGTCGTAATAATCTGCCTGATGGCGAGATTTTCAGCACCGGTCAGATTTGCTCCACGCAAGTCCACGTCTGCAATGTTTGCACCGGAAAGATCTGCCCCTTGCAAATCGGCCCCTCGCAGGTTTGCCTTTCTCAGGTTTATCCCCTTCAGATTCGCTCCCTGCAGGTTCGCCTGCGCCAGGTCAGCCTCCTGCAGATAGAGCCATCGCAAATCGAACCCTGACAGGTTTGCCCCTCTTAGCGATTTAACACCCAGTCTTCTCTTAAGCTGCTCTGCATCATACCCGAACTCACCTTCCTGCAGCTTTACTGCCCCTCCCTTAACAAGCAAGAGAGTCTCACCCGCATCAGAGACAAGCGACCCGAAAAGAGTGCACAAGCCGATCCCAAAACCAACGACAAAAAAACTATATTTTTTCATTTCAGGTACCCACTATACAGTTAAATAGCGAAGCAACACTGCTCTACTATAAAACACATCACATTTAATTTTCTAATAGAACCTGTAACTATACCACCAATTACCTCAGTAATAAAGTCTGAAAACAGAAGCGTTCCACTCTCTAATCTACTTATTTTATCCCTTCATCTCTTCCTATACGTTTTACATACTATTAAGGTTTTAATTATCCAACTTTAGGCAATTTGATAATTATCTTATCGCCATCGTGCTCCATCTCTGCCTTGGTACTGTCAACACCATAGGGAACAGGAAATGAACGGTGAAATGTTGAGCTTGAGAACTGTCTGGAACTTCCATTTTTACTTTTATCTCCTGTTTCTTTCTCAAATGATTATATCTGTTGCGATTTTTCTCTATGCCGGGTTATTAAATCCCGCCAGACCCTGGTAGGTATCCTTTCTCTTTTAAAGTTAGCCCGCTTCAAGACAATAATCTCTCTCGCTTAGAAAGCTGCTTAATGGAGGCACTCGATACGCAAATCTTGTACTGAGTGCCTCCCATGATAAGCATCAAATTCATTCACTTTTTACTTCAATCTTCCGAACATTTTCCTGAGCTTTTTCACTCTTTGGTAATGTGACCTTCAATACTCCCTTCTTAAATACGTTACTACAGTAGCTCGATTCAGCTTATCTCAATCTTCTTAGGTCGCGACTCCTCAGCCTTTGGTAATGCCAAGGTCAAGACACCGTCAGTAAGATTCGCATCAATTTTTGCTGTATCAATAGTGTTTGATACGGTAAATCTTCGGGTATAATGACCTACATTGTACTCGGTATATACCGGATTAAGGCTCTCATAGGGCGAATTGTCTATTTTGGCATCGACTTCCAGGATATTATTTTCCAAGGTGATATTTACATTGTCCTTTTTTACGCCGGGAACATCCATAGTTACAACCAGACTGTTTTCTGTTTCAGCAATATCAGTTTTAGGAATATAACATTTCCCCGGAATAGTTCTCTCTCCGGCATATTCGGTTTTTTCCGGCTTCCTGTTTTTAGCTTTCGTTACCTCTTTCGTTTCCTTGCTCATGATATCCTCCTTTCATCTAATTATTGGATTGTAATCTGTTTTGGTTTATCTGCCTCCGCACGTGACAGAGCAACAACCAGAAGACCGTCTTTATATTCAGCTTTCACCTTATCAGACTGAACGTTATATGGTAGCTTCAACGTCCTGTCAAATTTAGAAGAGTTACGTTCAACACGGTGGTAGCTGACATTTTCGCCATGCTTAATAGTACGTTCTCCTGCGAGTCTAATTGTGTCTCCTTTTACTTCTATGTTCAGATCCTCTTTTCTTACTCCGGGTAATTCCGCAACAAGAACTAAATCGCCATTGTTTTCAAAGATATTTACCGGTGGATACACACCTCGACTGGTCGTTGCGCTATCAAAGAAACCTGTATTAAACGTGCGATCCATGGCATCCTGTAATCCTAGTAAAGTTTCAAGTGCTCCTGGTAGTAACATTTCAGACCTCCTTTCAAAACTAAGGTATATTGCTCTACAATTTATTTTTCAGCTCGACAGTGTTGAGAAGCAGGTTTCGCCCGCATCTCAACACTGTACATATTCAGGCAGTTTTTACAGTTATCTTCTTCGTCTTTGCCTCTTCCATCTTTGGCAGAGTAATTTCCAACACACCATGATGATTCTTTGCCACTATCTCATCTGTTTTAACATGTGCGGGAAGTGCGATCGTTCGGGTAAAACTTCCATAAGATCTTTCAACACGATGATAGGATTTACCCTTGTCTTCCTTGTCTTCCTTCTCTTCCTTTTTTTCTCCCTTTATTGACAGCTTGTCATCTACGATTGAAATATCCATCTCCTTTGGATCTACTCCTGGAATCTCAGCCTTTACGACAATCTCGTTGTCTGTTTCAGCAATATCAACATCAGGGTTCCATCCCTTTCCAAAAGATTTAGTATCCCAAAAACCCTCCAACATCCTGTTCATATCGTCATGCAGCGTCGTAAATAAAGGCTCTCTCTCCCATCTTCTTAATTCCTTTTTCATTTTGTTTACCTCCCTTCAGGATTTAAATAATTGTAATAAATAATTCGTACAGTAATACTTTTCAGTAATTTGAGAGTTTTTCTCTCTCTTCAGTTATTGATATCGCAACGAGTGTGCCAGAACTCTTAAACCATTGCAATATAAGCACTTAAGATTATATGATAATAAAAAAACAGCTTTTTATCTGCCATATGGGAATATTGATACCCTTTTGTAGTTGCTTCAGATACCCATTTTTGTTAGATTGTAACGATCAATGGGAAGCAGTTAGTGGAATTTTCTTGTTTCTGTATATATTTAGATAACTTATAGAGAAAATCTAATAATACAAATGGGCAATAACATTCCCATAAGCACAAGCTTACAAATTAATTATGACAAAGAAAAAAAACCAAACCCAACAATTGCTTACGTCCAATGAAGAAAAAAAGGCAGAACTTCAGCCAACTTTATTAACGAGCCACGGAACAATTGATAAGTCAATTATAGATAACTTAGATTCTGATGTAGTTCTTTTAGATAAGAACTTTAATATCGTACACATGAATAAAACCGCCGAACACTCTTATGGCAAAAACCTTGATGATGTAAAGGGCACAAACTATCTGGCATTGCATATGAGATCAATAGAACAGGGCATGGCAGAAAACCTGAACAAGGTCTTAAAAACCGGGAAGGAATTAAATATTAGAGAGCTGAAGCTTACCTCGCCTGAAAATGTTACCCATTTTTTTGACCAGAGCTGTACCCCTATTATTGACGATGAAGGGACAATACAGGGTGTTCTTTCAATCAGTAAAGACGTTACTAAGAGGGTAAATAAAGAGATCCAGTATGAAGAATCCGAAAAGATGCTGGAGAAACTTACCCGGGAATTGGGTATAAAGGAAGACAAAATCAGGAGACTGCAAACTTCATTAGGAGAGAGGTACCATTTTCATAACTTAATCGGTAAAAACTACCTGATGCAGAACGTTTACAATCTTATAGACAGGGTTTCTCAAACAGATTCTACCATTCTCATCACAGGAGAGACAGGAACCGGCAAGGAACTGGTAGCAAGGGCTATCCATTATAACAGCCTCAGAAAGGACCAGAACATGGTGGCTGTAAACTGCGCCGCTTTGCCTGAAACACTTTTAGAAAGCGAACTATTTGGGCATGTTAAGGGCTCTTTTACCGGAGCGATTCGTGATAAAAAAGGAAAGTTTGAGCTTGCAGACAAAGGAACAATATTCCTGGATGAAATCGGTGAATTATCAACCCTCACCCAAGTTAAGCTCTTACGGGTACTACAGGAAAGACAGATAGAAAGGGTAGGAGGCGAGAAGAGTATAAGGGTTGATATTCGTATTATTGCGGCAACAAACCAGGATCTCCTGGAACTGATAGAAAAAGGAAAGTTCAGGAAAGACCTCTTTTACCGGCTCAACATAATCTCTATAAGACTTCCATCTCTTAAAGAACGTGCTGATGATATCCCCTTGCTAGTCGACCACTTCATTGAGAAATTCAACAATCGCTTCAAAAAAAATATTTCTGGTGTTTCATTCGGTGTTTTAAGGAAACTTATGTCATATTCATGGCCGGGAAATATAAGAGAGCTGGAAGGAGCCATTGAGAAAGCTGTCCTATTGGAAGAATCTGACACTATTGAATATATAGAACTACTGAATACTTATTCAGATGAAGCACCGCTTCTGCCATTACCGTTAAACGCAGAACATGATATCTCCTCTTACGATAACATGCAGGAATATTTAGACAGCATTGAAAAGGAATACTTTGTTGAGGCGTTTAAGAAACATAAAGGCAAAATAAGCGACATAGCTGAATCCACAGGGCTGAATCGGCGCACGATCTTAAACAAGATGAAGAAATTCTCTATAAAGAAAAACACGTTCAAACAGCGTTAAACTATTGATTTTAAATTAGTATGGACAACCCGCCCCGTTCACAATAACAAAGGCAGGCGCCCATTATGATCCGCAAATACCTAAAACGCTCTTCAATATCTCTTTTTTTTCGGAGCGAAGAATCTTATATATTTTACCATCGCCTTAATCTCTTCCGGACTCAGTTTATGCCCCTGTTTTGGCATTTTCTTCTTTCCGTTAGTGATAGTAGTGATCATCTGTTTGTCTGTCGTAGCATCTTGCCACTCGCCATCACTGAAATTCGGGACCCCCAATCCCTTCCCCCTCTTTGTACCCTTACCATCTTTCCCGTGACATTTTCTACACTGATTATTATATATCTTTTTATAATCTATTTTACCGGCAAATGTATCTGATACATTAAATTGAACTACAGAAAAGAACAGCAAAACTACCAGGCCATAAAGAACTTTGTTCATTTATTTATTCCTCCATTAATTGTAGCTGTCATTTATTTTCCAAATGCCCTTACGATGGGAACCAAAGCATGAATCTCTTCTTCAGAAAGTTTATCCTTAAAAGGAAACATCTTATCAGACCCATTTGTAATCTGTTCCACTATCTGTTCATCCGTTATACCATCCTGAACCGCTTTGTCGCTGAAGTCAGATGCGCCAAGCCCTGATCCTAAATCAGTCTTACCGGAACCATCTTCACCGTGACATATGACACAACGCTTTGTGTAAATGCCCTGTGCGTCAATATCATCGGCCATTATTTCCGGCAAAACCAGATATCCAAAAGCAGCTTGCAAAAAAGCTATAATCAATATTCTTTTAAACATTATTTCTCCTCCAAAAAGTTGTAAAAAAATTAACCGTATAAACTGCAACGACTAATCGCTCTTAATGTAGAATCGAGTCCATAGTGAAACATCACGTAACTAAAAATATCACTTTTATTTTTTCTTTTTTGCTACTGTAGTTTTCTTGCCGACAGTTTTTGTCTTTGACTTTACACCTGCTT
This sequence comes from Candidatus Scalindua sp., assembly GCA_030748215.1. Classification (GTDB taxonomy): domain Bacteria; phylum Planctomycetota; class Brocadiia; order Brocadiales; family Scalinduaceae; genus Scalindua. Next base: position 7,667 of record JASMMK010000010.1, read on the forward strand.
TAGGTTTTACTTTCGCTTTTACCTGAGAAATTGTTTTTGGTGCACATACGCTACTCTTACTCACTGCAACTCTGCCACAATTTCCACAATAGTATTTGAACTTAAGAACTTTAGTGGCACAGACATGTCTTGTATCTGTTTCAACTGCTCCGCAATAATCACAAACAAGTGTTTTTTCCTGTGGAACAGGAGTACATAAGTGACCTTTCTTTGAAGTGACCCTTCCACATGTTTTACAGGTATACACTTTTTTTGCAGCTAGTTTTGTCTTCTTTGTAGCCATATTTGGCTCCTTCCATTTTAGATTTAAATGTTCATTTAAATCAAGGTTAAGATAAGTAGTGTCACGTCATACTACAGCAACCTAATTATTCCGTCTTTACCTGAATCTTCCCTTCCCATAGACCGTGTAAATTGCAACGACTGATCGCCCTTAATGTAGAATCGAGCCCATGATGACCCAGTTTCAGAGGAATTGTCACCTCTGGCTTTGTCATTACCGGTGCAAAATCAAATCTGCCCAGATATACATTGCCTACATAAAATTCAATCCATTGTATAAAATGTTCATTTTCATTCGGATGTTCAATTTCTCCCACCGTAATCTTTACATCGTAAAACTCACCGGCTTTTAAAACAGGAGGCACCGTAATAACGGGCACATGTTTTTTCGCCACCGGTGAATCTGACTCTACATCTTCAGGCTTATTTAACTTACAAAACAGCGCTTTTTCATTCGACATTCCTTATTCTCCAAAAAAGGTTATAACTCCTTGAACTTTAAAAGACAATCTCATCTTAGATAATGTATATGCGTTATCAAACACAAACTAACCTCCAGCCTGCTTCATCCACTCCGGCCAGTCTGGCCATGGATATCGAGAAACCGCATGGCAGGCAAAACATTTGATTGATTTTTCTCATTCAGTACTCCTTTCTACAAAAATAGCTAAAATTTTATTATTACGTACAGAACTCCTTTCAGATTCTGTTTAATATGTAATTTTTGATAATTATTAATGAAGCTTAAAACGTGCCATCTGCCTGTTATAGAGCAGATCAAAAGACCAGTCCCATATTGCACGCAACAGTTTTTCTGCAATCAGCAAATGTCTTAAATAAGTTAGCTTCCAGCTAAACCAGGCAGAGAAACCTTTCAATTCAAATTTACCAATTAAATTCGCTACACCTTTTCTTTCGCCAAGGGATACTGTAGAACCCAGAAATACATATTTGAAATGATGAAGCTTTTTCCCACTAAAGTGCTTTACAATATTTATGGCAACAGTCTTGGATTCTTGCACTGCAACCTGTGCCGTCTGCATTAGCGGGCTCTCTCCCACTTTCGGCATAAAACAGGCATTATCTCCTAAGGCAAAAATTTCAGGTTTGTCCCTTGCCTGTAAAAAGGAATTTACTTTTACCCGGCCATCTGAGTTCCTTTTCAGAGGCAAACTTGCTACTAAATTATTGGCTTTTACTCCTGCAGCCCATAGAACGTTGTGTGTAGGAATAAAAAACTTTCCATTAAGCTCAATAGCACAATCGGTTATTTTTGTAACTTTCGTTGAGGTCATGATCTCTATATTGTTTTCTTGAAGATGTTTCATGGCATATTTCACCAGGTATGGATCCATATTGGGCAATATCTGATCCATAGCTTCTATCAATATGATTCGGCAGTCGCGGTCAAATTCTACGAACTCAAACTCTTCTGATAAAACATTTTTACATAGATCATGTAATTCCACTATGTATTCTGTCCCGGTAGCACCGGCACCTATAACAACAAAAGTTAAAAGTTCTTTTTTCAGTTGCAGATTATCTGTTTGATTTGCCAGTTCAAAGCATTCAAGAATTCGTGCCTTAATTCCTTCTGAAGTTTTTATACTACTCAAGGTATATGAATACTTATCTGCACCGGTAACGCCAAAAAAGTTAGGATCGCTTCCCATTGCAAGTACCAGATAGTCGTATCTGAATTTCTCTCTTCTGTCTGAAATAAAATCTGGTTTATTAATGTATGTGTAGTGGTCATATTTTGGAGGGTTGTCGCGACCGGTACCGCTTGTACATATCTCTACAGCCCGGTTTTTCAAATCTATTTCCTCTACCTCGCCATGATGGAATTCTACATCTTCTCCCTTAAACACCATACGCAATGGTTTTTTGATGTGATCTGAGTGGATAGAAGCGGTTGCTACTTCATGTAAAAGCGGAGTAAAAAAATGATAAGTGTTTCGATCTATTAGGGTAATTGTTACATTTAGGATTTTTTTAGTAAATTTCAGAAGATATTTAGCAGTGCATATACCGCCGAAGCCTGCACCTAATATCAGTATATCTATCTGTTTCTGTCGCCTTTTCATCTTAATACCCTCTCTTCTCTGAGTATTAATAGCTCGATTTCTAAAAAAGCATAATCAGTATTAATAATTTTATCGTCCTATACATTGTTGAATCCCCCTCTCATGACGATACTTCCATAGTGCAATAATTGCACTCTTCCTCTCTATAATGAAACAAATAAATCTGTTGAATGAGTTCCCACATATAGCTATTCTTATTAAATAATACAGTGCAAAATCTTATATCATGATACGTTCCTTATCGATAGAGCAGAGGACAAAGTACCCAACAAACCATGTTTGCCTTCTCCACGGAAACTTATAATACGCTCTCCCTAAAATCTGTCCATCTTTAAACTTCCTTACCTCATCTACCAAACCGAAGGTCAACAGATGATATGGCCTGTAATCTAAGGCAATACAAGGCTTATCGTCAGCGTACGCATTTTTAGTATAAGTATCAAACTTGAAGAGCCGGGGAAAGTACCTGCTTTTAAACAGATTTATGCCATGACCTTCTTTGCCTTCATTAAAAGAAGTAATGAATTTTTTACCGGTCCACTGTCTCAATGGGCTTTTAAACGCGATCTTAATCACACATTTTAACCACCAGGGATTTTCAGGATTCAGAGCAAGAATTCCCCCTGCAGTGTCACCTTCAAGTTCTTCAAATCCTGGTAAAGCTTCCGTATCAAATAACGTATCAGGATCATCGATTGAACATCTCTTTAACTGTTCAAAGATCGCTACTGCTTCTTTTTCAGAATATCGCATATCTTGATAACGTAAAATCAAACGGAATTGTTTAAGATCCTTCTATTAAAAAAAACGAGGAGAGGTGTAAATAGAAAAAGGCTTATACACATGAAACAGTCCATATATATAAGCCTTTGAAACAGATTAACCTTGAGGAATAACCTGACCTAACGGCACTCCTTTAATTCTCTTCAAGCAATCATTTAATGCGTCATCTAGAGAATCACCCAAACCGACGTAATCGGTATTACTACACTCTTTGCTGATCAGGCTGGGAACCGCAATGAAGGAACCTTTAGACGAACCGCCAATAGGTTCTCTGACATTGACGAAGACTCTCTCATCATCTCTCTCCAGTTCATATTGATGCACACGTGATAATACATCATCCTGATCTAAGAATTCTTCTCTGTTTTCCATATCATCTCCTTTATTCCTGTTTAGTAAAAGAGTAAATAAAAACAATATAAATAACGCGCCTTAACTCGCAACTCGTTTCCTTACTTTAGTCACTTTGAACTTTACAAAGTGTCATTATACTTGATACCGGGAACAACAGCGACTATTTATTTCTACCGTTACACTCAAAAAACAGTCCTGATGGGTTGGAAGTATTTGCCCCTGTACGCCTTAGAAAACCGGACTATTCCGGCACAAAATAGTCGTAATCCGTGGTTACTTAAAAGGGTGTTTTTAATCTTGACAGGTACCCCAAAAAATGTAGACTTGCCGCTATTCAATGTAACACATTCTTCTATTTTTACCTGTTTCTGAAAAACTATCTGTTTAGTTAGACTAAGAGTGTTTTATCTAGAGGAGGGTTTTTAATAAAAATACCACTATCGCTTTAAACCTGTTTATCAATCCAGTTCGGAATAATATATACCCGCTCAAAATAGTTAATTTTACCCGGAGGAGAGAATATGGAGATTACGCGCAGGAAATTTATAAAACTCGGTGGTCTTGGTGTCGCGGCCGTAGTCCTCGCCGATATAGGATGTACCCAGAGCCGGAGTGTACAGACCGAAACACCGCCACCATTGAAAGTGGAGAGCCATAAAGAAGCGCGTACCATCTGCTGTTTCTGTTCCGTAGGCTGCGGGATGATAACCTCTGTCAGCAACGGCAAGGTCACTAACCTCGAAGGTAATCCCGACCATCCAATCAGCCGCGGCGCACTGTGCAGTAAAGCAGCCGGCCTCTCATTCCTGCCAAACAGCCCTCAACGAATTACCAAACCGATGTACAGAGCGCCTTTCTCCAACGAGTGGAAGGAAGTTGACTGGGACTTTGCATACTCAAGAATGGTAAAGAAGATAAAAACTGTCCGTGATGAAAACTGGATTGAGAATGAAAATATAGGGGGCACTGACTACAGGGCCAGCCGATGCGATGCACTTGCATTTTATGGAGGCGCCGCAAACACAAATGAAGAGTGCTATCTTTACGGAAAAATGGCCCGGTTGTTAGGCGTTGTCCAACTTGAGCATCAGGCCCGTATCTGCCATTCGTCTACTGTTGCCGCCCTGGCACCATCTTTCGGAAGAGGCGCAATGACAAATCACTGGAACGACATTCAGCACGCAAAGGTAATTCTCATCCAGGGAAGTAACGCCGCAGAGAACCACCCGGTTTCCATGAAATGGGTGGATAAGGCGAAAGAAAATGGAGCCACAGTAATTCACGTTGACCCGAGATATACGAGAACCTCTTCCCAGGCCGACATCTTTGCACAGGTCAGGCCGGGTACCGATATCGCTGTTTTCGGGGCTATTATTAATAATGTCCTGAGCGAAGGGCTCTATGATGAGTTCTACCTGAAACACTTTTCCAACGCATCCTTTCGGATAAAAAAGGATTTCTCTTTCCACGAAGGTCTCTTCTCAGGATACGATTCAGATAAAAAAATATATGATAAAAGCTCGTGGGGATATGCCGTCCTGGAAGATGGAAAACCGGCAAAAGCGTCAGACCTGAATGAACCTGATACTGTTTTCTCATATCTTAAGAAACACTACGCGCGGTACGACTTCGAAACCTCTTCAAAGATAACAGGAATACCAGTAGCGAAACTAAAAAAGATAGCCGGTGTATTCGCGAATAATCATCCAGGTACAGTCATGTACGCTCTGGGACTTACCCAGCACACTACCGGTGTACAGAACATTCGATCACTTGTTGTCATGCAGCTCCTTCTCGGAAATATCGGTGTGTCAGGGGGTGGAATAAACGCGTTGAGAGGCCACTCAAATGTCCAGGGCTCAACCGATATGTGTCTGCTCTTCCATATCCTGCCCGGTTATCTCGCTTCTCCAACGCACAAGCAGCCGACTATCGATGACTGGAATAACAGCAATGGAAAGTTTAAGGAAAAATTTCTTGTAAACCTGCTCAAGGCCTGGTTCGGCGAAAATGCCACGAAGGAGAATGGTTATCTATATAAACATCTCCCTCTCAGGAACGGAATGCAGAACTATTCGGCCGTAAGACTCTTTGAGAATATGCTGGATGGTAAGATCAAATATTTCCATGTCATGGGGCAGAACCCCATGGTTACCAATCCGAATATCAATGCTGTTCGTGAAGGGCTTTCAAAGCTGGACATGCTGGTCTGCCAGGAGCTGTTTGAAAGTGAAACATCCGCTTTCTGGAAATCTCCCGGAACAGACCCGTCTCAGATAGCCACGGAAGTGCTCCTCCTGCCGGCCGCATCTTTTGTAGAAAAAGAGGGTACTATTACAAACAGCGGCAGGTGGATCCAGTGGAGGCAGAAAGCTATCGATCCGATAGGTATGGCCAAGAATGATTGTGAAATTATTGATACTCTTTTCACTAAGTTGAGAGAAGAGTATAAACAGTCACCAAATCCGGCAAACCAGGACCCTATCCTCAAAGCAGACTGGAACTACAACCTCAGTTACATATACGAAGATGTACTGAAGGAGATCAACGGTTACGATCTGAAGACCGGCAGACCTGTTAAAGGTATCGGCAGTTTGAAAGATGACGGAACAACTTCTGCCGGAGAGTGGATCTATTCCGGCTGCTTCAGTGAAGGACATAACCTTACCAAGAGGCAGAACGACAAATACGATCCGGAGAAGATGGGACTATATCCAAAATGGGCATTCTCATGGCCGGGCAATGTAAGAGTGCTGTATAACAGGGCTTCGTGTGATCTGGAAGGAAAGCCGCGCGATCCGGATCGTGCCCTGGTATGGTGGGACAAGGAAGCAGGGAAATGGACCGGTGTTGACAAGCCTGACGTAAAGGGTATAACTTCCGAACCGTCCTCTGCGAAAGGCCGTGTCGCATTTAAGATGACAGCGGAAGGGAGCGGCAGGATATTTACCGCACCTTACCACTCCAAAAAGGATGATGCCGTCTGGGCAAAATCCGGAGCGAACCTTGATGGACCTATACCTGAATTCTATGAACCGGTTGAAAGTCCGGCAGAGAACATCCTGCACCCTAAAGTATCAACTAACCCGGTTGTAATCTATCCGAGATTGAAAAATTTGCAGCCTGTCGGATCATCAGCCGAGTATCCATATGTTCTGTGCACATCTGCCCTGACCGAGCACTGGGGCGGCGGCTGTATTACGCGGAACAATCCATGGATTAATGAGTTGATGCCGGAAGTATTTGCGGAGATCAGTGAAGAGCTGGCAGCAAAACTAAACGTCTATAACGGGGAGAGGATCAAGCTTCGAACCAGCAGAGACGAGATCGATGTTATCGCCATGGCAACCAAGAGGATCCATCCTTTGAACGTCAACGGCAAGACAGTGGAAGTCATCTGGGTACCTCAGCATTGGGGATTTCAGACACTCAGTCCTGCCTGGAGCGCGAACCTGCTGACGATTGACGTTGGAGATCCGAATACATGGATACAGGAGACAAAGGCGTGCCTGTGCGATGCAGAAAAGGCGTGAGTTGCGAGCTTCGTGTTACGGGTTGCGAGTTACGAGTTAAGATGATTTTGAGTTTTGTAATTTATTAACTTCCCGCCTAATAAGCTGGCGGACAGGTAGGCACTTTAGATCACTTAAACAGGAAGGCTTCAAATGTTTTATTCCCGGGACGATATAGACAAACTTAAAAATGAAAACGTACATCTCTCTGCTTACTATGATATGTACTTTGCATTGAGAGAACAGCAGGATAGCTACAAAGAGAGCATTGAGCTCCCCTCAATTAATGAAGCGGTAATCAGGCAACAGATCCTTGAAGGGAAACCACTGCTCGGAAATTGCGGAATCGACCTTACCGGTTTACCGATACTCTTTATGGATCTCTTTAACGTCTATGTACGGTTCACAAACATGAAGAGTGATGATGCCATAGCGGCAATTGAAGAGTTGAAACCTGACCTGGTGGGAGTGCTGGAAGAGTTTCTGTTTCAGAAAGGCATCACACAGATGCAGGCGCTTAGTGCTGATTCGATTCCTGCGGAGATACTGGTATTCCTGATCAAAAATACACTTACCCCTTTAGTGGAAAAATATTCGGAATGTATAAACTCGGCTGTCGATCTTGACGTCTGGGAGAGCGGGTGCTGTCCTATATGCGGCCATCTGCCGGCTCTGGCGGAACTGAAAAAAACTCCTTCTGGACGACAGAGGTTTCTATTCTGCTCTTTGTGTCACACTCCGTGGCCATTCCAGAGACTCAAATGTCCCTACTGCGACAACGTAGAGGATAAAGAGACAGAGTACTTCAGCTTTCCCGATGAAGAGAACTTCCGTGTAGATGTTTGTAACTCCTGTAAAACATATATTAAAACCGTGATCAATAACAATTCGGATCTGTCTCCGGTACTGCTGGATTGGAGCTCCCAGAACGTTGACGATTCTGCAGCCCGGAAAGGATACAAAAGAGCAGCTTCAATGTAACATGAAAGATGAGATAATTTACCTGGATAATGCTTCAACGTCGTTTCCTAAACCTGAAACAGTTTACAGTGAAACAGATACCTTTCTCAGAAATTGTGGCGTCAATATCGGCAGGGGAGAGAACCGGCTGGAGCATGAAGCCGCTGAAAAGGTACTGGAATCAAGAAGAAGGATAGCCCGGTTTTTTGGTATCAAAGATTACAGAAGACTGGTCTTTACATATAATGCGACTCTGGCGCTGAACCTGGCACTGAAGGGAGGGCTGAAAGAATCTGACCATCTATTGGTCGGCCCTATGCAGCACAATTCAGTGATGCGTCCACTGCACGCTCTAAAGGAGAGAGTCACTACAAGTGAGCTCCGTCATAATGCAAAGGGGTTGCTGGACCTGAACTCTCTTGAAGAGCAGATAACGCCGCAGACAAAAATGGTGGTCATAAATCACGCCTCAAATGTAAATGGTGTGATCCAGCCGCTCAGTGCCATCGGCAGGATCTGCCGGGAGAAGGAGCTGTTGCTGTTAGTGGATGCCAGTCAGAGTGCGGGGAGCATTCCTATTGATATAGAGGAGTGCAATATCGATCTGCTTGCGTTTACCGGGCATAAAGGATTGCTGGGCCCGCTGGGTGTAGGGGGGCTCTTTGTCGGAGAGAGGATACTACTGGAGCCTATCATAGAGGGCGGCACAGGCTTCGCTTCTGAACAGGAACGGCAACCGAGAAATCTGCCGGAAGGCTTTGAAGCCGGTACGAGAAATACACCGGCAATTATAGGACTGGCGGAAGGAATAAGTTTTATAGAAGAGATTGGTCTCCCTGCTATATCCAGTCATAAGTCTGCCTTGATAGATAGATTGAAGGCCGGACTGGAAGAAGTAGAGGATGCAGAAATATATCACTCTGATTCAGGGTGCGGTGAGTCGTGCGGAGTACTCTCCTTTACCGTAGAAGGATGGAAAATAGAAGATATTGGTAAGGTACTGAACAGCCGGGACTTTGTTGTAAGAGGAGGGTTGCAATGCGCCCCCCATGCACACCGCGCCCTGAACACGTTTCCTGAAGGCACTATCAGGGTGAGCCCAGGGTACTTCAGTACGGAACAGGATATAGATTCATTTTTGCAGTCTGTCAAAGAGATTACAGTTTCTAAAATGTATCAAACATAATAATTTCTAAAAAAATAGAAATTTTTCTAATCTTTAAACGGAGAAATTAAAATGTCAGAACCATATGCTGTGTTAGTGGACGTCTCAAAATGTACAGGATGTCGTGGCTGTCAGGTGGCCTGTAAACAGTGGAACGATCTTTCGGCAGGGCGTTCGACCCAGACAGGGACATACCAGAACCCCAAAGGGCTCAATCCAACTACATGGAATCTAGTTCTGTTTAACGAAGACTTTATTGAAAAAGATGGCGAAAAACAGGTCCGTTCATTCTTCCGCCTGCACAAATGCATGCACTGTACAGAACCGGTCTGCCTGGACGTATGTCCGTCGCAGGCGATATATAGAGATGGGGAGACCGGAGCGGTTGTTATTGACCAGGAGAAATGTGACGGAGTAGGGGCCTGTGTTGAAGCGTGTCCGTGGGATATTCCACAACTGGATGTAATGAACAGGAAATCAACAAAATGCAACTTCTGTATAGAACGAATCAGGGATAATAAGAAACCGGCGTGTGTCAATACCTGCGTCGGAAACGCACTGATATTCGGCAAGAGATCTGCGATCTATGCAATGGCAGAAGAGAGGCTGGAAGCGCTGAAACCAAAATACCCGGATGCATCTGTATACGGTACCGATAAAGAAGCATTCTTTGGCGGACTGACAGACGTCTACGTCCTTCCCGAAAAACCACACTACTACGGCTTGGAGATGCCCAGCATGGCTGGAGCGTAGGGGGAGAGATTTACGAATTACGATCTCAGATTTACGATTTAGAATTTATTAACTTTAGGCACTTATGCCTAATGACCAATAGTCAATATACAATCATCAATCCCAATGGCTTTAGGCACTTATTCTTAATCAAATACTGTGTTCCAGCAGGATTTTTTCGATTGCCTGGCGAATAGCGGTGTCTGTATCAGGTACAATTAAATTGTTTATCGTAATTGTCGGAAGGGTTCTAATGCCGCGTTCCATTGCATGCTGTTGGTCTTTAGCGATCTGTTTTTCAACATTGATACTACTAATATATTTATTAATCTGTTTCAGAATATGATCGTATTGGCCAACAAGATTAAGGAGAGTACGCCAGTCCCACGGCCCGTTATGATTGATCAGGGCCTCCTGAACTATGCTGAATTTTCCCCTGAACCTCGCATACTCTGCAACTATAATCGCGCGCTGAGCCTCCCTTGACAACCCCGGCGGACGTAGTACAACCCTTCTCTGATGAAGTTCATTAGAGACATCTTTGGCCAGTTTCCATACTTTAGATATATTTGGATTTGTGTAGTCAGCAAAGACGTCAATTATGATGGGGCTATTAAGACTCATCATAATTTCAATGATCTCCGCACCGGAGTTAATATCATCCAGCACATAACTGATTTCGGCCTTACCGACACTGCATCCAAAACATGCAGGGAGAGTGGAACTGCCAGGCAGGTAATTGCCGCACTGGCATGGGCATTTGCGATTGGAGAGAATTTCAGTGGCCAACTCGAGGCCTTCTTTCTGCCGGATTGTAGATCTCTCCTCAGCACCGCATTCCGGATAAATCGATTGCGGAACCGGCAGCACTTCAGAAATGAAGATTGCGATTACCAAAATTATAAATACCTTTAAATTAGTCATTTGTCTTCTTTCTGTTATTTTAATATTCAATCTTCAATAGTCAGTATTCAATCCTCACACCTTCAGATCAACCTTGTGTTTTATAATATGCATTATGCCTCTGTGAGAGACGATACCTGCCAGCATTCCATTATCAAGTACCGGAACCCTGCCTAAACCATTTTTTACCATCATGGACATTGCGTTGGTAGCATCATCACACGGATGTACGCAGAAGTCGATTGCCCTGGTATCAAGTATCTTGCTGACGTTAAGATCTCTCCACTCTTCCCTTGGGATCTTCTTTACGTCGTTGATTGATACCATTCCAATGAGCGTACCATCACTTACCACGGGATAACTGTTAAATCTATGTTTAAGGAAGTAATCGTCTACCAGCCTGTCCAGCGGTAGGGAATCATCAACTGTTATCAGGTCTCGTGTCATAAGCTCAGAGACTTTTATGCCTTTTAATATATCACCGGACAACATCTGTTGATAACCGGCATCTGCAGCCCCTTTAATGAATATGCCTATAAGGGCAAGCCACAGTCCGCCAATAAAATTTCCGGTGAAGATACTGAAAAAACCGAAAATTATGAGGAACACTCCCATGGACGAACCGATTTTGCTGGTTGTCTGTGTTGCCCTTTTTATGTCACCTGTGTAGTTCCATATAACAGCGCGTAGTATCCTTCCTCCATCAAGTGGGAAGCCGGGTACAAGGTTAAATACCATTATTGCCGTATTTACAAACACACAGTATTTAATGACTCCTATTACGGGAGCATACGGCACGAAGTTTGTAAAAAAATTACCGACGATAAGGAAAAAGAGTGCAAGCACGCCTGAACAGAGAGGGCCTGCAGCGGCCATTAATATCTCTGACCTGGCAGTAGGGGGTTCCTCTTCCATTTCTGCTATACCACCGAAAATAAACAGGGTAATCCCCCTTATATGAACGTTGTATCTCCTTACAACCAGGGAGTGGCTCAGTTCGTGAAGTAAGACAGATACAAAGAGGAGCAGGGCTGACAATAACCCCATAACCAGATATGTGAAATTATCAAGTTCAGGGTATTGGGATGGAAAATAACCTGATGCCAGCGTCCACGTAATAAACGCCAGGATTATAAACCAGCTCAAATCGAGCTTGATCGGAATACCAAATACTCTTGCAATTTCTATTTTCTTTATCATTTATATTAAATTATTCAATGTTCAATTATCAATTAATAATTGTCAATCTTAACTCGCAACCTGCAACTCGTTACTAAACTTTTGTTCTCTTTCTTTTCAATCTTCAATATACAATATTAAATATTCAATCCCTAAGTCTTATTCTCGCACCACTCCGGGCATTCGCCGGAGTTATCCTGCTTCCGATACTGGTTGCTTCTACACCACAAGATCAGGTTATAACGCTCACCGCTGGTAATATCGTTTGAGCCATGCATGTGTTGACCTCTATGTAAAAGGGCACGCCCCAATTTGTGTTCAATTTCTACCTGCTCTTGTGTAGATGGGAATGATGAATATAATAATTGCTGACACCTACGGCACAACAATCCGTTAAAATAGATTGTCCCATCGGTAAACTCTCTGCCAAGATTCACATTGAAGGTAACATCACTATCGTCGGAATGAAAACCGAGAGACTCATCTTTACCCATTTTATACTCCACAACAAATCCGTGGTGCTCGTCAAGTGAGTCTCCTCCGGTATCGTTGAATAGCAGTGTTGATAATGGTGAAATGTATTCCGTCATAAGGCGGTTAAGAAAAGAGTCAAAACCGAAATCGTCAAGAACTGCTCCGTAGTTATTAATGAAATTCGTATAGACAAAAAAAACACATGACCACATTCTATCGCACAAATATATATTATGCATCAATTAGGGCATGGCTCAAGCTGTAGTTGTGGCGTTGTGGCTGTGTGCGGTAATTGTACATATAAATTTAGTTCTTGACACGTATTATTAATTAGCGTATTACAGACATTCATACTGTTTGGCCTGTTTATAATAACCTGTTGTTTTTCGCACCAGGCCTCAAACCACATAATCTCCTCTAACAGTTGATTACAAAAGTCCGGTTTCAGGATATCAAATGAATAGATGCCCGGATACTCCTCATGTAATATCTGCTGCAGTGCCTCCCGTGTATTAAGCCGTATTGCCTCAAAAACGGTGCAGCAAAGATATCGTCAGTTAAAGTATAGAGATGATTATGCAGGGGGATGTAGTTGAGCTGTACAAAGCTGCGATACTCTTGCTGCATCTCACAAAACGTTTCATACTCTTTCGTCATTAGTCAATGTCCAATTATCAATTAATAATTACTAATTGATAATTCATAATTGTTTACTCTTTCACCCACGCAACAGCACTTTCAAAATCCGGGATATCATAAATAGCGACCTGTCCATCCATAAAATTGAAGCTGATTTTTGTGGCCCACTGCACCCACTTTGGACCGCCGACAACGGCCATTTTTTCGAAATCGTTCCTATGCTGTATGCCAAACACAGCATCATCCCATGCGGCGCCGATCTCCCATCCCGAAAAATTTTCAGCTAACAACACTACAACCCTCACTTTTCGATACACTTCTATCAGTTAGTCCATCTTTGGAATAAAGACCTCTTCATAATCTTTGGCAGTGAGCTTTTCCGTTGCCTTAACGACAAGGACACTGCCTTCGGTTTCCGGCATAATTTCAATCATGATTAATTACCTCCATATATAATTTCCGCCTCCTTGCCTCTAGTCTTTTTAACTTCCTCTATTAAAGCAAGGATAGATTTGTATTACAAAATCATTTTTATCAGTGTTAGCCCTTGTCCTCCCCGCCCGAACGTACCGTTCGGTACGGGCGGGGACGCTTTTTGTCCAGGGATAGTCTGTGAAAGTCTGTGGCTAATAATTTCCCCCCATATGCCGATAATTAAATATACAGAAACATATAGAAATTCTGAAGTGGTTAAAACGAGGGAAGTACTGAGGACACAATGGCTTATATACAGAGAGGAAATATATTCAGGCAGATAACCGGCAATCTAATTGTCTACACAATATCTGTTTTTCTAGGCGCTATTGCACTGGTTTTTTTCTATAACACATGGAACAGTGCGGCGGGGCACCTGGTTATATTCATGAGCCCATATCTTATATACATAGCAGTAAGCTATGGCCTGCGCCACAGGAAGAGACATTAGACAGGAAAATGCGTTGCGTGTTACGAGTTGCAGGTTGCGCGTTACGAATGAAGACTACTAATTACGATTTGCGGTGTATAATTTTTCTTCTTCTTTAGTTTTTACCATCAGTGCTTTATCTTTGTAAATCTGTGGCTAATGTCTTTTGTGTCTTTTATTTCTTCTCTTTCAATACTATCGGATCAAACTCAACTGTTCGGTCGCTGTCGGCAATCCAGACATGCCTATCCTGAATAGTGCATTGCCATTCCATTGTTCGGTCTATTATTGAGGCCAAATCCTCCAGAGCATGCGCAGGCAGACTTATTACGGACAGGTTTTTAAGCAGGTTAAACTTGGAACTTTTATTTTGCCACCAGATGGCAGAGCTTCCCTCTTTATAGGTATAGATAATCACATGTTTTGAACGAGAGCACGCTTTACGCGCGCGTTTCACATCAGTTTCGCCAATTTCAATCCACGATTCAATAGCATCTGTTAAATCCTTCTGCCATATGGCAGGCTCATGCTTTGTATCAGTCCCTTTGGTGTATACGAGTCTTTCATGTGCATTCAGAGCAAACGCCAATATTTTAGCAATTATATATATTCCCGTCTCAGGTGGTTGATGAGCTATAGTAAGCTTGTGTTCCTGATAATAGTTACGGTCCAGGTCAGAAATGTTCAAAGTGGCTTTTAATATATTTACTTTAATTCCCATAAATCATCTTTGTCTTCATGTGAGAAATGCAAGAGTTGCGTGTTACGAGTTGCAGGTTGCGAGTTAATCTTTTCAATCAACAATCGTCAATCTCTTCTCTTGCCTCTAACTTCTTGCTTCTAGTTTATCTTTTGCTTCTTTTTTTTACTATAATATGTCTTCCCTTTGCGCTCTTTGCGTCTTTGTGTAAGGAATCTCTTTTTTCTTCTTCTTTAGTTTTTATCATCAGTGCTTAATCTGTGAAAATCCGTGGTTAAATGTCTTTGAGAGCTTTTATCTCTTTATATCGAAAACAACCCACTATATGATCATTAACCATTCCCGTTGCCTGCATATGTGCATAACAGATAGTAGGACCCACAAACTTGAACCCTCTTTTTTTCAAATCCTTACTCATCGCGTCAGACTCTTTTGTTGTAGCAGGTAGTTCCCGGATAGACTTAAACCGGTTGGTGATGGGCTTTCCATTTACAAACTGCCAGATATACGCGTCGAATGATCCAAACTCTTCCTGGACTTCAAGAAACCTTTTAGCGTTATTTACTGCGGATGTTATTTTCAGCCTGTTCCGAATAATTCCCTTGTTCCCCATTAAAGCCTCTATCTTCTTGTCGCCATACAGGGACACCTTCACGGGATCAAAATTGCTGAATGCCTTGCGGTAGTTCTCTCTTTTCTTTAAAACAGTCTCCCAGCTCAGCCCGGCCTGTGCACCCTCCAGGACGAGAAACTCAAATAGCGTTCTGTCATCATGTATGGGTACACCCCATTCTTTGTCATGATAATCAATATAAAGCTGACTGACAGTTCCCCACTCACAACGCCTCTTCATTTTGCTTGCCTCTTTCTTTTTCATCCGTGCTATATCCGTGTAAATCCGTGGTCAAAATTTAATGTTTTTCTTTTTTCAATTCCTTTAAAATCTTCCTGCACTTCACAATCTCTATCAGAGAGCCCCAGATAAAAAGGCACGCTGTTCCGATGGCGATCCCAGCCACTCCATTCATTATCCTGAAAAACATTCCGGGTTTTGCGCAAAAATATCGAACAGATACAAATGAAACTACCATTGCTAAAATACAAAGCGCAATATATTTATACATAGCCCGGATACTCTTCCCGCAATACTCTTTATCATACTTGGACATGATTTTTCATCCGTGCTTAATCCGTGTGTATCCGTGGCTAGTGTCTTTTTTACAACTTTAGTCACTTTGATCTTTAGGCATTGATTTGACATTTGAGCTTTGTCATTTGGATTTACTTTAGTTCACTTCTTCTCCACTTTAGTCACTTACTTTCGACTTCTCTTTATGACCCGACCACTTGGGCAGATCGTCATTAATGTCTATAATACTCATACCGTAGAAAATATGACACGTCGGTTTGAATTTCTCCGGAACTTTTGATGCATCTCCAAAATCGAAGAGGGATGGAAACGCAAGCCACATATTGCGTCCTTCATCCGCTATGAGCGTTCCGCACCTGGAACAGCTGACTTTACAGGGGAGGGTCCTTTCATGTTGACCTGACTCACTGTTATAAAAGTGCAGGTGCTCTATCCCTTTTGTTACTCTAACGTCGTGTTTGTGAAAAATCGCTGCCCACTGCATGGGTGCGCCGTGTAATTTCTGGCATCCCAGGCAATGGCATATCTTTGCATCTACAGGATCAGCTGCTACTTCATATTCTACAGCATTGCAGAAACAACTTGCCCGATACTTTGCAGTAAAACCGGCATCAGTAACTGATGCATACTCATCTCCAAATTCACTCTTCTCCATAACTTTAGGCACTTATTTTCTTTTGCTTCTCATCTTTTCAATATTCCCTGCCCGCCAGACTGTTAGGCGGGAATCTTCAATATTAAATCGTCAATCACAATGGCTTTAGATCACTTCTCTTGCCTCTTTTTTTATCCGTGCTTTTCCGTGTCTTTCCGTGGTTAAGATTTAATGCTTTTCTCTGCGCTCTCAGCGTCTCCGCGGTGAGTCTCTTTCAATCTTCCGCTTGACGGTCATTATTCCAAAATTCATCTGCCATCGCATTAATCGTTATTTTGATAAGCTCTTCAACAGAATCAACCTCTTCTTTCAGGCTATCGCCATCCTCATGATATTTGATCAGCTCATCAAATATACCGTCTTTGTGTTTTTGTAAAACACTCTTATTCTTTTTTGTAAAATCATCTAACGCAGCCAGAATCTCACTCTTATACAGCTCTTCATCCTTTGAGCCCGAATTCTTTCCTGCATAGACAACCACGCAGTGTTGAAAAATACCGTTAATCATTCCTGTATAGCTGTCATACGTTCTGTTAAATTTAATAGTTATCATAATTCCCCTCCAATCCTGTTAATTCGTGCCTGAATTAGTCATTAGTCAATGGTCATTAGTCATTCGGTCATTGTAATTTGAAATTTATTTGTTATTTGGATTTTATTATTTAGTGCTTATTTTTTTTTGCTTCTAGTCTTTTCTAACTTCCGTTTTATCAATCTTCAATATACAATATTAAATATTCAATCCCTGTGGCTTTAGTCACTCTCCAGTTCACCAATCACACTATCCACCGTACCTCTCATGAGATCAATATTCTCAGCTTTGTCGTCAGTCGACGCACGAGCCATTGCCTTGGCTGCAGCGTTCATGAACGCTGTATAATGTTCATCGTTATCCATTAACAGGGGGGCAACCCGGCTGACCCAATGTGCCAGCGCTGCCTGATATTCATAAATTTCCTCTTTAGCTCCAACAATCTGAACCTTTTTCAACGCTTCCAGTAACTCTTCACTATTCATCTTCTAAATCCTATCTTTTTCTTTTTCCTTCAACATTCAATATTCCTTGTTCGATATTCTCTTTTTCTCAGTCTTTCAATCTTCAATATACAATATTAAATCATCAATCTATTTGCTCCTCCCACAACCCTCTCCTCATCTCCTGTGCATACTCAAACGCCTCTAAAAACCTATCCTCATATTTAACATTAGGCGGTACACTCTTAACATTAGCATATCCGGCCCTGACAATCTCCTCATTTAACATCTTACCATTAGAGAGATAGACATAACACAACAGTCTTCCGTACCTGTCCATCTCCTTTTCGTCGAACTCTATCTTTATAAAGACTCCGCGTTTAATCAGGCTATTTACATACGCTTTCGCCTTTGCGCCCATTTCGACAATCGCCTCTATATCATGATCGCTCATGTTTGCGTCCTTCAATGCCTTCCTGTCTATTCGACTCTCAGGTGCGTCTATGCCAATAAGCCTTACCCTTTTCTCAACTCCTCCATAGATAATCTGTATCACATCTCCATCTATTGTCCTTGTAACCATAGTTTTCTGTCGCGCGTAAATTGGCGAGGACACCAGGACAAGAACAAATACCAATACTAAAGCCTTTATCTCTTTTCTAATATCTTTTTTTTTCTTCAACATTCAATATTCCTTGTTCAATATTCGATATTCTCTTTTCCTTCTTCTCTAGTTTTTAACATCTGTGCTTTATCCGTGTAAATCCGTGGTTAAAAATTAATGTTTCTTCTTTTCAATCTTCAATCTACAATATTAAATATTCAATCCTTAAAGATCTCAATCAGCTCCACGGTAAAGATTAAGGTCTGATTAGGTCCTATGGCTGCCGGGCCTTTAGGGCCATAAGCCAGGCCTGAAGGAATATAAAAAATATATTTACTACCAACATTCATAAGTTTCAAGCCTTCAGTCCACCCCTTGATGACTTGATCTAATCCAAACTCTGCCGGCTCATTACGTTTGTAAGAACTGTCGAACTCTTTACCGTCAATCAAGGTGGCACTATAATGGACTTTAACCTTATCAGTCGCCTCAGGCTTAGCACCCTCTCCCATGGTTACAACCTTGTACTGCAAACCGGAGGCGGTTTCCTTAACGCCGGGCTTCTTTTTGTTGGCGCCAAGAAAAGCCAGGCCCTTTCTGGTGTTTTCATTGCCATTAGCCATCATTTCTGCTTGAGCTTTTTCCTTTTTCTTCTTCTGTTGAGACGCCATAAAAATGTTAATCTCAGCCTCTGACACCGCAAGTTCGCCCCCATTTAACATATCCTCCAACCCACTGGCAAACAGCTCAACATCCACTTCCATCTCATTCTCTTTACTATAAGTACCAATTTGAGTACCAAGGATATAGCTAAACATCTGAGACTCCGACCACTTGGCTCCGGCACCTGCAGGCTCAGCATCATCTTGTGCAGTAGCAATACCTGAAATAACAGATAGCATTAAAACAGGAAACAACATGATTCTTAATTTCATAAAAAAACTCCTAAAATCCGTAATATTAAATATAAAGCCCATAATCAAAACAGACTCATTTTATCATGGAGTTCATCTTTATGATAAGAGAAATATAATGGGACGCGGATTTTAGGGATTTAAGAGTTGCGGGTTTCGTGTTGCGGATTACAGATTACTTCTCTTTTTTTGCTTTAAAACCTATCTTGGTTTTTTTCTCTACTGGTGTATTTAACATTTCTTTTATAGTTTTAAAGATGAGTTGGAAATGTTGGTCGTGCTTGTCGTGTCGTTTCTCCATATCTTCAACTTTCTTCTGCAATTCCTTGTGAGTTAAAATCATTTCTCTGAGCTTAGTAAACGTTTTCATAATTTCGATGTTAACCTGTATTGCACACTTGCTACGCAGAACACTTGAAAGCATAGCTACACCCTGTTCAGTAAAAGCATATGGTGTTCCCCTGCGGAGACCACCCCAACTTGAAATCACAATTTGTGATTTCAAGTCTGCAAACTCTTTTTCAGAAAGCTGAAACATAAAGTCTTCAGGGAAGCGTTCAAGATTACGTTTTACAGCCTGTACCAACACGCGTGGCTCAACTTCATAAAGTACAGCTAAATCGGTACTTAACATCACTTTTTGCTGACGAATCAAATAGATGTGTTTTTTCATATAAGCGGATTTAACCACGAAAGGCATGAAAATCACGAATAAAAAGGGGAAATTTAGCCACGGATTTTCACAGATTAACACGGATAAAGAAAAGATACATCTTAGGAAAGCAGGAAAGTGAAAACAATTAAGAATTAGTAATTATTAATTCCTCATTGATAATTGGACATTGACTACTGTCTAATCAATGCTTAAAGATCAAAAAAGCAAATGACAGTTGTCCATTGGCCAATCTTCAATATACAATATTAAATATTCCCTGTCCGCCAGTTTGTTAGGCGGGAATCCCTATGGCTTTAGGCACTTATCTGCCCAAGCGCTAACTATCAATTGAGATGTTTGCTACACACGGTTTTACCAGCCTTTTGAAATCGTCATAGTGCAGAGTGATCAGCTCAGTGTAGGAACCTGCGTTAAAGACGATCTCATTCTGATCGGTCAGTTTCTCATCCACTATGACCTGCATGTCATAAAGATTTCCGAATGGTGGGATAGCACCAATATGACACCCCGGAAACAGGTCTGCGAATTCATTTTCGATGGCAAGTTCAGCTTTACCAGCTCCGGCAGCTTCTTTTAGGAGAGCAAAATCTACCCTGTCGGAAGCAGACAAAACTGCCATAGCCATCTTATCATCTATTTTAACCATCACAGTTTTAGCTATTTTCCTCCCAGGTACGTGCGCAGAAGCGGCAACTTCCTGCGCCGTGTAAGCATGCGAATGAAAAGACGATATATACTTAATATTATTAGCATCAAGAAACTCTTTTAATCTGACGACAGGCATGACAACCTCCTCTCTTCCCTTGACTACATATATAATAAGTAAAGTGATTTGTAACCGCTTTATCGCTTTAAATATTATAAAAAAGAGCGGGGGGGCTTTGCAAGGTAAATACGCAGGACTCCCCGGACAAAAGGCGCCGAGGACAAGAAGCCTGCTTTATTAGTTCGGAGTGGAAAAGTTCGGTGTTCGGAGAGAAAGGAAAAATATTGGGATTTACGAATTACGATTTCAGATTTAGGAATTGAGGAATGACTAATGACAAAAACAAGCCCTTAACTTTAGTCACTTTAAACTTTAGATCACTTCCCGCCCGGCCAGCCGTTCGGACGGGTAGGCACTCATGTCTAATCACCAGCATGTGAAAAAATTTGTATTATTTATATAAAAGGTGTATATTGAACCTGTTATGAGTCTGTAAAATTTCTAACTCAGTGGAACAGTGAAATGGAAACTGAAAAAGATGAGATTTTTGTCTCAACAGATAAATTAGACAGGAAGTGGATTGATGTAAACATTCCCTGCAGCGCTGCCTGCCCCGCCATGACCGATATTCCGGGTTACATCCAGGCTATTGCAGCCGGTGATTACGAAACAGCATACCGCATCAATAGAGAGGAGAATATATTGCCCGGTGTGTTGGGCCGTGTCTGCGACCGCCCCTGCGAACCTGTCTGCCGACATGGAAGAGATGGACTTGGAGAGCCCGTGTCAATATGTTTCCTCAAGCGCGCTGCGACTGATTATGGGATGGAACCTGTAAATAAGGAAATCAAACCTAACGGTAAGAAGGTCTGCGTAATCGGAGCCGGTCCGGCCGGATTAACCGCTGCCAATGACCTGGCCTTAAAAGGATACCAGGTAACTATACTGGAACAGTTCGACCAGCCCGGTGGAATGCTGCGTTACGGCATTCCTCAATTCCGACTGCCAAATGATGTGGTTGCCGAAGATGTAAAATCGATTACAGATCTGGGTGTAACTATCAAGACCAATTTCCGTGTTGAGGACGCTAGAAAGATTGAAGAGCTGAGAAAAGATTATGACGCGGTTATACTTGCAGGGGGATGCGCAAATCCCAAACAGACCACTCTACCCGGTATTGACAGCAAGGGGGTATACTGGGGCCTCGATTTTATGATAGCTGCAAACAGGGAAGAGCTGGATAGACCGCTTGAGGATGTCATCGTCATCGGCGGCGGGTTTACCGCGGTGGATTGTACACGAATGTCTTACCGGATGGGTGCAAAGACCATTACGCTGGCTTACCGACGTATGAAAAAGGATATGTATGTCGGTGTACATGAACTTGAAGTGATGGAGTCAGAAGGCATTGATACAATCTCTTTAGTGTCTGCAGTATCTGTCTTATCCAATGATGAAGGGGTAGTAACAGGTGTAGAATCCATTCACAACTCTATTAACGAGGACCGTTCAATCACACCAATAGAAGTGTCTGAATTTATCATGGAAGCGGATACTGTTATATTTGCCGTTGGACAGGAAGCGGATGAACAAGTTGCAGAAACCGAAAGTGTTGAACAGAAGACTGTTTTTTCCATTGCAGGTGATTTCAGGAACGGCTCTTCTACGGTGATCGAAGCCGTAGCGGATGGACGTAAGGTCGCAAGTGAAGTCCATATGAAGCTATCCGGCACAAAAGGAGCTAAAGAGGCCATCCATATCAGCGAGGTAAAGGATACCGGAAGAAAACGGGATTATGATTTTATCCCTGCCCAACCCATGGACACAACTCCCATGCGTGACAGGCAGATTAAAAACAGGGAAGTAGAGACCGGATATTCAAAAGAGAAAGCAATTACTGAAGCGAAACGGTGTTATCTCTGCCATTACAATTACCAGATAGATATCAGCCGCTGCATCTACTGCCTGGCATGCATCGATGTGATGCCGGTAGACTGTATCAAGATGGCAAAGGATATTGAGGTAACTGAAGAGGGTAATTTGAATTATATAGAGACTAAAAACTGGAGTGAAGTAGAGGCCATTACTATAGATAACGACAAATGCATCCGATGCGGTAACTGCGTCCGCGCATGCCCGGTGGACTGCATCTCCATCTCCAAATATAAGCTTGAAACGGAGGAGGGGGAAAAGGATTGACTATTTAATATTGTAGATTGAAGATTGAAAGACTAACTCTCGCAAAGGCGTAGAGGACACAAAGAAAATAATTTAGCCACAGATTTTCACTGATAATCCCCGGACACAAAACGCCGAGGACATAACACGGATAAAGAATTAAGGGATTAAGAGAATAGTAATAATTTTTAAACTTTGCGCTCTTCGCGCCTCTGCGGTGAGTGTCTTTTTTGCAACTTGAGTAGAACGAAAGTTAGAAACGTATGAAACATGTTATTATTGGTGCAGGAGTAGCAGGGATAACCGCTGCAAGAACCATTAAGGAGCTGAACAGCAATGCGGAAGTGGTGGTTATCGGGGATGAACTGTTTCTGCCATACAAGCGCTATCTGCTGACAGAGTTTCTGTGCGACTCAATACAGAGAGATGATCTGCTATTCTTCTCTATAAAAAAGCTGAACGAATTGGGAGTTAAACTTCGTAAGGGTGAGTATGTAAAATCTATTGAGCCTTCGGAAAAAGTGATAAAGCTCCACCATAATGAAGTTGTGCATTACGATAAACTTCTCATCGCTACAGGCGGCAGACCCGGCCTGGGGCTCGTGCTTCGCCCGTTCAAGAAACATATCCACTTCTATTATTCCCTGTATGACACCCTGATATTAAAAGAGAAACTACCTGAAGTCCATAAATGCATTGTTTTCGGAGATGGTGTGAGCTGCCTGGATTTGATCTGTGTGCTGCACAACCTTGGAAAGAGGGTTACTTATATCACCAGAGGGGAGCGGGCAACCTTTGGCCTGGAAGAAGATGATTTTGAGGGTGACTTGCACGAATTTCTGGAAGAGAAAGGGATAGAGATCATAACAGAGGAGCAGATTGTATCGGTAGAAGAGTCAGATCAAGGCTACAAGGTCGAAACAATACAGCAAAAAACGTTAACGACTGATATTGTTTTTGCCTGGGATTTTTATAAACCGAATATCTCATTTATAGAAGGTTCGGCAATCGAAAAAAAGCTGGGCATCTTAGTTAATACACGCCTGGAAACATCTGAGAAGGATATCTACTCAGCCGGAGATTGTGTAGAGATTTATCATCCAAGCATTAAAGGTTACTGGATTAATTTTGGACTGCCTAACGCGCTGGAGCAGGGAAGAGTTGCCGGTAGTAATATGTCCGGACAAAACGAGGAGTATAAAACACAGGAAGCCATTGTTTTCAATCTTATGGGAACATCGTTGAAAGCAAGGTGGTGGAGATGAAATATTCCGAAATTACAATTCGCTTTTGCGGCATAGCGGGAGACGGTATAGTGGCTTCAGGAAAGATTTTTGCAGGTGCCTGCGCCAACATAGGCCTGCATGTAATGGTAAATAATATCTACAGTGCCGAGATCAGAGGTATGGGCAAATCTTCCGCCACAATCAGGTTTTCGACATCAAAGCTGTATAGTATGGGTGATGGTCTGGACCTGCTTGTGGGTATGGAAGCTAAAGAGTCTATTATTGACCTGCGTGATGTTAAGGAGGAAGGCAATGTTTTCTACGATACCAGCACTATCGGTGATGTAGAGGAAGAGGACAGCCTGGTCTCTCACATAACACCGGAAATGCAGGGACACGGTCTGCCTATTCAGAAACTGGCAAACGAAGCGACAGGTACAAATCAGGGTAAAAACCTGGTTACTATTGGAGCGATCTGTTACTTTTATTCATTACCTCCTGAGATGTTTGTAGATCAGATAAGAAGCGTCTTTGCGCACAAAGGAGAGCATGTTATAGATGTCAATATCAAGGCCTTCAACCTGGGCTATGAGTATTTTAAAGAACACTACCCTCTCAATAACCAGTTTGAATTTGACAAAACATCAGAACCCATGGCACTGACAAGCGGCAATGACGCTATTGCCAAAGGGGCGTTGGATTGCGGTTTGAAATTTTATGCGGGATATCCTATCACACCGGCAACAAAGATCATGGAGATTGCAGCAAAGGAGTTGCCGAAGCTGGGAGGGTGGACCCTCCAGATGGAGGATGAAATTGCGGCCATCGGTGCAGTGTTGGGGGCATGGTTTGCTGGGAAGCGTGCAATGACCGCTACTTCCGGGCCCGGCCTTTCACTGATGTGCGAAATGATTAACCTGTCGGTAATGGCTGAAATCCCGACAGTCATTGTCAACGTTCAACGGGGCGGCCCTTCTACAGGCCTGCCTACTAAAGTAGAACAGGGAGACCTTAATATAGCGCTTTATGGCGGAGCCGGAGATTCCCCCAGAGTGGTAATGGCGCCCACCGACTCCGAAGAGTGTTACAGCGGTATTCAACTGGCCTTTGATATTGCAGAGAAGTACCAGACTCCGGTGATCTTTCTCAGCGATCTCTTCCTTGGACAGCGTATAGAAACCGTTACGATCAAGGAGAACATTGACAGGGACAGATGTACCAGGAAGAAGCCGACATCGGAACAGCTGGAAGATTTCCAGAGATATCAAATTACCGACGATGGCGTTTCACCACTAATCGTTCCCGGAAAACCGGGGGCTGTTTTCTCTACTACCGGACTGGAACATTCAATCAAAGGAAATCCCAACTACGAAGAGGAGGTTCACAGCATGATGACTGCAAAACGGTTTCGTAAATTTGAATCAATTGTAGAAGATCTTCCTCATGCAGTCATCCTTGGGGATGAGACTGCTGACATTGGAATTGCCGGTTGGGGTTCGACGATAGGTTCAATATTGGAAGGAATGGAGCTGGCAAGAGAACAGGGTGTTAAGACGAAGTTGATAAAATCAATTATGATTCATCCGCAGCGAGAGAATTTATTCCGAAAGTTTTTTGCCTCGTGCAAGAAGATTATTGTACCGGAGATGAACTACCAGGGACAATATGCAGCTCTGTTAAAATCACGATACGGTATAAAACCGATAGAGATACACATACCCGCTGTCAATCCGGTAAGTCCTTTAAAAATTGCACAAAAAATTATGGAGGCCAACAGTGAGCTTTCTCAGTAAACAGTCAGTTATAGATGGATTAAATAAAGCAAAGGCGTCCAAAACAAAAGAGTGGAGAGACAACCTTCCCACCTGGTGCCCCGGATGCGGCCACTTTACCGGGCTTCACGGTCTTTATGAAGCCGCTGAAAAACTGAAAATCCCGCCTAAGGATTTTGTAGTAGTTTCCGGAATTGGCTGCTCGGGAAGATTTCCATTTTTCATTAAAGGTTTTGGATTGCACGGATTGCACGGCAGGGCGATACCGATTGCTACCGGAATTAAAGTCGCCAGCCCGGAGTTAACAGTTGTGGTAGTTGGTGGAGATGGAGACGGCGTAGGGATAGGCGGAGGACACTTCCCTCATGCCGCAAGGAGTAATTTCAATCTTACATACATATTACTGGATAACAGTATTTACGGCCTGACCAAAGGGCAGGTGTCTCCCACTTCACCAATGGGCATGAAGAGCGGCACCTCTCCGTACGGGAATATTGCACGCCCGTTGAATCCAACAACGCTCGCACTGGCATACGGAGCCACTTTTGTAGCAAGGACCTTTTCCAGGGAACGGGATATGGTGTCTGAACTGATTACCCGGGCCATCCAGCACAAAGGCTTTTCATTTGTCCACGACCTGTCACCCTGCGTAGTATTTAATAAAGATGTTACGTATAACAGTTTGAATGATGTAACGGTAAAGCTTCCTGATGAACATGATACCCTGAACCGTTCAAACGCTATGTCACTGGCAGAGAGCACAGAGCCGGTTTACCAGGGACTTTTCTTCAAGGAAGAGATCCCATCGTTTGACGACCATGTAAAACAGGTCAAAGACGGACTAGAGGATTGAAGATTAAAAAGAAAAAAGCAATGGCAGCTTAAATCCAAATGTCAAAGCTCAAAATCCCAATGAAATCCAAAATCAAAAGTACAAAAGAATGACTAATGACAAATGATTGATTTCACCACGGAAAGGCACGGAGAATCACTGAAGTTAGAAGCAAGAGAAGAGATTGTTAATTGGTAATTTGTAACCCGTAACCCGCAACCCGTAACTCGTTTCTTCGCTTTAATCACTTATGTTCCTCAAGCAGATCTTTAATCCACGTTATAGCAGCTGTTGCATGGGGTAGACCAACCGTCGTAATGGCAAGTATACCTACGTGCATAATCTCCTCTTTCGGTACGTTTGCATGAAGAGCGTTTCTTACCGCAGAATGCACTGCACCCTCAGAACCGGTGCCAATTGCGATACCAAGCTTTGTAAGCTTCCTGGCCCTTTCATCTAAAGGCCCTGCATCATGGCATTTTGTACCAAGATTTTCAAATGCGTTACATACATCAGGGTACTCTCTTGCTATCTCCTTAAACGGTGCCGGTAATGTATAAGACATTTTTCAACCTCCTGTAAAAGTTCTAATCTATCTCACAGAGACTATCTTAAAAGTAATATTTCCCATTTGAACTGAAGTAAATTCTAAAGCAATAACCCGTCAAAGTACACCATATTATCGGAAACCCTAAAGGAAGAGAACAGATTCACCGCGAAGGCGCGAAGGACGCAGAGGAAAAAACAAAATTATTTTGACACGGATCTTCACGGATAAAACAAGGAAGAAAAACAGAAAAAAGGAAAGATAGATGTATCGAGTTACGGGTTGCAGGTTGCGGGTTGCGAATGACTAATGATTATTGACCAATGACCACCTTAACTTTAGTCACTTCCCGCCCGGCCACGCCGTTCGGACGGGTAGCTCACTTCACACTTTAGGCACTATTAACTGACCTAACAGCTATTCTTTGGTACTCCAATCGTTAACTATTATGTCAACGCGCAGGCATTGTGCCCAGCCGGGTGATTCGTCAGCGCATTTATCAATACGCCTGATCCTGATCTTTACAAAATCGTTACCGGTTTCAACAACTTGTATTGCAAACTGATCGGGCCAGTCGTAATCAGCATTTTCATCCTGTCTTGCCTGGCATATTACGGTACCCGGCTTAGGTGTGTTGAACTCCCATCCGGTACATTTGATCGTTAAGTCACCGCCTTTTTCGTTCAGGACGTTGATGTAACCACAAACCCAGTTATCCCCTGATCTGTTTATCTCATTAACTTCTTGAGTTATCTCTTCAGTTGATCCACTATTCCCAAGAATTCCCGAACTATCTACATCTGATGACCCCATTCTCTTTTCTCCTCTTATCTATGTCTTTCAATTAACAGGAACAGTACTCTTTTAAAGTTAAAAGTGATACTTCCTGTTAAAGAATATTTTAAATGCGTTCCCTAAACCCTAAGTCATTGTAATGGCTCTCTGAAAGGTCTTTGATCTACAGGTACGTAGCTCAGCTTAGCAGGACCGGTGTAGATTTGTCTGGGACGTGCAATCTGCAACTTGTTATTTGCAGTAGCTTCTCTCCAATGAGCAATCCAACCGGGCAAACGACCAATGGCAAAAAATACCGGGTACATATTTGTCGGTACACCTATAGCGCGAAAGATAATTCCACTGTAGAAATCAATATTCGGATAGAGCTTACGTTCTATAAAATAAGGATCGCTCAATGCAATCTCCTCTAACTCGCGTGCAATATCCAGCAAAGGGTCTTTATGTTTTAATACTTCAAATACCTTTATGGACAATTCTTTAAGGATCTGGGCACGTGGATCGAAATTTTTGTAAACTCGATGACCGAAACCCATCAGGCGAAAGCCACTCTCTTTGTCCTTCGCCATCTCAATGCATTTTTTCACACCCAGATTACCCGAATGGATCTTTTCCAACATCTCAATCACG
Source organism: Candidatus Scalindua sp. (assembly GCA_030748215.1). Classification (GTDB taxonomy): domain Bacteria; phylum Planctomycetota; class Brocadiia; order Brocadiales; family Scalinduaceae; genus Scalindua. The sequence goes on from JASMMK010000010.1 coordinate 36,001, forward strand.
GCCTGATTAGCACCACCATGCAGAGGCCCCCAAAGTGCTGCAATTCCTGCAGAGATAGAAGCAAAAAGATTTGCGCCTGAAGAAGCTACCATACGTACGGTGGATGTACTGCAATTCTGTTCGTGATCGGCATGTAGTATCAAAATTATATCTATAGCCCGTTTTATTTCCGGATGCACTTCATAATGTTCGTGTGGCAGAGAGAACATCATGTGCAGCAAGTTCTCCGCATAGCTGTACCTGGCCTTAGGATAGATAAACGGCTCACCACGGGACATCTTGTATGAAAAAGCCGCAATGGTACGTATTTTACTTATCAGGATTGCCGCGGCCATATCAATCTCCCTGGGATTGTGAGGCTTTGTAAGCACAGGATGATAACAGCTCAACGCATTAACCATCGCCGATAACATCGCCATTGGATGAGCATCGAATGGAAATCCTTGAAAATGGTGCTTCAAACCTTCATGGAGAAGAGCGTTATCGGTTAACTTATTGGTAAATCTTTCTCCCATCTCCTTTGTAGCAAGGCTACCCCATATTAACAGATCCGCAACTTCGATAAAGTTACTGTTCAGAGCCAACTCTTCTATGGGTATACCCCGATGACGAAGAATACCTTTCTCCCCATCGATGAAGGTAATACTGCTTTTACATGAACCGGTATTGCCGTAGCCCGGATCAAGGGTGATATAACCCGTTTCTGAACGTAACTTTGATATGTCAATCCCTTTTTCGTTTTCCGTGCCTACGACCACTGGAAGTTCAATGTCTATTTGATCATCTTTTAGTGATATAGTTTCCATATTATTATACCTTCCTTATTTCATCCGAACCTGTATCTACCAAGTTGAACATGCAACAAACCGGACATATGCTCTTCGGCTTTCAATCACTCCGGCAGATATCTACCACTTAGTACACAGATAATCGATTCAGATAGTAAAAATTTCTATTCTAACTGAAATCGCTACTCTTCACAGAAAAGAGAAGGATAGAGATCAACAAAAACAGAGTTTTTATTTATGTTAGATAGTTTTTACGAATACTATTAACTGTTAATAAAAGAGAAAAACTTAAAGGCAACATGATATTAATATTTCGCCTTAGTAACAACTCTTTTTTTTCACACTTACTCTAAATTACCGGTTTGCAAAGTGAAGTTTCTTTTGAGTACTTTTGCAGAACCTATGAATTAGTCAGTATTTACGTTATCTATTAACAGTGTATAAATATAAATTTGCGAAATTATAATGACTAACTAAAAAGTTGAAAGGTTTACAAACACAACTCTCTAATGTGCAATAGTTGAACTCCGTGCTAACGTAGATGTCCGGTTTGAGCGCTTGTCAACTTGAGCTTCCAGATTTTTTAGAAACTGGAAAGGGATTGTGCGGTATCCCCAATTTACCAACCAGGCGGGTATCCAACCGCCAGGATCAACGTGGGCACAGAGCTCAACACGAGTACAATTCTGGCTGATCTGCTCAAATATCCAGCAGCTTTTCATATGTGGAATGTGGACCCTGTCTGCAGAAACAGGAAGCGTGTCCGACAGCTCCACACGCTCAATATCTACTCGAACAGTTGGTATACCAGGCTCAGCTGTTATAGACACCCTGGCGGAATAGTCCCTGTCAGCTGTTGGCCAGACACCTGCATATACTGCATAAATAACAAATTCCTGATCATTAACTTTCTCAACATTTCGCGCCTCCAGACAACGAGGCGCCCAATCCGAATGTTCGTTAGTGTCGAGAATTGCAGACACATACTCTGACATCATACCTCTAAGGTTTCCCACGGCTTTGAACTCGAAAAACTTAGATCCTTCAGCAACACGTTTGCAAATATTAATTCCATCAGACTCATAAATATGCTGCCACTCTTCCTCTTCAGCCGTCAATGGACTGTAAGTCGGTAAAGTAACCAGCAAAAATACCAGTAATGACAGAATAGAATATTTCATATTAATCAGAAAACAATTTAATGACAGGGGAGCAGACTATCTCCACATTTTTGTAGATGACTCTGCTATTCGTATGCAACTACGCGTATTAACCCCATTGTACCACCATCAACGTTTGCTGTTGACGAATCACTCACAGAGACTACTTTTTTGATTTTGCTCTTCTTTATAAAATCATTCACCGCTTTATCAAGCGCGTCCAGTTCCTCTTTAACATGAAAGATTCTGAGTTGCGTACTGAATGTTTTTACTTTTACCATTTTCTTTCTCCTTTAAAAAAACAGGTTAATAAAGCTAATCAAATACAAATAAATATTTTACATACCCTTTAGCCCTTTTTGGGCATTCAGGACCTCCCACCCACGATAGTTTAATTCAAATTTCTTCTTTTTATCGTGGCAATCCAGGCACTTCTTATTGCCTTTTTTTGACCATCTCTGCAATATCATAGCTGTCTTTGCAGTCTTTCCTGCATGAGTAAATTTATCTTTTCCCGCATGGCAGAAATTGCATTCTACATCCATCATTTCCGCCAGTTTAATCATCTTAACTGCTATTTCTGATTTCTTAGTAAATTTCTTTTTCCCGGAATGGCAGAAGCTACACTTTACACCGAGCGACACTGCCGCTTTCATCATAAACTTCGCTTTATTTCCTTTTTTCGTAAATTCAGAGACTTCATCATTGTGACAGAAAGAACATTTTCTACCTAGTGCAGGTGCTACCTCCTCACTACATTGTTGATGTTTCTCTTCTTTGCTTCCAACCAGGAACGTTTCCTTTAGCTCGTCAGGTTCGGGCAAATCTAACTCTTCCGCTCTTGACAATCCTGACAAGAAGACAATTAAAAAGACGATACTCATGACATTCAAAGATTTCACGATTTTTATCATTTGCAACAATCCTTTTTTAAATTCAAAAAGTTAATTTTTCTCGAACCCTATAGACGAACCTGCTTCAAATGCCATCTTCAGCGCGTCAGGATGCTTAAGAATATCACCCTTGTTTTCTATATCTTTAAAAAGCAACTCGCCTGAGTATTTTATATCCAGTGAACCGAAGATAGCCTTTACAGTATAAATGGCACCTTCAAATACTTTACTGTAGTCTTTTCTCCCTGCAGTGGAGATAAAATATCCCGGACGCTTTCCTCTGTCAGGACTTATCAAAGCCTCCTTAAGCACATATTTTCGAGACCACAAGGTCTGGCAGCGGTCGATAAGCGATTTCAATTGGGCACTGACTCCTCCAAAGTAAATTGGAGAGGCAAAGACTATGCAATCCGCCTGCAAAAGTTTTTCATGCATCAATTGCATATCATCAATAATAATACATTTACCGTTCTTTTGACAAGAACCGCAAGACGTGCATGGAGATATTTTTAATTCGCTTAGTATAATTAACTCGGTTTTGTGACCACCAGACTCAGCGCCTCTCATAAACTCCCTGATGAGAAGTTCACTGTTTCCGTTTCTCCTGGGACTACCGGATATTCCCAATACCTGAGCTGGTTTCATGAATAAGCTTTAATATTATTTTGAAATAAAACCTGGTTTAGTCATAGATATAGGTGAAAGCAATTCATCAAGTTTCTCTTCGGACATTAATTTTTTTTCCAAAATGATTTCCTTTATAGACTTGCCGGTCGATAGCGACTCCTTTGCTGCCTCTGCCGCCTTTGAGTATCCTATATACGGATTTAAAGCTGTTACTATCGCCATGCTACCGGTGGCATATTGATAGCACCTCTCTTCGTTTACCATGATGCCTCTTACGCATTTATCTGTGAACACCTTCAAAGCGTTTGTCAGGATTGAAACTGAGTCCAGCAGCTTGTACTGCATTACAGGCATCATTACATTAAGTTCAAATTGCCCTGCCTGAGATGCCATAGTAATAGTAAGGTCATTTCCTATTATAGAGAAACAGACCATGTTCAGCATCTCTGCCATTACCGGGTTAACCTTACCGGGCATGATCGAAGAACCCGGCTGTACGGCAGGCAGTGTTATCTCAGCGAGGCCGGTCTTTGGCCCAGAACTCAACAAGCGCAGATCGTTTGCAATCCTGATCAACTCTGTTGCTAATACTTTCACAGCACCCGAAACTTCTGTAACGGGAGCATTGCTTTGCATCGCCTCGAAACAGTTGGAAGCGGCTCTTACATCCAGACCTGTGATTTTTTCCAATTCGCTGATGATTTTTTGAGCATAGTCAGGGTGCGTATTTAGTCCCGTCCCTACCGCAGTGCCACCGATGCCCAACTCCTTTAACGCGTCACTCGCACTTCTTGTTTTTTCCAGCGCCTTTGAAACAGCTGATGCATAGCCGGAAAACTCCTGGCTGAACTTTATGGGAGCCGCATCCTGAAGATGAGTTCTGCCGGATTTTATGACACTATCAAACTCTTCAGCCTTTTCATTAAGCGCATCCGCCAGCCCGCTTACTACAGGGAACAGTTCCTTTAATAAGGATAACGCCGCTATTCTCATTGTCGTAGGAAAGACATCGTTTGTAGATTGTCCAAAGTTGACATGGTCATTCGGATGGATGATGGAATAGTCTCCCTTATCTCCGCCCAGCGATTCAATTGCAATGTTGGCGATCACCTCATTCACATTCATATTGTATGATGTGCCGGCACCAGCCTGATAAACATCAACAACAAATTGATCCTGAAACTCTCCTGCTATTATCCTGTCAGCAGCTTTAATAATCGCTTTACTCTTTTCATCTCCCAGACACCCGAGCTCACTGTTTACCTTTGTGGCAGCCCGCTTAACATAAACCATGGACCTGGTAAAAACCGGATGAGGCCTTATGCCGCTGATTGGAAAGTTCTCCAGTGCTCTGACTGTCTGAACACCATAATATGCTCCCATCGGCACATCAACCTTGCCTAATGAGTCTTTTTCAATACGACACTGTTTTTTTTCAATATTCATTGAAATATACCTCGCAAGAAAAAAAGGTGGATTAAGGCAGGAAGCCGAATCCACATATTCACTATTCAGTCGATACCTGAGCAGTGCCTTCCCAAAGTCCGTGCATATTGCATCGGCTTACGGCCCTCAGTGTAGAGTTGAGCCCACTATGACTCAGCTTCAAAGGAATTGTCACCTCCGGCCTTGTCATTACCGGTGCAAAATCAAATCTGCCCAGATATACGCTTCCTATGTAAAACTCAACCCACTGTATAAAATGCTCATTTTCATTCGGATGTTCTATCTCTCCGACAGTAATCTTTACATCGTAAAACTCACCAACCTTAAAAACAGATGGTGCAGTAATAACCGGTACATGCTTTTTGGCCACCGGAGAATCCGGCTCTACATCTTCTGGTTTGTTAACTTTACAGAATAGCGCTTTATCATTTGACATTTTATTGCTCCTAAAAAATTCATATTAATTAATAATTACAACACCTCTAACTTACTACTCTTCCATAGGGATGTTGTATGCAATCCCGCCCAGTAAATCTCCAACCCGGCTGGTTGGATGACAACTTATGCATCCTTTCATAACTGCATGCACACTGGTAACTGCTCTAAGGTGAGCCTTACCATTAATCGTCTCAACCTTCTCAAAATATGTTATTCCTGATATCATTGCGTTAATCGCGTCTCTCTCAAATGCATCAACCGGATTATTTTCCGGATTGAACGGAGTGCCGGTTGCATCCAGTAACTTCACTTTCTGCCAGCCCTTTTCATTCATTACTTTAAATACTCTTTTAGATAAGGTAGCAGCAGGCAGCACACTAGGGTCATCAACGTACTCTTCAGTAATAAGAACTATGTAGGTCTTGTAAAGATCATCAAGCATCCGCACCGTCTTTCTTGCATGATCTAATTCCATGCTCATTACTGACTTGTACAACTCCTCCATTACCTGCAAAGGTTTTCTAGGCACATCCATATAGTAGTCTGTTATCTCATCTGCAGTTGCTTTAGGGCCTGTGAAGAAGGCCATTACTATTAACACCAAAACTAACGTTACAGATTTTTTTGCCATGATGTATATTCTCCTCTATTACAAAATTAGAAAACCGTGATATTTCTGATGGTTACAGATATCTGTTTATAATAACCATCATTTTTGTTCTCCTTAAAGATTATTAACTAGATAAAACCCTAATCAAAATCAAATCTTTTTTCCTGTGCCCTGTCATACATCTCTTCTATCATATCGAAGAAGAGATCATAACATATCTTGCTGTCTCAGCTTCTTCAGCCGTCAACGTCTGACTCTCAAACACTTCCGAATCACAGCCATGCAAACTCCCGGGCTCGTACCCCAGATGGATATCGCCAAAATAATTACTCTCGATTGCCCCCACTGTACAATTATGTGAAACAAGAAAGAAGGTATTACCCAACTCTTCTATAACACGGATAAGACAGTACCGTACCAATGGGTTTGATGCCATCTCAGCAAGATTTGCAATTCCATAGGCAACCAACCTGCTTTTCCTTATATTATCATTCCACAGAAATTCCAAGCAGTCGGCAAAGGTAAAGTCCTTGAGTTTGCCCTGTAAATTACGCATATCCTCATTAATCAGAGAATTGTGCTCTGCATCAGTTGCGGCATGGGCGTTAATCTGCTCTTCGAATTCATCAGAAGGTTTTTTGTAAGGAAGCACATAGTTGTTGATGTCAGAAAATGGATTGGCAAAGTATGCAAAGCAAGGCAGCCAGTTAAGCCTTTTGGAAGCGGGAATACTTTCATCCTCCATATACTTAATAAGACGACTCTGTTTAAAATCTTCCCTCATTTGAAAAACGGGAAAAACAACATCTTTCACAAGTACTTTTTTCTCTGTCATTTTCAACTACCTCCATTATTACCGGCCTACTGATCCTGTATATAAAAACTGGCACCATCATCTTTCGATGGGATATAAGAACCGATCGGACATAATACTTTACTGTCTGTATCGCAACGAATAATTAACTTCCACAGTGCGTCAAGACCCTCTTTCTCTTGTTCTGATTCCGGTACCATTTTAATTCTTGTTTCACTTTCAGTTAATATTTTCATCTCATTCTCCTCTCTATAAATGCTTGTTTTTAATAACCATCATTTTCGTTCGTGTCATCTCTTCCATAGAGTATGGAATACCTCCCATACCGATGCCTGATTCATCCCGGCCACCAAAAGGCATCCAATCAACTCTAAATGCGGTATGATCATTGACCATGACTGCTGTCGCATTTAACTTTTTAACAATCTCCATGCCGGCATTTAGATTGTCAGTAAATACTGAGGCCTGAAAAGAATAAGGCAGAGCATTCGCCTGTTTGATTGCCGTATTCCGGTCTGTATAACTAAAGACACAAACCACCGGTCCAAACACTTCCTGGATTGAAACTTTACTATCTTCCGGTGGATTTAAAAGTACGGTCGGAGCATAATGGAAATCCGATAGCCGCTGGCCACCACATAGTAAAACGGCTCCTTTTTCCACCGCTTCATTGACCCATTGTTCAACCCGGTCAACTTCTCCGGGCGTAATGAGAGGGCCAACCTCTGTTTTCTCATCCAGGGGATCTCCAACAATAAGCTCTTTAGCCATTGCCGCCAACCTTTGAGCCACGTCATCACAGATCTCCTCATGAACAAAGACGCGTTGCACAGAAACACACACCTGACCTGCATGATAGAATCCACCTTTAAGCAGACCCGGTAACATCTCGTCTATATCCGCATCGGGTTCCACTATGACAGGAGCGACTCCACCATGCTCCAGGGCACAGCGTGTACCCGGTGACAGTTTTGAACGTAAAGACCAGCCAACTTTGGCAGAGCCTATAAAAGAGAAGTAATTAATTCGTGAATCCATAACCAGCTTTTGAGTAAGTTCCACATCCCCGATAAAAGCTGTACACCAACCCTCTGGCAGACCGGCCTCTTTTAAGATGTCCATGAAAGCGAAACAGGAGAGAGGGGTGACTTTCGCAGGTTTAATAATTACAGGTGAACCCACGGCAATTGCCGGAACTGTCTGGTGAACAGTTAAATTCAGAGGATGGTTAAAAGCACTCACTGAAGCGACTAAACCAATGGGCTCTCTCATAGTATAAGCCAGTCGTTGAGAAGAGGAGCGTGTGTGTCCCATAGGAATCTGCTCCCCTTTTATATGGCCAATATTATCTATTGCCAGTTTGACTCCGTTAACAGCCCTTAAGACTTCTATCTTAGAATCCTGATAGGGCTTGCCACCTTCCTCGGCGGCAATTTTAGTCAACTTATCAATCTGCCCGGTCATAATCTGAGCAACTCTTTCTAAAATTTCTATCCGTTCATAAGCCGGCAGCCACTGTTCAGTATTTAGAAATAACCGGTGAGCTTTACTTAAAATATTTTCCAGAGTTTGAGTATCCATCAGAGGAACTTCTTGAATTAAGCTCTGGTCATGAGGTCTATTTACTTTGATAACTGTCATTTTAATAATCCTTTTTGTTCCTGATTATAAAATACAGGTTTTTTCTTTAAGCAATACATTCAATATACCGTGGTTTAAAGAGTAGTCAACGGCTAAATCAATCACGTGAATGCCACGAGTATTCAACACTTTTTCCAGTATTTCATCAAAGTTTTGTACACTATCTGGGCGATAGCCATTCGCGCCATAACTTTCAGCGTACTTGACAAAATCGGGATTACTGTAATCTAAGCCAAAATTGTCAAAACCCATACCTGCCTGTTTCCATTTGATCATGCCATAAGCGTTATCATTCAGAATAATTACCGTCAGGTCTAAGTCCAGTCTGACGGCAGTTTCCATCTCTTGAGAGTTCATCAGAAAACCACCATCTCCACAAACCGCAATCACCTTTTTGTCAGGTTCAATAATTTTAGCAGCTATAGCCGACGCCAATCCCGCACCCATAGTTGCCAGAGCGTTGTCAAGAAGAAGAGTATTTGGATGATAACATTTATAGCTTCGGGCAAACCAGATTTTATAAACACCATTGTCTAAGCTGACAATACCATCATCAGGAATCTGTTTTCTGACGATAGGCACAACTGCTTGAGGGAGTATTGGAAAACGATTATCCTCAACATATTTTGCCAAGTGCTCCTTCACGTACTCTTTAATCCGCATAAAATACGAAAAGTCCCAGTTGACGCTCTCTTCTACAACATGACGGGCAAGATGTTCTACGGAAGTAGCGATATCGCCGACTATAATGAGTTGCGGGTAATAGACATCGTCTACATGGGCCGGAAAAAAGTTAATATGAATGACTTTTTGTCTATCAACCATAAAAAAGGGCGGCTTTTCTATCACATCATGACCAATATTGATGATCAAATCTGCCCGACTAATTGCGCAGTGTAAAAAATCATTATCTGACAATGCTGCTGTTCCCAAACATTGAGGATGCCGTGCATCAACAACCCCTTTACCCATCTGAGTAGTAAAATAAGGGATCTGGGTTTTTTCAATCAATCTTTCAAGAGCCCGACTTGTGCGTTTACGGTTAGCACCCGCACCTATCAGGATTAAAGGCATTTTGGACTCTTTGATCATCCGGGCGGCTTTTGAGATATCCTGATCATCCGCGTCAGGTCTCCTATAGCCAACTACTTCAAATATGCGCTCCTCACACTCTTCAGCTGCAATATCTTCTGGTAGTTCCAGATGTACCGCTCCAGGCCGCTCTTCCTGGGCTATCCTGAAGGCTTCTCTCGTCATAGACGGAATACTGTTACCATTAACAATTTGCTTACTATATTTGGTAATGGGGCGCATCATATCAACAGTATCAATAATCTGGAAGCGCCCTTGTTTGCTTTTCTTTATCGGCTTTTGCCCAGTGATCATGAGCATGGGCATAGCGCCTAAGTTAGCATAAGCAGCCGGGGTCACTAAGTTAGTTGCACCGGGACCTAAAGTGGCAAGACAAACTCCCGGTTTGCCTGTTAAACGGCCAACGGTGGCTGCCATAAAACCGGCACCTTGCTCATGACGGGTTATAATTAACTTTATTTTAGAATCTTTAAGGGAGTTTAATAAATCCAGGTTTTCTTCACCCGGTATCCCAAATACATATTCGACACCCTCATTTTCAAGGGCCTTAACAAACAGATCAGAAGCTTTCATCAATTACATCCTTCCATTATTGACATCACATCAAGATCAATCAGCTTAGTAACAAATCAAACAATTAATCCTTTTCCTTCCCAGTAGACATAATTCATGAATTGTCCTGAGTGTAGTTATCATTCGCAATATTGGTACCTTTACATAACTTGTTCACCGATAAAAAACCTGAATGATGCATAAGCAGTGCGTTAATAATGCGTTACAAAGCAAGGCGTTATCTTACAAAAAAACAGTAAACAATCAACATTCAAAAAATGCGCAGATATTTCGCACCGCATTTGGCTATACCCACTGTCATTCGCACAATTTTCGCCTGTTCATACCGGGACGGATCTAAGGCTGGCTGCAGAATGTCCTTTTTTTATGTTATAAGGCTCTTTTATATCAATATTTACGCGATATAGAAAATTTATATTTGCGCAAAAAACCCTTTGGTATAGGTATTGCTTTTCAGTATAGAGTATACTGTTCTGTAATACTATTCAGGCAGCTAATACCTCTTACTAACAATTTCATTAACAAGTACTAATTAAAGGAAAAACATAATGCCAAACAGAAGAACGTTCTTAAAATCATCATTAGCAGTTGCAGCAGGCCTTGCCGTTGGCCACATATCCCCCGTTTCTGCCGGTCAGTCTTGTTCGTCTCTTAAAGGCATTATTTATACAAAGCAAAACCCGGGCAAATGGTCTGGGAAAACTAAGGGACATCTGCCAAATGTAAAAGTAGAAGGAAACAGGGTAACAGTCACGACCACTCATGGCATGAGCGATGAGCACTATATTGTGAGACATACAATAGTTTCTAAATGTGGCGAGGTACTGGGAGAGAAGACTTTTCGTCCATCTGATTCAGAGGCAAAGTCAGTATTTGAACTGCCGGACACCAGTTCTAAATATGCGTGGGATACCACAACACTTTTTGCCACCAGCTTCTGTAACAAGCACGATCTCTGGGTTGCTGCATTCGAAGCGTAACAATCTGTAATAGCCCCGCCCCGCAAAAGATAAAGGCGTAAAATAGCCACCGGGACATTCCAGAGAAGCCCGGTGGCGCTACGCTCGTACCGATCCAGGCATAATTCATATGAGTTGAAATGACATATTCACAGATGCTAATTGATTTTCATTGTTACGACAATTTGCCCCACCAAAAGGTTGACTAGAATGCTGTTATAAGGTAGACTAACCGAAGCATAGGTCGCATTTATTTCATAAACAAATTTTTCGAAAGTTTTAAGGATGGCAGAGCACGTAATCATTGGTAACGGAGTTGCCGGCATAAAGGCGGCAGAAACGATCAGGAAACATGACCCCGATGGTAAAATAACAGTGATAGGCGATGAAAACCATGCGTTCTATTACAGGCCTCAGCTTCCGGAGTTTGTTGCCGGGAAGATTGAAGAAGCGAGGTTGTGGGGAAAAAAGAGCGATTTTTATGAGAAAAACAACATTATTTCTATCCTTGGCAAAACAGTAACCGGCATCAAACCTGACGCTAATGAGGTTATTTTAAAGGACGATGCCGCTATCAGTTATGATTCATTACTAATCGCCACAGGAGGCGCCATAAAAAGGAGAAACTATCCTGGAAGCGATTTGAATGGAGGAATAGTTCAATTAAAAACAATTGATGATGCCAGGAGCATAAAGGAAAAAGTCAAATCTGCAAAGAGTGCTGTAGTAGTCGGTGAAGATTTTTTGACACTGTCGCTAACAGAAGCCTTGCATAGCAGCGGAGTGGAAGTAACTTATCTGTTGCGCGGGGATAGACTCTGGCCTGAAATCATGGACAAAGACGCCTCCGACATACTTATGCTCAGATTGAAGGAAAAGGGCATTACGATAAAACAGGAAACTGATATTAAAGAAGTTCATATTAAAGACAGGTTGGTTCATGGGATAATCACGACAAATGATGAACTTATTGACTGTCAGATTCTTGGAATTGTTGACAAATTACAGCCCAGCATTGGCTTCTTAAATGAGAGTGGCGTCAATACCGACAACGGCATTTTGGTAAACAACAAAATGCTTACTAATTTTGACAATATTTATGCCGCCGGCGATGTTGCTCAATTGCCTGCCGATCTGGACTCTGAAATTCCAGAGATTAATGTCAGATGGCTGAAGGCGTGGAAGCAGGGGCAGGTGGCAGGTTCAAATATGGCAGGCAATGACGCGGAATATGATGATATCGCAAGCATCAGCGCAACTCAAATATGTGGAATTGATATAGTATCAATAGGAGTCTCAAATCCATTAAACGGAGACTATAAGATACAGAGAGGTGATTATCCTCATCCTGAAACTGATGTTTATAAAAAACTTGTCTTAAAAGACGACAGAGTAGTCGGTGCCCTCTTTGTTGGCAATGCGCAGGAGGCCAGGGAGATTACGAAGGTTATAAAAGATGGAACAAGCTATTCAGAAATTGATAAAAAACTTTTGAAACAGATGTTTGATCTGGGTTCTCGTTTCAGCACGTTTCGTGGTTTTTTATGTCCTGTTTGTAAACTTGAACTTCCCATACCGCCTGACGCGAAGGCCGGGGATAAAATCACATGTCCGGCCTGTGGTATTGAACTTAAAGTAACCGAGGGCATGTTAAAATAGCAAATAATGGGACAAAAAGGACAAATATATTTTTGTGAGATTTGCAGGCAAAAGGTTGAGGTAACGGTAGACGCCTTCGGAGTGCTTGTCTGCTGTGGGCAGGAGATGAAGCTTGTTGAGGGCATGATGGAGACCTGGACTTCAGTTCATCCCAAGCCGGTTGGAGGCACAACTTATATCTGCAAAAAGTGCGGTCAGCAGATATCTGTAGTGGAAGAGACATCTGGTATACTGGAATGCTGTGGCGAAAGAATGGAACGTAAGGATACGAGTGACGGTTAGATAATATCTATATTGAAACTTTTCGTAGCCGCATTTATTGGGTTACGTAACTTATGTGAGATTATATTATGAACAGTTGGAAATGTGATAGCTGTGGCGCTCAATATGACGCAAACGAACCGCCGGAAATATGCCCCTCATGTGGCAAGTCATGTGAGTTTAGAGAAATCACTAATTATGTTCCCTTGACGGAAAGAACGGGAAGAGATTGTAAATGCAGGGTATGCGGAACAGAAATTAAAATTACTGCTGATTGTGGCGGTATCCTCAAGTGTTGCGATCAGCCTATGGCGGTAGAATAAACAAGGTATGCAAAACGAAAACATAGAGTCGATTTTGAAAAAAGCTGCTGCCAAAGAAGAGGGCACATATTTACTTTACAAAAATGCAGCGGACAAGATGACAGACTTACAAACAAAGAGCACCTTAAACACGTTTGCCGAAGAAGAACTAAAACACAAACAGGTGATTGAAAACTTCAATGCAGAAATGCTGGAAGAACTAAAGGTTGAAGCAGTAGAAACATCTCGACAGGGAATAACGGAATTTCTTACTGATACCGATGAAGGCCTTGGTGAGCAACCGGATTTTAAAGACGTACTCGTTTATGCAGCAAAAAGAGAAAAAAAAGCATATGAATTTTATAGTAACATGTCTGAACATGTAGAAGATGCAGATTTAAAAAAATTGTTTGTCTGGCTGGCACAAGAAGAGACAAAACATAAAGAAGACATTGAGACCCTGTTCTGGGATGTAATGTATCGTGAATAACCTTATAAGGAGAATAAGAAATGGCGCACAAGCAGCTAAGTGAAATTATGGATATGGCAATTCAATTCGAAACTGACGCAAGTGAATTTTACTCAACGGCCGCGGATATTGCAAAAGACCCTTCCGCTAAAACATTACTCAAAGAGTTTGCAGCTATTGAGTTAAAGCATAAGCAGAAATTGGAAAGCTTCAATTTAGACGAAATTGCAGATGAACATCATACCATTCCAAAAACACACGATCTTCATGTAAGTGATTATCTAGTGGATAAAGAGGTTACTCCGGATTCTACCTCTCAAGACATAATGGTGCATGCAATGAAGAGAGAACAAAAGGCGTATGAGTTTTATGCAAGGATGTTAAAGGTTGTTACCAGTGATGATGTCAGGAGTCTCTTTGAGGAACTGGCTGAAGAAGAACTGGAACACAAAGAAAAAATTGAAATAGAATATGATGATGTAGTATGTAAAGAAAATTGATATAGTCCAGGGGGGGCAATGTAATGTCTTCACATAAAACCGAATTATACTATTGTGAAATATGTGGAGCCGAGATTGTAGTTAAAAAAGGCGGGGACGGAACCCTGAACTGTTGCCGCCAGAAGATGAGGTGTAAAAAAGACGGGTAAGAGCATAAATATTAAGAACCATATTAATCCCTGTTCCTTATTCAATAATCCATAGGAGAGATTCTGTTCAAAGAAAAAATTAATCACTTTGACCTGATTCCCATACTAAATTAACACCTCCTATTTATCAACCACACCTCTATTGCCACGAAAACATATCGCCATACACCACTTACGCTCCGCAATATTTTCGCATGCACATGTAAATAAATCAACAAACAGTTTCATTATTTTTGATACCAACACCCTCAACATATTACCACTTAACCGCTTAAAGCTTTTAAGGTTCTGCTGCCTGCGAAAATTAATTTTTGGCATTAATATTGCGCTATTTAACTGTGTTTTGTAGTATATACTTTATTAATGGAAAAGGGACAGAATATTAGACGGGTTTAAAAATGGCAGCAGCAGAACGCAGTCCAGACGAATTGGCCCACACACTGTAGTTCCCGCCAGATGAGAAACCGGAAGTTTTTCCATCAAAAAAACAGATGATCACAACCCCTTTTTAAGGGAAAGTTAATAGCGAACAGAAAGGAAAACACGCCAAGTGAAGAAAATTAATCAAATCTGTATTGCAGTTTTTATTATGACAATAATAGCTCTCGGGCTAACGATCCATGGCTGGCAGTGTAGTGAGGCCTTTGGGAACAGCGGAGAAAAACCTTTTATACAAAAAAATACACCCACCAGCTCCCTGATGCGAATAATCAATACACATACGGCCAGGATGCTGGAAGCAATAATGGTCGGTGATTTCAATACAGTTATTAAGAAATCCAATGACATCTCAAAAGTGGGCAACGCCATAATGAGAATGTTTTTTTCGGAGGGGAAAAAGGTTGATCAGTGGTTTACAGAGGTCGGAAAAGACCCGGATGACCCTGAAGCGGTTAAGTTGATGAAAGGGGATTTTGAAAAATATTCTAATGTAGTTATTGAGGCATCCGGCAATATTGCTGAAGTTGCCAAAAGCGGGAATATTGCGGAAACCTATGAAAGCATTGAGGCAATGCTGAAGAGTGCATGCTTTGCGTGTCATACAGTTTCGCGTGCAAAAAAATAGACAGAGAGCAAAGACATATGGACAATTCTGCCGTAATTACCAAAGCCGAAAACAAGCAAGTTGATGACAGTGCTGTGGACTTGAAAGATACGCATTCAAACTGTACGCATTGCGGCACCGCCATTACCGATGGAGACAAAGCGGTTTTCAGCAGCAATGGAGATACATTTTGTTGCTGGGGATGTGAAACTGTCTTTAAAATTCTGAAAAAAGGGAATTTCTCTTTAATTAACAGACCATCAGCAAGTCTGCCGGAATATGATTTTCTGGATACCGACTCTTTTTTACAAGACTATTCAGTCGGTGTCGATAACAAAAAAAGCATGAGATTTTTCATTGAAGGTATTCAGTGTACTACCTGCCTCTGGATCATCGATCAAATCCCTGATTGGATCCCTCAAGTTGAGAATGCTAATTTAAATATGAGCCAGAATACGCTGCTCGTCACTCTGAAAGAGCCGGGATACTTTGGAAAGGCAGCGTCTGTTCTCTCTGCTCTGGGCTACAAGGCCTACCCTGTTAAGAGCCTTGATGAAGCAAAGCATTTCCAAAAAAAGGAAAATCACCAACAGTTAAAGAGATTGGGAGTTGCCGCTGCCTGTTCGGGGAATATCATGTTGTTCTCTTTTTCTATTTACTCTGGACTGAAAGGGCAGATGGCCGGCATGTTTGGATATCTGAACCTTGCCTTTTTTCTACCGATACTTTTCTACTGCGCACAGCCATTTTATACAAACCTCTGGCGGTCGCTGAGGGCCGGACGCCCGAGTATAGACTTGCCGATTGTCGCTGCAGTGATAATCGGCTTTGTTCTAAGCCTGTTAAATTTAATCCGGGGCAATGAGGATTTCTACTTTGATTCGCTCTCTATCTTAATCCTTCTGCTGTTAGCAAGCAGGTATTTTTTGAGCAGGACCCAACAGACATTTATTAATAGCTCTTACATGCAAACCTTTATCGAATCGCAAGTCTGTCAACGCTGGAATAGTGAAAGCAATGAGTATGACAAAATTCCTGCAAGACATTTAAACGTGGACGACAAAGTACTCATCAAAGAGGGCGAACGTGTCCCCGCAGACGGAACCGTCTTAAACGAATGGGTAAATATAAACCCATCTATCCTTACAGGAGAGAGCCTTCCACAAAAACTCTTTAAGGGCTCTGCCGTCTATGCCGGAACTCAGGTTGTTGCAGGTTATGCAGAGATCCTGGTAAAACAGACTACCGGGAACAGCCGAATCGGACAGATACTCAAAAAGGTTGAAGAGCAGATTTATAATAAAACCCCGTTGATATCATTGACTGACAAGGCCGCACAATATTTCAGTATATTCATCCTTGTCGCAGGAGCACTGTTTTTCTCTTTTTACATTAACGTGGATCCTATTGAAGCGGTTAAACGCACACTCGCCTTAATCATTCTGGCCTGTCCATGCGCGTTAGCGTTCGCAACCCCGTTAACTCAAAGTTTATCATTAAGGAAGGCCGCAAAGAAAGGCTATCTAATTAAAAATGCAGAATCACTTGAAAAATTGAACTATGTAAAAAATATTTTTTTCGACAAAACCGGAACTCTCACTCAAGGCCAATTTGAGTTCTTAACATGGAAATCTCCTCATGTTGAAGAACCGGGTAATTTTTCTCCTGATCAGGAAACCCTTGATGCTATATATTCAATCGAGGTCTATTCTCAGCATCCAATCGCCAGAACTTTAGTAAAATACCTTGAAGGAAGAGGTGTAAAAAAATTAGCCGTCCACTCTTTAACTGAAATCCCCGGATCCGGAATATCCGGGGCGATAGATAATGATAATTACAAAATAGTATCAGAACTACCTGATGAAAATATCAGTGACGATTCTGACATTATATCCAGTCTCATCTCTATATATAAAAACGAAAAACTTATTGCATCTGCATGCCTGGGAGACAGGCTTCATAGTGACGCAAAACAGACAATTGCCCAATTAGACTCTATAGGCATAAAAGCCCACATATTATCCGGAGACAAAAGCGTGCCTGTCTCAAGCGCCGCCAAAAAGCTTCGTATAGCAGATGGACAGTTCTCTTCGAATCTTATGCCTGAGAAAAAGAGTGAGATAATTAATAATTTCCCTGACTCATTAATGGTTGGAGATGGTGCAAACGATTCGCTTGCAATGTCTTCAGATAATGTTAGTATCGCAGTGCAGGGGAGTGTGGAGTCTTGTTTAGTTGCAGCCGATATTTATGTCACCAGAGAAGGTGTTTCACCGGTGAGAGATCTGATCTTATTAAGTCAAAACACCTTTGGTGTTATAAAAAGAAATCTTGTTTTTTCATTTGTCTACAATTTTGCCGGTGGTCTTGCAGCGCTTTTAGGCTACATCTCACCGTTAACGGCAGCGATATTGATGCCCGTTAGCTCGTTAGTTGTATTGTCTTCCTCTGCCATGGGGACAAAATTTTTGAGAAGGTTCAACAAAATAAATTTTTCGTTTAACAATTAAACCAAATTTGATAAAATAGCTAATCAATAATCATTACAGTTTAGATTTTTATAAACAGGTTACTCTTATGACAATTCTTTATATTATTATTCCTATTGCAATTATTCTGGCCTCGTCTTTCGTTATTTTTTTCTTATGGGCTGTCAAAGAGGAGCAATTTGATGACCTCGAGACGCCAGCACATAAGATGCTGATTGATGATTGGAATGACAAACCGGAGAAAGTAAAGATTTGAAATCAACTCAAGAATATGAGAAAGGAAAAGGGAAATGAGCTCTTCGAATGACACCAATTCCGGAGTGGTACAGGTTAAATATAATGACCAGATAGTCAGAATGTTTACCCTTGCAACCATATTCTGGGTAACGATAGCTATGTTGGTTGGAATTATCGTCGCTTTACAGTTAGCGATTCCGCAACTTAACTTTACATCCTGGTTAACGTTTGGCCGTTTAAGACCACTACATACTAATGCCGCGATCTATGCGTTTGCCGGCAATGCTATCTTTGCAGGTATTTATCACTCTACCCAAAGGCTCATAAAGACAAGACTGTTTTCAGATGGATTAAGCAAACTTCATTTCTGGGGATGGCAATTTATAATTATCTTGGCCGCAATCACTTTACCTCTTGGCATTTCGCAGGGCAAGGAGTTTGCGGAATTGGAATGGCCTATAGATATTGCGGTTGTACTGATCTGGGTTGTCTTTGCCATCAATTTCTTTGGAACTCTATTAAAACGTAATGAAAAACATCTGTACGTAGCAATCTGGTTCTACATAGCAACTATTGTCACTGTTGCACTCCTCTATATTGTAAATGCTATCAGCATACCGATCAGTTACACTAAAAGCTACATAGTCTTTGCGGGTATCCAAGATGCCCTTGTTCAATGGTGGTTTGGACACAATGCAGTCGCCTTTTTCTTAACCACTCCTTTCCTGGGTTTGATGTACTACTATTTGCCGAAGGCGGCTAACAGACCCATCTATAGCTATCGACTTTCAGTAGTGCATTTCTGGTCTCTCATTTTTCTTTACATCTGGGCGGGACCTCATCACCTTTTAAACACAGCCTTACCTGAATGGCTTCAAACATTAGGCACAGTGTTCAGTGTAATGCTATGGGCTCCAAGCTGGGGAGGAGCCGTTAACGGGATACTGACACTTCGTGGTGCATGGCATTTATTGCGAACAAATCCTGTCATAAAATTTCTGGTTGCTGCCATAACCTTTTACGCAATGGCTACGTTTGAGGGACCGCTTCTATCTGTAAAGGCTGTAAATTCTCTTGGACATTATACCGATTGGATCGTTGGACATGTACATCTGGGAGCCCTGGGTTGGAATGGCTTTCTCTCTTTTGGAATGATTTATTTTATCGTTCCAAAACTATGGAGAACTGAATTATACAGCAAGAAACTGGCAAATATCCATTTCTGGATAGGCATCCTTGGAATACTCTTTTACTACGTTTCCATGCTGGCAGCCGGAATCACTCAGGGTTTAATGTGGAGAGCTGTAGACGCAAATGGAAGCCTCGTTTATCCGGACTTTGTAGAAACTGTCATCCGTATTCTGCCTCTATTTCTCTTCCGTGCGTTAGGAGGCGTATTGTTCCTGGGAGGTTTTGTTCTCCTGCTCTTTAACATTTACAAAACTATCAAGCAGGCGCCAAAAGAGCTGCAAGAAGAAACCGTTCAAATTAAGAGATCATCTCCAGCACCTATTCATCCGGAACGGGGACATAGAAAGCTGGAAGGGATGGCTGCTGCCTTTACCATATTGGCGCTTATTGCAATTTTAGTCGGTTCCATAATAGAAATTGTGCCAACCCTCTCTGTCAATAAATATGTTAATGCAGAGAAGAAAGTTGAACCGTTTACACCATTAGAACTGGCAGGAAGAGACATATACGTCAAAGAAGGTTGCTTTACGTGCCACTCCCAGATGATCCGAACAATACCGTCGGATGTCTTAAGATATGGAGCAGCATCTACAATTGAAGAGTCCATGTACGACAGACCGTTTCAGTGGGGTTCAAAACGTACCGGTCCCGATCTGGCACGGCTTGGTAAAAAATATCCGGACCTCTGGCACTACATGCATATGGAAGACCCGAGGGCAGTTATAAAAGAATCAATTATGCCGGCTTATCCGTGGCTGATTACATCAACAATCGATTTTGACAGTTTGGAAAAGAAGGTAGCCGTTACTAATAAACTGGGCGTTCCTTATTCCGACGAAGACCTGTCTGACACGAGTGAACGGGCAAAAGAACAGGCAAAAAAAATTGCGGATCTGCTGACAAAACAGGGCGTAAAAGAAGATGTTTCAGACAAAAAAATTACGGCTTTGATTGCGTATCTCCAGGCCCTCGGGCAAAAAGGAGGAGAGTAATATGAAACAGCTGGCATTATCACAATTTAATGATGTATATTTAATTGTAATCGGATTTTTTCTATTCTTCTCCGTCTTTATAGGCGCTGTATTCTGGGCTTACAGAAAAGGTTCAAAAAAACACTATGACTATTTATCTAAACTACCACTACGTGAGGAGAATCTAACATGAGTGAAGATAAAACACCACGGTATGAAGACAAAATAATAGAGGGCTATGAGTATGACGGTATTACCGAATATGACAATCCCTGTCCTGGTTGGTTAATGTATATTTTCTATTTTACAGCCCTTCTGGCTATTTTTTTTGTTGGCTATCACTTCGGGAGTCACAGCAAGGATGAATTACTGGAAGCCTATACGATAAAATTAAAAGAGGCTCAAACAGAGACAGAAGCATCGGAATCGACACAACAGCCGAAAATCAGTGAAAGTGAGCTTTTAGCACTTTTGCAGGATCCCGCTGCCCTGGCAGAGGGAGGAGAAATTTTTGGCGAACTATGTGCCCTCTGCCACGGAGAATCCGGGGAAGGAATGATTGGGCCGAATCTCATTGACAATTACTGGCTGCATGGTAAAGGAAAGATCAGTGACATCGCGGTGTCTATCAGATCCGGAATTCCTGACAATGGCATGGCTGCATGGGCAGACAGAATTCCTGAGCAGCAAATTCTACATACGGCAGCTTATATAAAGTCAATACAAGGGACCGTAGTAGAGGATGCAAAAGAACCTGACGGCGAACTTGTAGAAGAATAAGATGGCGGAGAGTGCTCAAAAACTGCCGGAAGACGGCTTTCGCATAAACCAATTCCCAATGGCAGCACACGGGTTCTTTAGAAAACAGAGGGACCTTTCTCAATGGGTGTTAATCGCTATATTCATAATTCTTCCCTGGATTAAAATAAATGGTCTGCCTGCTATTCTCATTAATTTACCGGACCGCAGATTTACATTTTTTGGTCTGAACTTCTGGAGTCACGACGCACCGCTGCTTTTCTTTGTTATAGCAAGTTTCTCGCTGGGGCTGTTGTTTGCCACATCGGTTTGGGGGCGAGTATGGTGCGGCTGGGCATGTCCTCAGACAATTCCTATTGATGGAATCTTCCGAAGGATTGAAACCCTTGTGGAAGGAAACCATATTGCCAGAAAGAAACTTCATGAAAAGCCTTTTGACAGTGAAAAAATTGTAAAGGCAGCCGTCAAATGGTTTCTGTTTTTCACCGTTAGCTTAATCCTGTCACACACCTTTTTTGCTTACTTTACCGGTCCCGGCAAACTGGTGTCCATGGCCCTGAGCCCACCCTCTGATTCACTGACGACATTTTTAATAGTAAACACAACGACACTCATTATCCTCCTTAACTTCGGATGGTTTAAAGAGCGTCTCTGCACTGTCATATGTCCATACGGCAGGCTTCAATCCGTGTTAATGGATGAAGATTCTCTTGTTGTTGCTTATGATGAGAAGAGAGGTGAACCTCGAAAAGGCAGCAAGGCCAAATCTAAAAAAATGGGTGATTGTATAGACTGCCTCAAATGTGTTGCCGTCTGCCCCACAGGAATTGATATTCGCCAGGGCATCCAGATGGAATGTATCGCATGTACCTCCTGCATCGATGCGTGTAACGAGATAATGCGAATAACAAAAAAACCGAAAGGGCTCATTCGATACGAATCTGAAAATGGACTTAAGGGTAAGAAAACGGTCTTCTGGAAGATGAAGACAAATATCTACCTTGGGCTGACCCTTCTCTCGGTTATCGGATTGTTTCTATTTGTCTTTAACAGATCGGGCCTGGACATCACTGTGTTAAGGGCACATGAAACCCCTTATCAGGTACTGAAGACTTCGAAAGAGAGAGTTTTAATAGCAAACCACTTTACGCTTAACCTTAAAAACCAGAGCGCGGCAAAGATGGAAATTGATGTCATACGAACAGGTAAAATTGAGAACACAAAGATTGAAATTATAGCGTCAACACTTCCGGTGGTAATTTCACTCGGTGGGGCAGAGAAAAATCATATTTTTATAAAATTCCCAAAATCAATTTTAGAAAAAAAGAGCCACCACAAATTTCAATTACAGATTACGGCAAAATCAAAAGATATAATACAGAAATATATAAAGGAAATCAGTCTTGTTGGACCTATCTAATAACATAATAAACAGGATAAGTGATATGCTGCCAGTTTTGGTACCGTTTGCAATCATTGCAGCAAGCATTATCGGCAGCATACACTGTGTCGGAATGTGCGGTGCCCTGGCCATGACAGCAGGCGCGCAAAGCAGGAAAGGTCTCGTCAATTACCACCTTGGACGCCTGCTTGGCTATTTCAGTGTAGGAGCTCTGGCCGGATTCCTGGGATCTGAATTTATTAATTCTGAGATGAAATATATCTCCCTGGTCTCCACTGTTTTTTTAAGTGTCAGCTTCCTGGTAATAGGTTTCAGTATAATGAGAAAAGGGCAGCTGCATATAAGACAACCTGCTTTCCTGAAACTGCTTTACCAGAACAGGGTTGGCAGGATACTAGAGAATAAAACCTCTCATTCGGTTTCAAGTTTTTTGATAGGTCTGCTAAGCCCTTTATTACCGTGCGGATGGTTATACGGCTTCATCTTAATAGCAGTCGCGACAAACAACCCTCTCTGGGGAGGCATACTGCTTACATCATTCTGGATAGGTACCCTTCCTGCTCTTTCCGGTATTTCACTATTAGCAAAAAAACCCATAAAATACTTTAATGGTAAAGCATCAATATATATTGGTATTTTTCTGATATTTATAGGGATCTCAAGTTTAGTACTAAAGCTATCAAACTTTGCAGCAAATCATTGCTGCAATTAAAATCTGAACATACTATGAAAAGTCAGATGATAAATATGGTTCAAAAAAACAGTTGCCTAATTCCCTTGTGATATTATAATCCTCACTTCATATGAAAAAACATTTACTATATATCATCGTTATATCATTTGTTCTTCTCTCTGCCCGGATTATACAATCAGCAGAAGAGAATCTACAAAAAACGGTCCTGCGTTCGTCTTACAGAAACTTGTCTGTTTCTGATGTGCAGTCGATGCCAAATATTTATATACGAAAGTTTGATGAGTGGGGGTTTTATGGGCATAGCACAATCATTCACAACTACGAGAGAAAATCGATAAAGGGAGGCGATGTTGTAATAGACCACGCCACAGGGCTGATGTGGCTCCAGTCCGGTTCTAAAGAGTATATGCAGTGGATTGCAGCAAATGGATGGGTAAAAAAGTTGAACACCCTGAAGTATGCAGGGTATAACGACTGGAGACTACCGACTATAGAGGAAGCGGCGTCACTGCTCGAACCGGGTAAAACGAATGCCCTTCACATAGACCCCATTTTTGACAAGGAACAGTGGGGGATCTGGTCTGGTGATAAACGTGGTGGCAGCGTCTGGAGCGTTTACTTCAGCCTTGGCAACGTACGCTGGCGTTACAAAAACCGGTATGTTCGTCCGGTTCGCTCACTCAATTGATTGCCGGTAGACAATTTACAAGAGTTAATCTTCCCACCACAGGACGCATACACAACTGTTTTTCTTATTGCTTTTCGTTACTAACCTTTCTATCATTTTAGTGCACTTAACAGATTGCTACACCGTAAGTCATGCTTTTATGTAAGTGTACTTGATAATAGGCTTTATATTTAAAACTTACGGATTCGAGGGGCTTATTTATGAAACTAAGAATTATGTTATTTTCTGTTTTTTTAATGCTGTTTGCTTGTTCAGGTATTACTACCGCGCAGGATGATACTAAGCCGGTTAGTGCTGCTGCAGAGTGGTCAGAGTCTCAAAAGCTTAGCTATATCCTTGGTACTCAAATTGGTAATTTCGCTAAACAGAGTGAATTTGAAGTGAATCTAGAATTGTTTGCCAAAGGGCTGGATGATACCGCGAAGGGGAACGAGCCTGCGATGTCACAGACTGAGATTAGTATTTTTATGGCTGCTCTTCAAAAGAAGGCACAGGAAAAAGCACAAGCTGCAATGGAAGTTGCAGGTGCTGAAAACGCCAAGGTTGGCCAGGCTTTTCTTGATGCCAATAAGGAGAAGGATGGCGTTAAGGTAACAGAGTCAGGCTTACAGTACAAAGTGATAACAGAGGGAGACGGAGCAAAACCAAAAGCGACTGATAAAGTCAAAGTACATTACAGTGGCACGTTAATTGGAGGCAAAGAGTTTGATAGCTCATACAAACGTGATCAGCCGTCAGAGTTTATGTTAAATCAAGTCATCAAAGGATGGACTGAAGGCGTACAACTCATGAATGTTGGCAGTAAATATGAATTCTATATTCCTTCAGGACTGGCCTATGGTACAAATGGCCCGCCAAGCATAGGCCCTGACCAGACTTTGATCTTTACGGTAGAGCTGCTTGATATTACAACACCATAACCACAAAAGAGGTTAATTCTTTTAGGTTGTGACCACTACAAATGTTTGCAAACAATAAGACGGACAGGTCGTTTAGACCCTGTCCGTCTTATGTGGCTCCTCGGGTAGGTATCCTTCGCTCCTTTGAGCTTCGGAATACCTTTTGGATCTGCACCTTTTCTTACTGCCTATAGCTAATTAGATTTTTTTTCTATCTTTGGCAATTTTTTTCGCTAAAGCTACAGAAATCAGCCTTTTATATGCAAACGCTTTTCCTGAACCAGACTTCAAATATTCTTCAAAATTTTTCGACTGTTTCTCGGTTTCAAAAGCGCCATACCACACTAACTTCCATGGTAAATGTGGCTTAGTACTTTTAACCTTTCCTTTATTATGGAATTCTACCCTGTCTTTTAAATCCTTTGTGGAACCATAATAAAAGATGTGAGACTTTAAACTCAATAGAATATAACAATAATGCATACTATCTAATTTATTAGCTTAAGCCGGTAGGTGATACCGTTATTCAGAAATGCCAGCTACAGAATGGCAGTAGCCACTCTGTAGCTTTAGCGAAAGTGGCTCCTCGGGTAGGATTCGAACCTACAACCTAATGATTAACAGTCACCCACTCTACCATTGAGCTACCGAGGAATTTGCTTACAAATAAATGTCTATTATCTACCTAAGGAATATTACAATATTGTAACATCAAATTCAACAACTACTGTTACCGTTACAATAATCCAGGATTTTTGAAATCTCCGGTTTTAGTCTATCGCGTGCAGCAATTATATCAATAAATCCATGCTTCAGCATGGATTCTGCCGATTGGAATCCCTTGGGAAGTGTTTTTCTAATAGTTTCTTTAATGACTCTTGGACCCGCAAATCCCACAAGTGCACCGGGTTCTGCCATTATAATGTCTGCCTGCGAGGCAAAACTCGCCATGACCCCGCCTAACGTCGGATCGGTAAGCACCGAGATAAACAGTAACCCGGCATCCTGAAGCCTGGCTATGGCAGCACATGTTTTTGCCATCTGCATGAGAGAAAATGCACCTTCGTGCATTCTTGCACCTCCTCCTGAACCGGAGACTATAACAAGCGGCAATTTCAACTCAAGTGCCATTTCTGCTGCTCTAGTAATCTTCTCCCCCACTACGGATCCCATACTCCCCATTATAAAACTTGAATCCGTAACGCCAAAAACAACTTCCTTTCCATCAATTAAACCCTTTCCAACCGTCGCCGCTTCATTTAAATTCGTTTTTTTCTGTTCATTAATAATCCGATCTTTATATTTTATACGATCCTCAAATTTCAATGGATCAGCAGGCACCATATCATTCCAGCACTCCTCAAAACTATCTTTATCGAGTGTGATGTCTATACGCTCATTGGTAGATACCCTGAAGTGATAATCACATTCCGGACAAACATTATGTTTCTCCTCCACCTTTTTTTTATAAACTACGGTTTTGCACCCATCGCACCTCTGCCATAGCCCATCGGGTATATTCTTCTTTTTCTTAAAGAACAATTATTATTCTCCCACAATATTTCAATTTATACTTTTGATGTACCATTGTTTCACAAAATAATTCCAGATATCTGCCTGCCCCTTCAACCTCTGGCATTTCCTATTAAGAACAGCCTCAGTTTTTCATAGACAGATAGGAATTTTCCTGCGCTACTTTACGTAGCGCTTCTATTGCTTCCTTATAGTCGGCCTTTGCAAATATAGACGTTGCCGCAGCAAAAACATTTGCACCGGCAGATGAAGCGTCAGAAATAGTCTCAGGTTTTATACCACCATCCACTTCGATATCAAGATTTTCAGGAGCTATTTCTCTCAATTTTCTTATTTTTTCACATACATATTTCTTGAAAGCCTGGCCTGAAAATCCGGGATAGACCGTCATCACAAGAAGCATATCTATAGATTCAAGCAACTTCTCAACTGTCCGTTCGTGCGTATCAGGATTAATGGCAACCCCCGCTTTTAGTCCTCGGTCTTTGATTAAATTGATAACACTCAACGGGTCATCTGTTGCCTCGATGTGAAAAGTCAGGATATCGTCCTTTTCTGTCTTCTGCGTAAATGACTCTACATACTTATCCGGATTTTCAATCATGAGATGAATGTCCAGAGGCACTTTAGCAATCCTCTTTAATCCTTCAACGATAAATGGACCCATCGTAATATTTGGAACAAAATGGCCATCCATAACATCGACATGAATTAAGTCAACACCAGCCTGCTCTACCTTCTCAATTTCACACCCCAACTGAGTTGAATCAGCAGAAAGTATTGAAGCGGATATTTTTGTTTGCATATAAATTAGTTCCTTTCACCCGCTAATTCATGACTCGGACTATCAGTCAATGCTGCTATTCCAGGCAATTCTTTACCCTCTAATAATTCCAGAAATGCGCCGCCACCTGTAGATATAAATGAAACCTTGTACGATTCTCCCATCCTGTGAAAAGCGAGATCCGTGTCTCCTCCTCCTACAATAGTAAGCGCATAAGCAGTTACAACAGATTCTACCATAGAGTATGTACCCCTGCTGAAGGCATCTATTTCAAATGCCCCCATAGGGCCATTCCAGATTATGGTCTTCGCATTTTGCATCGCTTCAGAAAAAAGCTTTGTACTCGCAGGCCCGATATCGAGAGCAAACCAGTTCTCCGGAACTTCCTGGAAGGTGACCAGCTTAGTCTCCGCATCACCGTCAAACTTATCTGCCGCCACAAAGTCCACTGGCAGATATATTTTGACACCTCTCTCTTTGGCAAGTTTATTTATATTCAAAACCTTTATCGTCACGTTTTCGTCTACCGATGCCTTGCCAATTCCATATCCGTGGACCGCGAGGAATGGGAATGCCATTGCACCGCCAATTATTAGTTTATCAACCTTTTTTACCAGGTTTTCTATTATCTTTATTTTATCTAATACCTTCGCGCCTCCAACAATAGCGACCACCGGCCTCGACGGAACGTTAACTGCTTTTTCAAAATAATCAATCTCCCTCTTCAGAAGAAATCCTGCTGCTGACTGTGACACTTCCTCATTCATACCTACCATTGAAGCGTGTGGCCTGTGGCAATTTCCAAACGCATCCTGTACCATCACATCACATAAGCTTGCCAGCTCCTTGGCAAACTCAGGATCGTTATCCCGTTCACCTTTATGATATCTCAGATTTTCAAGAAGCAAGACATCCTCAGGCTGCATAGCCTCTACCTGTTTTTTCACTTCAGGACCTATGCAGTCACTTGCCAGTGTCACGTCCTTATTCAGAAGTCTGTTAAGTCTCTTGGCAACCGGCTTCATACTGAATTCCGGTAAAGGCTTTCCACCCGGCCTGCCAAGATGAGAGGCAAGGATTATCTTTGCACCCTCATCAAGCAAATAATTAATAGTTGGCAAAGTGGCTCTTATCCGGGCATCATCGGTAATATTCCCCTGTTCATCAAAGGGAACATTATAATCCACCCGCACAAATACTCTCTTGCCTTTCAGGTCAAGCTCGTTAATAAAAAGTTTGCTCATTGTATAGAATCTATTTATATCTTTGCGATAAGCTCTACGAGGCCTACCATACGATTTGAATAACCCCATTCGTTATCGTACCAGCCTATTACTTTAATCAAATTACCATCAATTACACATGTGGACATGGCATCCAGGATACATGAATGCCCATTACCTATTATGTCAGAAGATACAATGGGGTCTTCACAGTACTCCAATATGCCATTCAATCCGCTGTCTGCTGCCGCCTTTAAAACAGTGTTAACCTCTTCAATAGTTACATTTTTTTTCACTGTTGCCACTAAATCAGTTACTGAGCCATTAACAACAGGTACCCGCATTGCCATACCATCAAGCTTTCCCTTAAGTTCCGGAATAACCTCGCCAATGGCTTTGGCAGCACCAGTGGTTGTCGGTATAATATTAACGGCAGCGGCTCTCGCCCTTCTCAAATCACTGTGCATCATGTCTGCAACTTTCTGATCATTTGTATAGGCATGAATAGTTGTCACAAGGCCTTTTTCTATCTGGAAGTTGTCGTTAATTACCTTTACGAGCGGAGCAAGACAGTTTGTAGTACATGAGGCATTAGAAACAATTTTATGTTCAACGCTGAGATCATTTTCATTTATCCCCATAACAATCGTAGCGTCAAGTTGATCTTTTGAGGGTGCAGACAAGATTACCTTTTTTGCTCCAGCCTCAAGATGCTTTGCACAATCTGCCTTTTTTGTAAATATACCTGTAGACTCTATTGCTATATCAACCCCTAACTCACTCCATGGAAGTTTGGCAGGGTCTTTTTCCTTCGTCAGCTTAACCTCTTTTCCTTTTACAATAATCGCATCTTCTTTTGCCTCGATATCTCCATTAAATTTTCCATGAACTGAATCATATTTCAAAAGCAGAGACAGTGTTCTGGCATCGGCTAAATCATTAATAGCAACCACATCAACATCTTCCCTCTCTGCAATTACTCTAAATACATTTCGGCCTATTCTGCCAAAACCATTTATTCCCACTTTAATTGCCATTTTTCAGATTCCTTTCAGTCCAAATATAATAGATAGTTCCGCTCTACAGTTCAAAGCAAGTTCATATAATTCCAGCAGGTTGTGACTTGTTGAGATGCCTTTTTTGAAAAGCTGTTATTCCTGCTTTCAGAAGGGATTTTTCAATTAAATGCAAAGTTCTTCTTTTCAAAATATAAGTATTCTATAAAATGAGGAAATACTTATGGATATGATAACAACAAAGAGGTAAAATTCTAACACAACACCATAATTTGTCAAGGGTTTTTAGCCCATTGCCAAAGGAAAGAAAATGTAGTTTTTGTTGGTCTTTACGTATTTCCAACGTACTTATCTGAAAATAATTATTATGAAAAAATATGCAATATTATTCTTACTTTTGTCTAGCTGTGCATCAGTAAATATGTTCTCTAAGGTCGATGTTAACAAAGACTTCCCTCATGATGAGATTCAAAAAGTTGCTGTAATTATGTTCGAAGCGCCCGTAGACGAAAACAAAGATTCCATGCCCTCTA
Source organism: Candidatus Scalindua sp. (assembly GCA_030748215.1). GTDB lineage: Bacteria > Planctomycetota > Brocadiia > Brocadiales > Scalinduaceae > Scalindua. The sequence goes on from JASMMK010000010.1 coordinate 65,846, forward strand.
AACTCTCTGCAAAAACAACTATAGACGCAAACGCAGGTGCAATCCTTTCAAGCATAACTGCCAGAGAACTGGAAAAATGGGGAAAATATATTGTTGTTAATAGAATAGCAGTGAAAGAAGAGATGAAATTAAAAAAACTCAAGAAAGACGATTTATTGCATAAGCAAAACTTTTTGAACCTGGGAAAACAATTAGGTGCTGACGCTATTGTTGTTGGCAAAATTGAGAGTTTTGGCGTTTCCTACAGGGCAATGTCCTCCGGGATGTTCATATCACCAATAGTAACGAAAGTTTCATTTACCGTAAGATGTGTGGACGTAACTACGAATGAAACAATTTGGACAGCTAAGATTAAGGGCAGCTCAACAACAGACAATGAAAGGGCCCTGGCATCTAAACTTATTATAGAATCCTTCGAAAAGCTTAGGACAAAATTAAACTAAGTTGTGCACAAATTTCTGCCAAACTACCACTTTCCCACCAGAATACCTTCCCTATAGTCTCAATTAAAACCGGAAAAATAGTACCTGTTTATACAAAACTATAAACTGCTTTCTGACAATATACTTACACTATTTTTACTACATTTCTGCAGCTTACTTACTATATATTGTAAACCAAATATAAAAACATACAAAATATTGTATTTTTCCCTTGACAATCGATTTTGTTTCTGCTAGACAACGTACATAAACTTAAAGTGACTTGATTTAACTTGGAGAGATTTGACGAAAGGCAAGATGATAATGAGTAAATGTTTACAAATATACTATAACGAGAAAAGAGATGAAAACATCAAAGAGATGATTCAGGAATTAAGAAAAGCTGAAGACTCTCAGTATTATAGAAGAAGATCAGATAGCGAGGTCGCTCTGATGGTATTGAGCAGGGCACTCAAAAGTGAAGTTAAAAAACTAAATGGCATCGGGAGAAAACAATAATCAGAAAATTAAGATTTATCTATTTACCGCTTGATTCTATTAGAAACTGATGAGTACGGGGGTAAATGTGGCCGGAGCCTTCATCTCCGTTGCTTCAAGCCTCGCCCTCCCGTGTGCTGCCACAGCGTAATCGGGAATTGCCGTACTCACCTGACGGGGGTCTTAACTCCTTTCCCCCTCGTCACCTGACGGCAAAAGGGCTATCTCACCGCAAGAGAATAGCCCTTTTCGCCGTCTTAGCAGTTTCTAAAATTTAGCTGATTCACCCACGCTAACATATACATATAGCAAGGGAAACTTATCTAAAACACAAAATCTGGAGGCAGCAGAGAAATTGGCAAAAAAGGCGACCAAAAAACCTGTTAAGGAAAAAGTAAAACCAGCCCCCAAGAGCAAAAAAGAAAAACCGAAGACAAAAACAGAAAAAATACAACTAACACAAAGTGTATAAGATTTTAGAGAGTGCTTTTGAGCCTAAGGCATAAATCTTTTCATTAATGCTTATGCCGATTTCCTCCTGTGCCAATCCCTTTTTCCGCCCAAACAAAGTTGCCTGGCAAGCTCCCCCCATCCATAAGAACTAAATGGTATACCATGTTTTATAATCTGTCAATCCTATTATCAAAATGACCAGACAAACTGTATTAATCACAGGCGCCAGTGGCTTTATTGGCACTGCATTGATTGCCCGATTAAGCAATAAGTACTACATTATTGGCATAGACAAGGTACTACATAAAGACAGAGACAACAGCGTGTTATGGTATAAAGCCGATATATCAAACAAGGAGCTTTTACGTGATGTCTTTCATGAAATAGAAGTAAAGGTTTCGGGAAGGATTGATTATGTGTTTCATCTGGCGGCGTATTATGACATGCTAAACAAAGAAAACAGATTGTACCGTGAAACTAATGAAAACGGAATCAGGTATCTACTGGACAATTTGATACATTCCAATGTGATTAACTTTATTTTTGCAAGCAGTACAGTAGTTTTTAAACCCGCTTCGGGTGATGACAAGCTAAATGAAGATTCAGATTTAAGCTCATTCATGCATTATGGAAATTCGAAGATTGGTGGAGAAAAAATAATATCAGAATATAAGGAAAAGATTAAAGCAACAATCTTCAGGCTTTCGGCAGTATATTCTCAGGATTGCAGGTCGATACCGCTTGCAAACCAGATCGCCTTTATTTGGAAAAGGTGTTTTGGCTATAGAATTTTACCAGGGAAGGGAGTAGGCGGTATATCTTACGTACATATTGAAGATGTTTTGGATGCCTTTGAGAAATCTATGCTAATGGCTGAAAAAATACCTTCCGGTTCAACAATGATTTTGTCTGAGGAAAACCTTATCTCGAATAATGAACTTTGCATTCTTATATCCCGTGAAATTTATGCCAAAAATTTGAACTTAATACATCTTCCTGTACAGATTGTTTGGCTCTGTATTTATGTGGTAAGTAATTTCCACTCGTTAACAGGAAGGCGTTATTTTTTTAAACCGTGGATGTTAAAGTTGACAGACAAAAAATATAGATTTAACATTGAAAAGGCCAAAAGAACCTTAGGATGGCAACCCCGCTTTCAACTGGAGCAACAGATGGCAGTAATAATTAAGAATCTAAAAAGCAATACAAGCAGATGGTTTGCAATTAATAATATGAAATAAAACGCTATCGCTAATCATAACCAACATACAATGCCTGTGTGAAATACTCGTTTTCGTTTGCGTCATAATATATATTGGTGTATATTTGCTTGTTATAAACATTTATAAATACATCCTTACAAACCAAAAAGGATGCCTTCTATTGGAGAAACGTATGAAGAAACTGCTTATTATATGCACTTTCGCCTTAATGCTCTTTGTTCCCGGTACTGTTGGCTTTTCAGATATCTTAAAGGATTTGGATAGTTTTCAAAAATCGTTAGGTGACTGGGTAACGCAAATCGACGAATTGAACGGCAGAATTTCGAATATGGAAAGCGAAAAAGCATCTAGAGAAAAGCAAACTGCAGAATTGAACCACAGTCTGGCAAATATAGAAGATCTATTGAGCGATATGGATGCCAAAGTTGAAAGAGTTGAAAATATGAGCTCACTGGAAGGAGTAAAGGAGATTGTAAAGTCATTTGAAGGGACATTGAACGTTTTCAAGAAAAGATTTTCTAAACTGGCAAACCGAATGGAGGATCAGGAAGTTAAAACTGCGGTACTTGAAAGGATGTATAAAACGGCAAATAAACCATTAGACACATTGATGCAGGCTTTAGATGAACAGAAGAGTGTCATCAGCAGGCTGGGTAATAAACTGGAAAAGCAGGAAGAACTTATCCTGTCTATGAAAGAGAGCCTCCAGAAACAATCATCCCCGGACGAATCTCTTGTAAGTGGAATTGAGGAATTAAATTCCAGACTAAGCAAACTTGAATCAGGCGTTTTGGTGCAGGCGGCAATGGAGCATGCTAAACACGAAGAAGAAAAACACGCTTCAGCCTCAGACGGGCACCACGAAGAGGCAGAACATGCTGCTGCCACTGCCGGACATCACGAAGAGGCAAAACATGCCACTGCCACTGCCGGACATCACGAAGAAACAAAACATGCCGCTGCCCCGGCCGGACACCACGAGGAAGCAAAACATGCTGCAGCTCCAGCCGAACACCATGAAGAGCCACAGGCACATGGCGAAAAAACAGGCCTCATAGACATAGGTGAAGGATTTTTTGCTAAAAACATTAAATTTGAACCATTCGGTTCATCTTCCCAGATAAGCGGCGAATTAATAAATAAATCTGACAGAAATCATGGCATGACTGACTTTAAAGTTCAGGCTTATGACAATGAAAATATTCCTTTGGGAGATCAGGGGTTTTCTGTTTATGGATTTAACAAAGGCACCACAAAACCTTTTGAAGAGATAATTGTTGGTGTCATATCCAAAGATATTAGCAAGTATGCAATTTATCCTGCCAAAATGCCATTAGTTTCAGATGAAGGGGTAAGCACAATCAAAATTATCGATAGAGAAGAAGTTGTTGCTAAAGCTGAAACAAAAGAAGAAGTAGTAGCACTACATAGCCTGGAAGACTTGATATTTGACGAGAAAGCCCATTCAGAAGAGCTGGAGGGATTTGAAGATGTCGGCAATGGTTTTTATGCCAGTAACATTTCATTTAACGGTTTTGGATCTTCCTCTTCTGTGACAGGAAATATAAAGAACAATTCAGAAAATAACTTTTACAATGCGTCTTTTGTCCTGAGAGTATACAGTAAGGCTTACGGCATGATCACTAGCCTTGATTTCTCCGTAAGAAGTATTAATAGTGGAGACACTAAGGCATTTGAAGAAATCGTTTCGGGTGTACTGCCTGTAGATATAGACAGGTATGAAATAGCGTTTAAAAGCTCTTATTGAGATACTGGAAACTCTTCGGTAAAGGATGAGGATGATCCCCATTCCTCATGAGCGACCTCATGTGTTTCGCTTGGTACTCCGTGAGAAGTAGTTTCTTGCCCATGATGTTCCATTATAGAGGCTCCGCGGTCTTCCTTTTGATGGGGAACTGTACCATGCTCTTCATCTCCATCGTGAGGCGCAGCATCATGATGAGGCACAGCACCATGATCCATTAAAGAATCTCCGTGGTCTTCATGCCCACCACCATGACCTCCTCCATGTTCACCGTGATCTCTCAGCACCTTAGGTAAATCATCCGACAGCTTGAGAGATCCCGGAGAATCTTCAAGTTCTAGTATGATAGGCAGGTCTCTCTGTACTCCCGCCCCTAATTTAATTATCATTTCATCTACATCCAGGAGATCCATATCCTGTGTAGATACGACTATATCATCCAGATTTATATTCCTGGCGGCTTCAAGTGCCACAATCAAATCCCCTCCCAAACCCGTCATTGAAACCCTTCGCAGCCTCTCACCCTCTGCAGTTGCCCTATCAACAAGCAATTCTCCAGCAGCGTGTTTCACATGCATATAGTGATCCCCTTCTGCCTTCTGTTCTATCATGAATTTATTCGCGCTGGCAATAATCCGCGTAACTTTAGTATCCATTTCAGCTTTCAAAGCTACTATTTTACCATCCTTATCTGATTGTATTTTTTGTGCAAGAGCCTCCGTAGAAGCGTCAATCGTCTGAGTAATACCCCTTTTGCCAACAGCTTTTTCTTTTGCCACATTCAATAGCTCATCTAACTCTGCGAGCTTAACATTTTTAATCTTTCTTTCTAACTGTGTGTCAAACCTCATGTCAAGTATAAGCCAGTCAATAACACGTACGTGACGTGATTTAACCTGGCTTGCAAGCAAAATTTTAGCTTCTGCAGCCCTTTTGCGTTTTTCGTCAGGGTTATAGAGATCCTTTTCCGACATCCTTCCCAAAACACTTCTGGCTACGTCTTTTGCTTCACTTTCTACAAACATCTTATATCGGTTACCAGGGCCTATTTCCTGACGAATCTTATTCGCTTTACCCTTCATTATTTGATATTTCACGATTATATCAACAGTAACGTCATAGTCATCTGCAGTTCGAATGCGTATCTCTTTTGACTCAATCTTGCCTTCCGCATTACGCGCTTCCCGCGTCAAACTAAGAGTCTGTACAGTGCCATCAAATAAATCCCAGGTTTCAATCTGTCTAATAAATCTATGCCAGCCAGGTTTATAGTCTTTTTGTACAACACCTCTCTTAAAACCCCATATTGCAGTTTTAACCCCTATCTGATCAATCTCAACCCTGATTATCATAAACCTTACACCAACAACAATAATTATGATAGCGATTATAATACTTAGAGGTATGAAATATTTAGCAATAAACTTGGCCAGAAACTTTATCATTAATCTGTTCTCCTGATACTACACTGTTTTAATATAATTCTGGTAAAGCAAGATATAAAAATTACTCAAATCAGCTCTCTGTTAATGTCCCGAATGTCCTGCTGCAGCTGGGTGTCCTGACGATTCACCATGCCCGGACGGCTCTCCATGTACTGAAGAAGGCGCCTCATGCCCTCCGCCGCCATGAGAAGTTTCTTCCTCCTTAGCGGGCGGCTGTGCTATCTCACCCGTTTTCTTCAGTCTTTCCATTATTCTCAGCTGAGGTATCTCCTCTGATGCCTTTAACACTGGCGTTCCTATAACCTTGGCATTACGCAACCGCCTTGCATATTCCATTTTGACAAGATTGCGGCCACCTGCACCCTCAAGTGCTTTTTTAAGGGCGAAAATACCCTCCGCTTCCGCCTTCTTTACTGCAAGAATTGACGCAGCATGTTTTTCCAGTCTATCATACTCCGCATCTGCATCAAGTCTGGCCTTAATAAGATACGCCTTGCCGGCATCCCTGATTTTGTCTGATTCAGCGTTTGCGTCTATTTCCATTTGATGCAGTGTACCCCTAAACCTGGATATTGCCACATCCAGTTTCTTTGTTTCTTCAGTAACTACCCTATTCTGATTTTTTCTGGCGGCCGACGCTCTCTGTACCTGCTCCTCAACCTCTTTGTCGGCAAGCCTTCTTTCGTGTATCTTCTCCGCATATTCTCTGTAATAGCGGTAATCAATAAAATTCAAAGATGTTACAAATATTCCATGTGGATTTAGCAAACTGTTCAGCTCGACTGTTGACGTCCTTATCTTTTCTTCCCTCTTAACGGAATCAGGAAATTGACTTATGGTTAAATCTCCAAACTCATATCTACAAATAGTTCTCGCATAGTCCCAAATCCACTTTTCCTTAAATTCTTCGCCGAAACCGGTATCCTGAACAACTTTGCCTGCAACCTTCGAAATTAATTTATATTGTATGATCAAATCGATACTCACGTCTCCACCATCACGCGTCTTGAGTATGATAGGGTTTCCCTGTGGGAAATCTGCGGATATATTCGATGACGCCATAGGTGCTTCCTGCTCCCTCTTATCAAGAATGTACAAGTCTTGAATGAAAGGGTAGTAAACTACAGCACCAGCGCGATCTATGGTTTTTATATTGCCGGTAATGTTATTAATGATTACGGCAACTTCGTCCGCCTGTATCTCTTTCCATGTCAACCTTCTACCACCCACAACGAGCAGGACTACCAAAGCTATTGGCACAATGACAAAAAATACCATTTTCTTAGAAAGAACCGGCTTCTTCTTAACACCTTTTGGGTTAAAGCTTTTTTCCATTTAGAATCTCTATAATTTAAAAAAATTTATACTTAATTAGTTTTTTTAAGTACATATACACTAGCGACCTGCGTAGGGGGGAATGGTTATACCAAGCACCCTGATAGCAAATTTTTTATTCTCCAAGCCAAATTGCACTTTTCCTTTTCCAGTAATAAGGGAAACAACCGTAAGGAAAGGTAGCACAACAGGGAGTAATATGAAAAGTATACATAAAGACAACAACGTTATTGGCAAAATGATTGAAACCAAGGGAAAAGCTATCAATACAACGACCGTTATTACTGACAAACCAAATACTATGGCAGGAGGCAGAAGGAAAATTGAAAATATGGCCGTCATAAATTTCTTAAAACGGCTTTCAATTCTACTGCCAAAAATGAAAACGCCGGAAGGCGAAACATTTTCTACAGCATCAGTGTTCCCTGCATTGACTTCTACTTTTTCTTCCATTTTCTCAAGTGAAGCCTTTTCTACAGTCGTACTAACTGTTTTTTCTTCTTCTGTAGACGGAACCTCTTCCTCTTTTGCAGAGGAAATTTTTTCGGTTTCCACACTAACAGCTTGTTCTACCTCCGAAGAGGCGGGTTTTTCGGTTTCAGCATCAACCGTTTCTTCTACTGCTTCAGCCTCCTTTTGTTTCTTTTTCTTCTTCCACATTTATGATAATCTTATATGTATTTAAGCAAGTATCTTATCTTGACATTAGGAATCTTAGCCGATATTATCTATTTGACTGTCGAAAATCAGGCTGAATTTAGAAGTTAATTCTATGTAAAAAAAACTTAAAGTCAAGCGAAATTTACAAGTTATGAAAACACAATATTACCCGACATTCAGCGAATTCAAAGAACTTTCAAAGAAAGGGAATGTTGTGCCTGTATACCGTCAACTTTTCGCAGATACCCTGACCCCAGTGTCTGCTTTTCAGAAGATTTCAGAAACTGATTACGCATTCCTCCTGGAAAGCGCAGATGGTGGCGAAAAAATCGCAAAATATTCAACTATAGGCAGTAATCCCTTTTCAGGGTTCAAATGTAAAGGTTCGAACGTAGAAATCTTTAATAAGGAAGGGATTACACATATAGAAACTACGGATCCATTCAAAGCACTGGAACAACAGATTAGCAAATTCTCTCCCGTACGCGTAAATGGCTTACCAGACTTTTTTGGCGGGGCAGTTGGATATACATCTTATGATTCTGTGCGCTACGTAGAAACGCTGCCGGATTCAACAACCGACGACTTAAATCTGCCGGATATGTACTTTATGTTCTATGATGAAACAATTGTATTTGACCACTTAAACAAAACGATAAAAGTAGTCTGTGCGGCTCATATCGACGAAAGAGATATTCAAGATGTCTATGAAGATGCGGTTAATAAAATAGATAATGTTACTAATAAGCTCCGCACCCCTGTGATGACCTTAAGTGATGATATTACCGAAAAAGGGGAGCTAAGCCTGAAGTTCTCGTCAAATTTTAAGGAATCTGATTTTCTACAGGCAGTCGAAACCTGTAAAGAATACATTCGCGCCGGAGACATAATACAGGCGGTTCTTTCACAGCGTCTGCAAACAGAGATAAACGCTGAACCTATTAACATTTACCGTACATTAAGGGTAATCAACCCCTCGCCATATATGTTCTACATAAAAATGAAGGATTTGGAGCTGATAGGCTCTTCTCCCGAAGTTATGGTAAAAGTGGATGACGGAAATATTAACGTCAGGCCAATAGCAGGAACAAGAAAACGCGGGAGCACAACGGAAGAAGATGAACTTCTAGCTAAGGAACTGTTATCTGATCCAAAAGAGCTTGCCGAACATATTATGCTCCTTGATTTAGGGAGAAACGATGTTGGAAGAGTTTCGCAATACGACAGCGTATCGATAGACGAAAAAATGGTAATAGAAAAATACTCGCACGTAATGCATATTACGTCCAGCGTCAGTGGTAAATTAAGAAGCGACAATAACGCCTTTGACGGTTTAAGGGCATGCCTGCCTGCAGGCACCTTATCAGGTGCCCCAAAAGTGAGGGCAATGGAGATAATTGATGAATTAGAACAAACACGACGCGGACCTTATGGTGGCGCAGTAGGCTATATTAACTTTTCCGGAGATATAAACACATGTATTACCATAAGAACAATTGTCTTGAAAAACGGTAAAGATGCATATATACAAGCCGGTGCAGGTATCGTCGCAGACTCGATCCCTGAGATGGAATACCAGGAAACTCTCAATAAAGCAAAGGGCTTATTAAGGGCCATCGAAGTAGCTGAGAAGATTTGAAAACTCTCATAACAATTTATAAAAAGGCGGGTAGAAATGATAGCAAGATCTGCTAATCCGGGGTTAAACAAAAAAACATTTTCTCTAGTCAGAGACTTTGCACAAAAGGACAATTTGATGACGCTTCAAGGAACGGTTAACAAAACAGGCATAATGCTGTTCCTGGCCTTGATATCAGCAATGTGGGTATGGCGTCAGTTTTTTGTCTTCGAATCGCCCCAAATATCACTGTATTTATGGGGCGGGGCTATCGGAGGCTTCATCGCCGCAATGATTGCTATCTTCAAACCAACGACCGCACCGATAGTGGCACCGGTTTATGCTTTATTGGAAGGGCTGTTTTTAGGTGGAATCTCCTCTATTATGGAAGCGCGTTTCCCCGGAATAGTAATCCAGGCTGTGGGCCTCACTTTTGGAACTCTATTCGCACTTTTGTTTGCTTATAAATCTGGATTAATCAAGGCTACTGAAAATTTTAAGCTTGGGGTAACCGCTGCAACAGGTGGAATCTTCATGATGTACATGGCGAGCTTTATCCTTGGTTTTTTTGGCATGAACGTCCCATTTATTCATGGTAATGGTATTATCGGAATTGGTATCAGTGGTTTTATTGTTGTCATTGCCGCCCTCAATCTGGTTCTTGATTTTGACTTTATTGAACACGGAGTGGAACAGGGGTCTCCCAAATTTATGGAATGGAGAGCTGCACTAGGCCTTATGATCACGCTTGTCTGGCTCTACATTGAGATCCTCCATCTACTATCCAAACTGAGAAGCCGGTAATCTCAATGGTGCGGCAAAAAGCCGCCCGTCAGAACGGCATCGTCGGACTGGCAACCAAGTTTGAAGTGTCTTAAGTGAACTAAAGAGCCTAACGTTAAAAAACAAAAACTTGTTTTTTACCACAACTTTAGCTCACTTCAAACTTTAGGCACTTTTAACTTTTTATCAACATTAGCTCAAGGAAGGAAATAATTAAGTGTTAATCGCAAGGTTTTTGCAACTTTTAGGCATGCTATTATTAGTGGAAGGCCTTTATCTTGGTATCGTTAAGCACTCTATGAACCTGGAAATCATGTGCGTGGGGCTGGGCATCGGGTCCTTCTATGCAGGAAGATGGATACAGGGAAGGGGCCGTTAGGACACACACCATAGTGCGGCAGCCCGCTGGTTTGTTGGGTGGGCCTGTTAAGCAGGAAGTTAAAAAATAAAAAATTTGTTTTTTACCACAACTTTAGCTCACTTCAAACTTCCCGCCTGGCCAAGCCGTTCGGACGGGTAGTTCACTTTTAACTTTTTATTTACAGTTATGCATGAAGAAACAACCAAAGAACAAGTAGAGTCCTGGGACAAACAGTATCTGTGGCATCCGTTTACGCAGATGAAAGATTTTGTCAAAGAAGAACCGTTAATTATAGTTGACGGCAGCGGAGTTATGCTGAGAGACATCAATGGCAATGAGTATATTGATGGTGTTTCTTCAATGTGGTGCAACATACATGGCCATAGACGGAAAGAGATTGATGATGCAATAAAGGACCAACTTGATAAAGTCGCCCATACAACCCTGCTGGGCATGTCAAATATACCATCAGCCAAATTGGCAAAACGCCTGGTTGAGATAACGCCTGAAGGCCTGAACAAAATATTCTATTCTGATAATGGTTCCAATGCTATTGAAGTGGCTATAAAAATGGCATTTCAATATTGGCAATATAAAGACTACAAAAAGAAGACCAGCTACGTTACGTTACAATACGGATATCATGGCGACTCTTTAGGTGCAGTTGGCGTGAGCGGGGTAGAGGTTTTCCATGCTGTTTTCAAACCTCTTTTACTTAAGTCATTCACTACACCGTCGCCTTATTGTTACAGATGCCCATACGGCAAAGACAAAACATCTTGCTCACTTGAATGCCTGGGCAAGCTGGAGGAAATATTATCGGAAAATTCTGCGTCTATAGCGGCCATGGTTATGGAGCCTCTTGTACAGGGTGCCGGAGGAATGATTGTTCATCCTGAGGGTTACCTGTCCGGTGTAAAAGATTTATGTGAAGAACACAATATCCTTCTTATTGCAGACGAGGTGCTGGTCGGTTTTGGCCGCACAGGGAAGATGTTTGCGTGTGCACACGAGAATGTAACGCCTGATATATTGACTGTCTCCAAAGGTTTAAATGGTGGCTATATGCCATTAGCAGCGACTATGACTACAGACGAAATTTATAATACATTTCTCGGTAAACATAGCGAACAGAAAACATTCTTCCATGGCCACACATATACCGGCAATCCGTTGGCGTGTTCAGCAGCCCTGGCAAATATAGATATATTTGAAAATGAAAAAGTCATTGAGGGACTTGTTCCAAAGATCACGGTTCTGCAGAAGAGGCTCGAACAGTTCAAAGAGCTAAAAGCAGTGGGTGACGTGCGGCAATGCGGACTCATTGCCGGTATAGAACTGGTTAAAGACAGGGAGACAAAGGAGCCCTATTCATGGGAAGAAAAGATTGGGATGAAGGTCTGTCTGGAAGCGAGACAACGCGGTTTGATCACCAGGCCACTGGACAATGTCCTTGTAGTGATGCCTCCCTTGTGCATAAATATTTTGCAATTAAATAAGATGATGGATATCCTGTACGAATCTCTGGAAGTTGTCACTGGAACCGGTTAAAACTCTTATGCATTTATTTAAAGCCATATTCGGACAATCTAAAAAGAAACCAGATGATTCCACGTCTCCTCAAGGCAGGTTTAGCAGGATAATATTATACTTATGTATCGCATTCTTCGTAATAGCAGTAATATTTGTCAGTTTCACATTCAACGGGAAATGGCAAGCCGGACTGATTGAGGTCGGAGGCTCGATCTTTTTATTTGTTATTTTTCTGCATATCCTGAAAGTCATAATACCACAATCTTCCGGTATAATTATTACGACGCTCTCTATTTTAATAGCTGTCATACTGGTTTGCGCAAACCTCAGTTTACAAAGAAGCAAGAACAAGGAGTACTCCTTCAATGAGCTTCTTGTAGGTGATTTACTGCTAAAAAAACTCGTTGGCAAATACGAAGAGCAACCGGATCAACAATTAGCGAAAAGGATTAAAAATGTAATTCCCGGTAGCGTTGCCCAAACGAAAACAGAGAAAGACACCATTGAATCTACATTTGAAAAACCGGAGAAGGATTTAATGGGTGAGCCGGTTACCTTGCCAATAAACAAACTCAGCACTGTCTCGATACCCATACACAAAGGAAGAAAACACTCTTTTTACGTTCCGGAAGAAACCGTCAACTATAAATTAGAGGTTGCAGACAAAGAAAGTTTAAGGCTAAGCAGGACCAGGATAGCTACGGCCGGCTTTACTGTTCAACCGTACAAACCGGAAGAACAGGTTTCAGGTATACATACACCTGCGCCCTTATACCTTCCGCCAGAAGGAAATATTGACTATAGCTTACTCGAACGAACTATTTACAGTAAACCCGAACAACCCGTTGCAACACCGGAATCAGAAATACAACCGGCTCCATCCGAGGAACATATTGAGAATAAAACCTATAAGCAAGTTGAAGAGAAGTTGCAAAAACAGAAACCCACAGGAGAATAACTATGCGCAAGCTAGCACACGTTTTGTTTTTCACAATAATTACCATCTTGATTGTAAATCACGTTAGTTTTGTGGCCGCTAATGAAGAAGCACAAAACGATCTAGGCAAATCAATTGATGAATTGAAAAAGGTGTTAGAACATGAGCCATCAAATGTTGACGTACACTATTACCTCGGACTGGCTTACTATGATAATGGAATGGTATCTGAGGCGATAGGTGAGCTTAACAAAACCCTGGAGCTTGATCAGAACTATGTTAATGCGTATTTCAATCTGGGCACTATCCATACCAGCCAGGGAGATATCGATATCGCAATTGAGATATTCAAAAAACTTTTACAGGCCGACGCAACCAACGCAAGAGCAGAATATAATCTGGGTTTCCTATATAACGAAAAAGGGTTAATAGACGACTCGATTGCCGCGTATAAAAAAGCAATTGAAATTAAACCGGATTATCATCAATCTTTAAATAACCTGGGAATTATCTATTTTAAAAAGGGATTATTGGATAATGCCGTCGCAAGCTATACAAAAGCCATTGAGGCGAATGCTGATTACGCCGAATCATATTACAACCTTGGAACTGTCTATCTTGAACAGGACCAACTTGATGACGCTATCTCTCAACTTGAAAAATCCACGTCCCTTGCACCTGATTTCGCTGGGGCGTACTACAACCTGGGAATTGCTTACCGGAAAAAAAGGATGCCGGACGAAGCGATATCAGCATTGAACAGAGCGTTGGAAATAAATCCCGAAGATCTCAAGTCGTTAAACATTCTGGCAATAACCCTTCATGAAAAAGGAAAATTTGAAGACGCCATATTCGCATATGAAAAAATAGCAGCCATCACCCCAAAGGATGCTAACGTACGTTATAACCTGGGCATTGCTTATTATAAAGCGGGTATGAAGAAAGAAGCGATATCCGAGTTGCAGAAAGCGTTGAAGCTGGCGCCGGATCACACAAAAGCCCGTTATAATCTGGGTGTAATCTATATGAAAAAAAACAAACTCAGCAAATCTGCAGAGGAGTTTAAGAAGGCATTAAAAATCGAACCCGGTCATGCAGAAGCCTACGTTAATCTTGGAGTTGTTTATTACCGTCAAGGGTTACCTGAAGAGGCGATTACCGCTTACAACAGAGCGCTGGAAATCAAACCGGATTATGCTGAAGCATACTACAATGCAAGTTTTGCTTACCTAAAAAAGGGGCTGATTGACGATGCTATAAATATGCTAAAAAAAGGGATTGAGCTTAACCCAGACAGAGGCCTTCTCTACTTTCTTCTTGGAAACGCCTATAGCGATAAAGACTTATCAGACGAAGCGATTACCGCCTGGGAAAACGCTATAGAAAAAAACCAGAAACATTATAAAGCATACAATAATCTCGGTTTTGCATACTATTCAAAAGGGCTGGCGGACAAAGCAATAACCTCTCTTAAAAAAGCGATAGAGATCAAAGAGAATTACGCGGAAGCCCATTATCATCTGGGTTCAATTTATATTGAAAAAGAGATGCTGAAAGAGGCCGTCTCAGAGCTGACCCGGGCAATTGAACTCAAACCGGAACATACGAAAGCTTATTATAATTTAGGCCTCATATATCGCCATTTGGGTGACATGGACAATGCCATCGCCAAATGGAAGATGGCTGTCAAGCTTGACCCCACATACGCAAAAGCGTATAACAACCTGGGAGTTGCATATGATTTTACAAATAAGATCGATGAAGCTATTTATCAGTACAAACACGCAATTGAAATGAAATCCGACTACGGTGAAGCTCACTATAATCTTGGCATAGCTTACGCGAAGAAAGGCGATATGGAAAATGCTATCTATAAACTGAGGAAGGCGATAGAGATAAACCCGGACAACCCGGATGCCCATTTTGCCCTTGGCATAATATATCGGGCAAAGTGGAAGATAAAAGAATCGGAAAGAGAAATTTCAGTCTACAATCGTCTAAAATCAGGAACAAATTAATCTTTAGGTCAAGCCCTACACATCATCTGCCATGGGCACTTTCACCTCATTGATGAAGAAACTGGTAGTGCTCTTCTTCTGTTTCCGTTCCTCCAGTTTTGCAAAAGCTTCATCCTTTTCAGAGTAGGGAAAGCTGGCAATCTCCTTATAGCTGGCATCGAAAATCTTCCAGACAACTTTTTCCCGCTTTATAACAGATTTGGCAACTTTCTTCTTGGTTGTTGTTGCTTTTTTCGCCTTCTTTTCGGCTTTCAACTCTTCACCGGCTTCAGCCTCTTCCGCCATCTGCTGAAGTCTCTCTTTACTGGACGCTCTTTTAACCATAATTTGTTCTCTCTTTCGTAATTGTAAACCTTCATAACTTAAACAATAATGGGGCATTATACACGAAATTGTCAAAACAGCAACAATAAACACGGTTTTAACATTAAATGATGAAACTCAACGCTTCATCTGCCGCTTTAGCAGATGCGCCGGGAAATCCGATTAAGGATGTTATCTCTTTAAGCCCGGCAATACAGGCCTCTCTTTTTTCTTCATTTAATAAGAGCTCGGTTAATTGATAAGCCAGCCATTTATAGTCATCCCTGTACATGAGCTTCTCCGGAACAAACGGTTTTCCTGCAATCGCATTGACCAGGCAGATACAAGGTGTATTCATATGTGGTTTGACAGACAATATGAAAAATATAAGCTGTAATCCTCTTGACTAATTGATTTATAAGTACATACTTGTTTGATAGTTAATGGATAGAAGAGAAGCAGGATGGGCCAGGCCATGTGGAGTAGAGCTACATTAGGCATTGGAAATTTGCGAGAGGTTTCTGCTGGCCAAAGTTAGAAGTGGCAGAAGTTTTTTCATGGTTTTTGCTTTTTGCCTACTTTTATCATCTTTAAATCAAAAAATCAGTCTATGAAAATTTACCTCATATACATCCGAGACGAAGACTATTACAATATTCTTCCTGAAAAACTCAGGAGATCGGGTAACAGCGACCGTATTGAGGTGATGGCTTTCCCTCCACTTGGCATTCAGACATTGGCACCGGTAATCCGCAACCACGGACACGAGGTTACCATGTTCGATACCTGCCATCCACAGATGAAAGAAGAGCACATCGAGCAGGCAGTGAAAGATGAAAAACCTGATATAATTATCCTTTCATTTCTTTCAACTACTGCGTACCTCCTTATGAAGAGTATGGCGCAAAGGCTGAAGAAGGCGGCACCAAAAACACCCATTATTGTCGGAGGAGCTTTTGCAACAGTGAATGCTGTTAAGATCCTGAACGATGCGCCATATATTGATTGCGTTGGCAGGGGGGAAGGTGAAGAGCTGATTCCTGAGTACCTCGACAACCTGGATAATTTGAAAATAGTCGGCGGTCTTACCTGGCGATCCAATGATGAAGTGGTCCATAACCCTGACCGCCCCCTGATCAGGGACCTTGACCAGTTTCCTTATCCTGATCGCAAAAGCTTACCGATCGAATATATCGAATCGATGCCAATGGATGCGCCAGCGGTCCTTTCTCTCGATCGTTTTTGTACCATGCAAACCACACGTGGCTGCCCTTTCCAATGTATTTATTGCGATATTCCATCCCTCGCAAGGGGCAAGTGGAGGAGTCGCTCACCGGAGCACGTTCTGGGAGAAATGCAGCAGTTGAATGATGAAGGCTACAGATCAATCTACCTGACCGACGACCATTTCCTGATGCAACGTAAACGCATAGAGGCCGTTTGTAACGGTATCATTGACAAAAAACTGGAGTTTCATTGGGGGTGCGAGGGCAGAGTTGATTCACTTGCTGTTGAGGAATTACCATTGATGGTAAAAGCTAACTGTACTTTTCTTGCCTTTGGTGTTGAAGCCGGAACAAAAAAAGTACTCAACCGCCTGAAAAAGGGCCAGACTATTGAACAGATAGAATATGCCATAAAACAGGCCAAAAAAGACGGAATTGAAACGGCACATGGTTTTTTTCTGATCGGATCGCCAGATGAAACCGTTAAAGATATTCTGGAGAGTTTTCGATTCGCCGTCCGGCTTAAACTCGACACATTTAGCTTTAGCCGGTTATGCGTTTACCGTGGGACTCCTCTATGGCAGGAATATGTAGAAAGGGGTATTATCGATGATGACCGAGATTGGCACAAGTGGTTTAAATGTTCAGACATCGATCCAACAATTCTTCCGAGCGAAGTAGTCCACCAGGCAAGAAAAAAGGGGTATATGTTGTTGTTTGGTTACCTGTTACTCCTTCGTCCCGTAGCCACATTCAGGCTCCTTCGCAAGTTCAGTCGATATATGACGACATCAGATATTTGCACATTGTTATGGGGGCCGTTTAGTAAAAAGGCCAAAACCAGAAAACCAGAACTTCCTGAATGGATGGTTGAGCAGGGACTGGATTCACCGATCAGGGCAGATTCTTAAAAAAGGCAAAAATTTATACTCTGGTATTGGAATTCCATGATTACGGCATTCTAATTCGATTTTTTCTATACCGCAGCCTTTGCAATATGAAACTCACCAAAAAATTTAGCTTATATCATACTCAATGCTTCATCAGCAGCCTTTGCCGATGCGCCTGGAGATCCGATTAAAGATGTTACTTCTTTAAGTCCGTCAATACACGCCTCTCTTTTTTCTTCATTTAATAACAGTTCGGTTGCGCGTGAAGCCAGCCATTTATAGTCATCCCTGTACATGGTTTTCTCCGGAACAACTTCTCTTTCCGCAATCGCGTTGACCAGGCATATATAGGGTGTATCAATATGTGGTTTCGAAGCAAAATATGCAAATGGTGAGACACGGTAGCAGGCTACCATAGGAATTTGATAATTTGCTATTTCCAGTGTAACCGTTCCTGAATTGCAGATACATAGTGAAGATGACTTGATCACTTCAGAAATTTTTTCTGTAACTATCTCTATCGACAATCTTTTATTATTTGTAGATGCAAAACACTTTGTAATGCTCTCTATCAACTCTAAATTTCTTTTATTACTGCATGATAATAGAAATTTGACTGATGGAATTTTTTCATGAATTGCGGTTGCCGTCTCCAGGAGAATAGGCAGTAGTGTTCTAATTTCCTGTTTACGGCTTCCGGGTAACAATGAAATAACTGTTTTTTGTTCTCCTCCTTTGATTTTTTCAATGAGATTTGTATCTATATCCTTCACGTTAAGTTCATCAAAAAGTGGATGTCCAACGTACTTTGCAGAGACACCTCCATTAGTATAGAACGTCTCCTCAAAAGGATAGATGACCACCATCCGGTCTACAAATTTTTTAATCTTTTTAATCCGCCACGATCCATGGGCCCAGAGCTGAGGGCTTATGTAATACATAACAGGTATATTCCTTTTCTTAGCAGCCCTGGCCAGGTAGAGATTAAAACCCACGTAATCAATCAGGATTAAAAGTTCGGGCTTCTCTTCATCAAAGAAACGATAGCAATCTTTAAATATTGTCCATAATCCGGGAATCTTTTTGAGTGACTGCAGCCACATGACGGAATGAGAACTCATATCGCGAATACATTGCAGGCCCGCCTCAGCCATCTTATTTCTCCCTAAACCGTAGAACTCAATTGACGGATTTTTCTTATGAATCTCACGCATCAGATTTGAACCGTGCATATCACCGGACGTTTCACCCGCACTTATGAATATTTTTTTAGTTTCCAAGGTATAGAATAATTAAATTAATAGGAAGTAAAATTGGAGAAAAGATCCATGCAACAATTGATGAGAAAGAGGTGTCGATGCAGAATAGTCCATATTTCACATCTAAGGCAAACGCTATCAGACATGAAACCGGAAACGCAACACACGGCGCCATGAGCAGGTAAAAGAAAATCGTATAATCCTCATAGAGCAGACCATGCGCAAATATTATATTCGAAATTAAGAATGTTAAGGAAAATAGAACACACAGCTTAATCTTCGAATAAAAATAGCACGCTGCCGTTAATGGCAATGAAAGTATGGATAAGATTATTAATAGTGTCATCTCGTAAAAGTTCAGCCACGAAGACACAAATGCACCAAGAGGACTATTCTTAAATATTCTTTTCTTTGTGTCTTGGAGACTTAGTGGCTAAAATGTCCTTTTATCTAAATAGTAGAAAAATAAATGCAAAGTATCCTGACACCAGCACAGTGCCTGCAAGCCTGTTAACCGTCAGGCTGCCTCTGATCATCGGTATCAAGGCCAGGGAGAAGAGAAGCATGATAGGGAATTCAAAAAGGAGAGTTCCTCTCTCCACATTTAATGGCCTTACCAATGCTACAGACCCCAGGACCATGAGTATGTTGAAGATATTGCTGCCAATCACATTTCCCACACAAATATCCGCCTCTTTTTTCAGAACACTTACAACGGACGTTGCCATTTCCGGTACTGAAGTACCAAAAGCAACTACCGTCATTCCGATAACCATCTCACTTATCCCGAAGCTGCCGGCAATAAAAATTGCAGATTTAACTAATACATGCGAACCGACCAGGAGACATGCTAAACCAATTATAATGTAAATGATATTAGTTAATAAATGCCTCCCTGTCCTACACTCTTCCTCTGTGCTCTCTGGCATACCTGTTTTGCTGACGGGGTTGCCGGCCATTGAATTTTTTGACTCTTTCTTAGAATTAAAAGTACTATAAATCTGATAACCTATAAATAATATAATCCCTGTGAAAAGAAGTATTCCATCAATTAACCCTATCTTACTATCTATTGCCATAAAATAGAGAGCGGCTGAGATCCCAATCATCAGTGGCAGTTCGCGCCTCATTATGATTTTCTCCACCTTCAAGGGGAGAACAATTGCGGAAATGCCAAGGATAAGGCCAATATTCGCGATGTTACTTCCGATTATATTCCCGATAGCTATATCATTAGATCCTTTTATAGATGCAGTTAAACTGACTGCCAATTCAGGACTGGAAGTACCAAAGGCGACAACAGTTAAACCTATTACTATGGGCCTTATCCCGAGATCACGTGATAGCTTTGATGAACCCTTTACAAGCCATTCGGCACCAAAGTATACGCCCGAAATCCCAACAATAAACAGAACGAATTGAAGTAGCAAAAATAAATTCCTCTTATGCTCAATTTTTATAATTCAAGTAAAGCGAATACGTTAGAAGTATAATGGCTGGAACTTTTCCGTCAAACATAAAAACTCTTAGCCTTCAAGCTATATTTGATCTGCCGAACCTGTCCGCTCGATTCTCCTGGCAGGATTGACATGAGTACGGTGAGCCTGTTTTGCACCAAAATCAGCATCCTTATAAAAGCAGTGTGGAAAAGACAAAGACGAAATTCATTTGGGTTTAAATAAATTTAAAAAAAGTATTTGACATTAACAAAAAGTTTTCTAGAATACTGCGGTTGAGACTAAATCTCAATTAGATTTTTATATTAAAAAAGGCTATCAGCTTCGCTCGGCAAGCTCTAACTGATAGCCAGGCACGGAAACGCAGTAGAGGTGACGTATACGCCCCCTCTTCGCATTTGGCCTTTTTTCATTATAACGACTGCTTTTTTCAAGTCAATTGGCAATAGTTATCAGGCTTAGATGCGATCACCGCGTGTTCGTAGTGCATTGAGCGGACTATTTTGACGTCCCTCAATGCTGTTTATGGATCTTGTCTGTATTAGAAAGATTCTACGGATGGGCGTACTGGGCTTTGTACATATTACTGCCACAGTGCGCCTCTAAGTTGACTATTTTTGAAAAAAGAAAGGAGCAGTAAAAAATGAAAAAAAATATTTTATTAATTGGCTTTGCAGTCTTTTCTCTAGCGGGGATGTTGTTTGCCGCTTTTCCCACGGACTCGCAGGCAGTCCCACCATTTGCCAGGAAATATAAGACTGCGTGTACGACTTGCCACTGGGGAACATTCCCTAAGCTTAATGCATTTGGTAATGCGTTTAAGGCGAATGGCCTGAGGATGCCAGGCGGTGGCGATGAGGTCTTTGTGAAGGATGAGCCGGTAGCAATGGGCGCTTCTGCCTGGTCAAAATTGTTCCCAAAGGCTGTATGGCCGGGTGATGTTCCGGGAATGCCGCCTATAGGCGTATTAACTAAGTTTGGTATGACAGCCACACGTGAAAGGCCGCAGGGCGTTCGAGGTGGTGATGATGATGGAAGTCCATTAAGGGCTCAAGATCTACAGTTTAATGGTTTTGAAGATTTAGAGGTGCTTGTAGGAATGACCTTTGGTGAGACCATGTCATTTTTTGCCGCTGGTAAGTGGAACGATTTGGAAAGGGCTTATCTTAACTATACTCCATTCATCAAAGGAGAACAGGGACTGGTTAATGTTAGAGTTGGTAGAATTGACACACGCGTTAATCCCGTGTCTAACCATCTAAAGCAGATTCGAAATCGTAACTATCTCATGAATGAAATGCCAACGATAGCGACTGGAAACTTCTTTGGGTTTCATCCCAACCAGTTAGGTATTGAGTTATGGGGTAGTATGAATGGCCCCGGTGGCAAAGGCGGCCTTGAATATGCAGTCGGTATTGTTAATGGGCATTGGGGAGAAGGATCAGAAAACCTCATCGGTACTGGTGATGTAGATACTATTAAAACCAATATGACTACTGCCGGAGCAGGTATAGGCAATGAAATAAATAACGGTAAAGACTATTATGCTATGGTCTCTTACAAGCTGTGGGGTATGGGCGTACTTGGTGAAGAGTCGGTGGATGACTCACTGGTGGCCAAAGAGAACTGGCAGGACAACTCAGTCAGGATAAAGGGTTATTGGTATCATGGTACAACCGGTGCTTATGTTGATAACGCGACAAGCGCTGCAACCGGTGATTTCGGAAATCCGTTAATTGGTGGTGGCCACTTTGATGACAGTGCAAATGAATTCGATCGTTATGGTGTTGTCCTTGAAGCTAACTGGTGGAACTTGGCATTTATGGCGGCAGCAGCATTTATGGAAGACGATATATCCGGCACAATAACATATGCTGCATCCGGTGGTTTGCCGCAAGAGTCGGGTAGTAGTTTTGATACAAATATCTATACCGCTGAGGTAAACTGGGTTGCTCTTCCATGGCTGATACCTTCCATGAGAGTTGAGAATGTCAACCCGGATTATGACGCAAGAGATATTGAGTCGTTTACGAGGTATACCTTTGAGACCAGACTGATTACAAGGGCAAATACAACTGTTAACATAGGAGGAAGCTTTTCGAACTACATGGATTCAGAATCAATTGGTGGTGTAGATGTACCTAGTTATGATTTAAACCAGGCATCAGATGATGCTTGCTGGATACAGACAGAAGTTGCCTTCTAGGTTAATTTCAATTTCAAATTTGATAGCAGCACGGATGAGCGTAAATTTGTTAGTCCGTGCGTAATATGTAAACCATTCCTGTAGAGTTATGTTATTACTCCACAAGGATGACGACGATGAATGAACAGAAACCCGGGTCAAATCTAAGCCTCCCCGGGTATATTAAGGCCCGGGTTTCTGTCATTTGTTACTGAAGAGTTACGTTAGTGTCGTGTTACAGATTACGTATGTTTTGTTCGCCATTTAGACAGTGAAAGGGGATTTTGAAATTATGAGAAAACTACATTTAACAATACTTGCTTTTTTAGCACTGTTTCTGCTTACAGCAGATCTGAGGGCCCAGGATGAATCTCAAAATATGCAGGAAAAGCTGCAAAATGCCATGCAGAAATTAAAGAAGGAGATAAGGTCAGACGTTGCGGTAGAAAATTCCGGAATGATCACCGGCAAAGTAAAATGCAGTAGAGCAAGACATTCAGGTGATACCGTTGTCTATATTGAGGAGGCAGGGGATAACGATTATGATCCGCCAACAGAACACGGCGTAGTCGATCAGTTAAACCTGATCTTTCTCCCCCATGTCCTGGCCGTACAGAAAGGTACAACTATCGATTTCCCAAACAGTGATCTGGTCAGGCATAATGTGTTTTCCACCCCTGACTGCTGTAATCAATTTAATCTGGGAACGTATGATGTTGGTACCTCAAAACCCATAACTTTCAACGAGTCATGTGAAATACCTCTTCTCTGCAACGTACATGCTGAGATGTCCGCATATGTTGTAGTACTGGATAACCCGTATTTTGGTGTTACAGAAATGGATGGAAGTTTCAGGATTGAAAATGTTCCTCCCGGCGCATACAGGCTGAAGACATGGCATGAGAAACTGAGGTCTGTAGAACAGGAAGTAAAGGTTGAAGGCGGCAAGACAGTAGAGGTGAGCTTTTTGATGAAGAAGCGCAAGTAAATGTCATTCGCTAATACTTAAATATACTTCACCATGAAAAGAGAAGAAGAAAAATCATATGCTGGTCTGTTTCTGTTTCTAAGTTTTATACTTGTACTGACGATGGCATGGGCTGTGTGGGATGAAGCGATAGGAAAGAGGCCATGGAAAATGTATCAAACCAGGTTTTATAAGTTAGAGCGAGAGAAGGCTGGAGGGGAATACGGTGAGTCGATGGTGAAATTGAAATCGCTAAGGCCGTCGTTGCAGGCATACCAGGTACGCTTTGAGGATATTAACGAGTCGGACAGGTGTATGTCGTGTCACGTTGGTATTAACCGGAAAGAGAGCGTTTCCGGGGAGCAGCCGTATGCAAGTCATTCAAGGAGGGATGTCTATCTTGGCAATCATCCACCGGAGCAGTTTG
>JASMMK010000011.1 GCA_030748215.1 Candidatus Scalindua sp.
ACAACTTGTTTTACATTTTCTACAAAAAAATATATAATATCTTACTTTATTATTGATATATCTCTGACAGAATGGAGGGAGTATTTTCAATTATGGAACCTGATTTTACATTAGACTGTTATGGTTTACTTTGTCCAATGCCCGTATTTAAGGCGTCTCAAAAAATAAAAGAGTTGGATACGGGACAAATTCTGAAAATTATTTCGACTGATGACGGAATAAAGAGTGACATAAAAGCGTGGTGTGAAAAGACGGGAAATGAGTTGCTGAAAATAGATGAAGACGATGGAGAGATCCATACTTTTATCCGTAAGCTCACCTCGGATGATTAGTGCTAATATGCACTTTGTCATAAAACAAAGTACATATTAGCCTATAATCGCTACTTATACAAGCCGGCCAAATGTATACAATTACTTGGGCACTTTTTCCCAATCTGCAAGGAAACTCTTCAGCCCTATATCTGTCAATGGATGCTGTACTATTTTGTTAAATACATCAAATGGTATAGTCGCAATGTCTGCACCCATGAGCGCTGAGTCTCTAACATGTAACGGGGTTCTAATACTGGCGACAATTATCTCCGTATCAAAATCGTAATTATCATAAATAGTACGAATCTCATCAACCACTTCTATTCCAGTATGTCCCTTATCATCTAGTCTTCCAACAAACGGGCTAATATAAGCGGCGCCTACCTTCGCGGCAAGCAGCGCTTGGTTTGAAGAGAAGCAGAGGGTTACGTTTACCTTGATTCCTTCTGAGCTAAGAACCTTCACCGCCTTAAGACCATCTTTTATAAGGGGAACCTTTACGACAACGTTATCCGCTATTTTCGCCAGGTCACGTCCTTCTGTAATTATGCCATCAGTGTCAGTGCTGACCACTTCGGCGCTTACCGGGCCTTTTACGATTGTGCATATTTCCTTGATAGTTTCCTTAAAAGGTCGTCCGGTTTTTGATATCAGTGTTGGGTTGGTTGTAACGCCATCCAGGATACCGAGACTCTCCGCCTCTTTTATCTCATCTACATCTGCTGTATCAATAAAAAATTTCATTCTAACTCCTTCCAAAAAAATTATTTAATCTTGTTTTCAATTCCCGCTGTAACCAGGTATACATTGTCTGCTTCGCTGGCAATTATTTGATTAGTGTATCCTGCGATATCACGAAATCTCCTCGATAGCGCATTGTCCGGAACAACTCCGTAACCGACTTCATTGGTCACCATTATAACATTGAAGGGTACATTCTTACAAACACTACACAATTTGTTTATTGCATCGATTATCCGCCCATCTCCTTCTTCTTTAATA
Organism: Candidatus Scalindua sp.; assembly: GCA_030748215.1. Taxonomy (GTDB): domain Bacteria; phylum Planctomycetota; class Brocadiia; order Brocadiales; family Scalinduaceae; genus Scalindua. The sequence continues at coordinate 1,317 of JASMMK010000011.1, forward strand.
CTGCCAAGAAGCATATTTGTTACATAAATGGTAATACAATCGATTAATACAACTTCAAGGTTTTCATTAAGACTTGAAACAGCTTTGTCTAGTTCTAAAGGAGCTTCTACAGTTTTCCACTCCGCTGGCCTGTTCTCCCTATGTTTTTGTATCCGCTCCAGCATCTCACCGTCATCGAACTGTGAAGATTGTCCGGAATCTGCAGTTGCAATATAACAAACATGTTTGTGCTTTTTAGCAAGCTCTGTTGCAAACGCAGACTTACCGCTTCTTGTGCCACCGATTACGAGTGTTAGTTCTGACATTAAATCACTAAAAAAGAGAGTAATACGATCAATTCACTTACTTCGTTTAAAGCACCCAGGGTGTCTCCTGTCATTCCACCAATTTTCTTTTTCATGTATGAAACAAGAAAAATAACAACGAAGAATACTGTAGAGAATATAAAAATTCCTTTAATTCCACAAAACAAAAATATAACTATTCCTGGTATTAGAGCAGAAAGTATAGCATGTTTCAATTTGACGTTTTCAATAATTATTTTTCCCGTACCTCCTTCATCCCTTGCATAGTTTGACAGAGCTGCGCCCAGTATTTGAGACCAGCGGCCAAGGGCACACATAACGAGCAGTACCTTGCCCTTCTCGCAGGCGTAGAGATACAAAGGGTTCAAATCACTTATAGTTTTGTGATCTGAGATAAAGGATAATCCGGCTACCGCGTTAGGATCAATGGAAACAAGACATGCATATTTCAGACCAACAGTGCAGATAAGGCACAATGCGCCATAGCTTCCTATTTGGCTGTCCCGCATTATGCCTAGCCGTTTTTCCCTGGTACTTCCCCCAAATATACCATCGCAGGTATCTGCAAACCCATCAAGGTGAAAACCGCCCGTTATAACAATATAGATTATCAGAATTATTGCATCGGCAACCAGATGAGGAAAGAATCTAGTTGCAGGGATATAAACAAATGTCAGCATAAACCCCATCAACAGGCCAATTATGGGAAACCAGAACACTACATTCCCTGTTTTTGGTTCTCTTTCACACCATTTTTTGCCGGTCGGGACCGTTGTTAAGAAATTAATTGCCCAGAAAAAATCTTTCATAATTTATTGAATAACTTTTCCTTCCATATTCCAAGGAATGTCAATTCCCATACGATCCAGAATCGTAGGTGCTACATCCATTATTTTCAGATCATCTCTTCTAGCAGAATGATATCCGTTATCACCACTCATTACAAATATTCCGTGTTGAGAGTGATTTGCGTCATCTGCTCCTGTGTCGTTCTCATTCGCCCACAGAGTATTGTGTCCTACGCTACCAATAGATCTCCAGGCGAGATCTCCATAATAGACAATTAAATCCGGTGGTATGTTCCTGCATTCCGTGTAAATATGCTCCGGTTTAAAGACCCTGGTATTTATTCTTTTACCTGTCTTATCTCTCTGGTCTTCAAGGGCTGTTATTAATTTATTTCGAAAGAGTTCATAATTCTGCTTCGGAATTATTCCTTTCGGCTCACGATCTTTTACATTAAAGAATAAACGTCCATAGTAACCTCCCTCGCCCCATACCGTAGTTTTGTCCCAATCGATTAGTTGTTTGTTGATTTGCGTAACTTCATCAGGATAATGTGTCAGTTTGAGATACCCATTATTGATCAGCCACTCGTTTATACAGATTCCACCTTCCATCAGCATGGCACCGTGATCTGATACGATCAAGGTAATGGTGTCATCATCCAACAGTGCGAGAGTACAGCCAATTTCCTCATCCACATATTTATAGTAGTCAAATATAACATTCTCATATTTATTACCTGGCAAGTATCCCGGATGTCTTTCATCAAAAAATCTCCAGAAGGCGTGTTGTACTCTGTCCGTTCCCATTTCCACCATCATTAAGAAATCCCAATCTTCATTTTGTATGAAGTGCCTGGTAAGCTTAAACCTCTTTTTTGTCATTTCATAGATTGTATCTAAAACCTGTTCTTTTTCTACACCTCTGAAATCTTTTACGTCCAGTATATAGCCGTCTGAAACTCTTTCCACCTCATGTTTAAGCCCGTCAGGCCAGGTATACTGATGATTTTTATCCGGTGTAAGGAAGCAGCTTATCATCAGCCCATTGTGAACAGGTTTGAGAGGGTATGTCAGCGGGACACCAATGATGATTGGCCTTTTACCATGCCGTGCAAGTATGTTCCAGATGGGTTCTTCCTTAACCGTATTAGAATCCGCAAAACGTAAACCTTCGTAATCATAATTGGCCCGGTTCCGGAAACCGTAGATTCCCAGCTTGCCGGGGTTAGTGCTGGTGACCATTGATGCCCATGCCGGACATGTGATTGCTGGTATCGTGCTTTCCAGTTTGCCGGAAATGCCGTTTGAGACAAGGTGCTTTATATTGGGCAGATAATCAAGCCACTTATCGAAAACCAGTTCCGGTGGGGCTGCGTCCAGACCAAAAATTATTACTTTGCGTTTAGATAAATTCATTAATCTGTTGTAACATTTTCCAGCTCATATTCGAGATTGCCTAAACCGATTTCATGAGCGTGATTGAGTTGCACGGTATAATCAATCTCCGGCCAGATATGCTTGAAATAATCTTTTCCGGTGTGTTCGTTTATTAGGTCTATAGTTGCTTTTTCAACGGCGACCGGATCTCTTGAAACAACGATGCCGATATCAGAGATATCCGGCTCAAAAGGTTCGTCCATACAGTCGCAATGTTTCGTAATGTGTGTCAGGAAATTAAAGAACGCTGCCTTTTCCTTCTTCTCTTTTAAAATGGCCAGGCAATACTCCGCAACTTTTTTCTGTAAATTAGCAGTGTCTTCATCCCACGCGATCTTAACTGCACTGAATTGACAAACGGCCAGGCATTCTCCGCAGCCAATACACTTTTCAGCGCTGATTACTGCGGTATTATTTTCCATAGTAATTGCATCCGAGGGACACCAGGTCTGACACACCTTGCACGTAGTACAATTTTTGCTGATAATCTGAGGTATTACACCGGAATGCTGGGCTAATTTGCCTCCCCTTGCGGATAGCCCCATACCGACATTTTTGAAAGTCGCTCCCATGCCAGCAGCAAGGTGTCCTGTAACGTGCGCAATAGAGATAATGACGTTTGATGCCTTTGCCACACCTGAGATATAAGCGTTTTTGCACAATCCATTATCAACGTCAACGGTGTAATTATGTTCTCCTAATAACCCATCAGCAATAATGACGGGTGCGCCAGTGTTTTCTATGGTAAATCCATGCTCATGAGCGAGCATTAAATGATCTATTGCATTGGAACGCTGCCCTACGTATAACGTATTTGTTTCAACCAGAAAAGGCTTGCCGTCGCTTAACTTTACTTTATCAACAGCGGCTTTGATTATTGGGGGTTTAAGGTGGCCAATATTTCCTTTCTCTCCAAAGCTGGTCTTCACCGCGACCATGTCACCTTGTTTGATAATGCTTCCAAGTCCGGCAGCATCGTAAAGGCACTTCACTTTTTCCGCTAATGAAGCAAGTGATTCACCGTTCCTAGTTTCAACAAAAAACACCTTACTCTTTTTGGACATTGTAAATTTCTCTTTACTCTTCTCTTCATAGAATTGGAAAGATAACCCTGTGGAGCTTTTGATGTCTATGCTTAATAGAATGACATGCTGGCGAATGACACTGTTGAATTGGTTTCGTCCACGTGCTGAGAGTATTTAAGAAGCTTTCCTTCCGAGGCATCAATAATATTCAACAGGGTATTAATAGCCGGGTAACCGCAGATGTTTCTGCTGAGGTTGTCTTTCTGGACAGAATTGTAAAAGCCCTCAACATCCAGGTTTTCAACATGTTTGAGCATGTCAGTATCATCGGATCGTAATGTATCAAGGTATGCGTCATCCTGAAGTTCCGTGTCGCCAAATCTGGTACCGACATGTGCAAGGTCTACGCTTGCAATTATACAGATCTTCTTTTTGCTCTCTTTAATTGTTTCCTTGAGTGAAGATATAAATTCCTTAAATTGATAGGTCTGCCTGGAGCCGGTTTCATTTTTGTCTGCTTCGCCAAACGAGGAACAGAGTATCGGGACTATATTGAAGTTTTTTTCCTGACTATAAAGGTATTTAAGAAAAACTGCTTGGAATCCGATTGAATGTTCGTCTCTGTGGACAAACTCATCTTCGAAATAATCAGTCTTACTCTTTTTCTGTAATGAATTGAGAAAGTCTTTGTCCGTTTCCACATTGCCAAACGGTGTCTCAAAGGTCTTGTCCGTCAGGACAAAAAGATTATTGGTTCCAGTGTGCGCAATACCAAGTATTATAAAAAGTTCTGCATCTGACGATTCTGCAATCTCTTTGTAGGCCCAGGCGAAGCATGGCCCTCCACATCCCAAATCAATATGCGGTGCTATTACTCCCTTCAATCCATTAGCTTGATTGTGTTCTGATGGCGTTCCTGGCCCCTCTGCGGAGGTGAAGAAACCGTCTAACTGTGCCTTAAGTTTATCTTTGTCCGCCTCATAAGCAGTGCCTGCATGCGCGTCCTTGCGTATGGTTGAATTTCTGAAATCTTCTTTCAACTTTTTAATGAAATCTCTGGATCGGGTGTTATCTAAAAGTAAATTCTTATCCAGCTCCGCTATTGCCTGCTTGATCATATCCTGAATATCGCTTTCACCAAATCTCTGTGTATATATTTTCTGTATGTCTGTTATAGAGTGATTGCCGTCAAAGTAATAGACAATGGTGTCAAAGACTGCACGGGGAACAAAAGAGTTCCTGGTGTTAAACGGGTCTCTAAAGCATACGTACTGTTCTCCGGATACTTCATGGGGAAATGCATCTAATTGTTGACGTAATTTTGGATATTCCATAATTGTTAGGACAGCACTTTTAATTCTGCAGACAATCCTTCCGGCGTCTTAGTAATTACTACATATCCGCCTTCTCGAAACATTCCGGCATTGAAGGCTAAGGTATTTTCTATTGCATCACTCCCTCTCGCCTCGTGGATGTGCCCACTCAATGCAATATCCGGTTTATGTTTTAAAATAAAATTGCGGACACTCTGGCTCCCTACATGAACCCCGGCTGATATAATATCAAGCTTCGTGTTTATTGGAGGCATATGCGGTACCATGATTTTATATGTGGTATCCTTTACCTTGTCTATGCCGTCGAGTAGGAAAGTCTCAATCTCTTCTTCACTGAATTCGGTAGGGGTATTGAAAGGAGTTTCGTTTGAACCGCCTACACCAAATACTCCCACATCGTCTATTATGAAACTGTTTCTGTGAAGGTTGATACCTTTTTCCGTCAGATAGTCGTTAACCTCAGGCTGATCCATGTTTCCTAATTGGGCTAATACGTTCTCATTGTAGTTCATTATTTCTTCGATTACCCTTTCCGCCTCTTTTCGCCCATTATTGTTAGTCAAATCACCGGTAACTATTACAAGATCTGCACTTTCCAGCTCATTCTTCAAAAGCATCAAACTGTTGAGATCTTCATGGATATCGCCAAAAGATATTATTTTCATTTGTATTAGATTTTGTGATTTTGCCTTGATTTTCAGAATTTTGTGCAATTGCTACTGCCTAACCAGTGTTTTGGCCTTGAACCAGAGAGTACAAATAAATTACAGAAATTACTATAAGTCATCTGGATTCAACATATTAACAGCCCTGAAAAAAATGTTCAAGATATTCTTTTTTAGGCTGTTTTATGTTGACGCTAAAAAGGAGTTTTGATAGTATTGAAATTTTGCAGAGGTCGTGGAAATAATATGCTAACTCAAGTTGTATTAACCTTTTAAATATAGGAGAGAGCGACACGTAAGTGTTTCTCTCCATGACATATAAATAGATGAAAAAATATTGCCTGTCCATACTTGTTTTATCAAGTATTTCAATTTATAGTTGCCTGATAGTAACTGAAAATAGAGTCGTTGATGCCAAAGAAGAGAGATCGTCCAAAAAAACATCACAGGATATTTCACCTGAACTGAGCATTAAAATTGATGAGTGGATGAAACTTTTATATTCAGAGGACTCCGCAATACGCACGTCTGCAGTCATTTCATTATTGGGACTTAACCTTTCATCTGTTTATGACTCGCTAATTGATATCCTTAAAGATTCCGACAATGATGATGTGCGTATTTCCCTGATTAAAGCATTTGGTTTTGCCGGCGATGGCAGAGCATTAGATTGTATGATCGATTTGCTTGCCAGTGAAAATGAGGAGATGAGAACTGCTTCTGCTGACGCGTTAGGAAACATTGGAACAAAGAAGGCGATAGAAGAGATGGTAGACGTACTCCTGGATAAAAGAAAATCGGTTGAATTCCGAATCCTTGTTACGGGTGCTTTGGCGAAGACACGTTCACGTGAGGCAGTTGAGCCACTAATAGATATATTAGAAACAGATAATAACGATTTGCAAATTGCGGCCCATGATGCACTGGTGGAGATTACTAAGCAATCTAACGGTAAAGCAAAATCTTTTTGGCAAGAGTGGTGGGATAGAAATAAGGTTAAAACAAGGGAACAGTGGTTAGAGGACATTGTTGACAAGCTGGAAGGGGGGTTTAAGGAACTTGAAGAAGAAAACAATCTGCTTAAGGATGAAATAGTCGAAAAAACTATACAGATCTTAAAGACGAATAAAGAGAGTGATAACACCAGGCCATTAATTGATGCTTTAAAGAGTGAATACCAGGCAGTAAGGATTTATGCTGCAGGGGAACTGGCACATCATGATGATCCTGAAGTTGTCAAAGTCTTTGTTGGTCTAATTTCAGATGATGATACTGAGATACGTGTTCTGGCAGTAGAGGTTCTTGGAAAGATTGGCGGAGTATCTGAACTGAAAAATTTAATATCGGCGTTGCAGGACAAAGAGACCAGGGTAAGGGAGAGTGCAGCAATATCCCTGGGCAGACTGGGAAAAAAGGAAGCAGTGTTTGATTTGTCATCTGCTTTAAGTGACCCTGCCAATAGCGTAGTATGTGCGGCGGCAGAAGCCCTTGGTGAGCTAAAGGCAGATGAAGCCGTAGAGCCATTGGTCAGCTTGTTTTCGAATAAAGATTCCAAGATAAGGGAATCAGCAATAGTTGCCCTTGGAAAGTTTCAGGATAAGAGGGCGATTGACCCGTTGATTAATTCATTAAAAGATGAGGATGAAAGGGTCAGATGGTACGCTGCAGACACTCTGGGAAAAACAGGAGCAAAAAAGGCTGTCATGCCTTTAATTGCGTTGCTGTCAGATGAAAGTGCCCGTGTTCGTGAATCTACGGCAGCAGCTTTGGGGTTGATTGGTGATGAGAGTGCTGTAGAATCTTTAATCAAGTTACTCGAAGATGTAGATGATAGAGTCGCAGAAAAGACAGCAGATGCGCTTCTTTCAATAGAGTGTGAATCTTTTTTGTTACTTGATAGTATAGTTAACGCCTTTTATGCCAAAGAAGATTACCAAAGAGCTAAAGAGATATTAAAGAAACAGATCAAGAAACATGAAGGTGTGCCTGAGTATGACCATGCATTGTGGCAAAGCAAAAAAAGGCTGGCAAAATTATATTTCTCAAGTAATGATTGTCAAAAAGCAGTCTTGCTCTATGATGAACTTGTCACACACTTTGATAGTGACATGGAAATAAAACATGAACTGGTACATTGTCTGAAAGAAGCAAAACAATATGACAAACTGTTAAACGTTTTATCACTATGGGTAGAAAGTTTATCAGTAGATAACCATATGTGGTGGCCTGAAATATGTGAGGTTGTAGAGGGATTATTTAAGGAGGGTTCTTTTGAAAAAGTGAGAACGCTTGTAGATGATTTCGAGAAGAAGAACCCATACCTGGGAGGATCCGAATTAAAATCCAGGTTTAATGCCCTGAGGAAGAAAAGTATAGCAGAGATGTCACCTCAGGCAGAATGACCTTCAACGTACATTTAATTTTATTAAGAGCATGCAAAACACGGAATGACAAGATTAATGTTATTTCGTGTTTTTTGTATGAACTTTTCAAAGATTCAACTTAAAAAGGTTTATAGATGAAAATTCTCATTATTGGGGCAGGGGCTGTGGGGTTCAGTATTGCGAAACAGTTATCAGCAGAAGGGCATGACATATCAGTAGTTGATGAGAATCCCAAATTAATCAGAAAAATTACTGAAAAACTGGATGTTTCTGTGGTTGCCGGTAATGCGACTTCTCCCAGCGTATTAGAGTCTGCCGGTGTTGAAGACGCACATATGGTATTAGCCGTAACCACCAGTGATGAAGTCAATATTGTCGCTAGCATCCTTGCCAGTAAATATGGTAATGACAAAAAAATAAAGATCGCCAGGATTCGGAACAGTGAATTTACCGGTAATAAATCAATACTCAAAGATAATGGGTTCTGTGTTGATCATATGATCAACCCGGAGCAGATTATTGTTGAATCAATTATTAAGATTTTAGAGACACCCGGGGCAACGTTTGCTGTTGATTTTCCGATAGGAGATGTCATTTTAAGAGGTTTTCACGTTCCCGATGATGCTCCGCTTGTTGGTTTGAACTTTTCAGAACTGGAAGACATTGAGTATACAGATTCATTCTTAATCGTTTATATCCAGCGTGATGATGAGATGATTACTCCATCTCATAGCACTACAATATTGCCTGATGATAATATTTTTGTACTTATATCAAAAGCGGGATTACCATACTTCCTGCCAATGGTTAACAGAAGAGCGGATGAGGTAGAAAAGGTGATTATATATAAGGCGAGTCGAACCGGAATGCTGCTTGCCGAAAGACTTGAGAGTAGTCCGATCGCCGTAACGATGATTGAACCGGAAAAAGAAAAGGCGGTAATGGCTGCGGCTTCTTTAAGAAACGCAGTTGTTTTACACGGTGATGCTACTGAAATAGATGTGCTGAAAGATGCGGCTGTAGAAGTTACGGATATATTTATTGCCCTTTCAGAAAACGAACAGACCAACCTGCTTGCCTCGCTGCTGGCAAAAAAGAATGGTGCAAAGAAGACTATTGTACTTACCAATGAACCGGAACTGGTACACATAATTAACCAGGTTGATGTTGATGTGGTTGTAAATCCAAGGTTGGTTACCGCAAGCGCTATACTTCAACATGTGAGGAGAGGTCAGATACTGTCGATTGCCAAGTTAGGCGACAGCAAGGCGGAAGCGATTGAATTGATCGCCGAAGAGGGCTCTGAAATAGTAGGTAAACCTCTTCAGAAGATCCGGTTTCCTAAAAAAACCATACTTGGCGCTATTATAAGAAATAATACCATGTTGCTTCCGAAAGGTATTGAAGCAATCAATCCGGGTGAAAGCGTTGTCGTGTTTACCTTGCCTGATGATATTGAAAGAGTTCAAGCTCTTTTCAGTAAGAAAAAATAGAATACACTATTCTATAACTTTTATTTTAACAAATCTCCCTGGTTCCTCTTAATCAAAATAGAGACCAGTGTGAAATTGAAAATTAGTTAATACTATGAATATACTTTTGGTGTTGCACACCCTGGGAAATCTCTTTTTGCTTCTTTCGGGTATATTACTCATACCATTTGGAGTGTCTCTTTTTTATGGAACCAGGGAAGAGATATGGGCATTTGTCTTCTCATTCATTGCATCAGGGGTTACAGGCCTGGCGTTCAAGTTCTTTCTAAAGCCCAAGAAAGAGGATATTACTATAAGAGAAGGTCTGGCGATTGTGGCATTCTGGTGGATGTTCTGTGCTCTGTTTGGTGCCTTGCCTTATTGGCTCTCTGGGACTTGTGATACCTTTTGTGACTCTTACTTCGAATCAATGAGCGGGCTTACAACAACAGGCGCATCTATTTTCAACGACATTGAGGCATTGCCAAACGGAATTCTATTCTGGCGGAGTATGACACAATGGCTTGGTGGAATGGGTATCGTTGTTTTTTTCGTTGCAATCCTTCCTACTATTGGCGTCGGAGGCCACAAACTGTTCAGCGCTGAAGCACCTGATCTTACGACGGACAAGATAAAACCCCGCATTGCTCAGACGGCAAAAATATTGTGGGTCATATACCTCTCTCTTACTGCCATTTTAATTCCGCTTTTATGGTTTGGTGGTATGGAATTTTTTGATGCTATCTGCCACGCCTTTACGACGATATCGACAGGAGGGTTCTCTACTAAGAACCAGAGTATTGCCGCCTTTGACAGCCTGTTTATAGAGATCGTCATTATGGTCTTTGTCTTTATCGCAGGCTGCAACTTTATCCTCTATTACCAGTTGGTTACAGGAAAATTCAAAAAGGTACTGGCTAATTCAGAAATTCGTTTTTTTGTAAGCTTGATGTTATGTGCTATCTGCCTGGTAACGCTTGCACTCTTCTTCTTTGATTCAGATTTCTATAATGGAGGTGTGAAAGATCATAGATATGATACCTTTGGCGGGTCGTTGAGATATGCCGCATTTCAGACAGTTTCCATAATGACCAGCGCCGGGTATTGCAATGCAGATTTTGATCTCTGGCCGGATTTCTGTAGAGTCTTTCTTGTTCTCCTCATGTTTATAGGCGGATGTGCGGGCTCAACTGCCGGTGGTATGAAGGTTGCAAGAATAATGCTTCTCTGTAAGAGCGGCGTCAGGGAACTCTTTCACGTGCTGAGACCAAGAGCCATAATGCATGTTAAGCTTAGCGGCAGACCGGTAAGTGAAGACATAATTACAAACACGCTGGGTTTTATTGTAATAAACCTGGGATTATTTGGTGTCTTTTCTCTTATTCTTACCATCTTTGGTACTGAACTGATTACATCATTCAGTGCGATTGCATCGATGATGAGCAACGTCGGCCCTGCTCTGGCCGATGCGGGTGCTACCAAAAACTATAGCGGGATCGCTTACCCATGTAAATGGGTGCTGATTTTCGCTATGCTGGTAGGCAGGTTGGAAATATACACGGTTATACTTATCTTTTTGCCACTAACATGGAAGAAGTAGGGTTGTAATTGTTTGAAGTGACTAATGTGATCTAAAGTTTAAAGTGCCTAAAGTAATAAACACAGGAAGTCGTTTAACTGAGGATTCGAGAGAAAGTTAAATTGTCTTTTCCCGAATCCTAATAACCACGGAAGGTTATAATGGCAGAACTTGGGAAGGTAAAGAGTGTTGCGGTATATGGTATCGAAGCGTACGTACTTGAAATAGAGGTGTACGTTACAAAGGGGCAGCTTCCCTCAACGGTAGTTATCGGACTGCCGGATGCGGCAGTTAAAGAGTGCAGGGACAGGGTAAAAGCTGCGCTCAAGAACAGTGGATACAAATTCCCCTATAAGAACATCACCATCAACCTGGCCCCTGCTGATAGAAAGAAGGAGGGCCCTTCCTTTGAACTGTCCATAGCAACGGGATTGTTGATTGCTACAAACCAGATAGAGACAGAAAAGATAGACGAATACGGTATCATAGGCGAGCTTGCGTTGGATGGGCGGGTCAGAACGGTCAATGGTTGTTTATCAATGGCCATAAAATGTAAAGAAGCAGGGTTGAAAGGATTGATCCTTCCTGCTGATAATGCGCTGGAAGCAGCGATCGTAGATGGCATTGATATTATTCCTGTTAATACCCTGTCTGATGCGGTAAGCTTTCTGACGAATGAGTTAGTTATCTCTCCATTCAATTTAAACCTTTCAGATGTTTTCAGCGATTCCTCTCATTACGAAGTAGATTTTATGGACGTTAAGGGTCAGGAGCATGTAAAACGTGCACTTACCATAGCTGCGGCAGGAAACCATAACGTACTTATGATCGGCCCTCCGGGCTCGGGCAAAACGATGTTGAGATAAAGACTTTTTACCTTTTAAGATTATTCCATTTAAATTAGTAGGAGAAATAATTCCACAAAAGAAGGCACAAGCTCAAGTTATATATCATTAAGGGTATCTAGACCAAAAATCTGGATGCCCTTTTTTATTTGAGTAAATCGCCTGATATCCATGAATTTCTCAATTTATAAGCCCTTATTACCTTGTTTCACATTAAATTAAAAAAACCTTAGATAGCTACAGGTTTTATTTCAGGAAGGAGGTGTTTAAATGAAGAGATTAACTCCGATAAAGTCAATTCGGGCAAAATGTAGAGAATGTAGTGGAAATCAGCTTGCTGTAATCCGTAAATGCGATATTACGGACTGTCCATTATATCCGTACCGAATGGGAAGAAGGCCGAAGGAAATAAAATGATTTGCAAATACACATTTACAGAAGGGATAAGTGATGAAAAAGAAAAAAGATAGTAAGTCCAAATTAAAAAGGAGTACCGCTAAGCTTAATGTTGTTGAGGATATGATAAAAAAAGGGAGGATTTTTCGTAGGAAAAATTGGGGGTATTACTGGATAGATTTAAGCGGTATCAAAGATAAAAAGCATCCAAACGGCGAAACACCGTATGAGCTCACTACTAGAACACGTCATAGTTTGATGTCCGTGTTTATTGATTACCAATATGACTTAAAGCACGGCTCAAAGAAAAACTTTTCCATCATTAAAAGGCTTATCAAAGAAGCTGAAATTAATGGTGATGATTACTATGATTTCAATGAACCAGAAACTCCCTGCCTTGATTGTTTCTCTCGTATTGCTTATGAGTGTCCTTCCGGTTACAAGCTTGGGGTAGATACCAACAAGAAGAAGAAATGCGAGGAATGTCCAGAAGACACCTTTGTCCTATGTTGCATAGAAGAGGATATGGGGGAATATGGTTGTCGTTGTAATATAAACGCACATTTGGCAAATAAAGATAATTATGATGGTGATGATATAGTAGAAGAATATTACGTTTGTAATATATGTGCGAGAAAGCTAGAGGATTGTTTGTGTTCTGAAGAGAAAATTGAACGTGAAAATAATTTCGATATTAACGAAGAAATGAAATATAGCTATGACTTTTGTGTTTGTGGGAGCGAGTTAATGTATTGCGTTTGTGACGTTGGCAAAAAGAAGAAAATGGTAAAAAGACTAAGAAAAAAGCGATTAGAAGGGAATTAAAATAACAGAGTAAAAGAGTTCAATGGGAAATAGGTTCGCTACCGAAAGGCGGGTGTTTGCCCTCACCCGCACCTTTCCCTAATTTACATCAGAAACACTGGGCAATATGGAGGGCAAAAATTATGTATGATACAAATGCTTGTTATGGGGCTAATAATTATAACGATATTTTATATTTTTTATCTAATGCTGCTATCAATCCTCATATAGATCGTATTTATTTCAGCTGTAATAGTGAAATTGTTAATCCAGTAGAGAAATTAGTTTCTATATTAGAAGAAAATAATTATAAGTCTAAAAAAGGTCATTTTGCAAAACACAGGGTTTATACACGTATTAGAATGTTTGAATCTAATATAACAGGAATTAAAGTATCTATTCTTTATGGGCGGTATAAACGTTATTGTTTTCCCCCTTTCTTAATCCAATTATATAGCTTTATACTAACTTTACAACTGGATCAGTTTTTGGGGAGCAGGTCACCCTCCTGATTTTAGTCTTAGAAGCGTCTTCGTATGATATGAAAATTTAGTAGATTGTGGCAATACTGCTGTTTATAATAACCAGCTGACCTTCAAAATCAAGAGGAAAAACTATTATGATAGTAAACTCTGACTGGTTAAAACCTAAAATCAAACCATACCTTCACCAAATCTCGCAGGACTGCATATCGGAAATAGCTGTATACATAGAAAATAATAATATAGAAGAAGTGGATTGTGATACTTGCTTAATAATGCAGGAAGTATTAAGTGACGAAATTGAAGATGAAGAGTTTTTTGACTTTTCAATAGAAAATTTAGAGAAGCTAATTTCTTATATTGCAGATGGAAACTTAAACATTAGAATTCATCGAGACATTTCAGGCGAGATATGGTTTGGAGTTGATAAGGAATGACAATAAAAGAGTCCTCTTGATTTTCTGAAACTTATGAATAGAACAATGCGAATTATTGTTATAAATATTATATCTATACTTTTATTGCTAAGTATAGGAAGCGCATACGCACAAACAACAAAAGAGAGCCTTCTTGCCAGAAATGATGTACTGAAGATTATCGTTATAGATGTGGAAGTTGGTGATGCGACACTAATTATTTGTCCAGTGGAAAATGGAAGGCAGGATGTAGTTTTAATTGATACAGGAGAGAATGATAGTGATAGAATAAAAGAGGAACTTATTAGAAATGGTATTTTATTATCTGGCAAACCAATTTCTCGCTTTTACATTACTCATTATGATAAAGACCACATGGGTGATGCATCTAAATTTATTTAAAGATTGTATAAAGAGTCTTGCCTTAGACCCGAATAGGTTAAATGATGCATTGAAACCAAGTGATGATGTCGTAAAACGAAAAAAAACACAACTAAGACACTTGCATTCATAACTCAAGAATATTGGGGAAAAAACTGACAGCTTGTTAGAATTATGGAGTGATAAGTCAATAGTTAAAGCAACGTTTACAGAAAAGTGTAGAAAACTAGAAGAAAGAAGAGAGCAAATTGAGAAAGAGATTCCACGTGTTCAGGCAGAAATAGATCATGCTAAAATATCAGAAACAGGCAAAGGTTATATTTTGAGTCAGACACAATTTTTGTATTCATTATGGGATACACTGAATACTGAAGAAAAGGGCAAAGTCATTAGAGAACTTGTTGATGAGGTAACTCTTCAGAAGAAACAGATACTATTTCAGTTGTTTTACCTGCCTGAGTTAATGAACTGTGCAACGAATAGCGCATCTATGTCCATGCGGATACAATACTGATCCGAAGAAGGAGTGTCACTGTTCACCGCGACAGATACAGAACTATATATCCAAGATCTCCGGTCCTCTGCTTGACAGGATTGATATCCATGTTGAGGTTCCGAGCGTTCAGTATAAAGAACTGACATCAGACGAAGCCTGTGAATCGTCAGCAGTAATCAGGGAGGAAGTTACAAAGGCACGTGAGATACAGCTAAAGAGATTCAGGAGGCTCAAATACTCAACCAATTCCAGGATGTCAACTAAACAGATAAAGAACCATTGCTCACTGGACAGTCAGGCGGAAGAGCTGCTACATCAGGCAATGATCGAACTCAACATCTCTGCAAGGGGTTATAATAAAATACTCAAGGTTGGCAGAACCATTGCCGACCTTGATAATAGTGAAAATGTGTGTGTGGAACACATTTCAGAAGCCGTTCAGTACAGAAACCTGGACCGTGATTTGTGGAAATGATGATTGTTCATAATAAGAATTTCACGGTATGTTTGTATCTTGACAGTCAATTATTTGTTTGGTAGATTATGAGGCATTATTCATTTAACCATTTTTCAGGTAATACGTAATGAAAAAATCTCTGTTTCTGCGGGTACTATTCGTAGCCTTTCTCCTGACATTCTCAGTAGCATCGACATATGGTGCCGGTAATTTCAAGGAATTTTATAATAAAGGTATCGATTTTTATAAACAGGGTAAATATGATCAGGCCGGACAAGAATTTAAGAAGGCGATAGAATTAAAGCCTAATGATGTTTATGCCCTTTATGGGCTGGGGAATACATATTATTGTAAGGCAAAGTATGATGATGCTGTCAAGATTTATGCAAAGGCTATAAATATAAATCCTGATTATGCAAAGGTGCATTATTCACTGTCTCTGGCCTATAGTAAATTGGGAATGACACGTGAAGCGGAAAAGCAGAAAACTCTCTTCAGAAAGTTATCTCAAGGAGGGAAAAGCTCCGGTTCGTCAAAACATGCGAAGGCATCACACACCAGTTCGCATGCAAAAGCGGACCATACTCCGAAAAAAACTTTATCCCATGCTGTTCCAAAGAAATCATTACATGAAACGAAGCACACTGATACTCATAAAACACACGACAAGCATGCGGCGAGTAAACACGAGACGAAGCACGATAAACATGCAGCGAGCAGGCATGAGACGAAACACGACAAACATGCGCCAAGTAGACATGAAACAAGTCACGACAAACATGCGTCAAGTGGACATGAGACTAAGCACGACACGCATGCGCCAAGTAGACATGAAACAAGTCACGACAAACATGCGTCAAGTGGACATGAGACTAAGCACGACAAACATGCGTCAAGAGGACATGAGACGAAACACGACACACATTCGTCAAGTAAACATGAAACGAAGCATGACAAACATGCCTCCGCTCATGACAGCGGAGGTGATTCTCATTCAAT
>JASMMK010000012.1 GCA_030748215.1 Candidatus Scalindua sp.
TTTTTTTTTTGATAGTTGCGCCAACCAAACGTGTAGTAGGTAAGAGCAAAAAGCATTGATAAAACAAAATATGTATAAAATTTACTAACGTGATAGTTATCCAGGTTATCACCTGATCCTAGACATACCATAATATTAAATAAAACAAATGCCCAGATTGCTATTAACTGTCCAATTGTTATTTTGTACATAAGTTGTGTGGTATGAAAAGTTGTAGATTATAAGAATATTGGGGTTCATAATACTCAGGTACTTATCAAAATCAAGGGGAATTTACGGGTTTCGAGTTACAAGTTGCGGGTTACGGATTCTGAAGTAAATTCAGAATGACAAATTATCTGTTTCTGTTATTATACCTTCTCTCTTTTGTGACATTTCGTGATATGTCCTCGGCGTTTTTTGTCCGGGGATTTCGTGGGGAGTAGTATTTTATGAATGTTATAACTGATTCTGTAGAGATATCTACACGTGGACACACAGACATAATTGATATTACGCCGCAGGTAGAACAAGTCCTGGAGGAAGCAGAACTCGAACGTGGCAATCTTACTGTTTTTGTTTCGGGGTCTACGGCGGGAATTACGTCTATTGAGTATGAACCGGGTTTGCTCAAGGATCTGCCGGAAGCCTTTGAAAAGATGGCTCCCACAGGGGTTACGTATCATCATGATGAGGCGTGGGGGGACGGCAATGGTTATGCCCACGTTCGTGCGGCCATGTTGGGTTCTTCATTCACCGTGCCTTTTGATAACGGCAAGCTTCTGCTGGGAACGTGGCAGCAGATAGTGGTGATAGACTTTGATAACCGGCCAAGAAGGCGCAATGTAGTTGTACAAATGATTGGTGAATAGTCACTAACCGATGTAATGTGAGATAAGTAGAAAATTGTAATAATCTCTTTATGATAGATATACATACACACATGGTGTTCAATGTTTTTCTATCATATTGATGAGCAACAACTTGCAATTCCGCTCACATGACATTTTCTTTGACCGTAGTCATATCGTAGTCAGACTCTAACGCTTCTACTCCAATTCTTAAACTTTCGGGAGAGTGATGGGCATAACGTTGAGTCATTTTGATATCCATATGCCCTAATAATTTTGATATTTTATAGATATCAATCCCTCTCTGTGCCATGCGAGTTGCAAAACAATGTCTCAGGTCGTGGAATCTGAAGTCAGTGATTTTTGTTTTTTCCAGTGACTTGCGAAAAGAGTATCCTAGACTAATAGGATTAATTTTTCCACCATCTCTGTTCAAAAAAACATAGTCATTTTCTAAATTCCTTACCTTTGACTTTTTTACGACTACATCTAATGCATTTTTGTTTAGTGGTACTGTTCTTTGCTCTCCATTCTTTGCCTCAGTGATAAGGATGGTTTTTCTGAAAACATTGACTCTTGACCATTCTAGCGAAATCAATTCACCCTGCCTTAGGCCAGTATTTAGGCTAAAGACTATTATTTCACTAAGCCACTCAGGGCTATTCTCAATGAGTCGTCTTTCTTCATCTTCGCTAAGCCACCTATCTCTCTTGTTTCTCTCTTTCTCTTTTGATACTTTTGAGACAGGATTATCACTGAGCCACTCCCACTCCTTAATCGCTACATTAAATGCCACTGAAAGCATTGACAACGCACGATTTACGGTAGCAGGCTTAACACCATCTCCTTTTCTTGACATCTTATAACGTGAAATCATTTTTGGAGAGATAGACATTAAATTCGCATTTCCAAAGAAAAGCATAAGGCTTTTTAAGGAGTTTTCATAACTCTTTTGCATATTCTCAGATACTGTTGGAGAATGCTCCATCATAAATTTCTCCATCATTTCTTTAAGAGTCTTATTATTGCCAATAGGTTTCTGGAAATAGCTCCCCTCAATAATTTCGACCCTTACCTTTGCTTCAATTGCCTTTGCAAGTCTCTTGTCAGCCGTTCCAAGGCTCTTCTGAATCCTTCTCCCATTATGACGAATAGACATCCACCACAGGCCACTATCTTTCCTCTTAAACATACTCGCCTCCTCTCTTGAGGTCTGACCGTGCCTGTATGTCACTATGGGATGTATTATATACCATTACTATGAAAGCCTCCAATTATTTTATTAGCAATATCCTCACATTGATTATAGCTGCGTTTCAACCCTGCCATTACTTTGTCTATATCATGAAGATCAAAGAGAACTCTACGGCCAATCTTAATGGAGGGGATTCTGCCTGTTGAACTCCACTCATATAATGTTTTGACTGGCAAAGAAGTATAAATAGAAAGCTCCTTAACTGCCACATAGCGTTTTACAGGATTGCTTTTAATTAAGTTTGGGTTATCCATAATTGTCTAAATAGAAAATACAAGTTTCCAAAAAGTAATAGATACTTGATACATTTTTACATCTAATACATTTTCATGTTTAAATACATGTCTTGTTGCGGCTTAGGTAATGCACTAAAATATGTACTTAATTTATTTCTGCATATCATTCGGCATTTAGTACATAAAATCTCATAACATTCCTACTAGGCATTCTGTTTCTTTCTCACATAACGAATCGACAGGTTTTTTATATAACGAATTAAAATTATCATCCTTCTCAAATGTAATCGGATATCCAGCCATGTTTCTAGCACCTATCTCAAATGTTATTCCTCCTATATCCATAAGGTTAGGTTTAATTTTTTCAAGTTGATTTCTTAATGTCCTACTTGCTTTAGGGAAACTCGAATCTTTTTTTTCTGGATTTGCAATTTCTCTTAGTTCTTTCCATGCCTCTTTAATCGTTCCACTCCAAGTGTCCTTGTCGTTCATGAAGGCCACCACGGCTAGAGCAAGTGTATTATGCTGTATTACCTCCTCATTCTGTCTTTCTACATTCTGCTGATATGCTTTTATAAACTCAGAGCCTTTATGCCCCAAGGCTTCCGCTATAGCATATCCCCATTTTGCAAAATCGGCCATTCTAGGCAATTGTATTAGGTTTACATTCGGGTAAATATCCATCGCTTTAGCAAGTGTATCAAAAATACCCCCTATGATTTCTGGCTTTTCTCTTTCAAAAAGTTTCCATAGTTCTTTCTCATCTACTCTTTTATTTTGCGCTATCCTCTCTAAATGCAAGAGAATAGTTCGATCCATCAAGTCTGGCTTAGAGACGAGAAGATTAATGCCATTCAAACCAATGCACCGCTTAACTTGGTAGATGACATCCTCATCATCAGTATAAAGCTGCCGCTTACTAAACCCTCCTCCTGTGCAGGCTTGAGCTAATAGGTCAGACATCCAAGTCGGCAAATCACTCATATTATCAAACAAACACACGTGATGATGCGAAATGACTTGAGTTAATTGTGTTATCTCCTTTGGAGTGATTAATGTTTCAATACTGGAAGGATCACATATTTTTTTTATAACCTTACAGAGTGTTGTCTTTCCGGCACCCTGAGAACCATGTGGGTGAAATATCGGATGAGGAATGTCAGGAATGAAACAAGAGATAATATAAACTAAAACTAGTAGCTGATTTTCCTTATCTACATTTAAAGAATTAAATATTTTCCACGGATTACTACCACCCACAGGAGTAGACTGCGCTTGCTGATGTGAATACCTTCTAAAAAGAATCGGTGAATTTTCTATATTCCAACCCGCCTTAGTTATCTTCACGGCTTTCCCATCACCGAGATCATACCATATAGCACCATTCAATTGTGCGACTCGATTGAATAATTCTTTTTTTGAGTTTTCATAGATCGCTTTGCCCTCCAACGTTGTAATTGTTTGGTTTAAGCTGTCACTATTAGGTGTCATACCTTTAGTTTTATACATTTTATAAGAAAGGTACTGTTTGATCTTTCTAGATCGTAAAGAAACAACTTCATTATTAAGAAAAGCGTATGCCTCTTTATTTTCATCATGAAACAAAGGAAGTGCTGAAGCTATTTCTAAGAGATTTACACATTGTGAGGTCTTCTTATCCGGCTTTGCTATCTCTAATCCCGCTTTTTTTGCATAATTGAAAAATGTGGCAATAGTGATTCTCTTTTCACTTCTATATTCCCTGATGCACTGGTCGTATTGTTTATCACAAGCGACAGGATCATATTTATTGCTAACCGAACTTATTCTATGAAAATACTTTCTTCCCTTTTCTTGTAGTTCACTCGCAATGGCAAATCCTACTCTAAGCCATTCATTATAGGAGTCGTCACCCAAGACCACCCGTTTTTTTTCAACCTGACTCACTACATGTTCTATATGGCAGATCATTTTCTCAACATCTTCAATACACGTTTGATTGTTTTCATGTCTCTTTCCATTACTTTCTATGTAATTCTTAAAAACTTCTGCCTCCCTATTAAAATATAAATCAGCATCCCAAGAGATATAGCGTAACCGGCAAATATCCTTACATTGTGAGTCAACTTTAAGACCATATTTTTCTAGATGATGTTTCTCCAAAGCTTTAAAGGCACTGTAATGTTTAGCTGGATCAGCTTCAATACGTACAATGACTGCTAAGCCTTGATCAGACACAGAGGTAAACATTGCATACACGTAGGGGTCTTGTTTTAGTTTAAGCTTCACTCTTTCAACATCCTCCAAATGATCCAAATCGAGTGATATAAAGCCACTGTGTCTGATTAAATTGTCACTTTTACGATAATGAAAGGTTCCTGAAGTAGTAAAACCGGGCAGAATAGTCTTTTTGATCTTACTTCTTTTCTCTACATCTTTTGTATTTCTGAATCGCTCAACCTTATCTTTCCACTTGCCAGTTTTAATCATATCCAATATTTTATTAATATCGGCAGTGCAGAAAGGGTTGGCTTTGTCAGCAGATTTAAAACAACTTACTTCTGTTTTCATTTAAGTTTAATACCTCCTTTTCTTTGCTCACACTTGTATGTGCGAGTAATTAAAAAATTAGAAATGCTCTTATACATAACACCTCACAGCCTACCAGCCTGACAGGCATACGCTAATGTTTATAAGTTAAAAACTTGTCTCTATGTTAGTAGTATCTGCTTTCAGATGAGATGGAAGATTTTCCTACTTTCATCTTTAGAAGTTTCTGTAAGGCTGTGAGGTGTTATTTACACCCCACCTCAAAGAATGCCTGTCTGGTTTTGATTAAATCACTCTGCCAATAAATCCTGTGACCATTCTGCAAAGTAAAAAAACTTCCTTTCTTAGTTTTCTACTTTCAAATAAATAATCCAAATGCCTCTCTGATCGACAAAAATTCTTTTTTCATACCTACTTCTTTTCAAAGAAATCTTCATACTTTTTCCGCATTATACTAGAAAATAATGAATTATCAATTTAGTGGTTCTAGGGTGCTTCTAGTCTGTAGAAATGGCTTAAAACGGCTTTAGAGGCAAGAAATAATGAGGTACTACGTAATTCTAGTCTTTCTAGTGTGTGTTTAGACTAGCTGTTATTGATAATGTCAAAGTGTTCAGGTTCACTAGGGGGAGGGTATTTTCCATCAGCACATTGAGGCATGTTAACTTTTATATCTTCGAGAACTTTTCTTATATTTGACATGTTGTCATATACATGCGTTGGTGTTTTCTTAGTTGGGTCAATTCCAAATTCACCTAATGAACATGGTTTTCCATTCCTCCACCACTTCATAAGTTTTTCTGCCATAGTTCTCACTTTCGCTCTAGAGGTTGGTGAAACAGCTATTGACTCTAGGTTTCCAAATGTAAATTTACCTGTGGTTTTATCATAGGATAGTAATGTTTCTATAGGTATTATTCCTTGCCCTTCCGTTTCTGGGATTTTCTCAACAGGCGCAATAACTGCTTCCTTACTATCAAGAAAAATTGTTTTAAATTGTTCTTTAAAATATTGTGACATACCATCTAGACTTTCTGTGTAAACAACTAACCAATTATAACAGGCATTTCCACTTTCAATAGCGGTTGCCAGTTTATGATAGATTAGTTTATTTTCATCATTACACAACAAATTGTCTAGAAAAAGCATTCCTTTGCATGCATAGAAATACCCTTCATCATAATATGACATTTCACCAAGCCAATGAGGATCATCTTGCTCATAAGTAAGTATGTCATAAATATAAGCACTATCATGCCATGCAAGGTTAACATAATCCCATGTTCGTACGGTATTCCTGCCAAATGAGAATTCTCCGTCGTCTTTGTCAAACTCCTGACGTTGGTCTAATCCCCCATTCGCTTTGTGGATTTTTAGTAATAAGTCCTTCCTACCAACTTTATCCTCACCATAAAGCAAAACAGGTTGGTGCTTCTTGTAACATTCCAAAAGATCCGACTCAATAGAAGATAATTTTTGTTTTTCTTTATTCATATTAGTAGTAGTGGCTTTCCTCGTTTGCCCATATGTAGCCACTTACTAGGCTTATTTTTTATACCTAGTGTCAATACTCGTAGTAGCTTTGTAGTTAGTGCCAAAAACATTTAAAAGACTTTTGAGTATAGCGTTTGGATAAGCCGTATATTCTTCAGATCCGGCACCAATACAACCCTCCCAAACAGTCATGTACTTTTTATTTGTAACATCTTGGGTTGAATATAAATCTAAATATATTTTCTTAACTGTGTAGTTATAACTATATGGTATTGCCGCTGTTGTTGTTGAAGTATCACTATAGTAAGTACTACCCACATAACCGGATGAGCTTGTTGTAGTTGGCATAAATAATGTTGAGTTCATTTTCGATGTTTTAGACCCAGTCTGGAAGGATAATATATAAGACGATGACAGCAGGTCTTCAACTATGTTAAACCCATTATCTACCATTTCTTGTTTCAGAAATGAGTAAAACTGCCTGTCGGCAATACTTGCCTTGTCTGAAAATAAAATAAATATTGCGTCTAGTTTATTTAGAGAATATCTAGGGTCGGTCTGAGATGAAATATATACAGTCTTAGATGCGCATGCAGAAATTAAAGTTATTAATAAAAAACATATGAATATTATTTTCATGATGTCTTCCGACTTTGAGATCCCAACAGTGAAATCTTTTAGCATGTAGAAATACTAGAGTTTATAATACTCAGGCAAGCATCAAAATCAAGAGGAATTTAAACACCTGAATTCAAAGGGATATAAGCCATTTCGCACTATTGCCAACTCCAAGTTGATAAGTAAAGTATTGTAAGGTATAATGAGTGAGAAATAAAAATAATAACAATAAAAAGCTACAAACTAAAGACATACCATTTTTGTAATACTTACATGAGAGTGAACAATTGAAAGAAGAACTATCTGAATCGAAGATTAAGCACAAAAGCAGAGAGAGCCCTATGTCAGCTAACGGTGACGTTACCCAAAGAGCCAGATTTTCTAGGTTTGCATCTTATAAGCATCAGGTTCATAACTTATCAGACATCTCGCATAAGAAGTTCTGGTCGGCTGAGGAACTTGCTGAGAGACTGAACGTAAATATAACTACGATTTACCGGTATATTAAAACTGGTAAGGTTCTGGCAAACAAAGTCGGTAGAGAGTTTCAAATTACTGATTCTGAGTTTCATAAGTTTGAAAGCAAATGTAGTAAGTGGAGTTAGGACACTATATATGAAACTGAATAGCAAATATACTTTCAATTGACAATTTTCCAAGTACCATTGAATCGATATTGAGACAGCACCTATTTATTTAATATAGGATTTTGATACATCAAGTGTAACTTATACTTACTGCTATGGAGCCAAATAAAATGAATAATAAAATAACTGTAATAATAATTTTTGCAGTTATTTTATTTTGTAAAATGCCAACTGTGCATTCTGAAGAAAGCAAATTATATACTGACGAATTTTTGTTTGTTAGTACGTATTTTAATTGCTTATCAAATTTCGTTGATGTCGATGATCTATTATTGTTTGCAAATATTTGTATAAATAAGCTTGAAAAGGATTACTATTATTCAGAGCAAGAGGTAGTAGACAGTGATTTTATGAAAAAGCTAAAATATGAGCAAGCATATATCTCCAAGATGTTAAGAAAAATGAAAGAATACAAAAATTCAACAAATCTACAGATAAAGAAAGCTGCAAATAAAATTTTAAATATTTTTGAACTAAAGAAAGATATTAATATCCGTGCACAAGAATCATTTTATTATGTAAAACTCCGTAAATTTAAAGCAGGTATTGCTGAAGGAACTGAGTTGGCTGATGAACATGGCAGTGATTTAGATCATTATTCTGACATTAGTGTTTTAATATGTGATGTTATTTTCCCTGATTATAAGGCGTTAAGAATAACATACAAAGAAAGAGCACATTTAAAGCAACAAATAGAAGAATTAAAAAAAATAGAATGGAGTTTTAAATTGTCATTGGGTTTTATAGAAAAACAGTTATCTATTAAACATAGTTGGCTACCTAACATTAACCCTTAACCCTTAACAACTATAATACTTTCTTAAGCAAGTATTATAGTTTAAAATACTCCTAAATTGCACATGCTTATTTAATGAGGTGCAGTATACGTTTTACAAATAATTTTCCGTGTAGTTCACTTCTACAGATTCTATTTCTTTTTCATTTTCTTGTTTAGCTAACACGCCCAGATAATCAACATATGTTATCCCTAAATTGACATTCTCAGTATATTGCGGAGCTTTCCCCCACCCACGATCAAGAAGGGCATTACACGCTTGGACTTTTGCTGTATCAGACGCTTTTGGATTCTTAATAATTGTTGATAATGTTTTTAACGCATCTTCCGTATGAATACGAGCTAAATCGCGAATTGTTTTATCTGATTTAGGTCTTCCTAATGGATTCCCAGATTGTCCCGGCTTAAACATACCGGCATGTCTCTTTATGTTTTTATCTTCCATAACACTGTTACCTCCCTGTTCTCAGATATTATTTTTTGCCTATCTGCTTATTTAATGTGCTAAAATTAAGTCAAAATGTAGATAATAATTTAATACCTTATTTACAACATTTGATGTGTTTTGTTCTGTAAGGACTTAAACCCAAAAATGTATTTATGTGTTAAATGTAGCAATTTCTCCTTACTCTTGGAAACCATTCTATATGTTTTTTATATTTGTATTTCTTAATACACAACCATGAGACTCATACACCACCATTCCCAGCCCCCCTCTTGGGATGCTATGGGGTCAAAAAAAAAGGGGGAGGGGGTGTAGTCAAAACGTAGTCAAATCTAGCGCAATCAGCAGAACTCCACAGGAATCAATAGAATTAAGTTGTAAATACATCTCATTGTGCTAAAAAAGGATAGCGACATAACAGGCACAAAATTAACCTCTTACGAAAAATATTATAATAACTTCCTTATGATAGATATACATACACACATACTTCCTTCCATAGATGATGGGCCGGAAACAATAGAGGAATCTATTGAACTTTGCAAAGTCGCCGCAAGTGATGGAATTAAGAAGATTGTTGCAACACCGCATTCGAATAACGGAGTATACGAACCGAAGAGTTCTGAGATAATTAAAGCGGTTGATGCACTTAATACGCAGTTGGTGGTGCAACAAATTGACATTGATATATTCCCCGGTGCGGAGATACACATTAGTGAGGGATTGGTAGAGAGTGTAAAAAACGGGGATGTACTTACGATCAACAATGGCGGGAAGTTCATCCTTCTTGAGTTTCCTTTTGTCTTCATCCCTCCCGGTAGTGATAAATTTGTATTCAACCTCAAGGCCAACGGTATCATTCCAATTATTGCACATGCGGAAAGAATATCGGCATTTCAAAGAAAACCGGAACTTGTGGAGCAGATGGTTACAATTGGTGCTCGTGTGCAGATTAATGCGAATTGTTTGTCAAAAAGGGCAGACCGTGGAGAAAGAAAATGCGCTGAGTGGCTGTTGAAGAAGAAATTGGTGCATTTTATTGCTTCCGATACACATTCACTTCGTGGAAGGCCTCCGATTTTGTCTGAAGCTGTTGGATGTGCTTCCCGCATTGTAGGGAAAGAAGAGGCCAGGGCTCTTGTCTGTCGTAACCCCGAGCAGATTATAAATGGTCTCGACATTTGCTGATTTGAAGTATAACTTATTTGAATGTTTATGAATATACAACGAACACGTTCGTTTATTAAAGGCTAATTCTTTGTTGACTGGATGTGCCTGATCTTGGATGGACAGGTCATTCTGCTGAACTGTCGTAAATCACGCAGGCGGTCTTCCTGTGGGAGACGGTCGATATATTCTGTATACATCATTCCGAATTTTCCGGCAACTTCATATCTTTTTTTTTCTAATGTGTCCTCAACATCAAATTTCCGTTTGTAAAAGAGATGATGCCTTATATATTCTCTGTCAAATTCACTCAACTTCAATGATCTGTTCTGTAATGCAACGAAATATTTTAACACCAGGTATTTAGTTACATTTGCCTGTAGTTCCAGTTCGAGCAGGCTGAAAGGGCGATTTGATTTATAGTTCTGAGCTATAAATAAAAAATGATCCAGCTCTTCAACAAAGCTTGCACACAGATCAATGTTCTCATCATGTATGCCGAGTCTCGGGTCGTTATCTTCCAATTCTCTGATTAATGCATCCGGGTAATAAATGCTTACTTTAAGCGTATCTCCAGCATCCCTTATTAAGACCCTTGCTCCAGAACGACTATTAACAACTGTTCTGATCTCTTCCTTTGCATAGAACTCTTCGTAACCTTTGTCACCAATAATATACTGTTCTATATTGGTAATTCCTGTATCCAGTGCATAAGTCTTCTCTATCTTCTTTTGTAACTCGTTTATCAAAGGGTGTCTGATTCGCATTGTTACCTCTGGTATCGAATAGTTAGCAGATTATTATGCAAGCACAGGTTTTTCAGGATGAAAATACTCTTTGTTCATAAAACTCAAAACCTGTGCAACTGCCTCAAAACCTTCTGATAATTGTGATAGTGTGCCTGTAAGTCTGTTTTTTCTTGCATTGGTATGTCCTGATGCAAGACCGTAATATGTTTTTCCGTAACCTACGTAATACTGCTTATCAACAGGTCTTCGTTTATGTTCATATCTGTACTTAATATATTCCGGAATCATTCCCGTCAGAAAGAGCGAATAATTACCGATATGACAGTAAATGTGAAACTTTTCAAGATTATCAGAATGTAGAGAATCTGTAATCATATCTACTATATATTGATGTGTTATTTTCTCATCATCTCCCATACCGAACAATTTTGAACTCTCTATAAATTGTGCCAGCATGTTTGCAATATAGTTTGAAACATGAGTGTCTTCAAGCAGACTCATGAGCCTGTTTTGATCCCACGGAATAACCGGCTCCATGCTGTTTAAAACATCTACCGTCTTTTCAATAAACTTTACATCTTTTCTTTTTTCCTTAAATGCCCTTCTCAAAAGCAACGAAAACAGAAAATAGGGAGATATAGACAGAATACTCTCTGTACAGCTCATCACTTTGTTGAATACTCTGTCACTGTCGATCATTTTAGCTATTACATCTTCATCTCCGTTTATCAAACTTGCTATATTCTTATAATCATTCCGTTTGGTCACATAGCTTTCAATAAGAAAAAGGAGATCTTTGTCTGATAGCCCTTGTAAGCTCTCTTTTTGAAGTTCATTAACAGCTTCGTCTTTCTCCATTGTTTTCTCCCTAATAAATTGAAATGTATACATTCAGGAAAATCGAACTTTACCAAATCCTTCAAAACACGGATAATATTCGCTTATTCGAACATGTTACATGAAAATAGTTTGAGTTTTGCGATGTTAGAATCGCAACAATTGTACCAAAAGAGCGCTGTAATCTGCTTTTTGTAACCTGTCATAAATTCACAAGTTACGTTGTTTGTATGTTTATACACTTGCTTTTGAGAAAATTTTGGTAAGTAATTTTTGCACTAAAGAGGTCATTTTTAGTAACAATACGTCTTAATTCGGCAAATCTTAAGAAAATGGTTGAATATTTAAAGCCTTTTACTATATGATGCAACGTTCCATTTAAAAAAACAAATTTTCAGTTTGTCGTTCAAACTCGACAACTACTCTTTTATTAAACACTTATTTGTAACTTTTCATAAAGGAATATGATATGACTACCCTTACGTTAGATTACAAGGTTGCCGACATAAACCTGGCGGATTGGGGACGTCGTGAAACTACCCTCGCCGAAGGTGAAATGCCCGGTTTAATGAGCCTTAGAAAAAAATATGAGAATGAGCAACCTCTTAAGGGTGCTAAAATTATCGGCTGTATTCACATGACAATACAGACCGCTGTATTGATTGAAACACTTGTTGCCCTGGGTGCGGAAGTCCGTTGGTCTTCATGTAACATTTTTTCTACACAAGACCACGCCGCCGCTGCTATGGCTGCTGCCGGTGTTGCTGTTTATGCGTGGAAGGGTCAGACTGAGGAAGAAGGGTCATGGTGTATAGAACAGACTATTCTGAAGGATGGCAAGCCGTGGGATGCAAATGTGTTACTTGATGATGGTGGCGACCTCACTGCCATGGTGCACGAGAAGTATCCACAGATGCTTGATATAATCCATGGTATAACGGAAGAGACTACAACAGGTGTTCACAGACTGTTCGACATGATGGAAAAAGGAGAGTTAAAGGTTCCTGCCATCAACGTTAACGATTCAGTTACTAAATCAAAAAATGATAACAAGTACGGGTGCCGTCACAGTTTGAATGATGCCATTAAACGTGGAACAGATGCTCTTCTTTCCGGTAAAAAAGCTTTGGTTGTTGGTTATGGTGATGTTGGTAAAGGATCAGCACAGAGTTTGAGCCAGGAAGGGATGATCGTAAAGATATCCGAGATTGATCCTATCTGTGGTATGCAGGCATGTATGGACGGATACGAAGTTGTTTCACCTTATATAGATGGAAACAACAACGGCTCTCCTGAGTGCATTGATAAACATTTGTTGGAAAAAACAGACCTGATCGTAACAACTACAGGCAATGTGAACGTATGTGATCGTCACATGCTTGCTTCCGTAAAACGGGGAGCTATCGTTTGTAATATCGGTCATTTTGATCATGAGATAGACACTCAATTCATGCGTGACAACTGGAGATGGGAAGAGGTGAAACCACAAGTCCATAAGGTTTACCGATCTGACGATACAGAAGATTACATTATTCTTCTTTCTGAAGGTCGCCTTGTGAATCTTGGCAACGCAACCGGCCATCCGTCACGCATTATGGATGGTTCATTTACAAACCAGGTACTTGCACAGATATTTCTCTACAAGGAAGCGTGGGCAGACAAACCTGAGTCTGAACGTGAGCCTGTTTACGTGAAGGTTCTTCCAAAGAAACTGGATGAAGAGGTTGCTGCAGAGATGGTTAAAGGTTTTTCAGGTGTCATTACCGTCATGACACAAGAGCAGTCTGAGTACATCAGTACTCCAATTGAAGGTCCATTTAAGCCTGAAACTTATAGGTATTAATAGGTTCTTTTAAGGGTAGGGTTACCATAAAAAAAGCACAGGAAATTAATGTTCCTGTGCTTTTTTTACTTAGAGGCCTTAAATATGGAGTGCATCATCCGTGATGATGTGTCTTAAAGCAGTGACACGGTCACTGCACTACAAAAAAATATTTCTGCATGATTACTCTGTCCATTCGTCTTTACCAACCTTTTTGTAAAGGGCCCTCATATTTTCCCGTGTAATAGCAACTTCCGGGTGATCAGGTCCAAGGGTCTGTTTCAGTATTTTCAAGGCGTGCCTGTAAAGAGGTTCTGCTTCTTTATATCTTCCCTGGTTATAATAGAGTTCCGCCAGATTGTTCAGGGATATTGCAACATCAGGGTGGTCTTCCCCAAGAGCCTCTTCATTTATTCTCAATGCCCGTTTATACAGTGGCTCAATTTCTGCATATGTACCTTTCATTACGTAAAGCTCGGCGATATAGTTCAATGATATTGCTACTTTTGGATCGTCAGGGCCAAATGTATCTTCTGCAACCTTTAATGCCTCTTCGGCGACACTTAATGCATCCGGATACCGCTTCTGCTTAAATAGTGTTTTGGCTTTGCCGTTCAATTTTTCCCACAGTACCTCCTGAGCATATACTGATGAGGAAAATGATAATATCAGGATCATTGTAAAAATAATTTTAGATCTGGAGGAAGTCTGGAGTCTTAAAATATTTACTAATGTCGTCATTGGAATAATCCCGTTGATGTGCGAACTTGTGAAAAAAAGAGGGAGTGGGGTGTTATGACTTCCACTCCACTCCCTCTTGAAATTGTGTATACAAAGCCCCGCTGAGCGGGGTAAAGGGTAAACTTTAAATTTGGCCAGTGATTATAGCCCTGCCTCTTTTCTTAATATATCAGCTTTATCAGTCTTTTCCCATGTGAAAGAATCTTCAGATCTTCCGAAATGACCGTGCCTGGCCGTAACCTGGTAAATAGGTCTTCTCAACTGCAGACCATCAATGATGCCTTTTGGAGTAAGATCAAAATGCTTCTCGACCAGTTCTTCTATCTTTGCTTCAGGGATCTTG
This sequence comes from Candidatus Scalindua sp., assembly GCA_030748215.1. Classification (GTDB taxonomy): domain Bacteria; phylum Planctomycetota; class Brocadiia; order Brocadiales; family Scalinduaceae; genus Scalindua. The sequence goes on from JASMMK010000012.1 coordinate 14,510, forward strand.
GCTGTATTTTCTGTTAAGATCAGAACTGACATTGGCTTTGCAACTCCAATTGCATACGACAATTGAACCTCGCAGGCATCTGCAAGACCGGCAGCCACTACATTCTTGGCGACGTAACGTGCAGCGTAAGCAGCACTGCGGTCAACCTTGGACGGATCTTTTCCGGAAAATGCTCCGCCACCATGCCTTGCTCTACCACCATACGTATCAACAATGATCTTCCTGCCGGTTAGACCACAGTCTCCCTGCGGCCCGCCTATTACAAAACGACCTGTTGGATTTATGTAGTATTTGGTTTGATCATCCAGCATGTCCGCAGGAATAACCTTCTTTACTACCTTTTCAATTATGTCACTTTTCAGCTGTTCATGAGAAATGTCCGGAGCGTGTTGTGATGAAATAACAACTGCGTCCACTCTTACAGGTTTGCTGCCGTCATATTCAACAGTTACCTGTGATTTACCATCAGGCCTGAGATAGCCAAGCTCTCCGGTCTGTCTCTCCTCTGCCAGTTTCTTGACTAAACGGTGAGACATGCAGATTGGAAGTGGCATTAATTCTTCTGTTTCGTTGCAGGCAAAGCCGAACATCATACCCTGGTCTCCGGCGCCATGTTCACTGTGCAGCCCCTCACCTTCTGAAACGCCCTGTGCAATATCCGGGGACTGTTTATCAAGTGTTGTCATAACAGCGCATGTTTCATAGTCAAATCCCATTGATGAGTCAGTGTAACCTATATCCTTAATAGTCTGTCTGACTATTTGTTGTATATCGATAGTCGCTGTTGTTGTTATTTCACCTGCGACCATTGCCATTCCGGTTGTTACCAGTGTTTCGCACGCGACACGTGACATTGGGTCCTGTGCCAGAATTGCATCTAACACGGCATCGGATACCTGATCGGCTATCTTATCAGGGTGTCCCATAGAAACTGATTCGGAAGTAAATAAATGATTTCCTTTTTTCATTTGATCCTCTTTTCCTTTCCAAAATCCTCGTTTTAATTCAATCTATTTTGATGAATTGACATAATAAAATATAAGATGGCAGTTTGAAAACTGCCTTAAATCTTCTGTTACTTTTTTTGCCTTACAAGTTAAAACCAGTAGTTAATTCTTTATAATATCTCTTATTATCTCTATGCTTCTATCTGTTGCACCTCTTTTTCCATTAACCACCTGTTGCGCTTTAAACCCCATCTCCTTTGCCACATCAGGATTTTTGATAAAAAATTCAATTGTTTCAAAGAGCTCCTCTTCTGTTTTTATCACTTTGGCTGCACTGTTTTTGAGAAGAAGATCTACTTCTTCCTTAAAGTTAAATGTATGCGGACCAAAGATTACCGGTCTTCCCAATCCTGCCGGTTCCATCATGTTTTGGCCTCCGGAAGGCACAAGGCTCTTTCCGATAAAAACAAAATCTGATATGGAATATACCCTTTCCAAATCACCGACAGTATCAATTAATATAATCTCTCTATTTGTATTTTGCCATTTGTAACGGGAGCGTTCAACCTCGGTTTTCCGTACCGGAATAAAGCCCGTTTTTTCTATCAACCTGGCAACATCTCTGGTTCTTTCAACATGCCTAGGTACTAAGATTAATTTCAGATTCGGAAAGGTTTTATTCAATCTTTCAAAAACCCTGATTAAGATCTCTTCCTCGCCCGCATGTGTACTTCCACCTACAAGTACTAAATCATTATCTTTAATACGGAATAGTTCCGCCAGTTCCTTACTGATATTTTCATCAATATGGGTTGGAATATTGTCATATTTCATTGTGCCGGTAACAAAGATTCGTTTACCGGGAATTCCTAAATCTCGAAAACGTTGCGCGTCAAGCTCAGTCCTGGCACAAAAAACATTCTTTTCATTGATCAGGCTATTACGAAAATCCTTCGAAATTCGACTAATAGCACGGTACGCCTTAACAGATTTATTGGATATCCTTCCGTTAACTACAATGACGGGGATGTTATTCTTAAAAGCTGATATTAAAAAATTCGGCCATACTTCAAGTTCGATCAGAAGGATAAAGTTTGGACTTTTTTTCAGAATGACTCTTTCTGTTATCCAGCTTAAATCGAGAGGAAAATAAAAAACATTTTTGTTTGAGAAATTTCTCTCAGCGACAGAGAAGCCTGTATTTGTTGTTGCCGATATAAACGTTTCCCATTCAGGGAATTCTTCATTAATCCTTTCAATAATACTTTTCGCAGTAATGATTTCACCCACAGATGCTCCATGCACCCAGATTCCCGGTTTGCTGCTTAGCCTTTCCGATATTATCCCAAATCTTTGATCCAACCCGGAACGATAACGTTTGCTTGTTAATATTTTGAATAATAAATACGGTGAGCCTAATAAAGATGCGGTTAGATAAAGTGAATCAAAGATTAATGGCATCTTGTCGCATTCATTGATATTTGAATAATTATTAACGTATAAATTTTTATACTGTGTTGATGTCTTTATCAGCTCATCAGTTTTTGCCACAGCATTGTTTATATTTTTTGCCACTCCCACATGGACAAGGCTGATTCCTGCCGACTTTAGCAGCAGCACGAATTGGTGCGGGTTTCTGCTCAGCCTGACCGCTATTTGTTGTCATCGTCTCATCTCTTCTCATTTGCGGGACTTGAGCTGGAGCTTCAGGCGTGGTATTTTCAGAGTCCTGGTAGACAAAGTTGTCAGCGTTCCATACGTTCTTACTATCTAACGTTTCCGTTCTGACCCGTAGCTTAAATATAAGATCCGTAACTTCTTCCCTGATAGATGACATCATACTTTCGAACATTATCAGCGCCTCACGTTTGTATTCTATCTTCGGGTCAACCTGTGCATAGCCTCTCAGCCCTATACCTGATTTCAAATGGTCCATTGCATAGAGATGGTCTTTCCATTTAGTGTCAACTTTCTCAAGTAGGAGAATTTGCTCAATTTTCCTGAGCTCTTCTGCGCTGATCTCCTTCTCTTTCTCTTCATAAGCTTCACAGGCAGTATCAAGTAACAGGTCTTCAATATTATCCTTTGTTTCTATATTGCATTCCTTTAAGTCAATTATTATACCAAATTTCTGTTTATACCAGTCAAGCAGGCTGTCCATTTCCCACTCATCAGTGTGTAACTTCGGATCGATATAATAATCTACTGTCTCCACGATACTCTCTTCAATCATTTTAATCAGATCTTCCCGGAGAGCTTCTTGTGCGAGAACCCTTTGCCGCCATGTGTAAATAGTTTTTCTCTGTTCGTCCATCACTTCGTCATACTCAAGAAGGTTCTTTCGTATTTCGAAATTATGCTGTTCAACCTTTTTTTGTGCCCTTTCGATTGATTTGGATACCATGGAGTGCTCTATTGCCATGCCGTCAGTCATACCGAATTTCTTTAGTATGCCTCCTACTCTTTCTGGTGCAAAAATGCGCATTAAATCATCATCAAGCGAGACATAGAAACGTGAAGAACCGGGATCTCCCTGGCGTCCTGTACGACCCCTCAATTGGTTGTCAATACGCCGCGCCTCGTGTCTTTCTGTTCCTATTACGTGAAGACCTCCCAACTCTTTCACTCCTTCGCCAAGTACAATGTCTGTTCCTCTTCCGGCCATGTTTGTAGCGATAGTAACATTCCCTCTTTGCCCAGCTTTTGCAATGATTGCGGCTTCCCGTTCATGATTTTTTGCATTGAGAACTTCGTGCTCTATGCCACGTCGCCTGAGCGCATTACTGAACATTTCAGACTTCTCTATTGAAATAGTTCCGACCAGTATCGGTTGACCCTTTTCATGCACTTCAGCTATCTCTTCAACTGTGGCATTTTCTTTCTCTTTTGATGTTCCGTAGATTCTATCCGGATAGTGTTGGCGTTGTAGGGGTTTGTTTGTTGGTATTACATCTACTCCCAGTCCGTAGATTTTGGCAAATTCAGCCGCTTCGGTAAAAGCCGTACCAGTCATTCCTGCAAGTTTATTATAGAGACGGTAAAAATTCTGAAGTGTAATTGTGGCAAGTGTCTGGCTCTCTTCTTTTATTTTTAGATGCTCTTTTGCCTGTATGGCCTGGTGAAGTCCGTCGCTCCACATTCTGCCTTCCATCAATCTTCCTGTAAATTCGTCTACGATTATTACATCTTTTCCCTGAACAACGTAATCTGTATCTTTTAGAAACAGCGAGTGAGCACGCAGAGCTTGTTCAATATAGTGAGGCCAGTCCATATGGATGTTAGAATATATACTGTCAACGCCAAGTTCTTTTTCTACAACACTAATTCCTTCATCAGTTATATTTGTACTCTTTTCCTTCTCTTTTACTTCGTAATGTTTACCAGGCTTCATCTTCCTGGCAATTTTGTCAGCAGTAAAGTATTTTTCTGTTGATTCATCAGATGGCCCTGAGATTATGAGGGGTGTCCTTGCCTCGTCGATCAGGATACTGTCAACCTCGTCAACAATGGCGTAGTTTAATGTTCCCTGTACCTGTTCTTCAAGGTGCACTCTCATATTGTCCCGCAGGTAATCAAAACCAAACTCATTATTGGTACCATAAGTGATATCCGCTTTATAGGCGGCTTTCTTATCTTCGTAGCTCTGATTGCCTTGTATCGCGCCTGCTGTAAGACCGAGAAACTCATACATTGGCAACATCCAATTCATATCTCTATTGGCAAGGTAATCGTTTACGGTAACGACGTGAACTCCTTTGCCCCCAAGGGCATTGAGATAAGCCGGTAATGTTGCAACAAGTGTTTTACCTTCACCTGTTGTCATCTCCGAGATGTTTCCTCTGTGTAATACAATTCCTCCAATCAGCTGGACATCAAAATGCCTCATGGTCTTGTCCGGGCTATCTGCATTGGGCACTAAAAGTACCCTTCTGCTACCCTCTCTGGCAACGGCAAAAGCTTCCGGCAGAAGGTCATCCAGCGTCTCTCCGGCAGCAAGCCTTTGCCTGAAAGTGTCAGTCTTTTGCCTGATCTCAGCATCTGTTAACGCTTGTAAACCGCTTTCAAGCGAATTTATATGTTCTATTGTCGGCTTCAGGCTTTTTAAAACCCGGTCACTGGCCGTACCAAACATTTTTGTAAATATACTCATTATTATGGTTTATGTCCGAAAAATTGCAAAATTACATTAAACCAGATTTAAAAAATGGTGTCAACTCAAATCAGAAGCCTGCTTATTTAGTCTGGTTGAATGTAATTACAGGTATGGATAAACTTGGGCAAACCTGGGTAAACTCTTGTAGATAAAGGATATGGGGTCATTTTTTCTTATTCAATATGTAGAAAAAATACTTCATTCCATATAGTATTCTTGAATTGGCTTAACGTCGAGTTCGCCACTTAAAACTGACCTGATAGCGCTCTCTGCGGCTATCGCTCCGGGAACAGTTGTGAAGTAAGGAATGCCTGACACAATTGCATTCCGTCGAATATTATAAGAGCTCTCTTGTGAGATTTTTCCCTCGGCTGTATTAATTACCATCTGGATATCATTATTTTTCAGGTGGTCAATTACGTTAGGACGTCCCTCAAACTCTTTAAGGACAGTGGTAACTGGAGTGCCTTTCTCTGCGATAGCCTTTGCAGTTCCTCCCGTAGCAGAAATTTTAAAACCTAAATTGTGAAGTTTATGTGCGATGTCTACTAAAGAGGTCTTGTCTCTGTCCCTGACACTAATGAAAACTGTACCGGAGAGAGGAATCCCTCCTTCTATTGCCATCTGCGCCTTTGCAAACGCCTTTCCGAAATCAGTATCAATTCCCATAACTTCACCTGTTGATTTCATTTCCGGGCCGAGGATGGTATCTGTACCATGAAATCTGACAAATGGAAAAACAGCTTCTTTAACGGCAACATGATTATTCTTTCCATTATTTTTTATATTCAACTCCTTCAGTTTGCGTCCTGCAATAACCTGAGATGCTATTTTCGCAAGAGGAATACCAATCGCCTTGCTGACAAAAGGTATTGTCCTTGATCCACGCGGATTTACTTCCAGGATATAGACAACATCATCTTTCACGGCAAATTGAATATTGATAATACCAAGGACTTTCATCTCCAGGGCCAGGGCTTTCGTCTGGGATTTTATCTCTTCAATGATTTTCTCTTTTATGGAATAAGGAGGCAATGAACATGCGCTATCTCCTGAATGTACACCTGCCTCTTCTATATGCTCCATGACTCCGCCAATGAAGACATCTTCACCATCACACACGGCGTCTACGTCTATCTCGATTGCACCTTCCAGAAATTTATCTATCAAGACCGGATGTTCAGGGGAAACGTCAACAGCGTGTGTCATATACTCTTCAAGTTCGCTTTCATCAAAAACGACTCTCATAGCCCTGCCACCCAGAACATATGAAGGCCTTATCATCACAGGATAACCGATTGAAACTGCAATTTTTTTGGCTTCTGTGAATGATCTTGCATTTCCGTTCTCAGGCTGCAGAAGATCGAGCCTGGACAGAAGCTCCGCAAACCTTTCACGATTTTCCGCCATGTCGATACTATCCGGTGACGTACCAAGAATTTTAACTCCTGCATTGAACAAAGGCACTGCCAGTTTCAACGGGGTCTGTCCTCCAAATTGTACAATAACGCCTTCCGGTTTCTCTTTCTCAACTATTTCAATTACGTCCTCAAAAGTTAGAGGCTCGAAATACAATCTATCAGATATATCGTAATCGGTACTTACGGTTTCCGGATTACAATTAACCATGATAGTTTCAAATCCCATCTCTTTTAAGGCCAGTACTCCATGCACACAACAATAGTCAAATTCGATACCCTGTCCAATACGGTTAGGACCGCTGCCCAGGATAATTATTTTCTTCTTTGATGTGGGGTTTGCCTCACATTCAGCCTCGTATGAAGAGTACAAATAAGGAGTGAAAGCCTGGAATTCTGCAGCACAGGTATCCACTACCTTAAAGACTGGTCGTATATTATTCTGCCAACGACAATTTTGAATATCAAGTTCACTTACATTTAACAAGTCTGCCAGTCGAACGTCGGAGAAGCCATGTTCCTTTGCTCTCTTTAAAAGAACAGGATCTATCAAGGATCCATTATTACTTGCTGCAGTATTATCCACTGAAGTGGTTGACAATTCTCCCGGTTTATGTTGGCTTTTTATCTCTTCTTCCAGTTCAAGGACCTGTTTGAAATTACAAAGAAACCATTTGTCGATCCTGGTAATTTCATGAATCTCATCAATGGTCATTCCCATACGTAAGCCATCAACAACAGACCATATTCTATCCCACGAAGGACTTAACAGGTGCTCCTTTATGAACTCTTTTTTCTCTGAATCGTTCAGAACTGTTTTACTATGATGCTCGCTTAATCCGTAGCGATTGATTTCCAGAGATCTTATTGCTTTGCCCAGTGACTCTTTAAACGTACGTCCTATGGCCATCACTTCTCCAACCGATTTCATGTGAGTAGTGAGTGTCTGGTCTGCATCAGGGAATTTCTCGAAGTTGAATTTTGGAATTTTTACTACACAATAATCAATCGAAGGTTCAAAAGAGGCCGGTGTATAACGTGTAATATCATTGGGTATCTCATCAAGCGTATAACCGACCGCAAGTTTCGCAGCTATCTTTGCGATCGGGAAACCTGTCGCCTTGGATGCCAGGGCAGAACTCCTTGACACTCTCGGGTTCATTTCGATTGCTATTAATTCACCGTCAGCCGGATTTATTGCAAATTGAACATTAGACCCCCCTGTTTCAACTCCTATCTCGCGGATTATTTTGATCGCGGCATCTCTCATTATCTGATATTCCTTATCAGTAAGTGTTTGTGCCGGTGCTACGGTTATGCTGTCGCCGGTATGGACGCCCATAGGGTCAAGATTTTCAATAGAACAGATTATTACAACATTGTCTTTGCGGTCTCTCATTACCTCCAGTTCGTACTCTTTCCATCTCAGGACAGATCTCTCAATAAGTACTTCGTGAACGGGGCTGGCTTCCAGGGCGAAGTTAGCGTACTCTTCTAACTCCTCTATGTTGTAAGCTACATTGCCGCCTATCCCCCCCATCGTAAAAGACGGTCGGATGATTACCGGAAACTTTACCTCTTTCGCGATCTCCTTTGCGTCTTCAAGGGATTTAGCATTGCCGCTTGCCGGTACCTGAATGCCTATATTGCTCATAGCTTCTTTAAACTGCTTTCTATTTTCAGCTTTGTTTATAGCATCCAGATTAGCTCCTATCAGTTCTACATTATATTTGTCCAGAACGCCTTCATCGGCAAGAGAAACAGAAAGGTTAAGCCCCGTTTGTCCTCCCAGTGTCGGAAGCAACGCATCAGGTCTCTCCTTCTCTATGATCTTTGTCAACATTCCAGTAGTCATCGGTTCGATGTACGTACTGTCTGCAACTTCCGGATCGGTCATGATCGTGGCCGGGTTACTGTTTACAAGTACGATTTTATAACCCTCTTCTCTCAGTGCCCTGCATGCCTGGGTACCGGAGTAATCAAATTCACACGCTTGTCCTATTACGATTGGACCTGACCCAATTATGAGTATTTTATTAATATCAGTTCTTTTCGGCATATTATTTAAAGTTTTCTATCATTTCGATGAATTCATCAAAGATATAACTTGAATCATGAGGCCCTGGTGATGCTTCAGGATGATACTGGACGGAAAATGCTGGTACGTCTATGCATCTCAATCCCTCTATAGATTTATCATTAAGATTTATGTGAGTGATTTCTACCTTACCAAATTCGCTACTCTCTCCATTGTTTAACGATTCTCCATCAACTGCAAAACAGTGATTCTGAGATGTGATTGCCACTTTTTTTGTCCTTAAATCCATGACAGGCTGGTTGCCTCCATGGTGTCCGAATTTTAACCTGAATGTTTTGTATCCTAATGCCTGGGCTATAATCTGATTACCCAGGCATATGCCCATAACGGGTTTTTTGCCTATCAGTCCGGTTACATTTTCAACCATATACGGTACTGCAGCCGGGTCACCGGGTCCGTTTGAGACAACTATACCGTCAGGTTTCATTGACAGTACTTCCTTTGCGCTGGTGCTGGCCGGTACCACGGTTACATCACAATTGTGATTTCTCAATTTTCTCAGAATGTTATATTTAACACCACAATCGTAGACTACTACTTTATACTGTTTACTATGTTCCGTTTGATCATGGTTGCTTCCACCTGCCGTCTTAATCTCTATTTCGGCTTCTTCCCAGCCGTAGGCTTTTTGACACGAAACCTCTTTGACCAGGTCTTTTCCCTCAAGTCCGGGCAATCCGTTTGCTTTTGAAATAAGACTTTGATGGTCTGTTACTTCAGTAGATATTATGCCCACCTGCTCACCATTGTCCCTTATGTGCCTTGTCAAGGCTCTTGTGTCTGTCCCCTGAATACCCATAATCCCCTTGTTTTTCATGAATTCGTCCAGGCTCATGTTTGCGCGCCAATTGCTGGGGAGTGGGCTAAGTTCTTTAATGATAAACCCTTCCACATGTGGCTGGACAGACTCATGGTCTTCTTCGGAGATGCCATAGTTGCCTATCAATGGATATGTCATATTTACAATCTGGCCCTTGTAAGATGGATCTGTAAGTATCTCCTGATATCCGGTGATACTGGTGTTAAATACAATTTCACCAGATGTTTCCCCTTCGGCACCAAAGGAAATACCTTCAAATACCTTTCCATCAGAGAGGGCTAAAATGGCCTTTGTTGTCTTCATCGTTATGATAATTACGTTATATATAAGGTCAGAAAATGCGAATTTTTTAAATAGTACTCGTTAGCAACATAACTGTCAAGGTGGAGTATTTTTTAGCTTGACAGCAACTATGCGTCTGTTATCATAACTTGGTACGTAGAAAAGTACTTAGGATAAAAGTTGCTGCATTATTATTGATGTAAGTTGAAAAAAGAGTGCATAGTCTACGAAAAATAGGGAGAATTTCTATGCACGCAGTAAACAAATGCCTGACATTGCCAAATTTGATCAGTTTTGCAAGAATATGTTTTATCCCCCCTTTTGTAATCTGCTTAATTCAGGTACAGCATCATAACTTCTACAGATACATCGCGTTAGGTGTGTTACTCATAATTGGCTTAAGTGATGTTTTGGATGGACATCTTGCACGGAAAAGAGGAGAAATAACAACTTTTGGTAAATATCTTGATCCCGCTGCGGACAAGCTGCTTCTTTTAATTGCCTGTTTTCTGCTCTCTTCTGACAAACTATGGACCGGGCCCATATTTCCTGTCTGGGTACTGGCGGTGATTGTAAGCAGAGAAATTCTTTTTTCGTTCGGGATGTTAGCGGTTTTTGTTACGATAAAACGTAAAATCAAATGGCAGCCCAATAAACTGGGTAAGCTGACGACGTTTTTGCAGATCTCGGCAATTATTGCTGTACTGCTTGGAAACCACATATCTCTGCATACCCTTGCAATTCTGTGGTGCGTGGTTGCAGCTGTTACTTTACTCTCAGCGGTTAACTATACCTATTTGGGCGTCAGACAATTATAAATAATTATTATGGAAGGTTTGGGTTATGTTTAACACAATTACAGAGGTTATTGAAGATCTGAAACAGGGCAAGATGGTTATCGTTGTTGACGATGAGAGTCGTGAAAACGAGGGTGACCTGACTATTATCGCAGAAACAATTACACCTGACACTATTAACTTTATGTTATCGCATGCGAGAGGGATAATCTGTTTGACGATAACAGAAGAACATGCAAAGCAAATCGGCTTAACACACATGGTTACTGAAAACACATCAAGCTTTCAGACTCCGTTTACTATAACGATAGATGCGAAAGAGGGTATAACAACGGGTGTATCTACAAAGGATAGAGCAACGACCATATTAAAGGCTATAAGTGATGACTGTATCCCATCTGATCTAGACAGGCCGGGACACGTTTTTCCGCTCATGGCTAAAAAGGGTGGGGTTTTAGCACGTGCAGGTCATACTGAAGGAGCTGTTGATTTAGCACGTCTGGCAGGTATGCACCCTTCGGCTGTAATATGCGAACTCATGAATGAAGACGGGACGATGTCAAAACTTCCGGAGCTTTTAAAGTTTGCGGAAAAGCACGATCTTAAGATGTGCACTATTGCGGACATTATTAAGCACCGCCACGAACAGGAACGTTTGATAGAGAAACGTGTTTCCGTTAACTTGCCTACAAAATACGGAAAATTTGTTTTACATCTTTATCGTTCATTTACTGATGAATATCTTCATCTGGCATTATGCCTTGGTGATATTGGCAGTATTGATAATGAGCCTTCTCCAATACAGACAGATCCTGTCTTAATACGTGTACACGATGAATGTTTGACCGGTGATATCTTGGGATCTTTGAGGTGTGATTGCGGTGATCAGCTTCACAGCGCGTTGAGTATGATTCAAAAAGAGGGTAAGGGTGTTTTGCTCTACATGCGACAGGAAGGCAGGGGGATTGGGCTTGAAAACAAATTGCACGCTTACGCACTACAGGAAAATGGCATGGATACTGTTGAGGCAAATAAGGAGCTAGGCTTTGGTGCGGACAAGCGTGATTACGGAATAGGCGCACAGATACTCAGAGATTTGGGAATTACAAAGATGAAGCTTTTATCAAACAATCCCAAAAAGTTTGCTGCCCTGGCCGGATATGGTTTGGAAATTACAGATCGTGTTCCTATCGAAATTGAGCCGCATGAAGACAATGAACAGTATCTGCGTACAAAGAAAGAGAAGCTCGGACATCTCCTTGAAGGGATTTGATTGTTTGTGACCGTTCGACTTGAAGGATGTTTCATATCATTCGATGTCTGTGGTCTAATAAACTACGCAACCTAAAGGGTGAGGCTATACAAATCGCACAATTCAGGTAACAGATAAAACCTTCTACAAAATTTCAATTTCAATTCATAAAACCAAATCTTTGTGTTCTCTATGTCTTTGTGTGAGAATTAGCGATTTAATAAAATCATAAATGAACAAGTACAGTAAATATATAGCTGAAATATTAGGTACACTTTTGATAGTCTTCATTGGGGCCGGTGCAGTATGCGCTGGACACTCCGTAAAGATGGCAGGCGATCAGGGAGTGCCTGTGTGGGCGATAACCGTGTTTGGTGTTGTGATTGTGGCTGTTGTATACGCGACAAGTTACATTTCCGGTTCTCATATAAACCCGGCAGTAACTATCTCTTACTGGGCCACCGGCAGGATGTATGCAGGTACTGCACTTTATTATATTATTTCTCAATTGGCAGGAGCGGTATTAGCTGCGTACTTCTTGAGTTTACTATTTCCCGGTGCGATTTCTACTGTCTTCTTAGGCACGTGTACTCTGGGAGAGGGAGTCGGGTCCTGGAAGGCCGCATCTATAGAATGTCTGGTAACATTTCTGTTTGTATTTACCATATTTGCAACTGCTGTTGATAAGCGAACATCAAAGCTCCTTGCCGGAGTCGCGATCGGTTTGGTATACCTGTTTGGTGTGTCGATCAGCATAACGTTCAGTGGAGGTGCACTTAACCCGGCACGTGTCTTTGGCCCAGCAATAGTATCCGGCCACTTCGATTACTATTATGTCTGGTGGCTGGGGCCAGTAATTGGTGCGATTGCAGCCGGATTCCTCTATGGCAAGGTCTTTAAGCAGAAGGCTGAAGGAAAAGAGATAAATAGTGCCTGTTCCTAATTTTCTCTAATTTCAGTCTATGATTTAATTCATGCAGTAGTTACTACCGATTGGGATACGACCCCATTAATATCATTGTTCGCTTTAATTCTTGCTGATTTTTTTTCTCAGCTTCGATTTTTTTTCTAAGTGTAAACGGATTTCTGTCTAAATACAAAGATAAAAGAGTTTCCTGATGAGGGTGAAATGTTGACTCAAACATTGCAACCCAGGATTCTCCAGTTTCCATATAAGATTTGATTTTATCTCTATATTTTGAATGCAATAGTAGCGTTTTTGGCAACATATTAAGAGCTGCCAAAAATTCGAAGTTATCGAGATGCTTATCTATTTTGTCAACTATTCCTACCTCTTGATAACTAACCGATTTTTTAGCAGCTTCTCTGATTAGAGTTCTAATATATATCTGTATAGATTTTAATCTCTCGGCAAACAGAAAAACATCAGAATCCCAAACTAATAAACGGTGTGTATAGAGATAGCGGAAAACATTCTTTTTTTTTGTCTTTTCCTTTTCGCCAATATGAAGCAGCGGAATTAGTTCCCCAGACCAACTAAAACTTGTTTTCTCCGGAATAGCTTCTACCTTCAAAAAAGACCGCTGAACAGTAACTCCAGTCCCAATAAAAGTAACCAAATTTTCAGTATTAATTTCTGAATGGTGCTTCATATATACCCAATAGGAATGATAAAGTGTTATACGTGATTTTTGCGTTATTTCAGACCATCTTTTTGTATGTTTTGGTGCTAGTGCAATTTTAATTTTTTTGGAAATGTATGGTTTATAAATGAAAATAAAATAACTTCTTGATATCTCTTCTTGATTGGTTTTATTTAACATACCCTCAAGGATCGAAAATAGCACTGCTTTCATTGCTTCAAGGAGGATATTGCCGGTGAATGATAAACGAAATCCAACCGCTTTCTTTGCTAATCCTTTTAATCGTTGTCCTCTTCCTACTGAGTTTTTTTTAGTTTTAGGTCCATCAAGAAAATCACCCTCAGCTTCAGAAGTACCTCGATTTTTTAAAGAGGTTGATTTACCCTTTACACCACGACTATCCTCTGGTAATTCAGAGCTATGTTGGTATGTCTCACTATAATCAAGATCCATGCTTTTAACAGGAGTTTTTGAGAGCAATGCTGTTGTGGACACTGTCTTAGATGTAACAGGTCTTTTTGGCAGAGGATCTGTGGGCAATTGTCGGGATGGTAAATAAACCTTTAACTCATTGGCACGAATTTTTCTTGCAAATTTTTCTAGCTTTTCCCTACAGGATGGACAGGGTGTTTTTTCAACAGTTACTTGGATTGTACACCCTGCAAATCTAGAATCTTTTTGCTTTAGAAGTGTTCGTATAGCTTTATCCTCAGCATGCAAATCTCCTCCGCCAAAAAAAGTCCCTTTTGCTGTTGTAACTTGGTGTCCATTTGAATCGATAATCTGTATCGACCCAAGTGTATTGACGCCCGTACCATGTTTTGCTCCAATCGTACCGCGTTTTGAAAGTTTTGGTTCTTTCCCTTTAGGTTTTGATAGACTGTCCAACCTCTCTTTTGAAGCAGACGCATCTTGTGCCCATGTTATTGGTTGCTCAAAACCGCGGATTGACTCAACTGTCATTTTCCACTGTTTTAAAGGTGTGAGTGCTGGTAAATTTTCTATTGATTTACCCATACTTGCTTAATATGGAATGCTTGATAGTGGAGAGTTTTCACTCTCAAGATTTGAAATGCATCCCCGCATATTTTTAATACTGAGTCTATAATATAAGATAAGTTATATTTCTTCTTGCAAAGAATAGTTAAATGACGGTTTAATTTCCTCTAAACAGTAGAACGCTTTCTGGTGGAGATCGCGAAAGTGATCGGCAAAAGCTTCACCATTTTTATTAGACAATGTATTCAAATAATTCTTGTTGAAATTGTTCGCTTCCTCGAATGTTGAAAACCCAATATCGAAGTGCCCAGATATGAATTTATTTCTTGTTCTCATCCTGTTTGCCAGAACTGCATGGAGAAATAGGATGAGCGCGAGCCTAAACTGCGACCCGTTATACCTTGAACGGCATCATCACCGTTGCCCTCAACAATGATCTTCTTATCAATATCAGGATCATTTTCAATTATTAGCCAAATTATGAATATAGATGTTTACGGGTCATCCGTAGACACAGTAACATTTTGTGTATCTCCCTCTACTACGATCTTCTTATCAATATCAGGATCCTCGTACTCCCCACTTAAAAGTCTTGCAGCCAATCGGAGATTTTCCAGCTCTTCTCCTCTTACTTCAGCCTGTACCTTCTTCACATCAATTGCCCGATGTAAAAGCTTGAAATTCTCCAGAATTGGATGTTCTCCTGGGAGCGCCTCTATGTATAGCGAATCGGTAGGTATAACAGTCTCCTCGGAATCATTGCGGTATGAGTCTTTTAGTGTTTCGTATTGCTCTTTGAGTTTAGACTTGAAATCTTCATCTTCAAATTTTTCTGGATCGTTCTTCTTCAAACAACACACAAGTTTGGCAAAATCTAATAAATTTCCATTTCCACTTTCATCCGGGTCTCGTAGCTCATAAAGGGAGTCTTTATAAGGTTCCAGCATGAAGTCTGTCAGGGCATTAGATCCTTTAAGCGGGAAGACCATGTAATTGCACATGAAACCCATCAGGTTATTGAGATCTGCAACTTCTTCCAGGGTTGTAAATTCAAAATTTGGTTCAATTTCCATATCAACATCAAATGCAAAGACTTCAGGACCCATCTTTTTGCCAAATGTATATTTCTTTTTGCCATTGAGCACGGGAACTTTTACGTTACGTAGGCGGCATATCCGTTGATCGGTTGGTTCATGCAGCCAGATGGCCTGCATATAGTAAAGTATGTTCTGTTTTATGTGTGCGAGCAGCGTACTGATTTGCGTTCTGCGATTGAGATGATCACTGAGTTGCCTGGTATATTTTCCAGCCATAGAAGCCAAAGAACTCTCTTCGCTTTCTAAGATTCGTCGTAACTCATTTGTCCGTTTAGTTGCTCGATCAGCAGCGTCTCGTGCTATATCTAAAGGATCTCGATCCTTTTCGTCACCGTTGCCCAATAGGGAGTCACTTAATTTGTATAAATTATAAGCGGGACTAAAGCCTTTAATACTATCAATCGTAGATTCAACCGTATCGCTAATTGTGTCTATAAATGAACTAAGTAAGCCCCCACCTCCACTACCCTCGTTCTGAGGCTCTTCAATTAAACCGGCCTTCTGATAAATTGCTAGTTCGAGTGTGCTATTGAGAAAATCAGACTTCTCTCGAAGGGCAATTAATTGTTCTCTAAGCTCTTCTACAATTCGCCTTTGTTGTTCAATATTCTTTCGTAACTCTTTCAAGGCTACCTCATCACCTGCAACATTTGATGACAAGTATTTCAGAGCAGGTAGAACAATAGTATCGTCCAGACTAACGCGGCGAATAATCCAACTATGGATTGTTAACCATGCCTCATCTAATTGGTCTGGTCTGGGCACCTCCTGTGCCACAAAAATTACAGGCATTGCCCTATGGATTTGTTCAGAAATACGATATCGTCTTTGGAGTTCATAAAATAAAAATGTAACCGGTATCTCGTCATTGGGGTTCATGATTTCACTGGATTCTGAGGTTTCAAATAGTTCAGATTCTTCTGTATTAACTTCCACATTTCTCTCTTGTTTATATTCATGTACAGATTTAACAACCGACTCATGAAAATTCTTTTTCACATCTTTAGATGACTTTTGTGCTTCCTTGCTGAAGGAGGTCTTAGACGTCATGTTTACAACATCAATTTTAAAGGCTCCCTCTGCCGATTGACTAAAATTGGTTTTTGCTAGCGCTTTATTTATAATTTTATCTTCAGCCTTGGATTTTTCAGTGGCATATTCTTTCTGGCTAATGATGCTCTTTTCGACTTCTTTTTTTGATCTTTTCTCTTTGTGTACGATCTTCTTTGATATTTTCCTTACTTCTTTTGGAGCTAGGGTAATTGTGCTCACTAATTCTCCAACCTGGTAGTTTATAGGATCCCATTTCTGTCGGTAGGTAACCAAAATGCCAAAATTGACGCTGCGTTCCTTGCAATTAGCGGCAAAAGGCGTAAAAGAATATTTAGATTTTAGCCTATTTTTCAAATCGGTTAGTAACTTATGTAAGTGATCATATTCTCCATTTCCAGCTATTAGTTTACTAGTGGCATATCGGATAATTCGTTCACCCTGTTTTTGGAGCATTTTCCGAAGGCTTTCATCTTGGTGATGAACTAACACTGGCTGGGCTATACTTTCTAAGAGGTCTTTTTGCCCATGATCTAAAGCATTCCATTGTTCCCATGTTATGTCGAAAGCACGGATTACTTTGTCCTTAGCCTCTTCCCAAGTTTCAGGGTCTTTAAAATTAGGACATTCACCATCTCCTGATATGGTTTCTTCAGGATCAATCCCAAGTTCTACAAGCCGGTGATAAGCGTCCCTGGCTATTTGAATGGCTCCCTGATCAATCGCTTCCTGCCAAGTGGGTTCAAAAGCTACTTGTAAATGATGGAAGTCATGGAATGAAGGAACATCTGCTGGGCCGCTTCTGAGACTCAGATTATTTATGTTTTGTTGAACAGTGTTCACGTCTGCTCTGTTTTTCTGTTTGCTGATTTCAAAGGAAACAGGCTCTTCTGGAGAAGTGGTACTTTCCATTAACCTGGCAATATAACGGGTAATATCCTCTTCATTGATTGGTTCAATGCCATTCCCTGTTACATCAGTATTTTCAGAAGTGTTGGTATATTGTCATTATCTTCTTCCTCCTCTGATATTAATCCTAAAGCTTTTTCTGCACACTTTTCCTCATCGCTTTTGTTTTGACACAAAACTTTTAGCGGATCTTGTCGTCTTAAAACCGTCGGGAATTCCCTTCCTCCCCTGTTCTTAAGAATCTTTTCATTTACTTTGTCACCAGAAACCTTACCATTACTATCTTCAAATCCTCTTAGTTCAGTTATCTGCTCTTCCGTAAGTCTTATGTGGCCTCTAACCGGTGCGCGTTTATCAGGGGTGTTGACAATATTCCGGATTCCAGCTTTTACAACCTCAACATTCATTTCTTCTACACTATCTCCAGGACTTACAAAGCTTAGCTTTTTCTTTTGCTCATCTGTAATCGTTGAAAGGGATGCATAGAATTTTTCAAGCTTTTTGTCAATTTCCTCATTCATCTCACGCTTTTTTTCAATTTCCTTTTCAGCTATACTTCTATGGGCATCTGCAATTTTATTTTCCCGTTGATCATCTGCGTTCATTCTTTCAATGATAGTTTCAAACTCTTCTGGTATATCTTCCGGAACCGGTAGTCCCGCTTTCTTTAGTTGTTCTTCCGCCAAGCGGATTAGATAACTTTCTATTCGACCAGCATTTTGTCTAACTACCGTTGAGAAATAAAGGATCCGTGAGATTAGACCCTTGCCAGGCTCCTCAGGTGCTAATACAAAGACGAATAAATCCGGGCGTTTTTCACCTTTATTGCGAATTTGAAATTCTTTATCTTCGAACGTAAACTCAAAAGCACCGTTCACATCGGTCAGTACAGATCCAAGGCGATCACCGGGAATTCCCTGAGAAGGCAAAGCGATACCGGTTAAACCACTACCGCCAAAAATCTCTTCAGGCTTGGTATCGGGATCGAGATCGTATACGGCAACGAGGAGATTGGGAATACCAATTCCCGTTTCTTTCAGGATAATTCGTCCTAAGATTTTATTCATGGCGTCCTCCATTAATTGTTAATGTGTCCAAACGGCACACCAAAAGTATACAAAGGGATTATTGCTTTCTCCTTTTAGTTCTTACTTTATTATCAAGAAGCTCACCGTATTTTTCAGCTTATGTAAATAGTCACTTTGCTTTCTGTATCATTAAGCAAATATGCAACTATTTCCGTTAGGTCAATTATGCGGAAAACATGTTTGTTCTATAAACAATGATAAGGCTTTATTAGAATCCTGTGAAACAAGGATATATTGATTTGAGAATGAGTCTATTTGGCAAAAAGCTCATCGAATTACGTTGTTGTAATAGTAAACTTTTATTTAAGATAACTTGTCCACAAAAGTGCTGTGGTATAGTCTTAATGTTTTTTGACGTGAGTAAGTCAGTCTAATAATTGTGTAGTTTATGTCAAGGATAAAGTGAGAGAGAAAAAGGGTTCAAATCTTCCCTTGGCTGTAGTGTACTCTTCCTCCTTTGATCAGCCTTTAAGCTCCATTTCTCTCTTTTTTTGCTGCAAGTTCAATAATCTGCGAAGATGCTATTGAAAGTATACAGTAAGCTAAAAAGAAGTAGAGTCCCACTAGTGTCTTTGCCTCGGTGTCGATTCCGGAATTCATATTAGAGAATGATAGGTAAGAGAGGAATGTTGCAACGACAAATACATCTGCCATGGACCACTTCCCTATCCTGCCTACAGTTTTCTTCACAAATTTACTATCCCTGAAAGGCCGGCTCAGCAATAACAGGACAGAGAGTGTAAGTTTAATAAATGGCACCAGCACACTAAAGCCAAAGATAGAAACAGCTACCACATAGTTTTTACTTTCCAGAAGAACATTTATCAGATCAATAACCGATTTGCTCTGGAAATAGTAGTACATTCTCCCTTCGAAAACCTTGTCGGGAATATCAACCTCCCCTATAAAAGGCACGGAAAATTTCAATGGAATAGTGAGGTTTGTGCTGTATGCGCTGATCTCCAGCATTGGAGTGATTACTCCAATTATCAGACAGGCCAGGGCAATGGTGATAATTGCGAACCCTAGTGTTCTGCATAAGTTAGCTCCACCCCAGTAAACAATTAGGACGATTACAATGAAGGCTATGGATCCTGCAATAAAACAGTATGAATATTTTTTTTCAACTGCATAATCCATTTCGGAGCTTTTCAATTTCTCCTTAGAAGCAAGCTCCCTGTCGTCCCATCCGGAGCCTGTGTAGATCCACTCTTCAATATTCAGCAGGCGATCCTCGAAATTCAACACGTCTACATAATCTGATTTATCTGCTCCATATTTCGCGCTCTGGTTATAGATAGCCTGTCCATTAAAGAGTGCACCGATAACATACAGCAGTGTAATTATGGCGAAGTAATATAGAGAGTTTTTCTTCATATATTTTATCGTTTTGTGTTTTGTATAAAGTGCTTTTTATGTAACCTCGGAATGATAATATAAAACGCAATTAAATGGTATTATGTTTCTCGAAAATTATTTTGTACTCTACGCTCCTTGTCGGCATTGAGTCTTTTGTAAAAGAGTTGCTCATTGTGTAGTGTATTTAAGCATGGTTATTTATTTTGGATAAAGTTTTATGTAGCATATTTGCAAACTTTTTATAAAATTATAAGCACTATAAAAATATCGGGACGGTTCAATAAAAGCAGATTCTACAGCAAGTAAATAAAAGAATGCCGAAACGCACAATATGTTGTATGTTTCGCAGATATAAATACTATATATTGTATTGGCTGCAGTTTTGTATGTTGTTAGGGTTTTTTATTAATAATTTTTTGGTATGTTTGGTTATGGGTAAAATTGTTGCAATCTGCATAAGCACTAAAAAAGGTGTTCAGAAGAGAGATATAAAACAGTGCAAGTTGGTTGAGGGGCATGGCTTGGAGGGTGATGCTCATGCCGGTGACTGGCACCGTCAGATTAGCCTGCTTTCTAAGGAAGGCAGAAAGGTGATGGAAGATAAAGGGGCAAAGCTCGATTCCGGTGACTTTGGAGAGAATTTACTGACAGAGGGCGTAGATTACTCTGGAATAGAGGTTGGCAATGAGCTGCGGCTTGGAAAGGATGCGTTGGTAAGGGTTACTCAAATTGGTAAGGAGTGTCACGACAAATGCAACATCTACTATCAAGTGGGTGATTGTATCATGCCCAGAGAAGGAATATTTGCAGAAGTGTTAAAGGGTGGCGATATAAAGGTTGATGATTATATAGGATTTATTAATGATAAAAGCAGCAGTTCTGACAATTAGTGACAAAGGCTCAAGGGGCGAAAGAGAAGATAAGAGCGGCGATGTGATCAAGGAGAAGCTGGGACTGATAAAAGCGGAAATAGTCACCTATGAGATCGTGCCTGATGAACGAGATATCATATCTGAAAAACTCAGGGGCTTTGCCGAAAGTGCAAATTTAATACTGACTACCGGTGGAACTGGAGTTAGTCCAAGAGATGTAACACCCGAAGCGACAAGAGACGTAATCGAAAGGGAGTTGCCTGGCTTTTCAGAAGCGATGAGGGCGGAAAGTTTTAAGGTCACTCCAAGATCGATTGGATCAAGAGCGGTGTCAGGGATGTATAAAGATACACTGATAATTAATCTTCCCGGAAGCCCAAAAGCGGTTTCAGAATGTTTGGGGGTTGTATTGGATGCAATACCACATGTTATTGAGGTGGCAAAGGGCAAGGTCTCTGATTGTGGCAATGATGTACACCACAGACACCACAAACATAGCAGTTAAACATTTTATATAGGTACGAGATGACATTTCAGGAAATCATACTAAATCTTCAGAAATACTGGTCGGACAAAGGGTGTGTAATAATGCAGCCTTACGATATAGAGGTTGGTGCAGGCACATTTAATCCGTCAACTTTCCTTAAGGTTCTTGGCGATAAACCATGGAAGTGTGCTTATGTCGAGCCTTCAAGGAGGCCAACTGACGGTCGTTATGGAGAAAACCCAAACAGGCTTCAGCACTACTATCAGTTCCAGGTAATCATAAAACCTTCTCCAGAGGACTCAAAAGCTTTATATCTTGACAGTTTGCGTACTCTGGGAGTTGATTTGGCTAAGCATGATATTCGATTTGTAGAAGATGACTGGGAATCACCTACATTAGGGGCTACCGGCTTGGGCTGGGAAGTGTGGCTCGATGGGATGGAAATAACACAATTTACCTATTTCCAGCAGGTCGGTGGTATAGAGCTGGACGTAATATCGCTTGAGCTGACTTATGGCCTTGAAAGAATAGCGATGTTTATTCAGGAGAAGGAATCCGTTTATGATCTAGAGTGGGTAGAGGGGTATACTTACGGCGATGTACATAAGATCGATGAAGTACAGTTCTCCAGATACAATTTTGAGGCTGCAGATACATCCATGTTGCTTAAGCAATTCGACATGTACGAACAGGAGTGCAGGAAATTGCTGAAAGATGGTATCGTTATACCCGCATATGATTACGTTCTTAAGTGTTCGCACGCATTTAACCTGCTGGACGCGAGAAAATCGATAGGAGTTGCACAGCGTACGAGGTATATTGGGCGGGTCAGGGGTCTGGCAAAGGGCTGTGCAGAGGGTTATTTGAAATTGATTAGCAGTCCGGAACAAGGCGTTGAAGCGGCAGACGCGTAACTGGCATTGAATATTTAATAGTATTCGCCCTTTTCAAGGCTTCTCATCTTTTTCTTTTCTTCTTCTTCTTTTTCACGGCAGGAGGCGCTTTTTTTGACGAGCTTGCTTTTTTTTGGTGAGCTGGCAGCTCTTTTCTGAGGAGCAACTGAAGGCGGTTCCATCATCGCCTTTAACTTGCCAACAATATTTTCGAACTGACTATTATCGGCAAATTCAATAGTAATCCTTCCCTTTCCGTTTTTCTCTACAATAGAGACTTTTGTCCCGACAATCTTTCTTAGTCCATCTTCCAGGTCTAAAATATGTGGAGATTTAGTTGTAAGTGGCTTTGGCCGACTGCCAGAAGGCTCTTCTATGGAAGGCAAAGGATCTTTTTTGTCTGAAACAATTAGCTCTACATCACGGACAGAGAGGCCGTCTGTGGCTATCCTTTCGCCCAGTTCTATCTGTTTCTCCTGGTCTTTAAGAGATAAAAGGGAGCGAGCGTGTCCCATTGAAATTGTTCCACGTGAAACAAGGCCCTGGATCTCTTTAGGCAGATCAAGCAAGCGGATTGTATTTGCGACAGTTGACCTGTCCTGCCCTACCTTTGCTGCTATCTGCTCTTGTGTCAGGCCAAAATTGATTTTTAATTCAGAGTAAGCTGTGGCTTTTTCCATTGGGTTCAGGTCTTCTCTCTGGATATTCTCTACCAATGCCAGCTCAATGGTCTTGAGGCTATCGGCCGTCTTAACGATTGTGGGGATCTCTTTTAGTCCCAATTGTGTCGCTGCCCTCCAGCGTCGCTCTCCGGCTATTATTTTATATCCCTTGCTTGTAGGCCGAACTATGATTGGCTGTAGTATACCGTGTTCCTGTATAGAGCTTATTAAGGTCTCCATTTGGGACTGGACAAACTCTTTTCGGGGCTGTGCTTCATTTGGTTGAATATCTGCCAGGTTGACTCGCATAATTTTTTCGCTTGCTTCGATGCCAATTGCATCACCAAGTAAGGATTCCAGACCGCGTCCAAGATTCTCTTTATTAGCCATTTTTATCTCTTTTATTTGGATTCAAGTTAAAATATTTCTGTTTGTATATGCAAGGCTACTTAGTATCAGATTGCGTAATGAAGTTCAAGGGAAATATTGAAAGATCAATAAAAAGCAGTGGGAACCTGTAAAACACTCGCTGTCTGAGCATGGAAATTTTTTTTCTTGATATATGGAAAGAGGATTGTATGTTCTGTTGTGTAGACGGTTTTGTTAGGCCCATTGCCCTTCTTGTCTAACTCCGTCGAAATGTCAATGAATCTTGTATCTATTTGATTAAGGTCTATTAATAATGAATCTTCTTGTTCCGTTAGCTTTTAGCAGCTTCAGGGAAATTGTCAGACAGCCTTTCTATTACATTATTCTTCTTTCAGGCTGTTTTATAATCTTAATGTCTTTTGCATTTGCTTTTTTCGCGTTTGGAGAGGAGGCAAGGATGATAAGAGATATGGCGATTTCGACTATAACATTTGGCGGGCTACTGACCGGATGTCTGGCTTCTTCAATACTGGTTGCAGGTGAATTTGAGAGGCAGACGGTGTTGGCGGTTCTATGCAAACCTGTATCAAGAGCACATTTCATTTTGGGAAAATATCTGGGAATTTTAGCAGCAACCTGCCTGTTGGTTTTTGCTCAAGGCCTTGTACTGGAAGTGGCATTGATAATTAGAAACTATGGCACTGCCCAGAGTGATGTGACAAATTTTACGGGTATTATTGACTACGTCTGTATCCTGGGTGTCTGCTTCTCTATATTACAAATACTGATTCTGACTGCGATCTCTCTTGTCTTGTCGCTCTATCTTAATACTATAGCAAATTTAACAATATGCCTGTTCTTCTTTCTTCTCTGTAATACTTTCAGTTATATACTACCCATTCATGGTAATAGTTATATCATCGTAAAGGTTGTTGCAGTAATATGTTATATGATTTTTCCAGATATTCAGAACCTGAATATGACAGTAATCAATGAAGTCGTTCCCGTTGCCTCATCACATTGGCAGGGAAGTAATACAACACAATATGTTGTATATAATATAATGTACAGTACTATTTATTGTGCTGTTGTTGTGTGGCTGGCTGTTTTCCTCTTCAAGAGAAAAGAGATTGCCTGAAAAATACCTTTTTTCTGTAACAGGTATTAAATAAACACGATCTAATTGACATTTATTCAGATTTTGTTTTAATAGAAGTTTGCCGGAAAATTATCAATAGTTGAGGGATTACTACCCCATTTCCCCTCTTTACCCTTTCTGAGTGAGTAGTTCAGGAGGGAAGGAGAGGAAATTGGGTAGCAGGAAAACCGATTGAGTATTCCTTAAGATATGGAGAATTTTGTTTATATTTGCAAACATTTAAGTGGGGTGCAGGAAGGTAAATTATAATGACAGTCGAAAAAATGGAATTTAAGACGGAAGTAAAGCAGATCCTGGATTTGATGGTACACTCTCTTTATTCTCACAAAGAGATTTTTTTTAGAGAACTTATCTCAAATGCGTCTGATGCTATTGACAAGGCACATTTTGAGTCTTTAACTAACAAAGAAATTCTTGAAGGCGAAGAGGATTGGAAGATCAAGATTATCGCAGACAAAGATGCCGGTACCTTGACAATCAGCGACAACGGAATCGGTTTGACTAAAGATGATGCGGTTAGGGAACTTGGAACGATTGCTCACTCAGGCACAAAGGAGTTTCTTGCTGCATTGAAAAGTAAGGAGGTAGAGGATAATCCGGAACTGATTGGTCAATTTGGTGTAGGATTCTATTCAACCTTTATGGTTGCAGATAAAGTAACCGTCATATCAAGAAAGGCAGGGGCGGGAGATAAACAAGGCATTAAATGGGAATCCGGAGCAGACGGTTCATTTACTGTGGAAGATGTGGAAAAGGAGAATAAAGGTACTGACGTAACCCTGCATCTTAAGGAAGATGAGAAAAATTATCTCGATGAGTGGGAGATCAAGAGCACCGTCAAGAAGTATTCTGACTTTATCGAACATCCGGTTGTAATGGATGTTGAGCGGGAAGAGGAGAGTAAATTAGACAAAACCAAAAAAGTTAAAGTCACGGAAGAAGAGACTCTGAATTCGAGAAAGGCTATCTGGCTTAAGAATAAATCGGATATAACTGAAGTCGAGTACAATGATTTTTACAAGCACGTCTCTCATGACTACACAGATCCGGCAGAGATCGTTCACTACAAAGCAGAGGGTGCTTCTGAGTTTACCTCACTTCTTTACATTCCATCAATGAGGCCTGTTGATATTTACTATAAAGAGTACAAGGTTGGTCCAACCCTATATGTCAAGAGAGTGAAAATAATAGATCATTGTGAAGAGTTGATACCGCCGTACCTGAGATTTGTAAAGGGGGTGGTGGACTCTTCAGATTTGCCATTAAATGTTTCAAGGGAAATACTGCAGAACAACAGGCAGATCGACGTTATAAAAAACAGTATCACAAAAAAAGTGCTTAGTACTTTGAGTGATATGAAAGAGAAAGAGTTTGATAAGTACTTGAAATTCTATAAGGAATTCAGCAGGATACTGAAAGAGGGTGTCCATATGGATTTTGATAGACGGGAGACTATTGGAGAGCTTCTTCTTTTTCCTTCCACAAAAGCGGAGAAAGATAAATACCGATCCATTCCGGAATATGTTAATGATATGAAGGAGGGCCAGGAAGAGATCTATTACGTTACCGGTTCGTCACTGGCGGAAACATTGGAGTCACCATACCTTGAAGCATTTAAAGAAAAGGACTACGAAGTCCTGATTATGCTGGAGGACATTGACGATGTTATTATGAGCAGTTTTGAGTACAAAGGTAAGAAGTTTAAATCTGCTATCAAGGGTGATGTTACTCTGGACAAATCTGAAAAAGAGGAGAAGGAGAAGGCTGGAAAGAAATACAAAAAACTCCTGGATCTTATACAGGATCGCCTTGATGATGTCAAAGAGGTCAGGTTGTCAGGGAGACTGAAAGA
Source organism: Candidatus Scalindua sp. (assembly GCA_030748215.1). Lineage (GTDB taxonomy): Bacteria > Planctomycetota > Brocadiia > Brocadiales > Scalinduaceae > Scalindua. The sequence goes on from JASMMK010000012.1 coordinate 40,677, forward strand.
TTCTGCATGCTGCCTTGTTGGTGATGAGGGAGAGATGGATCTACAGATGGAGAATCTCTTGAAATCTATGGGCCAGGCAGTGCCGGAAAGAAAAAGAATTCTCGAAATCAATCCGTCGCATCCGATCTTTGAGGCCATGAACAATATATTTAAAGAAGACAGGAAGAGTAATGTTCTGGCAGATTATACGGATCTTCTTTATAACCAGGCGTTGTTGCTGGAAGGGTCAAAACCAAAAGACTCTGCTGCCTTTGCAAAGACTATTTCCAGGCTTATGGTAGAAAACGTCCAGCATGTAAAGGCCTGAGGTTGTTAACCTCTTCTGCAATTTCTTGTGTGCTGGAGAGAAGGCTTTACGCGTGGCGTAGAATCATTCGGGAGGGTGTGTGACAGGAACTACTTCGTTTCTATACAGGGAGAGGTTTGCAATAGCCTATAGTGAAAATGTAATAAGTTATTAAATTGATCGTCGATTTAACTGTTACCCTTGCATCTTTTAATATTATTGTAGGCTTTATTAATTTCAAGTGCAAGTTCCTTGGCTTTTTTCTGAAGTTCCTCGCTCAGGTGAGCAACTTTGTCCGGATGAGACTTGGCCATTTTCTCTTTGTATGCTTTCTGTACCTCACTCAATGAAGCATCAGAACTGACATTGAGTAGCTTGTATGATTCATCCAGGCTCATAGGCCCATCAGGTCCGGTATTTATATTAGTATGTGACTTACTTCTGGAATAATTGTTTTTCTGGCTCTTTTGGTTTTTGAACTTTCGCCAGAAATAGAATAAAAAGCCTGATGCAATAAGGTCATCTAAAACAAATGGGAAGAAATCCAGCGGGCTTATAATATAAATGATTAATATGATTATTAAGAAGTAGAATTTATATTTATTCATTTTGCTTGTCGATCTTGTATGTGTTCAGGGTTACGTGTTTTGTGACTCTTCAATGAAAAGGAATAAATATATTTTGTTATCATGCTGTTATATCAAAGAAAAGCCCGTTGCCCTGTTCAATATGGTTTAACCAGGTTGTAAATTCCTCGTGAGTAATATTAGTCTTTTTTGTCTCCATAATTGTCAGGCTTTCATCAACGATTACTATATCAATAAAAACCTCTTCTCCCTCTTGATAAACGCGGAACCTGTAAGGTGACTTATCTCTTTCCAGAGTATCATTAGCCAGCTTAGCGGCTTTAGATAATTGTTGAAAGTGGTCTCCTGCTTCGTCCTTATGCTTGTGCTCATCCTGCTCTTTTTTCTTACCAGTTTTAAGATGTGGTTTCTGTGGAATTATACGAACAGGTTTATTTACTCTGAATTCGTCTCCCATGATTTTCTCCTTTCACCTTTAATGGTATCCGTATTTTATAAATTCTGTTTTTTATTTTCTTCTATATTTATTGCAGAAAGAATTAAGTATCGATATTGAAACAAAATAAGCCCAGAGATAATATTTTACCTACAAAGGTTTCTGGTTTCTAGGGATTATGAAAGTGCTTCTTAAGATTGTGCTTATGGGTTTGTACCTGGAAGCCAGCATGCAGACAGGACTATTTTTTGGTAGAAATAAACATAAAATGTTCATTGGCTTGCTGCTAAATTTAAAAGTTATGTGTTTGTTGTACTGAAATATTTTTGAATAAAGGTAGCTAAAAACTTTTTATTACCGGAACGCCGGGTAGACTCGTTACAAAATAAAAGAGAGTTATTATTGGTGTCCAGAATTACAGGCATTTCGTGAAAACCAAGTTGGCTTTTAGGTTTTTGCTGAATCCATTGCTTCGCGTCATCGTCAACACACGATGATATCAGGAGTGGAAAACTTGCGGTAATATTGTTCATATGTTTTGGGATATTCTTATAGTTTTTCATTGCGTAACTCAGCGTCATTTTAGAGTAAGCGACAGCGAACTCCAGACTTATTTTCTCAACAACACCCATAAACACAAAGATGTTTACTTGTGTTGTCCTGAGCCAGGACATATTATACTGTACGCCGGTTGCTAAAAGGACATCAAGGTAATCAAATTTTTCTTCTTTAAAATTGAAATCATCCTGTTTAAGTTGTTCGCAAATAGCCGAAACATTTGGATCTTTCATCAGGTCTGTATCCATAGTTCATTTCCTTTTTTGGGTTCTGGAAAAAAAGTAAAGTTATTACTCTCCGAACACCTAAGAGCATATCCTTATTTTTATTGAAATCAAGAATTGTTTTTTATTTGTAGCTTTCAAACCAAACTGATTAAATGTCTGACTGATTTTCGGCTATTGTTGCGTCAAAAAAATCTTCAAAGGTATTGAGGAGGTTCTTTTTATTCATTTTTTTATGTTCATTTGTGAGAAGAGACGTTACATGCTGTTTGATATTTATTAAATCATCTCTATGTTTATAAATCAATCGGGCTATTTCCTGGAGTTCTAAATACATTTTCAGTGTGTCATCTCCCGGGCTGTTTATAGTTCCACGATTATCCAGCCATTTCCAATTGCAGGCGAGATTAAGCTTTTTCTTAATAAACTTGTTCAATAATGTTTGAAACCAGATAAGATGGTACTTTCTATCAAAAATAACATAGGCAGGTGTGCCCCAATGACCCTCGCATGACGACCATGTTGATATTCCTATTGAAGAGATTGCTTTTGCAAAACGAGCTATAAAGGGTTCCAAATCATATACACGTATTTCCGGCAGATGTACAACTTCTTTGAATTGATTGAATTTACCATACCAATCCCGTTTCCAATTCAGACGAAATTCATCAATAGGGATTACATGCGTAAACAGTTCATGCAAATAATTATTATTATCTATATCAAATAGCTGTGTGTCAATGTCATCATAGTATGCGTGTCGATATTGAGCCGCATCATCTTTGCTATTCTCTTCGATCGAATCAAAATGCGGTTTTTTATAAATATTTTTGTAGTTAATATTTTGCAAAGCTTCCAGAAACTCACAATCGTCTAAATGTGATTCTTTACTTAAACGTACTATGTCAGAACCACTGTCTCTCTCCAATAGAAATCCACGTGCTGAAAAGATTTCGTAAAAGCGGTCTGAGTGTTTGTTTTTTTCGGCAGTCACTTTTTCAACAAACTTTTCTATTATTGCTTCATTCATTGTTTTTATTTGAAAGGGAGGGTTTTGAGTTTTTCCAGGAACAGATCATTCTCTTCCTTTTTTCCGATCGTAACCCGGACATAATCAGACAGGCCAGGGATTGTGTGGAGGCTTCGAATACGGACACCGGATTCTGATAACTGTTGAAAAATGTCGGATGGGCTATTCACCTTAAAGAGGATAAAGTTCCCTTGAGACGGAATAAAAGGAATTTCCATTTTTCTGAATTGAATTGCTACACGCTCTCTTTCCGCAATAATAATATCCGCAAACTCTTTAAGATGCGGCTGAATAAGATCAAAGTGTTTTGCTATTACAAGTTGGAGACAGCTTAAATGATAGGGTGTAGTAAAAGTGGCCTCCATGGCATTGATAATGTCAGGATGTCCTATGCCATATCCCAGACGAATTCCAGCCATGCAGGACTTTGATGTCGAACGGGCAATAAAGAGATTGGGGTGCTCCTTTAAAAGATGAGACCATGTTTTTTTAGAAAAATCAACATATGATTCATCAACAAATACTAACGAATTTTTGGATAGAGCTGTCTCGATAACTCCTTCTTTCGGGAGAGTTCCGGTTGGATTATTGGGAGCAACAATAAAGATAATGTGATGTTCTGTCTCGTTGATGTGATCTTTAGTTGGAGTTTCTTCAGCGGCGAGTTGTATTCTGGTCATATTTGTCTGGTTAAATCTGGCAGCATGGGAAAACATCGGATACGTTGGTTCAAAGATCAGGGCATTCCGATCATGTCCTCCCGCAATAAGATAGGCTCCCTGTATGAGCTGATCACAGCCGATAGTGAGTATCAGATTTTCCGGTGGAAAACCAATTGATTTGGCAAAAGCCTTTTTTGCATCGGCATACACCGATGGCTGTGGGTATCGATTCCACTGATTCTCCTTAAGTCTTTCCAGTAGTATCACCTTTACCTCATTCGGCAGATCGAAAGGAGCTTCGTTTTGATCCAGCTTTGCTTTGTGTGGGAGCTCAGATACGGTAAACGGAGGCGAATAAGATACATCCTCTCTTAATAAGCATTTTACCGCGATTTCCTGTTTCATTAGTTGATTAGTTGGAATATATATAGATTTGAATATTATGTATTTACATGCAAATAAGATGTAGTGCTCTAAACTATTGCATGGTCATTGTCCGACATTTATTACCGAAATCTTGCTTAAAAACAGCAATTTGAGATTATATAAAATATGCCCTTAAGGAGTAAATAATAAACTATATTTTCTCTTGCTTTAATAAATAATGTTTGATAGTATTTTTAAGTCTTTAGTACTAGTGTTCTATATATGTATTGCAACAACATTAATACCATTAATACATTTAATACCATTTACGCAGTTATACCATATATTTCTTAGTTGAGAGGCGGCAAGGTACGTACTTTGCCGCCTTTTTTTATTGTTTTTTCTATGTAGAGGGAGGTGATTTTCAGTATGCCAAATGGAACAGTGAAGTGGTTTAATGACTCAAAGGGTTTTGGTTTTATTTCTCAGGAAGACGGTGATGATGTCTTTGTTCATCATACTTCAATTCAGGCTGAGGGTTTTAAGAGTCTTTCAGAAGGGGATAAAGTAGAATTTGAGATCGTTCAAGATGAAAAGGGCCTCAAGGCCTCAAATGTAGTTAAATTATAAATATATTATAAAGTACGCTCATATATTTTACTGTAAAAGCTGTCGGGAGAGGGTTGCATATAAAAATATAGAGTAATTGTAAAATATTGTAATAATGAAGACCTAAAAGCCTCCAGTATCTGTAAAATGATATTGGAGGTTTTTTTGTAAATCTGCGTAATCAATATTGTGAGGTATTTAAATGTCTGAAAATAATCAGAGAGAGACAGCATACGCTTTCAATAATAGTGACATTATTGCGACGTACGATCTTGACATGGATGTCTGGCATCCAAATCGTAAGCACATGGCATTAATTGCCTGTGAAATGCTGCCCTTTGATAGTTCTGAAAATATACGAATTCTAGACCTTGGTGTGGGTACTGGTTATCTCACTCATAAAATTGTTGAGACATTTTCCAATGCTTCTGTTGTCGCAATAGACGCTGCAGAAATGATGATCGACAAGGCAAAGATAAGACTTAAGGAACAATTGGGGCAGATCACCTTCAAAACATCAACATTTCAGGAATTACCTGATAAAGTAAAAGATATTTCCGGGCTGGATGCCGTAGTCTCTGCTTTTGCACTCCACCACTTACAGGGGGAGGAGAAGCTAGAACTGTTTCGATATGTTCATTCCATACTCAAGCCAGATGGTTGTTTTATTAATTGTGATATCTTTAATGCAGTCGATTCGGCGAATGAAGCATTGTATCGACGTTTACATTACAAAGGGACTCAGGAGAGATCTCGAAGCCTGAAGCATGAGGAGAAATCGTTGGATTACATTGCTTCGGAGTATACATCGAAAGAGAAAAGAGATGGTGACAATCCTCTTTCCATTACAGAAGAGACTCAACTCCTCACAGAAGCCGGGTTTCGCAGGGTTGACTGTTTCTGGAAAGAGTACCGGGAAACTGTATACGGTGGTACGAAATAGATTCTAATTTCGGTGTTCTGTTTCGTCCTCTTATTTTTTACCGAAACCCGAATTGGAGAGATGGAAGCTTGTTAGTTCCATAATGAGCCACGTACAAGAAGAGGTATTCACGGATATAGATTCTTAAATCCCACCCTCTATGGTGGCTTTGTTCAAATTCTTCAAGTACCTGTCCTGCGTCCTCGATCCCGAGACCGTCCTTCACGGTAAAATAATAATCCAGTGCTAAATCCCAATCAGAATTTTTGGTGTAAGTTACTCCAAACTTTTCTGCATTTTTCATAACCGGAGAATACTTGGTCAGGTCAAAAGTGCCGAAGCCTATAGAGTGCACGTGTTCTCTATTATCTTCTAAAAACTTCATGGAAGATTTTGCGTCTTCGTATGTTTCACCGGGAAATCCGAAGAAACCCATCACGTGGTTCCATACACCATGGCTGGATGAGAATTCCAGGCTCTGTTGGATTTGCTCAGTTGTGGTTGACTTGCCCATCAATCTGAGTACTCTTTCACTTCCGGTTTCAAAGCCCATATGCAGGAACCTACACCCAGAACTCCTGGCGTCTTCCCACACCTTGCTGTTCAGTAAGCTCTCTTCAAATCGTAAATGTGTTGACCAAGAAATCTGTAGATCAGATTCAATTAGTTTTTTCGTTAGCTTTTTGAATAGTGAAGGGGGGTATGACTCATCTGGAAAGTGAAAATGGTTTACTTGGTACCGATTTTTCAGATAATTGATTTCCTCAATAATCTGGTCTATATTCTTGGCCCTATATCCTGCGGTGTAGCCCTCTCCATGGTCACAAAACGCACACTTTCCCCAATAGCATCCTCTGGTGGAAAGATAAGAGAGAATTTTATCAGGCACAAAATATTTATCAAGAGGGAGACCATCAAAATCTGGCGGTGGCAGGGTTGACATGTCCTCTGCAGTAACAACCGTAGATGTGTGAATTCCGGCAGAATCTTTATATATGAGGTTGGGTATTGTTGAAAGATCCCTGTCTTTCCCTATTGCATTGATTAGTTGTAAAAATGCAGTCTCTCCTTCATACATGATAACAGAATCAAAAAGAGAGAAGAGACTGGGGGTTTCTGGTAATACATCGCGTAATCGTGTAACCGTGTTTCCACCGATGGTGATATGAATGTCGGGAAACTGTTCCTTTATCATCGAACAAAATGTCATGGAAGAGAAGAGTTGCTGGCTCAGGGCAATGGAGATTCCAATTACATCAGGCTTTTCCTCTTCGATAAAGGGTCTGAGTATGTGATTGTACACATCTCTATACACATTGACTTGAGAGTCATCAACTGCCGCAAGAATTTCGGATGATATAAACAGTTTATAGGTTAAGTCTGTTTCCATAGGGGGCATACAGATTCTTGCCGGAGCATAAACAAGGGATATAGTACACATCACTTCATGAAAAACGTTCATGGCGTATTCTAACTTATCCACATTATAAAATTCCTGTAAACGTACTATGTCTTTGGCGGACTCTGCCTTTTTAGCAAGATTGGTAATGTAAGGCTGAGTGCACTCACGAAGAGCTTGCCGTAGTTTTTTTACTTCATCAGTAAGGCGTTGTTCCCCCGATAACTTATTCAGTCTGTCCAGTTGTTTGGGGACTTTCTCTAAAATAAATTGGAGGCAATTCTCGCTGAAGAACCAATCGTACATTTCGAGGTTTACGTCCTTTTGGACAACACTATGTCCGGCTCTCCTTAAAAAAGCGGTTAGAGTCGGCAGGCTCAAATATGGTTTGGACGGGTACCAGTCAGGGGGAAAGATCAGCATCACCTTCTTGCCGGATTCCTGGGAAGAACAATGTGTATGCGGTTGAATATTTTGTCCTTTTGAGTAGTCAGTTCTCATATGAAGCCCACTTTTCTATTTTTTTACCTCCCCCCTGGTGAATCAATAAAGTACATTGAAGATTAAGGGGGGGGGGCAGTGTTACAGCGTGGATTGGATTTCATTCCGGGAAAATGGATTTTCTAAGATGAATGGAAATGATTTTGTAAATTTTCCTGGTCGTGCTTATTTTTAAGACTTTTAGGATCTGTCCAGGTTTTCATATTCCTCATAGAGAGAATCTTCCTCGTTACATATTCTTTTGGTAAGGGCTGAGAAAAAATTTTCAAAATCTTCAGAGAGTTTGTCAAGTTCCACACCAGAAAATCCTTCAGAGTATTTTTCAAAGAATTCTCGAACAGTTTTTGATACGTTCTCCATATCTATTGCAAATAGTTCTAATGTGTCTTTTATGCTATTGCAATGCTCAGCTTCTTTTTTGAGAGCGGGATAAAGTTGATCGTCCTCCATCCCAAGATGCGCAAGCAGACTCACTTCTAAAGACATGAGCTTATCTTGTCCTTCTTCAGAGAGAATACCAAGCTGCTTTACTTCGTTGAGTGTGGCAAGGATTTCAGAATGCTCCTTTTTGAGCTCTTCAATCAGTATTGACATTGCTTCTCTCCTGATCTTTTAGAATTTTGCCTGACTTTAATTCAACCATTACAACAGAGGTAGTAATTTGAGTTCACTATTAAAACGACTTCAAATTACTGTATTGTCTTGTCTTGTATGCCAGGGATTATTGGTCCTGAATAACAAAGTTTGCTCCATCATCTGTCGACGGTATGTAGGCACCGATAGGGCATAGTACCTTACTATCTTTGTCACAGCGTATGACAAGCTTCCATAGCGCATCAAGACTTTCCTTCTCATGATCGGATTCCGGAATAATTTTTATCCTTGTTTCGCTTTCAATTGAAATTTTCATTTACAGTTCCTTTCCGTCTTTATCTCATGCAGATTAGTTAGTTTTCGTGTTACACCTACTTACTCCATTGTACTGTAGATAACATCAATTTCAAATAAAATTGTCACCTTACAGACTAACTCTGAGGAATCAGGGAAAACATAACAGAGTCATATGTCATGTCGTGTACAACATGGCGATTTCTATGGATACCTTCCCTGACAGCACCTACTTTTTCAGCAACACGTTGGCTGGCTTTGTTCTGTACAGCTGCGACTATCTCAAGGCGAGTGAAACCAAGTGTTTCGAATCCAAACCGGCTGATAAGCTGCACTGTGGCAGTCGCAATGCCTTTCCCTTCCTGACTTGTCCTTACCCAATAGCCAAGGTTGGCAAAATTATGCTTCCGGTTGATTTGATCGATGGCACAGCCACCAAGAAAGGTATTATCTTTCGCATCAATAATAACGAAGTCATATTCAATACCCTCTGACCACATCTGGTGCCTGGAGTCAAGCCACAATTTACAGTCTGATATAGAGTAGTCAGGGTGGCACCATGGCGCCCATTTTAACATCTCCTGCATTGACTCTTGCACACCTTCGCAGATCACGGTAGCGTCTTCCGGTTGACAGGGACGTATGATAATATTTCCGTCAGTAAGTTCCACTTTATCACTCATTATTTAGTGATAATAAATTGGTACAGTATTTAAGTCAACAAATTTAAGGGGAAAGTTTGTGGGGTAATTCTGAGTTGATCGAGTATAAGAAATACAGATAAATAATGAAAAGAATCAGAAAGAGTATCGATAGGGCGGAGAGCATTCCGGCAAGGGCCGGAAGCCCATCCTACATATCCATTAAGTTACGTATACTACGTGGGATTTTAGAATTGTTTATATGTGCAACTGAAGCAACCTTGTCTTGCGATTCTACTTTTGCTTTTGCTATCAATCTTTCAACAATTGGTTTTGTAAGATCTTGTTTAACATTAAGATCTCCTGGGTTTTCCTGTACTAGATTCAGGTAGGTTAATACAAATGCTGCCATGGGATCTATCGGCTGTACGAGAGTTGGTTCAGCCTGTTCAGCAGTTTTGAAGAACTTAAACCTCCCTTTTCGCTCTCCGTTTTCATCCGTATATAGCTCAACAATTGTATAGCTGCCTTTTACGGTCTTAGACAATACTCCATCAAATAGTTCCAGAATTGCTTCTCTTTGTGTGCTCAGATGCTCGTAGCCTTTTCGATAATTACCTTTAGAATCCAGAGCACCTGCTATCCTGAACCATCCATGGAATGATATTTTTTTAAAGAATTTCTTTATCACTCCGCCGTAAACTATTGGTTCTGCTATCTCATTCTTCACAAGGAAATATAGCTTTGGCATATTTGCAGTGTAGCTGTATGATTTGATATCTGAGTTGTAGATCAGATATTTTATAAATGCTTTGTCTTTGATAGTGTATCCATTAATTTTATGGCCAAGTTGTCCCCACTGTTCTATTACGTCTGATAATTGACATTCGGGGATTTCCAACATCTTTACCGTAGTGTATCCGTTTTTCTTGATATTTGTATGTTCTGAAATCATGCTACCAGTTTCTGTTTGCCTGTTCTTGATTTCTGTTATTGCCGTTTGGTGCTTAGTTGGTATTGTGTGTGTGTTGCGGCATAAATTTGTGCAGGGCCCATGTTGATTACAGAGGAAAGTGGATTTACCGGACTTATCATAAAGCTTAGTACAATTACGCTGATGTAAAAAGTATGTTTTATTCTATGCATAGTACCGATCTCCACACAAAAGTCTGTTTTGTTTATTAAGCAGTAGGTGTAGCACTAATAACACTTATCGGTATCATGAAAAATAACTTTAGCTTTTTTTTGAATTTTTTTTGTAATGCTGAAAATTATGTGTGGGAAGCCCTCAAAAGCTTGGTGATATGGTAGCCTTCAAGGGCAAGTTGGATGGAGGAAATGAGGTTGTTTTATATATGCAGATCGTTGTAAGCGCTTATGACCACGTAAGTAACGATAATAGTTTAATAAGATACCGGTCAAAAGTCTGGTTTTCTGCCGTATCAGATTCCAAGTTCTTCTCTTTTCTTCTGAATGTGGTTGATCATAGCTTTTGCTGATTCCTTAGGGTCTATTTCTATTATTAAGGTGCTTCCGGTAATATTTTCCATCTCTTTTGTGAGCATATTGATTACGTATGAAGATCCTCCCAGTTTTGGAGTTACTCCGATATGGGTAGTTATGCCAAGAGAGATAACGCCCATGTATATGGCCGCTGCTTTCTCAACAACGTGCTCGGCCGCGCTTGCCACGAGTGGAAGTTTGTCTATTGAGGTGTCCAGATAGTCAGCGATTGCAGAGGCCAGTACCGCACATCTGGAATTATCAACACATGAACCGAAATGGAGGATTGGCGGCATAGATCCGTTCAGGCCTGCAGCCTTACCAAGGGTTTCAAGAACTCCTCTGAGCGAGTCACCGACCAGGTCCATTGCTTTCCCGTTCAGCAAGCCATGCCTTGCGCAACCCGTTGCTGCACATCCAGTTGCCAGCACAAGGACGTTGTTTTTAAGAAGTTCTTTTGCCATGGTTACAAAGCTCATGTCAGTTTGTATTTTAGATGACAGGCATCCCGCAATAACTGCTACGCCCTGAATAGAACCATCAACAATCAAATCGACTAATGGTTTCAGCGGTTCTTCAGGATTTAATTTCTTAAGAACTTGAATCAATGCTTCTGTAGAAAACCCTCCCATTAATTTGTTCCCTTTTGCTTTTGGCAGGAAGACTCTGTCGGCAGAGCGATCTTTGTAAGCAGCAATGGCCTCTTCAACAATCTGAGTAGCAGCCTTGTCAGCATTGTTCGGTGTAAACTCAATGTAGGTCTCATTGTCCATCCTCAGTTCCGGCATGGTTGTAATTAGTCTGGTATGAAGCGATTTTGTCATGGTTGAGAGAGACGGATACACACACTGCACGTCTACACATACGGCATCGACAACTCCGGTACCAACAACAAGCTCCTGCATGATAGTGCTGCCAGCCATGGGGATTCCGAGTCGCATCAACACTTCAGTACCTGTACAGCAGGTTCCTACTACATTTATGCCTTTCGCTCCAGCTGCTATAGCTTTTTCCTCAAGTTTGTTTGCATAATTGATAACCATTTCTGAAAGTACGGGTACATGGCCGTGGACGAGAATGTTGACCTTCTCTTTTTCCAAAACGTCCAATCCAATCTTACCTTCTTTTGGCGTAGGAACACCGAGTAGAATGTCTTGAAGTTGGGTAGCGATGTAAAGTGCCAGTACGTCCATTGTTCCAAATTTCAAGCACGACATAATTAAGTGATCGGTACTGCTCATCATTCCCTGGGCAGTACTGTGGATTCCCTGTACGATTGTTTCTGCTGCTCCTTTTTGAGGGATAAGGTTTGCCTTGACGAGTTTATCAATATTCTTTGGGGCAAGAGCAAGCGCAAAACTCATTGGCCCTTCACCGGGTCCAACGAGATCTTCCATCGCTTTTTGGCCAACTTCCTTTGCGATATCAAGGGTGCTTTTCTCACTGGTGTCTATGCCCAGTTCGCTTGCAACAGCGTTCAGTTTCGCTTCATCCTTTATAGGAAAATTGTCAGAGCCTTCAGCCGCCTTTACAAAGAGCTTTGCAACGTGAATTGCGTGTCCGATGTGGGAGCTTGTACCACGTAGGACTGTCTGAAGAAACATCCCGGCAACCATGTTGTCAGCTGTTTTACCACAGGAGGATCGTTCCAAATTAGGGGCAGCCATTTTTGTATGAAATGATATCTCTTCTCCTCCCAGTCTGCACGGCCCTAGATTGCAGTTCCGGCAGCAGAGCCCATGACTTCCAAAAGAGCATCTATCCTTAAGTCCAAAGAGACTTGAGTCATATGCCGCCTGTACATCCCAAACCGTATCTATGCCTTTTTGGCGTAAAAAGGCCACGGTTTCTTCGATTTGCTTGTCAGCGATCCCTTTTCCGCGTAACTCTTTCTCCTTTTTCAACCATTTTTGCATTTTCTTTTCCTCTTATCGAAGCCTTAAAAGCCTCATTAATAAATTTATGGGTTACTTTATTACATATGTAATGTGATTTATAGAACATAATTTCAAGTCATTTGGGATTTTAACAAAACATTTTTTGAAAGTCAATTTTTCGTAATGTTCCAGAGAGTACGTGAATAGACTAAAATTGATGCTTTTAATTTGCAATCTATTTTTGCGGTTGATATAAATAAACATACTGCTGATTGCATCTTTTAAGTGGTTGTTAGAGAAGGGGAAAATACCTTTAACTATACGAGATGATGAGGTTTATATATTTTTTTTAAGTAGAGAAAAGAATGAGCGAAAGTATTGAAAATGAAAGAGTTGAAGACGACTTAACATTCATAGAGGACAAAAGCTTCAACTTCGAGGATGTAAATGATCCCTGTCTTCTGGAGGCCTATATTCCTGAAAGATTTAGTTTGGAGGTTTCTTCTGAGAATGGCCTTCAGTTGACGAAAAGAAATGAATTAAAACATGCTGTCGGAATTGTTGCTGCCCGGACATTAAGGTATTTCAGTACGAATGGAGAGGGGTTCAATGTATTTCGTGCAAGACGTATGGCAGTCTGGTGGCTCAGACATATTTATAACAGTTTCAACTGGTGGAAGGCTTATGTAGTAAATGCTGAGGGAGAGCGTAAAGAGATGCCGATGTTGTATATAGGCGAAAGATTCGGTTCTGAAGCTGTGCGTGAGGATTGCGAGGCAGATATCGTGCTTAGTGCCTTTGAAAACGGTCGTAGTATTGTGGACCCGGAATCTGATGGAGGAGCAGTCTTTGCAGTTGGCTATAGCGAAAGGAATGGGTTGTTTAATTCACCGGATATGTATTGTGTGAAGGCTATCATAGGAAACAGATATAAAGGCGCAGGTGTTAATATAACGCATGGTATTACAAAAAATCTAAAGCTTATGGCTGAGAAAACGTTGAAAGATAAAAATGAGGAGGCCTTTTCACAGAATATTGATGATGAAATACGAAAAATGAAGATTGTTGTTCTGGACAGGCGGAGACACAAAAAACTCATAAAAACAATTAAGGATTTTGGAGCAGAAGTAATTCTTGTTAAAGAAGATGACCTTACTCCCACCTTTGCAATAGAGAGGGATGAAATCGATATGATCATAGGAGTGGGAGGTGTTCCCGAAGCAGTACTGAGTGGAATAGTAGTAGCACAATTGGGCGGAGAAATGACGTTGAGGGTTTTACCATATGGGGTGGCAACGGAAGAACGTCTTTTGGGGAAACTAGAGCATTGGGACTCTTTTAAAAAAGATGAAATTGATATATTAAAGAATTTTAAGATTGTGAGGCCAGGTACAGAAAAAGAGGCGGAAATACCATGGAATAGGGTTTTGACATTAAAGGATTTGATTAAGGGGAAAGATTTAGTCTTTACTGCAAGTGTCATTAAGAAGACATCGTGGATAAAGTTTCCTGACGGGAAAGAGATTCCCGGAGTAAATATTAATCCGGAATCAGGAGATGTTAACGTTTACGTTGTTCGTGTTGCAGACAATAAAGTTGAGATTGTTCCCATTATTTATAAGACCATAGTTGGAAAACATTTAAAACAATATAGAGATAGACAAGGTGTAGATGGTGAAGCGGATGTAAGTTCACTCATTCAATTAGGAAAGGCATATTCGGAGTTCGGTTTATTTGAAGAGGCAAGAGATTGTATCCAAAAAGCCAAAATATGTAACGGCATTAGCGATAGCATGATACAGAGATGTAATTCGGTGTATGAATACATAGCAGGATTAGATTTCCTTACAAAAAAATCGTTGCAGACACCAAAAGAGATAATAGAACATTTTGAAAAGTCAGGCCATTTAGACGAGGAAGAAAAGGAGAGACTTAGACCAAGGAGAATGGTTAAAAGGTTCTATGAATATCATGGAGACAAGGACTACCAAAACAAACAATACGAAGACGCTATTGAAAATTATAACAAGGCATTAGAATATAGTCCACACGAGTTGAAACTACATCGCAAAGTGAATTCTGTCCAGATGAGAGACATGATAGAAGAATATTTTAACAGAATTGATAAGATATATCAGAGTCTGAGTCATAAAGCCACAAAGGAGCTGGAAAAAAGTAAACTTGGAGTGGCCCTGGAAATTTTTTATGACTATAAAGGGAAACTAAATTTTACCTGTAGAAATCCATGGCTTATTTTTCTGAGAAGAACGGTTTTACATGGAGAGACTCCCTCATATAAATTGGCTGTCCTAATTAAGTTATTGAAATTGCATAAAATATTGAACCAGGTGAATGATGAAGAGTTGTCTCTGTTTTTGAATACAGAATTCGGCATCAACAAAGAAGATGTGGGTATTGTTGTAGATTACAGGAATAAGCATGTAAAATTTCATTCGGTCAGCGAGCTCTATTTTGTTGAAGGGTTGAGCCTGGAAGGCTTATCGAAATTGTTGTTCCCGAGTGTAAGGATAGAGACACAGAATGAACTGGAAGATTCTGAGATTCCACTGAGTATCAGTCTGGTTGAGGCGGTTGAAAGAAGGTACAGAAATATCCTGGAGGAACTTAAAGATGGTGTTAAAAAGGAGGCACAGGAACATTCATATGCTGTAGCAGAAGCGTATCATTATGTGGGCCTGGCTCTTTATGATGTAGGCGATGATGAAGGGGCAAAATTCAACTATGAAATGGCAACAACAAAATTTAATGAAATAATAAATAAGTTTACGGGGATAACACCATTTAACGCACAATGTCGAATTGGCAATCTATACGAAGAGTTGGCGCTATTATATGATGATGAAAAGGTGACTTATTACAATAAAGCAATGGATGCTTATACCTATATTATAGAGGAGCGGAGATCAAATATAATGTTTGGTTACATACGTGACTTGATGGCAATCAAAATATGGCAGACTAAAGAGAGAGTCAATTGTATAAAGAAAGAATTAGACTTGTTTGATTCTTAAAATACTCAATCAATATTCATTTCAGTTTTCTTCTTTCTGTAAAAATAAATAGGCAGAGACAATGCTGTCCCTCCAAGTGTTGCAATAATTATAAGCGGTTTTACCTGTAATAAAATCCAGAAACAGGTTAAAAGGGCAAGGCAAGGAATTATATATCCTCCTGGTACCGTATAGTTTTTCGAGGTGTCCTCCCGCCTTCTCCTTAAAACAATAACAGCCAGACACGTCAGTATATATTGTAAGACGCTTACCAATACACTGGCGAAAATTAAGTATTCGAATGTGCCTGTAAGGGATAGTATTAAAGTCAAAAAGGTGTTTACGCATATTGCAACATAAGGTGTATGGAATTGGGGATGAATTTTTGAAAATATTTCCGGTAAAAGCCTGTCTGCTGACAGGGCAAAAAGGCTTCTCGGCCCCGTCAAGGCAATACCTGAATTTACACCTGTTATCGCAAGAAGCGCACCAATAGCAATTAATATTCCACCTGTTGGGCCTAAAAAGCTTGTGGCGGCATCTGCCAGTGGCTTTTCCGATTGTGCCAAACCAGGGAGTGTGCCGGTTGCTACTGTTTGCACAAGTACGTAGATTAAGGTTGTACCCAGGATCGCAATAAAAAACGAGAGAGGTATATCTCTTCCGGGCTTTTTCATTTCACCTGCCGGTACTGCCAGATACTCAAATCCTGTATAAGCAAATAAGCCAATCACGATTGCTGATCCTATATTTTCTACTTTAAAAGCAAAGATTTGACTCAAATTGGATGCTTCGATGTGAAAAACCCCAAATGCAATAAAGACAAAGATTGGTATTAATTTGCTTATGGTAAAAAAGTTTATAATTCTTGCGCCGATTTTTACTCCAAGAAAATTAAGAGCTCCTAAACCCAATATAAGGCTGACTACTATAATTTCACCAAACCATCCTTCAGAGAGAGATGGAGAAAAGAATCTTAAATAGAGGAGGAGACCTCTTGCCATTGCCGCCCAGCCGATTATGGCAGAAAGCCACATCATCCAGCCAACCATGAAACCAATCATAGGGCCGAAGGTCTTTCTTGCATAAATATATGCGCCTCCTGTTTCCTGATAAATTCCTCCCATTTCCGCAAAACAAAGCCCTATTGCAAGGCATAGGAGACCACAAATGACAAATACTAATATTGAGGATTGGCCTGCAACTGCTGCTAGTTTGCCAGGTAGAAGAAATATTCCTGCCCCGATAATGCCGTTGATTCCCAGGCAGACAATATCAAACAAATTCATAGAATGTGAAAGTTTTTGCCCTGAATTTCTTGTCATGGTTAAAGAGCCTTTAATCTATTTATTTTGACACGTATGTTGTTGGCTATATAATAAATTTGTTTTTTGCCTGTGTATACTTCTTTTTAATCAATAGAAAATGTCGATAGATAATTTAATTCGCTTAAAAGACAAAGAGAGCCGTAATGTTATCGGCTTGATGTCCGGCACATCATGTGACGGTATTGATGCGTGTCTGGTTAATATAACCGGAAATGGTTTATCGACTAGGGCTGATATTATAGGGTTTGAGACTTACCCTTATGAAAATGAGATAAGGGAGTCGATATTTGAAGCTTCTTGCAAAGAGACCGGTACAGTTGACAAAATCTGCCAGCTGAATTTTACATTAGGTAAGTTATTTGCCGATGCAGCCGGGCAGATTGCCGGAAAGCTGTCGATTCCTCTTTCAGAGATAGACATTGTTGGCTCTCATGGGCAGACAATTTATCATGTTTCATCATTGAACGAGAGTAATGATAATGAAGTAAGATCAACACTGCAAATAGGTGAACCTTCTATCATTGCCCAAGAGACGGGAGTAACCACTGTCTCCGATTTCAGAACAAGAGATATTGCGGCAGGCGGGGAAGGAGCACCCATGGTGCCATATGCTGATTTTGTTTTATTCGGAAGAGATGAGATTGGCAGGGCAATACAAAATATTGGTGGAATTTCTAATGTTACGTTCTTGCCTGCTGACGGGAACATTAAGGAGATAATTGCTTTTGATAATGGGCCTGGCAATATGATAATTGACCGATTTGCCGAGATCATAACCAATGGGAAATTAAAGTATGATAAAAATGGTGAATTGGCTTCAAGAGGCAAACTGAATCAAGACTTATTAGAACGGTTGTGTGCTCATCCTTATTTATCTAAACTTCCACCAAAATCAACCGGAAGAGAGGATTTTGGTATTCAGTTTTCTGACAACTTATTTAAGGAATCAAGGCAGGACAACATAGACGTTCATGATGCTATTGCGACAATTACAGCCTTTACGGCTAAATCTATATCGGATAGCTATGGGAAATATATTCAACTATCTCACAAAATAACTGAGGTGGTTGTGAGTGGTGGTGGCGTGTGTAATCCTGTCTTGCTTCAATTCTTGAAAGATTATCTTGTCGATATAAGCATAAGAAAGGTTGATGAGTTTGGCATTCCTTCCGGTGCAAAGGAGGCGCTGTCGTTTGCTATTCTTGCCAATGAGACCGTAAGTGGAAGTCCAGGCAACGTTCCATCCGCTACAGGCGCAAAGGAGAGTGTTGTCCTGGGAAAGATAATTTCCGGCAACTAAAATTGAATATAATTTCAAATAGTTCTTAGTATAATAACAGCGAAGAAAATATAAAATTAACATAAAAGTTTATTAACAAAAGAATTGAGGAAAAGTTAATGAGTAATACATCTGAGAAAATTATCTATTCGTTGATGAAGGTCAGTAAGTCTTACCAGAAAAAGGAAGTGATCAAGGATATATCCCTCTCCTATTATTATGGTGCCAAGATCGGTGTTTTGGGTTTGAACGGATCAGGGAAGAGTTCTCTTCTGCGCATTATGGCTGGTGTTGACAAAGAGTACAATGGAGAGGCCGGGCTCTCTGACGGGTATACAGTAGGGCATCTTGAATAAGAGCCGTTAGTTGATTCAGATAAAACCGTTAAGGCGGTTGTGGAAGAAGGCATGCAGGAGATTGTTAATATTGTCAAGGAGTACAATGAAA
The DNA here is from genome assembly GCA_030748215.1 of Candidatus Scalindua sp. GTDB lineage: Bacteria > Planctomycetota > Brocadiia > Brocadiales > Scalinduaceae > Scalindua. The sequence continues at coordinate 59,231 of JASMMK010000012.1, forward strand.
TCAGCGAGAAATTTGCCGAACCAATGTCAGATGATGAAATGAATAAACTTCTGGAACGCCAGGGTGAGCTCCAGGAAGAGATTGAGAAACAGAACGCCTGGGATATCGAATTACGGCTGGAGATGGCTATGGATGCTCTGCGTTGCCCTCCCGGGGATACAGCTGTTGCAGTCATCTCAGGTGGTGAAAAAAGGCGTGTGGCATTGTGCAGGCTTTTACTGCAGAAACCGGACATCCTGCTTCTGGACGAACCAACCAATCATCTCGACGCGGAAACCGTTGCCTGGCTTGAACAGCATCTTCAACAGTATGAAGGTACTGTAATTGCCATTACTCACGATCGTTACTTTCTTGATAATGTCGCCGGCTGGATTCTTGAGCTTGACCGGGGGATGGGTGTTCCATGAAAGGGGAACTACTCTTCCTGGCTTGAGCAGAAACAGAATCGTCTTAAACAGGAAGAGAAAAGTGAAACGGAAAGGCAGAAGACCCTTCAGCGAGAATTGGAGTGGATCCGCATGTCTCCCAAGGGACGCCATGCAAAAGCAAAATCACGCATTAGCGCATACGAAGAACTTCTCAACCAGGACACCGCAAAACAGGAGAAGGATCTTGAGTTGTTTATGCCGGCAGGACCGCGGCTTGGAACAGTAGTTATTGAAGCGGAAGATGTGAGTAAAGCGTTTGGAGATCGCATCCTTTTTGAGGGGATGTCATTCTCCCTTCCTGCTGGAGGTATTGTCGGTATTATAGGTCCGAACGGTGCAGGCAAAACCACACTCTTTAAAATGATAACTGATCTGGAAAAACCTGATTCTGGCACTCTCAAGATTGGCGATACGGTTAAACTTGCTTATGTCGATCAGGGGCGTGACACTCTTGATCCGGGAAAAACAATATGGGAGATTGTTTCAGGGGGCAGGGATACGATTGAACTTGGAAATGCAGAAGTAAACTCACGTGCCTATGTTGCCCGTTTTAATTTCTCGGGATCAGACCAGCAGAAAACTGTAGACGTATTCTCCGGTGGTGAACGCAACCGCGTCCATCTTGCGTGCATGCTCAAGGATGGTGCCAACGTACTACTCCTGGACGAGCCCACAAATGATCTGGATGTCAATACCATGCGGGCCCTTGAAGAAGCACTGGAACATTTTGGAGGATGTGCGGTTATTATCTCTCATGATCGCTGGTTTCTTGATCGTATAGCCACGCATATGCTTGCGTTTGAGGGTGACGGTACAGTCAGGTGGTTTGAAGGAAATTATTCAGAATATGAAGAAGACAGAAAAAAGAGGCTGGGGAAAGCCGCCGATCAGCCGCATCGGATGAAATACCGGCATCTAACAAGAGAGTGAAAAGTTAAAAATACCACAACCTTAGTTCACTTAAGATACTTCAAACTTTGAAGAGGAGTTGTCTCACTATGGAGATCTTGCAAGACGGAAGCCTGTAGTACTGAACTTTTTGCTGGTTGGAAGAAAGCTATTGCGATCAGTCGTACGCAATCCCTTATCCCTGCTGCGCCAACCACCGCCACGTATAACACGGTTATGCCCTTCCGACGGCCCTTGTGGATCTTTACTGGGACTGATTTCATAATACTCCTTGTCATACCAGTCTGAGCACCATTCCCAAACATTTCCCATCATATCGTAAAGGCCAATTGCGTTTGGAGTTTTTCCTGCCACTGAATGCGTGTGACCCTTGGCAGTATAACCATACCAGGTATATTCTCCAATTTTTTCTTCGTCGTTGGTTCCTGCCCACTGCTCCTTCAAGCCGCCACTCCTTGCTGCGTATTCCCATTCAGCTTCCGTTGGAAGACGGTAATTCATGCCTGTCTTCTCATTCAGTTTTTTTATAAAATCCTGAATATTAATCCAGCTCACTCTTTCAACCGGACAATCTTCACATTTAAATTTAGATGGATTGCTGCCTGTTACATCTTTCCATTGTTTCTGGGTCACTTCAGTTTTTCCCAGGTAGAAATCACCTATACATACCGTATGGACTGGTTTCTCATCACTGGCTCCGGTGTCGAAGATGTCCCCCATATCGAAACATCCTCCTTTGATATACACCATTCCATCTTCAGTTTCACTTGCGGCTTCTATCTTCTGCTGTTTTGATTCTGATGTACGACGCGTTTCCTCTTTCTTTTTGTTTTCAGCATCCACGACCATGGTAATTGCATCTTCGTAATATTCTCCCTCTCGTCCTACTAATGTAAGATAAATGGTAAGACTTGATAACGCGTACTCATAGCTGCCTGTTTTATAAAGAGATTTACCGTAAAGGAAATGAAATTCTCCGGGCAGGCTGACTCCCAGTTTCATCGCTTCCTCAAAACTCTGCACCGCGTCTTCCCATCTTCCGGCTTTCATACTCTTTGTTGCAGAATTAACCAATAAATCCAGTTGTACTTCCGGTGCCAAATCCTTCTCCTGTGCAAACACGCCAGGCATACCGGCAACCAGTGCCGTTACTATTAACGCCAGTGAAAAAATAGAGCTGATTATGATCTGCCTGATATATCCAGTTCGAAGTGTTTGCATTATCAGTGAATCCTCCTTTTAGGTTTCGCAATATGTTTTAGTTATGCGGTAATCTTAATTTTTACAACCCGATTTGTCAATTAAATAGGTACATATTTAAGTGTTCTGACGTCTCTTTTGCAAGTCTGATAGCTTATGAATATACTTTGTATTTCTAATTGTTGCTGTATGAAGTGTAGTATGGTACTATTTTAGCGGGTACTTCTCATTAATTTCCTTCGTTACATCCTTTATTTATCCTGATAAATCCTGTCTGAAATTATATGCAAGAAAGATTTTTAGTCCTGGGAAAAGCCGGAAGCGGCAAAACGCATCTCGTACTTCAGAAGTTTTTCCGTTATGTTGAAGAACACAAAGAAGATAACGTAATCTTTATCCTGCCAACTCACAGCCAGGTTGAGCATCTCAGAGACCATATCTTAAGGGACTCAGAGTATAAAGGCTATCTTGACACGGGACTTGTCACCTTCTCCGGACTGGCAAACAGAATACTTGACCGTGTTGATAGCACACCTCTTCGGAAACCTCTCAATGAAAGTGAAAAGGACCTGGTCCTGTCAAGCATCTTGAAGGATGCTAATACCGGTTACTTCTCAGAGGTTTCAGATTTTGTGGGATTTAAAAGTGCATTTCTGGATTTTATAAGAGAGATCAAGGAAAATTCACTTGATCCACCGGCATTTAAGGATGTACTCAAAACAGTTCAAACCGGTAAGAGACAATCACCTCTTAACCTGAAATGTAGTGAACTGGTAACACTTTATGATCGCTATCAACAGGTACTGAAAAAACACAGGTTTCTTGACAGAGAAGATCTGTTAGCGCAAGCTCAGTCGCACTTAAATAAAAATACCTTCTCTGAAGTTGAACTTCTATTAGTAGATGGTTTCCACGATTACACACAACTTGAACTCAAATTTTTAGCAAAATTGACATCTCTTGTTCCGAATGTTTACATCACACTTCCCCATCAAACTACTGATCCAGTTCCACCCGCCTTCCGGGTTTCTCACAAAACGTATGAAAGGCTTACTGGATTAGATCTCCGGGAATTGAGACTTGATGAGAACAAGAGAACGACCAGTCAGATGTTAAGGCATATTGAAGCAAACGTATTTTATCAACCTGAAGAGTCGGTTGTACCTGAATCTGATAGCCATGATACGTCATTGCAGATTACAGCTGCTGCCAATATGCAGGATGAGGTGGAACAGATCGCCCGAAGGATAAGAAAACTTACTTATGAAGATGGATACGTTTTCAGTCAAATTGCCGTAATATTCAGAAACATTGAAAAGTACCAGGATCTCGTCGGAGACACATTCACAAGATTCAGCATCCCGTTAAGGATATATGGAAAGAACTCCTTAAAAGAGAATCCTCTGATTAATGCCATAATGAATACATTAAGTATCTTTACAAATAAGTGGCACGATGGAACGGTATGGAAGGTTTTAAAATCTAATACCGGCATTGACATAAACCTTATCAATAAATTGGAATTTGAATACTTAAAAAGAGGTAAAACCGGTGCTTACAATAAATGGCTGAAACTTACTTCGGATCCTGAATTAAAACCTGTCAGTGATTTCCTGAAACAGTTAAAGAGGATTTTCGGCAAACTGGAGGGCAGGCAAGTGTACAGTCATTTTTGTGACTGTGTTATTGAAATTGTGAACATATTTTACATACCGGCGTTCGTGCCATCAGGAGGAAATCATAATCTGGAAATTGCAGATTTAATGAAATCAGATGCAGGGGCATTAAAGGAATTTCGCTCAATTCTTAACAACACTACAATGGAAGAAATTGCCGGGAGCGCTGAAACTATTATGTTTGAAGAATTTCTGCGCACCCTTGAATCACAGGTGGCCTTAACGTCATATAAAAAAGCAGACAGGAGAAAAGAGGTAGTTAACGTTATCGATGTTCTGGAAGCCAGGCAGTGGGAAATACCAGTGGTCTTTGTTGGGGGTTTGTTAGAGAAAGAGTTTCCGCGACAGGTGCGCGAAAATCTTTTCCTGAAGGATTATTACAGGAGCAGGCTTAACGCAACTGAAAAGATAGTTCTCAGAGAAGCCAGTGAGAAGATGGATGAAGAGAGGTACCTGTTCTACATCGCCATCACGCGTGCCAGGGAGAAGCTTTATCTCTCCTATCCGTCAGCAAACAGTAACGGCAATTTGACACTGCCCTCATTTTTCCTCTCTGATATACAAAAACTGTTTTCAGAAAAAATATGTAAAGAGATTACAATCCAGAGAAATCATTCAAGCATAATTCCTGAATCGGAAGAGATCATTACTTCAACCGATTCAAAGAGCTTTGTCTATTATCACCTTAATACCCCCAATGTATCTGAAAGGGAGCAATACGAAAAAGATGTTGCGTTGTGGCTCTACAATAACAGCGAAGATGAATCCTCATTTAGGGAAGAGCTTTGTAGGCTAACGGCATTGATAGATTCCTATAACAACCTGCAGCTCAAATTTTCTGACGAAAGGATAATAAAAAAGATAAGTGAAACAAGTAGAAGGTTTTCACCTACAAAGTTGAAAGACTATGCACAGTGCCCTTATAAATATTTCGGAAGTACCACTCTGAATCTCAGGCAGGCCATCCCTAAATCCCTTGATTCAAGAATGCAGGGAAGCATCATTCACAAGGTTCTTGAGGAATACTTTAGAGATACGAAAGATATCACAAAAATATTTGATGACGTATTTAATCAAAAAACAAGGGGAATGATTATTGGTTTTGAAGAATTGAAGATCAGGAATGAGCTGCTTAAGACGCTTATGGCATTTGAATCCATGGAAAGTAATTCTGATACATCAACATTCAGGCCTTCTATGTTTGAAGTGAAATTCGGGGGCGAAGAGATCGGAACGCTGAAAATCAGTGAAGGCAAAAAAGGCGGTATTGAAATTTCCGGCAAGATTGACAGGGTTGACATTTCAGAAGTGGATGGAGAGAAAATAGGCTTAATTATTGACTATAAATATGGACAGACAGAATTCAAGTTAACGGATCTGGAAGAGGGCCTGGATTTGCAACTGCCCATTTACCTGCTTGCCTTGAGAGAGGTGTTTAATATTATCCCTGTCTCCGCTGAATTTTACGCACTTAAGTCCTCTAAGAAGACGGGAATATATAATAAGGAATTGATTGATAATCTGAGTCTCAACATAAAACCAATGAAGAAATCACTTTCCGTTGATAGTAAAGAATTTAACAAAATTCTCAAAGAAGCCGAAAATCATATTCTTAAATATTCGAAGGAGATCAGCAATGGAAGGATTGAACTTGCTCCGGCAAATATTGACTTCTGCGGTGAAGGAAATTGCGATTTCGCAAACGTCTGCCGTATTGATAAATGGAGACTTAGATGATTAAGGGATTGAAATATTTCACGCAGAGGTGCAGAGGACGCAAAGGAAAGAATGGGAATTTGAAAAAACAAAAAGTAATAGTTTTTACCCTTTGCCACGCGTAACGTTGCTTTGCGCTCTTCGCGTCTTTGCGTGAGGAATTACTAATAGCAAATGACCAATGACTAATATACTTACGAATTCTCAAATAAAAGGTGTCACGATTACGGATAGGGACCTTTGCGTTGTTGCAGGGCCTGGTTCAGGGAAGACGCGTGTTCTCGTCGAACGATTTGCAAATCTTGTGACTACCGGTAAAGCATCGATTGACGAAATCCTTACCCTCACGTTCACTGAGAAGGCGGCAAACGAGATGAAGATAAGAGCGGCCGCTTTGTTCGAACAGAAGGGAATGGAACAGGAACGCCAGGAGATAGAATTTGCTTATCTTTCCACCATTCACAGCTTTTGTGCCCGGATACTAAGAGAAAATGCGATAGAAGCTGGTATCGATCCTCAATTTCGCGTTACGGATGAACTCGGAGCAGGGAGGTTGAAAGAACAGGCTCTCGAACACACACTCAAAGAGCGGACAGATGAAAAAACGCTTGATACATTCTTGAACAAGATCTTCTGGAAGCAAACGGATGCAAAAAGAAGCCGGTTAAAGTCATTTAAAGAAAACCTGATACAGCTCTATGAAAAAATTAGGAGTGCATGTGTGCTGATTACAGAGACAGTAAATATTGATGATTTGTTGCCGGACATCTCAAGTTCTTGTAACAGGATTGAGGAGCTGATAAAAGAGATAGAAGGTATTTACTCAGGTAGCAAACTTACACCTAAAACCAGAGAAAAAGTGGAATACGTTCTGGAACAATGGAATGCCTCAAAAATGCAAAAGGAGATAGAGGAACTATACGGAAAGAGAGACAAATCTCCTCAAAAAGATGAGCGGTTCCTTGCACTGTTGAACCGAGTTAAAGAGATTCAGAGTTCTGTAAATCTACAGGTGTCAAAGGATGTAAAAACCTCTCTGGCCGCTCTGCGTGATGAACTGAAAGTTCTTACAGGGTTACTTGCAGAGGACTATTCTACAAACATCAAGGTGATGATAAGAGACTTTCTCGTAAATTTTGATAATGCATACTCAGAACGGAAGAAGGTAGAGGGTCTCATAGATTTTACTGACCTCGAAGTCAAGACGATAGAGTTACTGGAAAACAGAGAGTACATAGCCAACGAAATAAAACGAAAGTTCAAATACGTATTAGTTGATGAATTTCAAGACATAAGCGGATTGCAAAAGAAGATAATTGATCTCGTAAGAGACAAAGATAATCTGTTCATTGTAGGCGATGCGAAACAATCGATTTATGGTTTTAGAAATGCAGATGTTGAAATTTTTCAGGATATTCAGAATGATATAGATCCCGGGTCTTTAATAAGCCTGAATGAAAACTTCAGGAGCAGACCACAGATACTAAACTTAGTAAACCATATATTTGACGAATTGTGGCCGGAAAACTCAGCCAGCCAGGATAGTACACAGCAGCTAAAGCCGGGAGCAGAATTCTCAAATAAATCATTCCCCTCAATTGAAATAATTGTTGCTGAGGGAAAAGATAAGACCGAGGCCCGAAAATGGGAATCGATGGAGATAGCAAAGAGGATAAAGGAGATTGTTGATAAGGGTGAGATCAAGATAACAAACAGAAGAGAACGGGAAAGGAATATGAAATACAGAGACTTTGCTATTCTATTCCGCAGTACAACAGACATAAAACTATACGGACAGAGCCTTTCGCATCTTGATATACCATATTATGTTGTGAGCGGAAGAGGTTTTTATAATACGACGGAGATTACAGACTTGATTAACCTGTTGAAGATCATTGAGTCACCTCTTGACGAGATAAGTCTGGCAGCTGTTCTGAAGTCTCCCTTTGTCGGAATAGATGATGATGCGCTTTTCAGGCTGGTAGACCGCGCACATATTGGTAATGAAAAGAGGCTACTCTATCAGGTTCTGGACGAAGTTGGTTCTATTCAAGAGGTCGAGAAAGATTCAAGGGACAGGATTGTCCGTTTTACTCAACTCCTGAGTGAGGTACAAAAGATTAAACCCAGAATTCCATTATGGAAACTGATCTCCCTCATTCTCAAGAAAACGGAATTTCAATCAAAGATGCTTCTTTTTTCCAATGGGAAAAAGAAATATGCAAATCTTCGGAAGCTGGTTGAGTTGTGTAAAATTCAGGAAGAGTTTGAGATCCTGGCATTGAGAGATTTTATTGAGATTGTAGAAGGTTACAAGTTCAGGGAGATCAGAGAGTCCGAGGCTCCGGTAGAATCTGAGGAAGATAATGTTGTTAAGATGATTACTACACATTCCGCGAAAGGATTGGAATTTCCGGTCGTTATTGTTGCCGGCACTGACAGAAGCAACCCAAAACACTCAGACTATTTCGTATACTCTAAGAACTATGGTATCAGCTTTAAGATACTGAACCCATCAACCAATGAAGCGGAAGTACCCCTGAGTTATGAACAAATTAACGATGAAATAACAGAAAAAGAGTTACAGGAGTCAAAACGGCTTCTCTTTGTTGCAATGACCAGGGCACAGGAGCACCTGATACTTTCGGGGGGTATTAATAAGGGTAGGGCCAGGGGGGACAGTGACAAAGGTAATTGGCACAACTATATCTCTACATCGCTTGGTCTGAACCCCGAACCGGAAGATAACATGGAGGTTATAAAGATCGGGCAGGATCTATCACAATCAATCGAGATAAGACATTCGCGCGTAAAAGAAGAGAACAAACCATCTGCTCAAGATGGAATTGGTAAAACGAAAGGTGGTAAAAGAATAAAACCCCTGACTCTGCATAGAAAGGAAATAGCGGCATGCAATAAAATCAAAACTACATCACCTTCAGAAAAAATTGTTGAGACAGGAAAAAATATACTATCAAGAATTACGCACAACGTAGAGATTGATAACAGTCACTATGTATACACGGCCACAGAGATACTCAAGTTCCACTTTTGTCCTCAGCTATATTATTTCAGGTTCATTCTAGGACTACAGGGTTTAGGTGAAAAATGCATGACTGGGCCATGTTCCGTTGAAGAGGAAGAAGAAAACAGATTGGATGAAGATGAAATACCGGGGCATGAGTTGGGAAATGTCGTACATCATGTCTTTAGCAAATATAATTTTCCTGAAGATAATCTCAATGAATATATTAAAAAAGAACTGAATGCCTTTGAACAGGATACCAATCAGAAAAATATAGACCTTGTTGCGAAATGGGTAAACTCTTTTTACAGTAGTGACGTTGGGAAAGAAGTTCTTTCTAGTGAACGGTACAAACTGGAGACATCATTTATTTTCAACTACCGGCACAGCCTTATAAAGGGACAGATAGATCTTTTCTATTTTAACAATAAAGGCTTATTAAAAATCATTGATTATAAGTCCGATAGTATTGGTGCTGATGATATAAGCGAGAAGGGAAAATACTATAAACTGCCGATGCAGCTTTACGCCCGGGCGCTGGAAACAATTTATGGAAAGAGGGTAGACGAAACTATACTATACTTCCTTGAACCAGATAAACCCGAAGAAATTGATACAGCTGATGAGGCTTGCGAGGAATTAGACTCAACTCTGGACAATTTCCTCACGGCACATAAGGATGGTAACTTTAAAAAGTCTAGTGGCCATAAATGCAAGCGGTGTGAATACAAAACGATTTGTTAAAAAAAGATTATTGTGAATATCTTGTACATCCGGTTAATCCTGTCTAAAATAGAAAAACAATGAACAAGTGCAATTTGCTTCGTAAAAGATTATCTGAACCGGGCATAATATTGAGTCCGGGAGTGTATGACTGTCTATCGGCTAAGATAGCTGAAAGGACGGGCTTTGAGGTTGTATTTACTTCCGGTTTCGGCATCTCGGGGTCAGTACTCGGCTATCCCGATTATGGTCTATTAACAGCTACTGAAATGCTGAATACCTCTGGTAACATTTCTAAATCTGTAGACATACCTCTGATCGCAGATATTGACACGGTTTATGGCAACCTCTCCACGTCGTACGCACCATTAAAGACGTTATAGAGTTAGGAATAGCAGGTGTCATTCTGGAAGATCAGGAGTGGCCGAAGAGATGTGGACATCTTGAGGGTAAACGCGTCATCGCGATGGAGGAACACGTAGAGAAAATACGTGCGGCAAGATTTGCCAGTGGAGAAAGTGGGCTGGTAATTGTTGCGAGAACTGATGTACGTGAAGTGTTGGGTTTGGAAGAAGCGATCCGACGTGGAAAAGCATATTATGAAGCGGGTGCTGATGTTATCTTTATTGAGGCACCGAAAACTAAAGAAGAACTGAAGGAGATATCATCAGCACTTCCAGATGTACCACTATTAGCAAACATGATAGAGGGTGGGAAAACTCCATGTTTAAGCGTGCAGGATTTGGAAAAGCTGGGTTTTAAGCTGGGTGTCTTTGCATTATCAGGTCTGTTCGCCGCAACCAAGGCAATTGAAGATTGCTTTCACTTTCTTAAAGAAAACGGTACGACATCGGGTTTTGAAAACACGTCATCATTTAAAGATTACAAAGAGCTCATTAACATTAAGAGATATCAGGAACTGGAAGAAAAGTTTAAAGGTTCGTGAAGAAATGTTAACTTTGCTGATTTACCTTGAGCGCTCGGAATCGGTTCAGTGTAGCGGCCAGTTCATAGCTTCTGAATTCGGCAAAGTCCCCCCTTGCTTCCCGATCACTTAGGCAGTCCAATCCTTTCTCCCTTATATCAGACAAAACTAACCGACAAATCTCTTTTATGCTCTTTTTGCCATCAATATATTTGCCTGCATAATGAATGGCATATCCGATTGTCCTCAACTGACTGGGATGTACAAGCTGTTCCACTGCTCCTACCTGAACCTTGTGTGTGCCAAATCGCATGTACATAAGTTCTTCGATTTTGATATCCACTGCTCTTTTGCCCTTTGATGGATTGAGCACATTTGGAACGGGGATACGCTGGACCCCCGAAGGAGGTGTTGCATCAAAGTATTCCGGTAAAGGGTTTTCTTTGGCTATTTGATGTGCCTGGGAGGTTAGATCATGAGGTCGGTATTCAATCATTCCTATAACTGCGTCAGCTAAACTGAAATAGTCGCCACTCCCACCCATTACGATTACAGTTGAAATTTCCTTTTCTTCATAGAGGCTACGTACGTGTTCAACAAAAGGCGTAATTGGCTCCTTCTCTTTGGCAATAAGTTCCTTCATCCGCATGTCACGAATCATGAAGTTTGTTGCTAGTGTGTCTTCATCCAGCAAAAGCGTACTCGCTCCCACCTCAAGAGCTTCCAGAATATTGGCTGCTTGAGAAGTACTCCCACTGGCATTGGCGGTAGAGAATTCAGTGGTATCCTGATCAAACGGTAGATTAGAGATGAAGGGATCTATATTCAGATTTTGAATACTGCGTCCGTCCTCCGCCCTTATCTTGACAGCATCGGCATTGGTTACCACAAACTCCCGGCCGTCATCGGGAATATGGTTATAGATACCATACTCCAATGCATTTAAGAGTGTTGATTTGCCGTGATAACCTCCGCCCACAATCAATGTCACACCCTTGTGAATGCCCATCCCGGTTATCTCACCACGGTTTGGTAGTGTAACGCTTGTTTTCATCGATTGACAACTTTGAAAAGGGACCACTCCTTCTGAGCTGAGTGGCCGTGGGTCAACCCCGCTTGCTCTGGGAAGCACAGCATTATCAGCTATAAACGCAATCAGGTTCAGTTCTGACAGCTTCCCCCTGATAAATTCAGAGTCTTCAACGGTCTCAATATGACGGTACAATTTATCTGCGGGAAGTTTTTTAAAATATAGTGAATCTTCGACAATCCGGGGAATAGTTTCTGAAAACATGTGTGAGGCGATTTTGCCGGCAATCCTGCGTCCAAATGCCGGAAGTCCTACCAGGAAGCGGACCTCAATACAGCTATCAATTATGACCATTGAAGATGTCTTTAATACTTCCTGTCCGGGTCTGTCTATTTCTATGGCACCACTCTTCCCGGAACCCTGCTTTTGTGTATTATACTTTTTAATGGAGTGATAAAATCGCCTTGCCAGGAAATCACACAGGGCGACACTCCTGCATTCGTTACTATATGTATCATCGGGGAATTCGGCGGTACTGATTGGGATCCTGACTCTTACTTTGCTGGGAATGGCAAACGGATCACCTTGAACGTGATCTATCAATAGTTCATAGTCATGATATTGATAACCACCCTTTATAGACTTATAAGAAGGATATGGCTTCCCTTCCATTTTTGTTAATGTCTGGCTCAGTTCATTTTGGCTTTTCATGCGCTTAATGGGAATATCCTTTCTTTAGCTTATTTATACAAAAGGACATGGGGTATTTCAATTTATAAAATCACAATTTAGCTGAGAGTACACGGATATTTTGCAAAGCAAATAGCTCAATACGACAAAAAGATCCGCCTTGTAAGGCCTCTACTTTTCTCTTGCCACTTGCCCACCGCCTGCTGTAAACTGCCTACTATTCTTATTACTGGTTTACGTATACGCAGAAGGTGGATAAATGAATGACATTAGCGATGAAGATTTGCAGACAATATTGGAATTGTCCGTAAATGTGGGAACAAATTATTTGATGTGGTACGGAGCTCATGAGGATTTGACTACTAAGCAGATTCGTGAAGAGTATGATTGTTGTGGCGAACTACATAAGGTATTGGATGATTATGATCCTGAAGGTGTCAAAGGCCTCGATTCCAAACGTCTTGCAGTAGTAGTGTACGAATACCTCAATAAAAAATATTCTAAAAATCACGGAATGCTTTATCGGGTCGGGTTTTCGATAGCACAGCAGACACTCGGCCTTTCAGCCAGACTGTCTACAAGTGATGAAGAAGATTCTGGAAAATCCGTTGGCGATATATTGCCGGAACACATGAAGCACCTTAAGAGCAGGTTGAAGGGAATACTGCCTGCCGACATAACAAAGAATGTGCTTGAGCTTGTTCGAAGTAAAATAGAAAAGGACGGGCTTGAAGTAGATATTGGTGATTTACTGGTTCAGGTATTTAATAAAGTTGCTTTTCCTGAGGCAGGCAGGAAGTTCACGGTTACAATAGGAGAGGAACAGAAAACATATGAAACCTTTACGGAAATGATCGGGGATCTTCTTAGTTACAGCGTGCAGGTATTTACAAAGAGTTGTACGTCTCTGGATGACCTTAATAACAAAGAAAAATTTATGATGTCTATAGGGAAGGTTTCCACTGATTTTATGAAGAATAAGCAGGTTCTGCAGGTAAATGAAAGTTACTTTCTTGAAGAATTAAAGAAGGCCAGTCAGTCTGACGCCAGTCAACCTGCTATGTCTTTAGAGGAACTGGTTTTTGGTGCGATAAGTGGAGTAGCAGAGGGCTACTGGATAAAGCACCAACAACAGAAGTATGATTCACCAAACTGAGACTGTTATAGGGAGTCGACATATTGAATCCTTTTCGATGGAAAGGATATGCAGTTTCACCTGATATTTAGTTATTACATTTTTGTTAATGATGAACAGATAATTATTTAAGGAGCGGTATTGTGAGAAGGGATTTAAAAGACATTATAAAGGAAAAATCGCTTATAATTGTATCCGCAGTTTTGATGTTAAATATTTGTTTTAGTGCGTCAAATACATTCGGAAATGAACCGGAAGCAAAAACAGAGGAAGTGGTAACAGAGGAAAAAACAGCAGCGGCATCACCTGCGACAGAAGAGACTGCCGTTAAAGAGAGAAAGGGCGGAGAGTGCACGGAAGGTGATTGTGAAAACGGCAGAGGTACTATGATATACCCTGACGGTACCAAATACAAGGGAGAGTTTAAGGCCGGCAAAAGGAGCGGGCAGGGTACTTATACATATTCAGATGGGGGAAATTATACTGGCGAATGGCGGGATAATTTGAGGCATGGAAAAGGAACAGATACTTTTACTAACGGTGTAATATACGAAGGCGAATGGGCTCTTTCCAAGAGGCATGGGAAGGGAAAGTTGACTATGCCGGACCTTGGTACATACGATGGTGAATGGAAAGAGGGTAAAAAACACGGGCAGGGAACCTTTGTTTTTGAAGAAGGAGGCCAATACGAAGGTGAATGGGCTAACGGTATGTGCAATGGACACGGGACTCGTACATTCGCTAACGGTTATAGATACGAGGGCGAATGGAAGGATTTTGCAGCTACCGGTGGATGGTATTACTGGCCGAAGGGAAATAAAACATGGTCTCATATGGACGAAAATTGGGAGTGGGTACACGAAGACCTTAGACCTGAGTAATCTAAGAATAAGGAGGAGTTGATATGAAAAGCTGTAGGAGTAGGAGTGTAGTATTTTTTATCTTGGCTGCCATGTTCACTTTTTGCCAGGTCTCTTTTGCCGGTTCTCATGATATGGAGGCAAAGAACGAAGATGATGTAGCAGTTGTTCTTGAGATTCCTCCTGACGGTTATACAAAAGAAGAGATTGATGCCAGGCTTGCACAGATCATGAATGCTATCCCGAAGATCCCTAATCGTTATTCAAATGAAGAGATTGACGATAAGATTGCAGAGGTTAAAGGCGCTATTCCTGATGTTTCTGGCAATTATACGGACGAAGAGATTGATTCCATGATTGCAGCAGTTCAGGAATCAATCTCTGTGACTCCCGATGTTTACTCAAAGGAAGAGATTAAAGAGAGGATCAGGGCTATTAACGATGCCATAGCATACCTGGAAATTGCACTGGCAAATATCCGTAACAGTATTCCGGAGGAAATGAAGTGGCCGGTAAAAACGAAGCAGATATTAACCGACATTCGTAACAGTATTCCAGCCGATATTGCCGGAGCAGGAAAGTGACAGTGAGGTAATAAGAGGTACTTCACTCTTTTGCAATTACTTCTTAATAGGCTAAAGTAACTAAGGAGGAATAATGAATCGGAAAATAAAGATTATAGGCATGATCGGAATAGCAGCTTCCGGAATAAATTTGCTCATCAATGGCTGGCACATTGTCAGTATAATTGCACTGGCGATATTTGCGCTGATATTTGAATCAACGTTCCACTTCTCAAGTAAACCTCCGGATTCTGTGAGTCAGGAAGACGAATGATTATTCACCGGGGCTCCTCTGCGGTGAATATTTTAGTCTTCCCATCTCGCACTGAAACCTAAGGCTTGCATCTCTAACTATTAATAGTTAGAATACTCCATGCAATTAAATCACGTTGGTATTATCAATAAGAGTGAAGAGCAGGCGCTGAAGTTTTATGTGGATTTTCTCGGTTTGGAAAAGACCAAAGAGAGTTTCCTGGCTCCAGAGCTTTCAGATCAACTCTTTTCTGTTTCTAAAGAACTTAAAATCTTGGTCGTTGAAAATGAAGGGCTAAAGATCGAGGTGTTCATATCGGATTTTCAACCTGAAAATCCTAATTTCACACATTTCGCTGTCATGGTAGATAGTCTATCAGAACTCACAGAAAGGGCTAAACAGTTTGACGCTGAAGTAATAATCGGGAAACATAAGGATAAGACTGTCTATTTCCTCAAAGACTTTTCCGGTAACTTAATTGAAGTGAAACAGAAACCGTAGAGTTAATCAATTCTTCTTTCCTCCACTCATTTCTCAACTCTTTGTAGTAGCTTTTCCCCTTTGTGTGAGGATTAGTAATTTAATGCTCGGTACTGGAAAGAAAAAATGAATGATGTTTTTGTCGCCATAGATTTTGAAACTGCTGACCGTCACAGGGATAGTGCATGCGCTCTTGCCATGGTCAGGGTCGAATCAGGAAAAATTGTTAAGACGGAACATCGGCTTATTAAACCTCCGAGAATGTATTTCGAATTTACCTACATACATGGTATCACATGGGACATGGTAGCCTCAGAACCGGATTTCCGAGAATTGTGGCCATCACTGAAAAAAATGTTAAACGGTGCAGGCTTTATTGCTGCGCATAATGCCTCCTTTGATCGCTCTGTATTAAACGCCTGTTGTGAAAAATCAGATATTGAACCACCATCGATTCCGTTTGAATGCACGATAGTATTGGCCAGGAAGAGATGGAAACTTTATCCAACAAAATTACCTGATGTATGCCGCTACTTAGATATTCCATTAAATCACCATGAAGCTCTGTCAGATGCAATGGCATGTGCTAAAATCGTGATTGCAGCGTCTGACAATGTGGTATGAGTACAAGCGGCCGGGCAGGGATCTTCTGAAATGAAAATAAAGTACCTTTGCACAATATGGGGTATGGGTCAGACAGCACTTGAAGACAATCTTAATTTGATCAAGGATGCTGGCTTTGATGGAGTTGAAATGCCAGCCCCACGTAATAGTGCTGAACGGGACAGATTAGGTTTTCTGCTTAATGAGATTGGGCTGGATCTGGTTGTTCAGGTCAGGGCTGAAGGGTCAACGGTTGATGAGCAGATAGATTTTCTGGAAAAAGCGCTGAACAGCGCTTTGGGGTTGAACACGTTATTAACGAACGTCCACTGCGGAAAAGACTTTTGGCCTTTGTCGGAAAATATAAGAGTGATTTCAATTGCTCAGAGACTTGCCAGTGAACTTGGGATAAAAATTCTGCATGAAACTCATCGTGCCCGTGCTACCTTTTGTACGACATCTACAATGGACATTATTGACGCTTTGTCGGAGATAAGATTTACTGCCGATTTTTCGCACTGGTGTTGCGTCCACAACTCCCTGCTTCAGGATCAGCAGGATTCTGTGAACCGCGTTATTGAACGGTCAGATTATATTCATGCCAGAGTGGGCAGTGCAACTTCTCCCCAGATTACTGATCCAAGAGCGTCTGATTGTAAAGAGGCTGTAGAAGCACATGTAAGGTGGTGGAAAAAAATAGCGGAACATCACAAAAATAGTAAATCTGAATCCTTGCCTATCTGTTCCGAGTTTGGCCCTCCTGATTATATGGTCACCCTGCCTTCCACTGGAAAACCGATTGCTGACCAGTGGGAGATAAACTGCTATATGAAGGAGATGCTTAAAGAGCGGCTGGGGCACTTAACAGAAAATTGAAGCAGGGTGGTAGGTGAAAGAGAATATATGGCAAAACTAAAACTGGATTTGCATGAAATATGTAAAAATGGAAAATTGATTGAAAAAGAGCTAAATCGTGTAATAGATCAAGCCACTGAAAAAAGGATTACTCTCGTGGAAATTATTCCAGGAAAAGGTAGCGGACAGCTAAAGAGACCGTTTTGCGTTTCCTGGAGCGGCCTGACATAAAGAAGAGATATCATCGTATTAACAAGGACAGTAAGAACTTTGGAAGGGTATTTGTGCATTTTAAGCATTGAAGTTTTGCACACCCGCCAAACAACTCTGTCGGGCAAGAAGCCACTAAGGCACAAAGAAAAAGAGAATTTGAACAGGGTGAAAGATGTATGGGTCAAAGACACCATATTCAGTAAAATGTTATGTAATCAGCATTTAATTCAACTGGTTAAAACATTTAGGTGGTAATTATATCAGTTTTAAGGTAGTATGCGGCCTTGAGATATGATACCTGCCATTTCCAGGATGCAGTTTTGAGTTTTCAAACATTAGTAGTAAAGAGTCAATACATACCCTGTATTCATTCATTACCAACACCACTCACGCTATAAATTGCCTGCAATTATGATAAAAAAAGAGAGAATAATCAGGAATACTTCCCATTATCACACGTATATCAAGGAAATATTCTCAATTATTCTCTTAAAACCTTTTGTAACTTTGTAAAGAAAGATAAAAAATTTATGAAATTTAGTGAACTTGACCTCCCTTCAGATATTCTAGGTGCGCTTGAAAAGATGGGATTTGAAGAGATGACTCCTGTTCAGGAGGCGGCCTACCCGATCATTGCAGAGGGGCATGATCTTTGTGCTCTTGCGGAGACAGGGTCGGGAAAGACAGCGGCCTGTGCAATCCCTCTTATTCAAAAAGTGGATTCCGAACTTAATGAGATCCAGGGGCTCGTAATTGTTCCGACACGCGAATTATGTATACAATATGTTGCAGAAATGCAGCATATCGCGAGAAGGACCAATATCGTACCCTTTGCCGTGTATGGGGGGTTTGACAAAGACATAGATATTGCCAAGCTTAAACATGGTGTGCATATTCTGGTTGCGACGCCGGGCCGGCTTCTGGATTATCTCTATAGCGGGGTGCTCTCTTTTAAGCATGTGAAATGTGTTATCCTCGATGAGGCGGATGAACTTCTGAAGGTAGGGTTCCTTGAAGATATTGAATTCATCTTGTCGTGTATCATTCGTGAACATCAGACACTTCTTTTCTCAGCGACGATGCCTGAAGATATCAAAAAACTTGCCCATGACTGCTTGCGTGATCCCCGGCATATCTCACTTATTACGGAAAGGAAGGCGCCGGAAAGTATTGATCATTATTTTGCCTATCAACACCCGAAAGACAAACAGGCAGCCCTCGTCAAGTATCTTAAGGAGGAGGATGTTAAGCAGGCTCTAATTTTCTGTAATGCCCGTCACGTGGTTGATAAGATGTACGACTCTATCCGGAAAGAGTTTGAAAATGTCGGATACATACATGCGGGTCTCAGCCAGGACAAACGATCTTCGATCTTCAGGCAGTTCAAAAAAATGAAAATCCAATACCTTCTTGCCAGTGATGTTGCAGGGAGGGGGCTTGATTTTTCGCATGTTTCGCATGTGGTTAACTGGAATATGCCGAGAGGCAAGGAGTCGTATACGCATCGTACCGGACGTACCGGACGAATGGGAAAAAGGGGGAAGGCTTTGACATTTGTGACAAAACATGAACTTTCTGATCTTCGCGAGCTTATTGCCAGGAATGAAATATCTCCATGTTGGATCGGAAAAGATCCTCTCCAGGGAAACAACACATCTCAAGAACGAAAAAAGAAAAAGAGACCTTTTCGTCCAAACCGCGGCAGGGGAAAGAAAGTGGCCAAACCCTGATTGCTAAAGCAAGAGCCAGGCATCTTAACTCTTGCTTCCTGCTTATGTATCATTTCGTAAATCTTCGTGATTAAAAATAAATGAATAACTGGTTTCTCTATTTAATACGATGTAAAAATGGGAGATTGTATACAGGAATAACCACTGATGTGGAAAGAAGATTTGAAGAGCACGAGAGCGGTGATAAAAAAGGATCAAAATACTTACGAGGAAAAACACCTTTAGAATTGGTTCTGAAAAAGAAGGTGGGAGACAGGAGTATGGCTCAGAAGATTGAAGCAAGGATAAAGAAGATGCCCAAAATTAAAAAAGAGTTGTTGGTAGATGGCAAAATCAAGATCCGGGAAATAAAGAAGGAAATATGGAAGTAGTTCTTAAAGAGCGAAAGTCCAGTGTTTTATCTCCATCGACACTTAAGTGCCGGAATGATATACCAACACTTAACCCTACCGCCGGCTGTGCGCATCTCTGTTCATATTGTTATGCAAGAGGATATTCAAATTATCCGGGAGACGGGACAATTGTGCTATACACCAACCTGGCAGAAAAACTCGAAAACGAATTGAGCCGTAAGAGGAAAGCACCGGCATTTGTGTACTTCAGCCCTTCCTGTGATGCGTTCCAACCGGTAAAACAGGTTTTAGATACTACGTATAGTTTAATGGCACTTTTACTGCAGAAAGGTATCGGGGTGAGTTTCCTCACCAAAGGTTGTATTCCGGATAGATTTATTGCTTTGTTTAAATCACATAGCAAGCTCGTGCAGGCACATATAGGTATAACGACTTTGGACAGGCAACTTCAAAAACAGATCGAGCCATATGCGGCAACGCCCGGTGACAGATTGAAAAATATAAGGGCCTTAACCAAAATAGGGATCCTGCCTGAAGTAAGGCTAGATCCATTAATACCCGGATTGACAGATTCTAACGGTAATATCGAACCGTTGTTAAAAATTCTGGGTAGATCAGGTATAAAAAATGTAGGTCTTAATTATCTGTTTCTCAGACCAATCATAAATAGAAATCTTCGAGAGGATCTGGGGAACACAAGAGCCATGGGAAAAATCTCGCAGGCTTTCTGCGATAACATTGACTTGAAGCTACTGGCCAGTAAGTCCAGGGTCAAGGCCCTCAACCTGGATTTCAGGCAGAAGCAGTATGAACATATATTATTACTGGCAAAGGAGTATGGAATAGAAACATACGTATGTGGATACAAAAACCCTGATATTGCAGAAGATTTAACATGCAAGGCTATTGTTTGGGAGAAGTATTTTGATAAGAATACGCTTCAGTACCAGCTTTTTGCCAGCTAACTTTTCCTGAATACCGTGCGTAGCAGCTAAAGGGTTTGAGTAGTAAATGCAAATGTCTGTTCAAGCCTGTATATTCAACATACTTATTGCCAGATTAAACGGGTTCTTGTAATTCAGGATTAAGTCTTGTGGTGGAGTTGTATCTGTGGTCTCTTCTGCGTCTTCTGATTTGGTTACATCATATGACTCTTTTCTTTTTTCTATCTTTAGTTCCATGCGGACTTCACGTTCCATTTTTTCTGCTTCGGTAGAAACGGATCGGTCAAGTTTGACACTCTTGATTGCCTGAGCTTTACGGATGGATGCTTCCGGATTATTGAGTATAGGACGTGCGTCTATCGTGATATGGCCTTCAACGGCATATTTCTTTCCGTCAGGTCCTGTTTCGTATTCATAGGAGATAACTCCTCTGGCATAATTTCCTGCAATTGCCCGGTGAGCCAATTCACGACGTTTGACTTCCCCGTTAATTCTTCTCATTTTTTCTACTTCTTTTTGCTCTTCATGGGAAAGTTTCTGATTATTGGTGGATGTTTCTGTATGGCTGTCTGACTTTATTATCCGAGCTTTCTCTTTATTTTCATATTTTCTTCTTGCAGCATGGGAAAGTTCTATTATGTCAGATTTCTGATCAGATAATGAGGAAGATTTGGGCAATGAATACGTAGAACCGCTATTCGCATCTTTTTCCGTTCGGGAAAAAACCGTACCATGAACATTCGGTTCAATTGTAGTAATTGCCGTAAACATTTTAGTCTCCTTAATGTCATACATGTAGTATCGGCAGAATTCATATTTTCTTTAACATTATTTAAATCAATAACCTTATATATCAATAGTTTATGCGATATAGTGTGTGGCCTTACATAGTATAAAAATGATGTACGAAAAAATATTAATTATAAATAATAATTTGTTCTGAGCATTCTATAATCAGGGTCATAACTTTAACTAATGTGGTTGATATACTGCAAAAAGATACTGATTTTTTTCTTAATTTTTAGTTTATTATTGACATTAAAAACCTTTATTGATATATTTAACCTCTTTGCAAATTTTCAGAATTTTTAGAGATATCAGGAAGAGTTTTGTAATATGTTAGTTGTAGACAAGTCAAGAAGCGCGTTCAGCAAGGCCCTGGAAAGCATTCCCGGCAGTGTGAACAGCCCGGTCAGGGCGTTTGGAGCAGTAGGAGGCGATCCTCTTTTTATAGAATCAGGTCACGGTTGTTATCTCAACGACATTGATGGCAATAAATATATAGATTATGTTCTTTCCTGGGGTCCGTTAATTCTAGGACACCTTGATAAATCCGTTGTAAAGGCCTTAAAGGAAATCCTGAAAAAAGGCACAAGCTTCGGAGCTCCGACTGAATTGGAGACACGTCTGGCCGAACTCATTAAAGAAGCGATGCCTTCAATCGAGAAGATTAGGATGGTCAACTCCGGTACCGAAGCTACGATGAGCGCTATACGGCTGGCAAGGGGCTATACCAAGAGAGATATTGTAATAAAATTTGACGGTTGTTATCACGGGCATGTGGACGGGCTTCTTGTGCAGGCCGGTTCAGGGGCTACTACATTAGGAACTCCCACTAGTCCGGGCATTCCGGAAGATTATGTAAAAAATACACTAACTATACCTTACAACGATCTTAAAGTTGTAAAAGAAGTATGTCGTGAAAAGGGTGAAAATATTGCGTGTATAATTATAGAAGCAGTTGCAGGAAATATGGGTGTCATTCCACCTAAAAAAGGATATTTAAAGGGTTTAAGAGAAATTTGCGATAAATATGGAATTGTTCTGATTTTCGATGAAGTGATGACGGGATTCAGGGTCGCTCATGGTGGTGTACAGGCTCTGCAGAAAGTAACTCCGGATTTAACCACTCTTGGTAAAGTAATCGGAGGCGGTTTGCCGGTAGGAGCCTACGGTGGCAAGGCGGAAATAATGGACTGTATTTCACCGCTCGGCCCGGTATATCAGGCAGGAACATTGTCCGGTAATCCGATGGCAATGGCTTCCGGTATTGCTACGCTGGAGAAATTAAAAAAGAGGGGTATTTACAAAAAGCTGGAAAGAAATGCGAAAAGGCTGGCTGAAGGCTTAAAGAGATCTGCTGAAGAGGCCGGTATCCCTACTTATCATACACGGGTTGGTTCAATGCTTTGCACATTTTTCAGCGAAGAAGAAGTAACAGACTATGAGTCTGCCAAGAGATGCGATACAGAACGATATGCATCTTACTTCCACGGTATGTTGGAAAAAGGGGTATATTTTGCACCTTCTCAGTTTGAGGCTGCTTTTATTTCCTCAGTGCATAAAGAAGAGGATATTGATGCTACAATTGCGGCCAGTTGCGAAGTGATGAAATCTTTAAAGAAATAAGCGGAGAATTCGCGTTTTGAATCTGGATGATTCAAGAAGTACATATCGTGCCCTGGGACTTACCAGTGGGATAGGGTTTGTAATGGCTGCCTGCCTTGCGGGTGGGTATTTTGGCGGTCGCTATCTGGATACAAAGTTTGGTACGGAGCCGTGGCTGCTGATTGCGTCTCTTCTGCTCTGTCTAACTGCCGGGGTTATTGAGATCTGTAATATGCTGAAGAAAGCGATGAAAGAGATGGAAAGAAAAGATTTAGAGGATTGAAGATGGATTTGTATAATAATGCGCACAAGATGTTGACGGTTAAGAAGAATTTTGTAAAACAGGCCTTATACACCACGCTGTTTGTGTCGGTATTGATGATCCTGGTCTCCTTTCGTTATAAATCTTTTGATCTTACTCTGAGTCTGACAATCGGGATTGTCATCAGCTTCTGCACATCGCTTGCATTGTGGCAATTTATAAAATATATGTTCCGGGAACTTAATCCGGCAACTTTCGCTGCTGACGGGTCACGTTCAAAAAAAGGTTCTACAACAAAGTCCATGTTGTTTACTTTTATGGGTACCGGGAAGATACTGGTACTGGCCCTGGTTTTTTATCTTATCTTTGAATATATGCCAATTAACGCATTGGCCCTCTTTATAGGGGTTTCAATCGTACAGTTGGTTGTACTTTCAATGGTAGTAAGCATGGTTTTAGTGAACTTTCTCAACAAGGCTAAGGGTGATGGTGGCGAGTATTCAGAGCACGATTCTTCCGGAAGCGATAACAATATTACTAATAAATCAGAATCTGTATCGAATATTCATTCTCATCAGATAGCTGAGAACGCTTTATAGTTTATAACTTAAGAAGGAGTAGAGGTTTGACAGAAGAGACACATGGTAGTTCAAGTGGCGGGGTACCTGAGCTTCCCACGTTTTTTGATTTACTGCCTATAGACAAACATGCTGAAATATTCGGGCTGACATTGCACCAGCTGCTTCCAATAGTTATGTCTATGTTGATTATTGGATTTCTTGGTCTGTTTTCAATGATGGCCACACGTGATCTGAAGAAGGTGCCGGGCGGAGTGCAGTCTATTCTTGAAATCTTAGTAGAAGCTCTTGACGGTTTCGTCAAATCTATACTGGGAAGAATGTCTGACAAGTTCCTGCCTTTCATAGGTACGCTTTTCTTATATATCCTGATAATGAACCTTATAGGTCAGGTTCCGTTACTTCATTCTCCAACGACCAACTATAATACAACACTGGCGCTTACCTTACTGGTATTTGTAGCCACACATTATTACGGACTTAAACATAACGGACCGGTTAAGTATGTTAAGCATATGATGGGAGAACCGCGATGGATGTCTCCAATGCTGTTTCCGCTACATATAATGTCGGAGTTCTTAACTCGTCCACTGTCTCTTTCAATGCGTCTTTACGGAAACTTGATGGGTGGGCACACTGTACTGTCGATCTTCATAGGGCTTTCTCCTTTACTACTGGGTTTTATTCCTATACCTATACATTTTCCGTTTGTTTTATTGGATTTACTTTTAGCATCACTCCAGGCCTTTATATTTGCGTTCTTGGCTAGCTTCTACATAGCAGGGTCAATTGGAGAGAAACATTTATAATTTTTGAAGAAGGGGGTTTTTAGAATGATTTATTTTGGATGTTTAGCGATTGGTATTGGTATGCTGGCTTTTGCGTCTCTTGGTTGTGGAATAGGCCAGGGAATTGCGGTTGCCGGAGCTTCATCTGCTGTTGCAAGACAGCCTGAACTGTTTGGTAAAATTCAGATGCTTATGTTTATCGGTCTAGGATTCATCGAAGCGTTGGCAATCTATTCATTGGTTTTGTCCTTTATTTTAATGGGAAAACTGCCAGATACAGGAGCTGTTTTAAAAGTACTTGGGCACTAATATTGATTTAGACCTTTCGCTGTATGTTTGACGTATTGAGTGAACATGCTTGTGTAAAGGTTTTTTAGAACTGGTGCATTAAGATAAAAGCAGTACATGGGAGAATAAATGTGGGTAATTTACTAGACGCACTAGGCGTTGATTTCAAAATGGTCTTCATCCAGGCAATCGGTTTTTTGATTTTGCTTGTGATAATGAAGAAGTTTCTCTTCGGCAAGATTAAGGACGTAATAAAGTCCAGGGCCGATGAGATAAAAGATACGTACAAGAAGAGCGAAGATGATAGAGCTGAAGCTGCAAGGCTGAAAGAAGATTATCAGCAGAAAGCTGTAAAAGCTGATGAAGCAGCTGAAGCAAAAATACAGGCTGCTGTAGATAAGGCCAAGGACGTCAGTGACGAAATGCTGAAAGACGCTCAACAGGCTGTCGCAGATGAAAAAGCCAGGGCCGCTCAGAACATCGACATGGAGAGGAAGAAAGCACTGGCAGAAGTCAGGAGTCAGGTTGTTGACCTGACAATTCTCTCTACTTCCAAATTGATTAAACAGTCGACAAAACGTGAAACAGCAGAAAAGCTGGTGGACGATGTCATTAAGGGAGTGGGGACACTGTCTTGATACAACAGAGCTTAATAGAGGGTTATTCACTGGCGCTGTATGAAGTGGCCGTTAAACATGACGATACCGGTGATATAGAAAAAGATCTTGATGGTATTAAACAGCTGCTGAGTACAAATAAAGAATTTCGTAGTATTCTGTACCATCCGGCAATTACAAAAGCCGAAAAGAAGGATATTGTTGGTAAGGTCGTTGCGTCTCAGTGTTCGAGTAAGTGGGTTAAAAACCTTCTCAGTGTTCTTATTGAAAAGCGAAGAGAAAGGATACTGGATTATCTACCGGACGTATATAAAGGCGTTGCAGGGAAAATAAGGGGTATTGTGCCCGTAATAGTTCAAACGGCAATTCCGTTGACCGAAGACAGGCTTACCAAATTGACGAAAAAGCTGGAAAAATTGACGAAGAAAAAAGTCGACATAGAGACAGAAATTAATAAAGATATCATTGGTGGAATGATAGTCAGAATAGAAAATAAAATAATAGATGGAAGTGTCACTAACCATCTGAAAAATCTAAAAAAGAGTTTGTTAAAGACAGCCTTTGCTTAAGGGCGTTTTCATTTTGTGGGGGTATATGAGGTATGACTGTAAGACCAGATGAAGTTGCTTCGATAATAAAGCAGGAAATTGAGAAGTACGAAGACAAATTAAAGATGGAGAGCGTTGGAACCGTTCTCCAGGTAGGAGATGGTGTTGCCAGGGTTTATGGGTTGGATGACTGTATGTCAAATGAACTGCTGGAATTTCCGGGTGGGACGTTTGGAATAGCCCTTAACCTGGAAGAAGACAATGTTGGATGCGTTTTGCTGGGGTCCGATAAAGATATTAAAGAAGGTGATACCGTAAAGACAACAGGAAGGATTGTAGAGGTTCCTGTTGGAGAGGGAATGCTCGGAAGAGTTGTTAACGCACTCGGTCAGCCGGTAGATGGAAAGGGACCAATAGTTTCAGATCAAAATCGACCAGTCGAAGGTCCGGCGCCAAACGTTGTTGAGAGACAGCCGGTTGTACAGCCGTTACAGACAGGTATAAAGGCTATCGACTCTATGATACCGATTGGCAGGGGCCAGAGAGAATTGATAATTGGTGACAGGCAGACCGGTAAGACAGCTATCCTTATTGATACAATCCTTAACCAGAAGGATACAGGGGTCGTTAGTATATATGTAGCAATCGGGCAGAAACTTTCTACGGTTGCAGGTGTGATTAAAACACTCGAAGAAAAAGGTGCAATGGCAAATTCAACCGTTGTTGTCGCCTCTGCAAGTGACCCTGCACCTATGCAATATCTTGCTCCATATTCAGGTTGTGCAATGGGGGAATACTTTAGAGACAAAGGTGGGCATGCTGTTATTATGTATGACGATCTTTACAAGCATGCTGTTGCTTACAGACAGGTATCATTGCTGCTCAGAAGACCTCCGGGTAGAGAAGCGTTCCCTGGAGACATATTTAATCTTCACTCCAGATTGTTGGAAAGAGCCGCTAAATTAAATGATGAACTTGGTGGCGGATCACTGACCGCTCTACCGGTTGTGGAAACACAGGCCGGTGATTATGCGGCTTACATTCCTACTAACGTTATTTCGATTACAGACGGACAGATCTATCTTGAGAGTGATCTCTTTAATTCAGGTGTTCGTCCTGCTATCAGTGTTGGATTATCAGTTTCAAGAGTAGGTGGAAACGCACAGATTCCTGCAATGAAGAAGGTTGCCGGAGCACTGCGACTTAACCTGGCACAGCACAGAGAGCTGGCAGCATTTGCTCAGTTTGGTTCAGAACTGGATAAGTCAACACAGGATCAGTTGTCCAGAGGTGAAAGGCTGATTGAAATATTAAAACAGCCTCAATATACACCGGCGCCGGTCGAAGAACAGGTCATAATGATCTTTGCCGCTATTAACGGTCATCTGGATGATGTACCAACTGAAAAAGTCAAAGATTTTGAGAGCAAGTTCCTACAGGAAATTAGAGACAAACATTCAGGAATTGCCATGGCGATAAAAGAGAAGAAGAAGATTGAAGAGGATACTGCCGGCAACCTGAACAGGGTACTCTCAGAATTTAAGACAGCATTTAACGCTTAAGATAAACGACAGCTTTATGTCGAATATGGGAAGTGTTTTGCCGTTGGGAACGAGTTTTTCTATAGTTTTGTTTTTCCGTTATGCACGATTAGCAGCTGACGGGATAATCATATAAAGAAAGTGTTATGGAAAGTACCAAAGATATAAAAAATAGAATCAAAAGTATTACAAACATTAAGCAGATTACGCGCGCAATGGAGATGGTTGCCGCTAACCGACTTAAGAAGGCGGAAGGCAGGGCACTGTCGTCACGTCCATACACTCAGAATATTACTTCGATCCTGAGTAATCTGACCGGGTCTACTCCTGAAAAGGCACATTTCGTTGAGCCGAAGGAGGATGTAAAGAAGATTATGGTCTTGTTGATTACTTCTGATAAGGGATTATGCGGTGCGTATAATACAAATGCCATACAGAATACGGTTAAGTTTCTAAAAGAGAACTCTGATAAGGAGGTAACCCTGAACTTAATGGGTAAGAAGGGAAATATATTCTTTCAGAACAGGCCATATACGATTGGGGAGTATTATACCGAGACTGTAGAATCGATAGGGCTCTCTTCGCTAAAGGCGGGAGATCACAAGGTTTCTCAAATAGTCGCAAAGATGATTGAAGACTTTGAGGGTGGCAACTATGATGAAATCCATCTGTTTTACACGAAGTTCAAGACCGTAATGAAGTCTGATCCCGCTAATGTCAGGCTTTTACCTTTGGAAAATATTGACGCGGACGCCGGAGATGCTGAAGGTAAGAAGGCTCCGCAGGGAGACTGCATTTTAGAGCCGTCATCGGAAGCAATCTTTTCCAAGCTGCTGCCGAAATATCTTGAATGCCAGTTGCGCCAGGCAATATTTGAATCATTAACGGCAGAGTATGCGTCGCGAAGAATGGCGATGATTGCCGCATCGGAAAATGCGGAAGAGATAATAGACGACCTCACGCAGGTATATAACAAGGCAAGGCAGGAGGCCATTACCAAGGAACTGCTGGAAGTTGTGTCCGGGGCAGAGGCAATGGCAGGCTGATCGTTGGTAGGCCATTTCTTCATGCTTATGCGTTTAAATATAAGAAGTCGATTGATGGTGAAATCAAAATTGATTCTAAGTAATAACATAAAAATTAATGATAATAGTATTGTAAGGAAAGAGAGGTAATTACGTTGAAAAAAGGGGAAGTAGTTCAAATAATAGGGCCTGTGGTAGACGTAAGGTTTTCCCCAGGGGAGTTGGCTCCCATTCGAAATGCCTTGAAGATTGAGGATAAAAAGAGAAATATCAGTCTTATCGCGGAGGTGGCGCAGCATATAGGTAATGATACTGCCAGATGTGTTTCACTTGCTCCGACAGACGGTATGGTAAGGGGAATTAAAGTTATCGACACAGGGGAACCTATATCAGTTCCGGTAGGTAAGGAAGTACTGGGTAGGATATTTAACCTGCTTGGAGAGCCGCTTGATGGTCTTGGCGATGTTAATGAAAAGAAGCGTCTTCCGATTCACCGTACACCACCCTCATTTGAAGAGAGGGAAGCGGTAACAACTATTTTTGAAACGGGGCTTAAGGTTGTTGACTTGCTGGCTCCTTTTGCAAAAGGTGGAAAGGTTGGTCTGTTCGGTGGTGCCGGTGTAGGAAAAACCGTTCTTATCATGGAGTTGATCAAAAGTATTGCAAGTGAGCATGGAGGATTCTCTGTTTTCGCCGGTGTGGGTGAAAGAACGAGAGAGGGAAATGACCTCTGGCTTGAAATGAAAGAGTCCGGAGTTTTGGATAAAACCGTTCTCATGTTTGGACAGATGAACGAACCTCCGGGTGCGAGATTGAGGGTTGCCCTGTCAGGGCTTACCATGGCAGAGGATTTCAGGGATTCTGAGGGGCAGGATGTGCTGTTATTCGTAGATAACATATTCCGTTTCGTACAGGCTGGATCAGAAGTATCAGCGTTGTTGGGGCGTATGCCTTCTGCTGTGGGTTATCAGCCAACTCTATCTAATGAGATGGGTGACTTGCAGGAGAGGATTACATCAACCAAGAAGGGTTCTATTACTTCTATGCAGGCTATATACGTTCCTGCAGATGACTTTACAGACCCTGCTCCGGTTGCAACATTCCCTCATTTGGATTCCACAATATGGTTATCCAGGCAGATTGCGGAAATGGGTATATACCCTGCGGTTGACCCGTTGAAGTCAACTTCACGTATTCTTGATCCGCTAACTGTTGGAGATGAGCACTATAATGCTGCCAGAGAAACGCAGCAAGTTCTACAGCGCTATAACGACCTGCAGGATTTCATTGCTATTTTGGGTATGGAAGAGCTGTCGGAAGAAGACAAGCTGATAGTGGGTAGGGCCAGAAGATTGCAGAGATTCCTGTCACAGCCTTTCTTCGTGGCAGAACAGTTTACCGGTATTAAAGGTAAATATGTTAAGATTGAGGATACAGTAAAGAGTATTAAGGAAATACTGGAAGGCAAACACGATCATCTGCCGGAACAGGCGTTCTACATGGTAGGTGGTATTGAAGAGGTTGTAGAAAAAGCAAAAGAGATGGAAGCTAAGTAGTAGATTTTCTGTCCTTCGGGCAGATAGCTTTCCACTATAATCAAATTAATTAAACACTCTGTTAACGAGGTTAATTTAAATAATGGCAGAAAGTACTTATAATTTAGATGTAATCACTCCGGAGAAGGTAGTTTATAGTAAAGAAGTAACCGCTATCGTTGCCCATGGTACCAGTGGGCATCTGGGTGTTCTGGCTCATCATACGCCACTTGTAACATCACTTGAACCGGGTCCGTTTAAGATTACGGAGCCCGGTGAGAAAGTAACAACAGTGACTCTGGGCGGAGGTTTTATGGAAGTCAGAGGGAATAAGGTCGTTGTACTGGCTGATTCTGTCGATGAACAGTAAATGCCATTTAGTTAAGCTGTAGCGGAAGGCTTTAGCCTTCCAAGGGTTTTCCGCTAACGACTCTCCTTCAACCGCTCTTCTGCTTCCGATTTTCTCAAGTATAACGGTGCCAGTGCATTAATTTCACAGCGTATACCCTGCTCATACCTTTCCATGCCTAACCTTGCAACGTCAGCCGCATCAGCAATACACAGCTTTTCATCTTCAACAATTGTGAGGTCCTTTTGTGTGAAGATCTCCCTATAGGGTGCAATTCCATCTCCGAAGATTAAGGTTGATTCCGGTAGGATGTCAATCAGGTTGTCAGGTGAAATAATCAGAAAATCTGTACTCTTCCTGCTTTCGTTACCGCTTCTCTCATAAATGCACGCATATACACTCTTCCTCTTCGCATCAAGAACAGGGCAGATAGTTTTTGCACTATTATCCTTTACGTTATCTACTAATACGTCCAGTGTCGGAACATCAATGACAGGTTTTCCCAATCCATACGAAAGTGTTTTTGCACATGTAACACCTACTCTAAGCCCCGTATAAGAGCCCGGTCCGGTGCTGACTGCGATCAGATCTATATCGCTCGCTTCCCATTTGATTTCGTTAAATAGCGATTCAAGAGAGGAGATAATCTCCTTGCCGTGGCTAAAGTTCTTGCCATACGATTTACTGGCGACGACTTTATTGCCATCACAGACCGCAATGTTCCCGATTAAACCTGATGTTTCAATGCCCAATACTTTCATATTGAATGAGTATAAATATAACTTTTTTTTATGCAAGGTGAATGTCTTGCTCCCGGAAAAAATCTTGTATGAATTGAGCACCTTATGCTCTAAGTTAAAGGGTAATTGAGATTTAGATGGCTTCTGGAATGTAGATAGAACTTGACACGTATAACACCTTTGGATATATTACCTCAGGATTTATTAAGATAAATTAATTGGAATTAAAGAACAATGGCAACTAAAAAAGCATGGGGCGGAAGATTCAAAAAGAAGACGGCTTCATCAGTCGAGTCTTTTACGGAATCCATATCGTTTGACAGTCGTCTGTATAAATACGACATCGAAGGGAGCATTGCGCATACTACGATGCTTGCGAAATGTAAACTGATAACGAATAAAGAGAAAGATGCGATTATCAAAGGCTTGAAAGGGATTTTGAAGGATATTGAATCCGGAAAGTTCAAGTTCAAGGCTGAGCATGAAGACATACACATGAATATCGAATCAGCCCTGGTGAAGCGTATAGGTGATGTCGCAAAGAAACTCCATACGGCTAGAAGCAGAAATGATCAGGTCTCATTGGATCTGCGTCTCTGGGCCCGCGATCAGATTCTGGAGATAATGGATGTTATTATCTCTCTTCAGCAGGAGATTGTTAAAAAAGCCAAACCGATATGGGATGGCATACTGCCGGGGTTTACGCACCTTCAGCACGCTCAGCCAATACTGGTCGGACACTACTTCCTGGCATATGTAGAGATGTTGGAACGTGACCGCACGAGACTGGCTGATTGCATGAAGCGTCTGAATCAATCTCCAATCGGTGCATGTGCTCTGGGGGGAACAACGCTTGATACAAAGCCTGAGATTACGAGTGCGCTCCTTGGATTTGATTCTGTTTTTAACAACAGTCTTGATGTTGTAAGTGATAGAGATTTCTGCCTGGAATATGCTTCTGCATTATCCATAATTTCAATGCATCTCTCAAGATTTTGTGAGGAGTGGATTATCTGGTCGAGCCAGGAGTTTGACTTCCTGGATATTGATGACTCCTACTGTACGGGTTCTAGTATTATGCCGCAGAAGAAAAATCCGGACATACTTGAACTGATCAGAGGTAAATGCGGACGTGTGTATGGTAATCTGTTCTCTCTTCTTACGTTAATGAAGGGTCTGCCTCTCTCCTATAACAGAGATATGCAGGAGGATAAAGAGCCGATATTCGACTCTTCCGATACGGTGAAGAGCTGTTTGTCTATACTCAAAGAGTTGATAAGCAAGACAACTCTGAAACTTGACAATATGGAGAACAGCTGCAGAAAAGGGTTCTTGGATGCAACGGTGTTGGCAGAATACCTTGTTGTGAAGGGCGTTCCATTCCGTGAGGCTCATGAGATTGTCGGCAAACTGGTTGGCCGGTGCGGCAAAAGCGGTAAGGAGCTGAGCGACGTAAGCCTGGAGGACTTTAAGAAACATTCGTCTTTGATTGGTAAAGATGTTTATAAGGTTCTGGGTGTGAAGAATTATATTAAACAATTTAAAAGCCACGGTTCAACATCTCCTCAATCTGTAAAGAGACAGATAAGTGCATGGGAGAAGAAGTTGAAAAAACAGATGGCTTGATTACACTAATAATTTCCTCAGTGCTCTCCGTGAGCGCTGTAGTGAATTTTTAAATATTTGGAGAAACGAATGACTAGTTTTGATTTTTTTGAGTACCGGGACAATGAACTGTTCTGCGAAGATGTAAAGATAAAAGACATTGTTAAGGACGCGGGGTCACCGGCGTATATTTACAGCAAAAATTTAATTCTGAAAAATTACAGGGAGATTCGGGATGCGTTTGCGGATGTGAGCCCACTTATATGTTTCTCTGTTAAGGCCAATTCTAACCTGTCAGTTATAAAGGCGTTGGCTGATGCAGGATCCGGCTTTGACGTCGTTTCCGGTGGAGAGCTATACCGGGTACTGAAGGTGGGTGTGAGTCCCGACAAGATTGTATTTGCGGGAGTGGGAAAAACTTCTGAGGAGATTAAATATGCGTTGGAAAATGATATCTTCATGTTCAATGTCGAGTCTCCAGCGGAACTGGCCAATATTGACAGGATAGCAGGGTCCCTCGATAAGAGAGGGAGGATTGCCCTGAGAATCAATCCTGACATTGATGCCAAGACACATGATAAGACGACTACAGGCAAGAAGGAGAATAAATTCGGTATCGATTTCGAAAGTGCCAGCCAGTTAATAAAAAACATTGATGACTATAATAATATAGACCTTAAAGGTATACATGTTCACCTCGGTTCACCGATCTATTCAACCGGACCTTATGTACAGGGCCTTGAGAAAGTATATAAATTTGTACAGGAAACACTCGACGAGAAAGGTAAAGAAGGTATTGAATACGTTAATATAGGAGGAGGTTACTGCATGTCGTATACGGGTGAGGAAGTGAAAAGGCCTCGTGATTATGCGGCTGACATTGTGCCATTGATAAAGATACTCGGTTGTAAGGTTGTAATGGAGCCCGGAAGATTTATTATCGCAAATGCGGGGATACTCGTAACCAATACGACATATATAAAGATTGCTACATGGGGAAAGAAATTTGTTATCTGTGATGCGGCGATGAACGACCTTGCCCGTCCGTCCTTGTACGATGCAGTTCACAGGGCATGGCCTGTGAATACCGATGTGCCGATGCCGAAAGTAGAGCATCCCGGAGGAGAGAAGGGTGATGATAGATTGGAGCTGGTAGATATCGTAGGTCCTGTGTGTGAGAGCAGTGACGTACTGGCGGAAAAGCGATGGTTTCCTGATGTGAAAGAGGGCGATCTGATCGCGTTCTTCAGTGCCGGTGCATACGGCTTCACCATGAGCTCCAGTTACAACACAAGACCGCGTACATGTGAGATACTGGTAGACGGTGACAGCTTCTCGACAATAAGGAGAAGGGAGACGTACGAAGATTTGATTACAGGCGAGAAAGAGTTTTTAAGCGCCTGATATAAACTAAGGAATTTTTTTGAGGCAAAAAATGAGTTGGGATTGTCCTCATCTGACACGTGATTACTATTGTAATCGGCTGAGAATAAAATGTGATCCATCATGTAAGGGTTGTGTTCTGCATGGAAAGGTAACTCCCCTTACAAAACCTCCCGCTGACACTACAAAAAAGGAGACCAATGACTAATGTCTTTTATCTCTTTTTCTTGCCTCTGTTTTTTCTTTGCGTTCTTTGTGGCTTCTTGTCCTCGGCGCCTTTTGTCCGGGGAGTGTGAGACCGTTTCTATTCTTGTCTCTTGTTTTTTTAATCTGTGCTATGTCCTTGGCGTTTTCCATTCCGGGGATTATCCCTTTCAATCTACAATATTAAATATTCAATCTCTTAATTAGCCAGCATAGCATCTGCAATTTTTTTTGACATCTCTTCTCCATAAAGTACTTCAACCAGTTTCAGGGCAAACTCCATGGCTGTTCCGGGTCCGCGGCTGGTTATACAATTGCCATCTACTACTACTCGTGACTCGATAGATTTGTTGTTCTTAAGCTGTTCTGCAAAGCCGGGATACGCAGTTGCCTTTCGGTCATCCAGGAGTCCGTGGTGATGCAGTACTATTGCGGGAGAAGCACATATTGCGGCAAACAATTTTCCATCCTGTTTCTGACGTGTCAGCAACTCCGTTAACTCTTTGGAATCGCGCAGACGTTCCGCTCCGGGCATTCCGCCTGGCAAGGCAATCAGATCGTACGATTCATTGACGCATTCAGAAATTAATCGGTCTGCAATTATTTTTATACCTCTTGACGCAGTTATCTGCAAATTGCCAACTGATGCTACCGTCACATCTGTGTCAGCACGTCTCAGAACATCAATAATACAAGCTGCTTCAATCTCTTCGCAGCCATCTGATATTGGTACCAGGACATTTTTTGACATAATATATTCCCTTCAGAAATGTAATGATTTTCTTCTAATAAATCACAAAGCAACCGAAAAGGCTAAAGCCACGGCCATACTTTGATCAGGATGGTATATCCTGCCGCACCTGTTACAATTGCATTGGCAATTGTCCAGTATCCAGTAATCTTCGCTATTTTTATTCTCAAGCTTAACAGTAGAAAGAACATGAACCACAGACTTGCCCACATCAACCAGAGTACCAGCATGCCTATATCCGGCAGGGTAGTGAATGCGGTCGGCACTGCCACTACAGTAACCAGCATACAATACCAGCCTAGTCCATCATCCTCCAGTTTCCATATTGAGTTAATGGCTACCCATAAATAGGTGAACCCGAACAAGAGAGACTGCATAGCATAGAAATAGGGTGTGCCTCTCCATGGAACAGTACAATTCTTATCGCTCCGGCTACTATTAGCGTGCCGGTAAACAGATTCATAGGGATAACATGGCTGGCCTTGAGTTTTCCAAGAGTCTTCAGGCCATTCATAAACAGTACAAAACCGACATAAACCAGTGCTGCGCCTAACATACCCATAAAAATACCTCAGTTTAATTATTAGAATATTTCATAAATGATAAAAACTCACGTTTCTTAATGCATGGTAATATGACAAAAAGGGGATGATTGCATGCAAAATGCGCATCAATGGATAGCCCAATTGAAAAAAAACAAAATGGAATTATAGATGAAAGGTATATAAAAGGCAAGTATCAACGAAGAGGCCGGGGTAAACGGATGGAAAAAGATTGGGAAGTGTATGTGTCAAACAGAATTCTTGAGTTCAGGTTTTCTATTTTGATGGTAACATTCTGCGTATCTATTGTATATTACGCAAATAAGGTCTTTAATCCAAATGGAAAGGCCGTCTGAAAAGACCTGATCTTGATACTAACAGTTCAGGTCGTTCAGGCGGCCTCCGTACATACTATTTTCTTCTCAGTTAACACCTACACCATTCATAAAACTGCTGTACTGCTTGTCAGTTCCCACGATGTGTTTGTTGAGCCAGTCACACAGAAAATCTGATACTTCCTGTGAGAGAGATGTTTTCCCCCTTTCTTAATCCAATTATATAGCTTTATACTAACTTTACAACTGGATCAGTTTTTGGGGAGTAGGTCAGTCTCTAAAAGTATTATATCTCCAAGTACCATGTCTCTTGAATCTATCTCTGCCTCTATTCCGTTCCTTATAACCTTAGCCTTCAGTGCGGTTAGCTTTTTCAATGCCTCAATAGCTTTTTCCGCCTTAAATTCCTGAACAAATCCGAAAATGCCATTGAGGATTACTATCGTTGAGATGACAATAGCATCCAGTTTTTCTCCTATCAAAAGTGAGATGACTAGTGCGGCCAGAAGGATAAAAACAATAGAGGAAGTAAACTGCCTGATTAAAATTTGAAATGGAGATATCTTCTCTTTCTGTTTCAGCTCGTTGCTGCCGAACTCTTCCAATCTCTTCCTTGCCTCTTTTTGAGACAATCTTTCTGAGGAGTACCTATCGATTTGATTGTGTCTGATACGTTTAAGTTATAAAAATTGGCCATGGTAACTTAAATATACAATTTTTACCCTTTGTGGAGTTGTATTAGAAGTTGGCAATTTATAATGGTGGTATGGAGCTATAAAGGTGAGGCATTGAAATACATGGGCAGGTAGCTTAGGGTAAACAACTTCTCATTTTTTCTTTCTAGTTCCTTTAAGGGCAAAGGCTTTTACGTCATCCGCATTCAGGTCTTCATCCTCAACAAAGAATTCATCCTGAAACATCCACCAATTCTTGCTGGTATCCTCTTCTGCCATTACTTTTACCGGGTCACTGCTCTGCAGTTCTAATAACTTCATATATTTAGATTTGGACAGCGAGCTTTTGCTGAATTTTTTTTCGGTGGTGAATTGATATTTCATGGAAACAATACCAATCTCAAGAAACTCAGCTTTTTTATCTCTTTTTAACATATAGGTAAACTCCGGACTTCCTTATAGAAGAAATAATTAAGATGGCAACAGTACGATAAACACGATGAGAAACATACCATTTTCATCGTAGAATTTCTAGTCGTAAATTTTTGTATGAGTTGGTAGGGGAGTAAATTATGGTGAAATGTGTATCAGGGTTTAACAGCATTTCTTCAGGATCTTTATCTTTTCAATAAATTCTTTATGATCGACAGGCTTAACAAAATAACCGTTAGCTCCATTCTTATACGCTTCATTAATCGTCTCCTGGTCAGATGTTGCTGAAAAGATGATCACAGGGATTTTACTATACCTTGAATTCTTTTTTAAAAACTTAAGAATATCTATTCCACCAATTTTTGCCAATTTAAGGTCTATTACAATTAGCCTGATTCTGTTTTCTATCTGATCCTCAATACTACATCCCTCGAAATAATCGATAGCTTCCATGCCGTTACTTAATAAGATGCTGTTGCTTTCAGTGTCACCGTCCCCAATGGCTTCTGCGATCAATTCTGCATGGTCCGGGTTGTCTTCAATAAGTACAATTTTTTTTTCTTTCAATGTTTGCTATGTTTTATTCAAAGAATACGTAAGCAGATTTTTATAATATAAACCTGCTTTAGATTTTATTTGAGTCCGTTTTTCCTGAAGCAGTCAGAATATTCTTTATCAGTCTTTTGGATGTGGGTGACCAGCCACTTCTTCAGGTATTCAAGTATTTCGCTTGCAACATTATAATCACCGTTGATGACTCTGCTTTGATAAGAGAGCGTTCTCAAGGAGAAACCGAGGTGTTCTTCTCTGTGGTATTGATACATCGGATAATTAAACTTTACCATATACGCCTCTTCATTCTTAAAATGCTCATGTGCGTATTTCATCATTTCATTTAATATTTCAGATATTTCTTCCGAATTGTCGCGGTGTTGCTTTGCAACAATAACCTTGTTTATAATGTCAACGAGCTTCTTGTGTTCTTCATCAATTATTGACACTCCGACACTATATTTGCCTTCCCATTCAATCATTTTATCAATTAAGATTTTTCACGATTTGTCAGTATAGACTTTGCCTTTGAAACACAATACATAGTAGACAGAAATAAAAAACTACCAAAACAAGCAGATAGAAAAAAATCTATTATCATTTGTTTTTAGGTTACATGCGTACTGTTTTGAAATGATCATTTCTGATGACCACAAATACATTCTAGTCAGTAATGGCTAGAAATTATAAATCGTTTAGAATATCTAATGTTGAGCGAAAGTCAACATGGTACAAGTACGTATGATATACGTACGTATTGTACGTAGTAATATATAGTTGGGTTATTTGGCTAAAGTGTTTTCAGGAAAGATGATAGGTTGAGATCCTTTTTGACTATACCTAATTTTTTTCTAATTTTGATGCGGTGTGTTTCTACTGTTCTGAGTGAGATATTTAAGAGACCGGCGATCTCTTTGCTTGTAAGCCCGTTTTTTATCATGTCGCAAACCTCAACCTCTCTGGAAGTTAATCTGGCTCCCTTTTCGGTCAGCTTTGTACCAAATGAGGATGTTAACTCTTGTATGTTTTCTTGTAGCAGTCGTACATACATGCGTGATTCCCCGGTTAGTCTAAGTTTTTGTATTATAGGCAACAGCAGATTTTCTACATTGGAGATTACATTGTCTTTTATCTGTTTCTTTTCAATCTCGATCTGTCCAAGAATTTCATTAAGGGCTATATTCTTTTGCTCTAAAGCCTCTTTCTGCTCCTGTAATATTTTCTCTGCCTTCTTCCTCTCGGTGATGTCCGTTGAAATTCCACATATCCCATAAGCAATTCCATTCGAATCAAAAAGTGGAAATTTTATTGAGATATACGTGTGTGGTTCGTCATCTTGAAGAGCGACTTCCTCTATTTCCAACGGTGCCTGGGTTCTGATTACCTTTCGATCGTTGGCCTGAAACGCATCAGCCATTTCTTTAGGAAAGATATCATAATCGGTCATGCCTATTATTTCCTCTTTAGTAATATGAAACAGGTTCAGGTACTGACGGTTCGCGAAGATGTATTTACCCTGAGTGTCTTTAAGATAAATAACAGACGTGGTATTATCAAGAATGTATTGCATCTGCTCTTTTTTTGGCTCAGCGCATCCTCTACACGTTTTCGCCCGGTGATGTCTCTGAAGATACCCTGAACCACTTTTTTGCCACCCCACTCTATAACACTTGCACTAATTTCCACAGGAATCTTCTGCCCGTCTTTACAACACACAACGACCTCTTCCGAAATTCCATTTTCTCCTTGAACATGTTCACTAAAAATCTTGTCGTAATCTTCAGCTTCATTTTCCGGATGGAGTTGTCTCTGGTGCATACCTACGATCTCTTCAGCAGGCATATTCATCATTTCTTCAGCCCGTCTGTTTACATCAAGTATAATTCCTGTTTCGGCATCCGCTATGAAAATAGCGTCGTTTGCAGTTTCTATTAATTTTCTGTATTTCCCCTCAGATTCAGACAGCGCATTCTCTACATGTTTAAGTTCGGAAATTTGGTTTTCCAGAGAGTCGCGAAGCTCCTTTATCTCGATTACAAGCCGTTCTTTTGTCTTTTTACTATCTTTCATTTTACTCTGTATTGTGTGTGGTTTCTTTGATTAAGATTATTATAAAAGAGGGGGGTTGTTTTGCAATGCAAAAGATTACTTACAGTTGAAGCGTAGAGG
Source organism: Candidatus Scalindua sp. (assembly GCA_030748215.1). Classification (GTDB taxonomy): domain Bacteria; phylum Planctomycetota; class Brocadiia; order Brocadiales; family Scalinduaceae; genus Scalindua. The sequence goes on from JASMMK010000012.1 coordinate 98,848, forward strand.
ACACGTAAAAGAAAATATAGACACAGATATTTTCATAGATAAAAACAGATGTTAATGTTGAGATGAGAAATGCAAGGAAGTTGTGTCTGGCAAACATCTCTTAACTTTCATTTTGGTGATGCCGATAGCATGAAACTACTTAAGACGAAGGAGGCGTGCAGAATGATGCAGGTAAGTGCCGGTTTTTTAATGAAGCTCGTAAGAGAGAAAAAACTTAAGAGTTATAAACTCGGCAGGCTTCGGCGTTTCTCTTTTCAGGATGTCCTTAATTATTTAACCGAAAATATTGAAAAATAAGAACAATCTTTTAATGAGGAAAAAATCATGTATTACGAATATTGGAATTTGAAAAAGTCGCCTTTTGATAATGTTCCCGATCCGACAATGTATGCGGCCTGTCATACTTCTATGGAGAGTGCCATTGCTGAGACACAGTTTGCCATAGAGGAGGGAGAGGACTGCCTGTCTGTGATAGTTAGAGATGTGGGATTGGGTAAGACGATGTCTATCCGCATTGTCATAGATTCACTTGGCAGTGAAAAATATAAGATTGCGTTAGTAACCAATCCCAGTACTACATTTGTACAAATATTGAGGGAGATCATAGGCCAGATAACAGGTAAGACATGTGAGGAAAGAAAAAAGGATGACCTGCTGGAGATATTTAACAGGCTTCTATTTGAGACCAGTGATGAGGGCAAGAAGGTTCTCATTTTCATAGACGAAGCGAATGTGATGTCGCCTAAAAAACTTGAAGATTTAAGGCTTTTAACAAATATGCAGGAGGACAGCAGGAATCTATTCACCATGGTGCTTGTGGGCCAGATGGAACTGGCAAAGAGGTTGGAGCATCCGAAGAAAGCCAACTTTTTCCAGAGAATCGGGACTTATTGCCGGATAGAAAAGATACCAACAGAGGAGCAGTTAAAACATATGTCGAGACTCGTCTGCAGCGTGCAGGTGGATCAGGGAAGATATTTACAGAGGATTCCTTCAGTGTAATGTGGGAATGCTCGGAACATGGAGTGCCCCGCCTGATCAATAAAATATGCAAGCTGTCTTTAAAGGCAGGAGAGACTAATGAACTGACGGAAATAGACGGTGAAATAATACGGCAGATCGGGGATCGTTTCAAGAAGATAGCACGGCCTGCCGGAGCAAAGAGAAGGCAAAGAAAACGGCATGAGAATGAAACCACTCCTGAGCCTGCAATTGAATTTCAATGGAGCTCGAAAACAGGCTCTGAGGGTCAAGGTGAGAAATCAGTTGAGCTGCTTGGTGCAAATGAGTCAGAACAGGGACCGGTATTGTGCTTGCAGAGTGATGGAGAGAATGCACAATTACATGGGGCAGAAACGTCCGAGGACAAGGAGATGTCGGAATGCACAAAAGAAGCTACAGAAAAGGAGTCTTCTATTCTTAACGGGATGGCACAGAAAATCGGAATGTTTCCGGAAGGGGTTCGTTTTGCAGATGAGCAGGCAGCCCCTGACGATACTGCTGCCGCTGATGATGGTGAGGAGGAAGAAGAACATGATGAAGTAGATATTGGAGGCCGCAGGTTTCAGTTAGATATCTCTTCCCACCTTATTGAGGAGGCAAGGGGTTCAGACCAGGATCAGTGTAACAAACTGGCCGGTACAATAGCCGCTCAGGCGCTTAGGAATAATAGCGAATTAACAAAGGTGGCCGCTTCGGCAGATCCTGTTCCTATATGGAATGAAATAAAAAAGTTTGTGCTTTGCAAGATTAGTAGATGAGTACAAAGATAAGAGAGTATAGTATAGTGATAAATTCCTACTTCTTACCAATTCTTAAAGAGTTAACTGATGCAGAAAAAGAACCTGGCCCGATGGTGGTTTTTAAAAGGGTGTCGGTATGACAGTATCGGGTCAAAACGCGATAAAACGATAGCCGCCTACAGGAAAAGTATAAAATATGATGATAAGCTTACCGATGCTTATGTGAACCTGGGATTTATCTATCTTGCAGGAAAAGATTATGAGCGTGCCGCAAAATGTTTCCAGGAAGTAGTTCAACTTGAACCAAAAAATCCTGAAGCATTCAATAACCTGGGATATGTGTATGAGGGTATGGCGCGATTTGGATGTGCCAGGCAGGCCTACAGGCAGGCATCCGAACTTGATCCACGAAATGTTGAGACCATGCTTAATTTCGCTAAAGTTCTGGAGTTGGAAGGGAACTATCACGGTGCCGTCAAGCAGTATAACAAGGCAATCAGACAGGATCCTGATAATATTTTACCTCGTTTCTGTCTTGCAGTACTATATGACAATTATGATATGTTTGATGAAGCGCTGGAAGAATACAAGGGTGTCCTTGACAGAGACCCCGGTCATTTAAAGGCACTATTGAATACTGGCAATCTGTATGTACAGCTCGGTGAGAATGATCAGGCCATAAAACTTTTTAAAAAAGTGATAGCACTGGAGCCCGATAATGTGGATGCATGTAATCATCTGGGTTCGGCTTATAAGAGTGTTGAGGATTATGCTGAAGCGTCAGCGGCCTTCAAAAGGGTGCTTTCGCTTAATCCGTTTAAGGAGGAGGTGCATATGGCACTTGCAGAGACTCAATATTTACAATATTGTTCAAAGTTTAATGGAGTTAAAAAAGAGGAAGTCAGGCAGCGGCTTGATTACCTGTTGGCCATCAACCCGGATAACGAGAAGGGGAAGCAACTCCTCAAGGAGTTGATAGAAAGCGATAGAGCATAGAGGGAAGAGGCGTCTTTATTTCAGCGGTGATAATTGAGCCGATCCTGGTGCTCTTGCCGCCAGAAGTGTACCACCAACCACTGCTATTGGAAGTATAAAACTAGACAAGAACGGAATTGCGAAAAGAGATGTTAGTATTGCTCCAAAACCGGTACAGGCATAGATGTGACGCCACAGGAATTTGGCTCCCTGTCTAAGGCCTATACTTCTCCTGGTTTGCGGATAGCTGATGTATTGGAATGTGACAAGCAGAAAAGCGAGAATAAAGGCAAATATATTTACAACCGGTACCCAGCAAAATATTATGGCAATAACAGCGGCAATGAATGCAATTGCTGTCTTGAACAGGTCTATTCCGATAAGTTTAACATGAGCTTTCAGCGTCTTTTTTGTAACAGGCGGTAATGGGATTTCAGTAACCCTCTCTGATCTTTCAGCCAGTATGTCATTAAATGGGGAGGCCACAATACTGCTGGTAAAAATAAATGTCAAAGCAGCAACCATCCACAATATCATTTTCCCCGACAACATGAAAAACCTGCCTATCAGACCTGCAGGATCAAAACCAAGCCTGGCAATGTTCTCCTGGAGAAGTGAAATCGCCCAATCCTGTAACTGGCTAATGCCATAGATAAAAAGTATAAACGTCAAGGCGAGTGGAAGTGCACTCCAGAATAGAAGAGATTTGTTGATAAATATCAACTTTAGAGCCCGGTATGGAAGGGAGAGCCCGAACCAGAGGGAGCGGGTTCTGGGGAAAAATATTTTAGGCGGTCTTGTATTCATGATGTTTTCGTAGATCTCTATAATATAATTGGATTGTTGCTTCGATTATATACTATTAGATCATAAAATCCTCTTTTTTAAGAAAGTTCTTTGAGCTTTAATTTTTAAATGCTTACTGCTTAGCGCCGATATATTCCAGTGGGTCACAGAGGGCGATAGATTTGGAATTCCAAATTGTCTCCCAATTGAGTCTCTTGTAGGAAAGTGATTTGTGTATCCATGCCGTAGTTATATGGATGTGTGGGAGGACTTTACTTTCTTCTGATATGGCAGCTACCTCTGCAATGATATCTCCTTCGTGTACTCTTGTTCCAATAACACAGTGGCTCTGTGGAACGGTATGTCCGTATATGGTATGAAGGGTATCCCCGCTTTTGTTGTTCATGCTGTGTTTTACGTATATCGATTTTCCCAGAAAGTCATCGTGGATGTGAACTATATCACCAGTATACATTACAGGGATCTTTGTTCCGCTGTCAATGCGTCTGACCTGCCCTGTGTTATCTCGATAAAAGCAGAGGTCTATCCCCTCGTGAGGTGTGGGTCTGGCGCTACTGTCTGCCCACCATGCCTCCGTGTCATGAAATAGCATTCCGGGGTAGAAGATCCACTCCTTGAAGCTGTCAGCATGGAGACGGCTGTTGCTCTTTGTAAAAAAAGAGTCGAATGCTGACTTGGGTGTTGTGTTTTCGTAGGGTTTCATAAAATTGATCTCAACGGCAGGGGCGGTGATCAATGAAAAGGGAAATAGCTCATTAGAAAAAAGGATTGCTGTTTTTTTCAATTCCCACCGTAGTCATAGGGCCATGGGCAGGGAACACCAGCGTCTCATCCGGCAGGGTGAAGATGCGCTGGCGGACGTGGTCGATCTGGCATTGTGAATTTTTTGGAGAGACTGTTCCCCCGATTGAACCGCACATAAGAGCATCACCGGTAAATACGCAGCCGTGTCCATAAAAAGAAATTCCGTGCGGGGTATGGCCCTGTATGGAAATGGCCTCGAATTTCAGTTTTCCAACTTCGATTATTTCGCCTCCCTGTAGTTGGTGTTTTGCACCCTTAACCTCTCCCTGTCCGGCATAGCCCTCGGTTTTATAACGGTTAACGAAATCGGGCAGGCCTTCGGTATGGTCCCAATGGCCGTGTGTAAAGAATAGAGAATTGAGCTCTATCTTCTGCTCTTGAATAAAATCATCTATCTCGGCACTGAAACCACCCGGGTCAATAAACACTCCGTTTCGTGTCTCCGGGTCTGCTACCAGGAACCCGTTGATTCCATAGCCTCCTATAGTAAAACGCCTGAATATGAAGTCGGTCATCATGGTGATAGGTCTCTTAGGTATAAAGTTAAATAGAATAATTTACTCATGGCGAACCTCTTCCAGATTGGCTGACTGATTAATATCGGTCTTAATCCACTTTGTATCTATAAGTCGTGCCTTATGAAATACCGCGTCGGAAAGGTTGCAGTTCTCAAAGGTGCAGCGTATAAAGGTTGCTGCCCTGAAAATCGCCCTTTGTAAGCGGCAGTTTGCAAAGTGGGTATCAATAAAAACAGAGGATGGGAAGCGAACAAAGGTGTAATCTTCATTCTCAAACCGGCAGGCTTGCCACCATGAACCGCTGAACGATATTTCACTGAAGCGGGACTCTTTGAACTTGCAGTCGTAAAAGGTGGATAGTCCAAAGGAGCTTAGTTCTCCTGTAGATTTCTCAAACCTGCATCCGGAGAAATGGCTTCCGTTAATAAAGGAGTTCTGGATCTGTAGATTTCTCCAGCTGCAGTCCTGGTAATATCCTTTATCGGAAAGAATCTGATCAACCGATACATTTTGAAAGTTAGTACTCTGAGCTCTTATAGAACGGCTACGTGCATCCTGCAGTTTTACTGACTGAACAGTGCTGTCGATCAGGCACTTGCCGGACATATCTTCCTCTTTTAAATCCCTGCCGGGAAAGGTCTCATGAATAAACACTTTTCTTTTTGAATTTTCCTGCATATTTTTTTGCTTCCTGTGTTATCCGGTAATAGATTCTATCAGTTGTACATCGTCGTCTTTGAGTTCAAAGTCCACTGTCTGAAGATCCTCCTTCATATGCTGATTACTTGTTGTACCCGTAAGAGGGGTCATTCCCACCTGCATTGCAAATCGGAAAACAACTTGTTCCGGGGTTCTTCCCAATTCTCTGGCAATTGACCGGACTTCAGAGTTCTGCATAATAAAAGGGTTTGCGGTTAATAACGAAAAGCCTTCATAGACAATCTGATTTGTGTTGCAAAATTCTCTGACATCACTGTCCCATCCGCGATTCGCGAAGCATCTGTTTTGGGCAACCATAGGTTTGACTTCCGCTTTTTCAGTCAAGAGTTTTAATTGTACAATATTTACATTACTGATGCCAATGAATCTGGCTTTTCCGGCTTTGTATAGTTCTTCAATAGCGCCCCATACCTCCCAGTCCTCATCTCCCAGGCCAGGTTGCGAATATGGGCCGTGCAGGAGATAAGAGTCCAAATGATCCGTATGGAGATTTTTCAATGTGCTCTCAAAAGATTGCCTCACCTGTGTAGTAAGATTTTCAGTAGGATCATAGGGGATTCTCTGGTCATGCCCATTAGCCGGAGTAAATTTTGACTGAAGAAACAAGTCTTCTCGGTTGATTCCCTTATTAGCCAACTTCAATAAGGCCTCGCCCACCAGGTGCTCCTGATAGTGTCTGGGTTGGTTTGCAGTATCAATAGCGGAAAATCCTGTGGAAACTGCCGTTTCAACCAGATTGGCAGTTTCTTCTTCTTTCCAGGCAGTACCATAGATAAATGAAGGAAATTTATTACTATTTTCAACAACCATTCTTTTGTCTTCCATACTTTCCGGCTATTTGTTTTGATAATTACATCTTGGTAGACAGGAATATAAGGCTTATAAGCCCATTATACTTTTTTAAAATTTGGTTGCGGTTCTTCTGCGCATATAGTTATATATGATACACAAAACAATTCAAGTAGGGATTTTTAGGATACGGGTTATACATATGTCTAAGTTTTATCCAATACATCTGAACGTTACAGGCAAAAGATGCGTAATTATTGGTGGTGGAAAGGTTGCATATCGTAAAGCGTGCAGTCTGAAAGAGTCTGGTGCTGACGTTGTGGTGGTCAGTCCCGAAGTCTGTCCTGAGATGGTTGATGAGGAGGGGCTTGTTTTAATAAAGGAAGTGTATGAAGAGTGCTTCCTGGATGGTGCTCTGCTGGTGATTGCTGCAACTGATGATGAGGCAATTAACAAAAGGGTGACGTTAGACGCTGAGAAGAGAAGCATAATTGTAAATGTAGTAGATTATCCCGAACGCTGTTCCTTTATCGTTCCTTCAACAATAAACAGGGGAGATCTTTGTATAAGTATTTCAACCGGAGGTGCAAGCCCTGCTGTTGCGAAGAGAATAAGAGAAGAGTTAGAGGATGTCTTTGGCAAAGAGTATAAGGAGTATCTGGATCTGTTAACAGAAATGCGCAGTTTGGCAATGTCCAGTGTAGAAGACAGCGTAAAGCGCAGGAAGGTGCTTCAGCGTCTGGCGGAAAAAGATATTTTTGATGCAGTGAAGGATGAAGGGGTTAAGAGCGCTGAAGCAAAGATGAGGGATATCATCTTTGAGTAAATGAGGTTTTCGTAGGATATGTTTTTGTCGTTCTGTTCTGGGCGGTATTTCACCAGGACTGAAAGCAGGTTTTGCGGCCAAAAGAGTACATTTCCCACTCTGCGTACGAGAATTTTTCTGCTTGAAACAATTCTTTCTCAGTGATAACATGAAACCTCGCAATCTTGCGAATTTTTTATAAATTATACTATTTATGAGGTTTAAGGAGCATTTGATGTCTGAGAATAAGAGTGCAGAAAGAGTTGATTTTAATGAGTTGAAAACCGGTGGTTTTATTAAACAGAACCAGAAAGATCTTTTTACGGTTCGTTTGAGAGTTCCGGGAGGCAGACTTGACGTCGATAAGATGGCCAAGATTGCGGCAGTTGCTAAAAAATATAGCAAGATGGGTTATTGTCACCTTAGTTTCAGACAGTCAGTTGAGATTATTGGCGTACACATAGATGATTTTGATGCAGCGGTAAAAGAGTTGGCAGCGTTCGGGCAGTCAATAGCGTCATGTGGCCCCAGGATTCGTGTTCCGACAGCTTGCGGCGGAAATGAGTATAACCCTAACGGAGTTATGGATGCACAGAAAAAGGCGCTGGAAGTAGATAAAGAGCTTTTTGGTATGAACTGCCCTCATAAGTTCAAGATTTCATTTTCAGCCTGTCCGATCGATTGTGCCAGGACAAGAGGAATGGATTTAGGGTTTCAAGGCGTTGTGGATCCAAATTATGAGGACGATCCGTGCACAGGATGCACTTTGTGTGAAAAGGCGTGTCTGGAAGGTGCGATAGTTTCAGATGAAGATGGAAAGCCTGTTTTTGATAGAGAAAAGTGTGTATTTTGTGGTGACTGCATAAAGGCGTGTCCTACTGAGGCATGGACCCCAAAGCGAAAAGGCTGGGCTGTCCGTGCAGGTGGAAAACATGGAAGGCACCCGAGGAAGGCAGATAATATTATGCTGTTCCTGCCGGATGAAAAGGTGTTGGAGTACATTCGCAAGACAGTCGAGTGGTATAATGCGAATGGTAAGAGAGGGGAGAGGATAGGGACAACTTTTGACCGTGTTGGAGTGGAGAAATACAAAGAAGAGGTCGCGGGTCTTTTTGCTGACAGTTAAATGGAAGAGAAAAAATTTATACTATTCTTGCATAGTGGGAATTATGAAAAGCTGTATCAGGCAGTGATGCTTGCCATAACCGCCGCATCAATGGGGAGCAAGGTTCACATTTTTCTGTTCTTCTGGGCTTTAAAGAAATTTGCGACTGATAAGCTGGATGTTATTGAGTTTCCTGAGGGGATGAGTGATGAGGACAGGAGGTTGTTGGAAGCCGTGCCGCAGGGACAACCTAATATGCTGAGGGAGCTATTAAGCGAAGTAGGCCAGATGGGCAATCTGGAAATTTATGCATGCAGCGGTGCGGTAACACTGATGGGGCTGGACGAAGAGTTGGTAAAAAGCAAGGTCGACGACATTATAGGATTGCCTACAATGTTGAAAATGGCTGAAGGCGCTGAAACTCAGTTATTTATTTAACGCGGTCAGTAAATTGGTTTTTAAAGATAATTGTGATTCATATAAATCGGCATTTAGAAAACAGGATGTTAAAAGAGGCGAAGACAGCCTACCCTCATGAATGCTGCGGTTTGCTTGTCGGTAATAGTAATGATTCCGGGAGAGTGGTACGTGAGGTCTATCCGGTTGAAAATAAAAATAAGGTAAGGGCTGCTGACAGGTATGAAATAGACACGAAAGAGTTTGACAGGATAGATCGGGAAGCAACAAAAAAAGGGTGGAATATAATAGGTATTTATCATTCGCACCCTGACCATCCGGCGGAGCCTTCGGCATTTGATAAAGATTGTGCGTGTGTATGGACAGAGTATTCGTACATAATCATATCCGTTAAAGATGGTGTTGATGATGACCTGAGATGTTGGCGTTTTGATGTGGAAAAGCAGGATGTTGAGGAAGAAGAAGTAAAAATTAATAGACGCAATTTTATAATAGGCTTGTCTCTCATAGGTTTCAGCTTTAGCGTTTATCTCATCTTTCCGGTGATATTTTGCCTTCATTTAACTACTAAGGCAAAGTCTGGTTTAGCTGCTATAAGCTATATACTTAGTTGGGTGGTTATGGGTATAGGAATTTGTTTTGCGGGCAAGGAAGGTTATGAGCTTGTTAAGGAACAAATTTTTAAGGGTTTTTTTAGAAAAATGTTGGGTAGAAAAAGAAAATGAGTGAAAACGCGGCAGATGAAAAAATTGATTTAAGAGGTGTTCTTTGCCCGATTAATTTTGTTAAGACAAAGTTAAAACTGGAAATGATGGATGATGGGCAGGTTCTGGAAATAGCACTGGATGATGGCGAGCCAATGAGAAACGTTCCAAGAAGTGTTAAAGAGGAAGGGCACAAGGTTGTGGGGGTAGAAAAGATTGACGACGGATACAAGATATTTGTTAAAAAGAGCTAGTATCTTTCTATTTTGTGCGGTTTCTGTCAGGATCTAGAGAAACACCTAAATTTTCTGTATGCAAATCATTTGTATTTTTAAACTATTCCTTTTTTTATGGATCAGTCAAAAGGAAGTTTGGAAATTAGTAGGCGGCTGTATGTAGTTATGATGAAAGGCTGGACACTTCAGGCTGCTGTCAATACTGCACTATCAATCCTCTCAAATGCTTATAAGTGTGTTGATGGAATTTTAACAACTTTTTTCAAATTAAATGTTGCGTTAATTATAAATTATTGCTATTATGTCCGTTTTTGAATGTCCATCTTTTCGTTACAGAAAAAGATTTATTATACTTACTCTAGTTCCTTGCTTTGCTTAAGTAGGTCGTCAAGCAAATGAAACTGGGGAAAAAGTAAAATAGTTGATATAGTATCTATCAATAATGGGGGTCTGAGACATGTCTAGTGATGTAGAAGAAAAAAAAGCTTCCAGTGGTAATATCTGGTTAGGCAAGAGAGACTTTTTTACCTTGGCAGGCTGGGCACTATTCCTTGTGACCGGTTTGATCTATACTTTGAAATTGATGGGGCCAAAAAAGATCGGAGGATTTTTCTTCCCTACAGTTCTTTTTGAACCGTCTCCTATCTTTTCTGTTGGTTTGCCGGCAGATTACGCGCCGGGTACCGTAACAACATTAAAAGCCAGGAAGGTCTTTGTCCTTCGAGAAGGTGACAGCTTTAAGGTGATATCAGTTATATGTCAACACCTTGGCTGTGCAGTACATTGGTCAAAGGAAAAGAACATATTTGAGTGTCCTTGTCATGGAAGTAAATATTATAAGAACGGAGTGAACTTTGCGGGTCCTGCTCCTAAGCCATTATACCACTATGATATTAGTGTAGCTGATGATGGTAAACTGGTCGTGAATACAGAGAAGATAGTACCTATAAATACTGAGTTGGTTGTTTAATTGTCTTTAGTTCATGCTACTGGAAATTAAAAAGTGAAAGGCGTGTAGATGAGTCAATCAGCAGTTTCCGAGCAGGGGAATCGAGTTTCCCTTGAATTGGATTGGTTAGAAAAAAATATTCGTTGTCAGCATCGTTGTCCAGCACATATGGACATACCTGGTTACATACGCCTGATAAGTCAGGGTAAGTATCTGGAATCATACAAACTGATGCTGGAAACAAACCCCTTTCCTACTGTTTGTGGATATGTTTGTCCGCGCCCATGTGAATCTAAATGTAAACGTGGTGATTTTGACAAGCCCGTGTCAATCGACAATCTCAAAAGGTTTGTTACGGATTACATATATAAGAATAGAATTAAACCCCCTGCTCCAACTATAGAAAGAAGAGAAGAAAAAGTTGCCATAATTGGCGCTGGTCCTGCCGGATTAACAGCAGCAAACGATCTCGCAGGAATGGGATACCAGGTAACTGTTTTTGAAAAAGAATCAAGAGTTGGTGGTATGATGATGTGGGCGATACCGTCCTACAGGCTGCCGCGCGAGCAGATAATGTTTGATGTAAGTAACATAGAAGCCCGGGGGGTTGAGATTAAGCTAAATACTCATTTTGGAGGCCCAGATGAAGCGGCTTCCAGTGGAAACACGGATGAAACAGCTTCAAGTGGAAGTTCGGATGAGCCAATTCATTATCAAATTCCAAACGACAGTTCGGGTAAACCGATAATCAGTGAAACCCCAGATCAAGCGGCTCCCAGAAAAATTCCGGAAAGTGCAATTTCCGGTCTGTTCAAAGAGGGATACAAAGCAGTGTTTGTTGCTGTTGGCGCACAGAGAGGAAGGAAACTCGAGGTTCCCGGAGAAGAGGGTACAGAAGGTGTCATGGATTGTCTGGATTTCCTTAAAAATGTGAGTGCCGGTGACCTGAAAAGCCCTGGTAAAACAGTGGCGGTGATTGGTGGTGGAAACTCAGCAGTCGATGCGGCTAGAACAGCTAAAAGAATAACACCAGATGTTTACATGATATATAGAAGAACACGAAATGAAATGCCGGCTCTCAAACATGAAATTGAAGAGGCAGAGCTTGAGGGCATCAAATTTCACTACTTGGTTGCACCGGTGAAAGTAATTGTTGAAAATGGAAAGGCAAAGGGACTTGAATGTGTCAAGATGGCGTTGGGTGAGCCTGACAGTAGTGGAAGACGAAGGCCTGAACCAATTCCTAACTCAGAATTTGTAATTGATACAGATTGCATAATAACTGCTCTTAGTCAGGAAGCAGACTTGGAATTTCTCGGTGATGATAGTGGGATAGAAGCAACAAAGTGGGGAACGCTTGTTGTAGATGATGGCCTGAAAACCAGTAAAGATGGTGTGTTTGCGGGTGGTGATGTAGCATTGGGGCCAAGTACGATTATTGAGTGTATTGCTCAGGGTCATCTGGCATCTAAATCGATCGATTGTTACTTAAGAGGAGAAGGGCTTAAGGAGTCAAAAGATAAAACCTGGGTGACTTTGATAGAAGGAGATTATATCCAGGAGAGGGAAAGTAATTTTGATAGTACTCCACGTGAGGAGATGGCAACAATACCTAAGTCGCGAAGAGGGTCGTTTGATCTGGTTGAGCTTGGGTTTGCAGAGTCACAGGCTCGGGTAGAAGCCGATCGATGTCTAAAATGTGATCTCAGCATTCAGGTTGTGGCTGAGGATTGTATACTATGTGGCCGGTGCAGTCTTGTATGTCCGGTTGATGCACTGGAGCAAGTCGATGCGGATACTGGAGGTGACTACAAACCCCATGTCAGTAAAGACGGGGTTGTTGTGAGGCATACTGATGTGTGTATTAGATGCGGTAACTGTAAAGATTGTCCCGTGGATGCGATTAACATGAAGCGTGTATTCTGGGAACCTAATGAAGAAATTAATAAATCACCTAAAGCACAAGCAGCTGGTAGTGATTAGGGCGTTGGTTTAATGATGTGGATTTGTTTAATAAGTGATATTTAAAAGGGGATGCTTAAATGAATTTAATCTTATTTTTTATCAGGAAGCTTACGGAGACTGAAATGTGGAAATCCGTATTTCGTCATGGCTATACGGATACTCCCAGAAACAGGGCGCTTCAGACTATAAGCAATGTGTGGCTGCATTTGCATCCTGTAAAGGTTCCAAAGCACGCCGTTAAGATTACGTATACATGGTGTCTGGGCGGGCTAACGTTCTTTATTTTCCTTTTTTTGACTGTGACGGGTGTCCTGTTAATGTTTTACTATGTTCCTGATGTTAATCGGGCGTATGCAGATATGATTGATCTGATGTATGTTGTGCCATTGGGGCGGCTACTAAGGACGTCACATCGATGGGCTGGACATGCTATGGTTATCACAGTTTGCTTTCACATGTTGAGGGTATTTCTTACCGGTTCTTACAAGGCCCCACGCCAATTTAACTGGGTTCTGGGCGTACTGTTATTAGTACTGACATTCCTGCTAAGCTTTACCGGATATTTGTTGCCATGGGATCAACTTGGGTACTGGGCAATTATGGTTGGAACAAACATGGGAGCGGCAACTCCTGTTATGGGCTACCAGGGTCCATTTGCAGATCTTTTAGGTGTTAAGATTAATAACGATGTTCGTTTTGCTCTCTTGGGTGGTACGCAAATTGACGCTCCGTCTTTATTGCGAGCATACGTGTGGCATTGCATAGGGATACCTATAATTGCAGGAGCGTTGATGATTCTTCATTTTTGGCGTGTTAGAAAAGACGGTGGTATTTCAGGGCCTCTATAAATAGTTGGGAGAATTTTTTTATGTCAAATCATGCAGAAGCAGAGGTAGCAAACAATAATAAAACGGAGAAAGTCTTTTCGTGGCCAAACCTGGTAGCGAAGGAGTTTATAGCGGCAATTCTATGTACAGTTATATTGCTCGTTTATTCGTACTATGTCGATGCACCACTAAGGGAGCTTGCCAATCCGGGAGAACCTGAGAATCCTGCAAAAGCACCGTGGTATTTTTTGGGATTACAGGAAATCCTTGTCTATTTTGATCCTTGGATTGCGGGTGTTGTGGTTCCGAGTATAATAATTGTGGGTTTGATGGCAATTCCATATATAGATGTGAATCCGAAGGGAAATGGCGGTTACTGTTTCAGGGAACGAAAATTTGCAATAACAGTTTTCTTGTTCGGATTTATTTTCTGGTATGTTCTTATAATAGTGGGTACATACATGAGGGGGCCGTTCTGGGCGTTTTTCTGGCCTTGGGAGACATGGAGTTTTGATTTTCCTACACCTCCTCCATTGATGAGCTTGCCCAACTGGCTGGGTATTTTTGCGCTTCTTATCTATTTTGGGTTAGGAATGCTAATACCTGCGGTTGCTTTCTGGAAATTTGCCAAGCAGCTCGGCTTTATCAGGTACAACATTACTATGAGCTTGCTCTTGCTAATGATGGGAGTGCTTGTGAAGATTGCTTTAAGGCTGATGTTTAACATTAAGTATATATTGCAGACGCCTTGGTTTAATATTTAGAAATTCCGAAGACGTGGATTGATTTATTTTTTTCTATTTTTTCGAGAGAAGTAAACAAATGAAAAAGAAATTATTTTTATTGTCCAGTATATTGTTGCTAGTTAGCTCTCTCTTGTGGGTTAAGGATATGTTAGAGCCAGAGTGGAAACAATATCAGGTAGAGTATTATGAGCAGCAGCGAAAAGCAGTAGAGAAAAAGCTGCAAACCACAAGTGACGAAAAAACAGTAGCTGATTTAGAAACGAAACTCGCTAAGCTGCAAAAACCTAAGTACGAAATAAAGCAGATTCTTCTAAAGGGTGATTATGGTTGGGCTCAACAGAGTAACGGACAGAAAACAGATAGATGTATGACCTGTCATATTGATGAAGCAAAACTGACTGCATCTCATGAGACGGTAGTTAAAGAATTTCCATTTGATATTTATGGGTGTACGGTATGTCATGGTGGATCGGGTCGCTCACTTGACGAAGAGCACGCGCATCATGGAATTTTCAAACATAAGAGGGCGATGCGCCAAAGATTGGATCATGCTGATGACCTTTTTGATATGTGGAATGAATTTGCTACTCTTTCTCTGGAAGAGGGTGCAGAATGGGCTAGCTATAAAAATCATACCATAACGGGTGAGAAGGCGATATATATGGGCAGTGGCAAATGTATGAGATGCCACACCGGGCTGACTGCTCCGCATGTAGAAAGATGGAAGAGGGTTAAATTTGAAAGCTTTAATGTTATCAAGGAAGCACCGGATTACATTAAAGGTGATGAAGATTATAGAGAAAAATGTTATGAGTGCCACACGACAGGCTACAACAAAGAGACGGGAACTTACGAAGAAGAGGGTATTACCTGTGAGGCTTGTCATGGGCCCGGTGAGGTATATGCGTTTTTTATGGATAGGGGCCAGGCAACAGAGGGTCAGAAAATAGCTAAAATCACACCTGCCTATAACAAATGTGGAGGGACTGAAGGGTGTCATCGAAGCAGGCGGCATGAGATGCGGGTGAAGTTCTTCAGAGACAGCAAGAAGCATGACGATTACGAATGGTTCAAGCCGAAGTATAAACGAATCGTAACTGAGGCATTAGAAGAGAAGAAAAGCGGTGGTGATGAAGAAGGATATGACCCTACAGCGCCTAAGCATAGGATAAGGTTCGTCAGGTGATGTCTGTGAGTTGTTAGTGAAATAGTAGAAAATAATGAGATTAAAATGTTGTTCTAATATATACTTTATGAATGTTTATGTTTCGTTGTAATTTTTGATAAAAGAAAGGGAGGATTTTCATAATGGATCTTCTGAAAACGTGTGCGGTTGTAGTTTTCTTTTCAGTTTTTTGCAGCTTGCATATTGCAAATGCATCAACTGATCAGGATTATATGGGCTCAGGTACGGGCGAATTAGACTATGTGGGTGCTGAAGCTGGCAAAGGAGCCTCCGCAGACAGCGTTGAAGGTCCTGGTTTAGAGCCTATCACTAAGAAACAACATGAAAGAGCAAAGAATTTTTATCACACAGTCTATCCGAGTGCTGCTGCCAGGGCTCTGTATAGTGACAACGTTGGACTAGAAAAAGGTGCAGGACCGTGGCAGGATTTCTATAAGCCAAAGCCGATGCATATGTACTGGTTCCCGGCACGGCATTATGTAAAGCCGGAGGGAACATACTATGATCAATTATTGGAGAAGTATAAGAAAGATCAGTGTATTGAGTGTCACGAAGAGGTTACTCCCGGCATCGTTCATGACTGGAGAGACTCAACACATGCAGATCCGAAAAAGAACAACTTTTTTGCCATAAGGACAAAGCAGATTGAAGAGCTTATTGAGAGAGACCTGGATAAAGTTGGTTGTAACGAGTGTCACGGTGAGGATCATGACGAACTTCATATGCCAACGCCGGATATATGTGGTAATTGCCATCCGAAGCAGGTTAATGAATATCTGGATGAAATGGATTATGGTCGACCTAACCATGTGGACACCTTTACGGCTAATGTTGTGCCGCCTTGGTATCCTGAAGCAGCAAGACAGGGCTATTTAACAGCAATGTTTGGCTGTGACTACTGTCACGGTACTACTGAGAAGTGTGATATTTGCCACACAAGGCATAAGTTTACTGCGAAAGAGGGTAGAAGGCCTGAAGCATGCATGAGCTGTCACATGGGATATGACCATCCGGATGCTGAGTCCTACGGCGAGTCCAAGATGGGAATGATTTATCATATGGAAGGAGAGGAGTGGGACTGGGGCAAACCGCTTGGTGATATAGTAGCAGGTAAGGACTATAGAACCCCAACCTGTCAATACTGCCATATGTATCAGGCAGAAGGGAAATTTACTCATACACTTGCTGCAAAGGGTATATGGCGAATGGGTACTGTGCCACCAAAAAGTGCAGAGTTTGAATCTTCATTGCAAGCATATCCTTATGGTGTAAAGTTGCCGCCATTAGATGCGAAGTTAGATATATATTCAGCAGCAAACAAAAAGAAAAGAGAGCAGTGGATAGAGATGTGTTCAAACTGTCATAGCCCTCGATGGGGAAGACTCTATCTGGAGAATCTGGATGACATGATGTTTGAGATGTGGAAGATGCAGGACAGGGCGCATTTGATTATGGATGGTCTGGCGGCAGCAGATGCCTTTGATCCTCCGGTATCAGAGCGTGATCCGTTCCCGATGGGTGAGGTTCTTGCGGACGCACTTGGCCCTGGATTGCTGGGAGAGGGTATCTATAATGCATTTAAGACCACTGGAGGTAAAGTACCGGTGTATGGTCCAATACTAGGTGTGTATTCAGTCTTTATGGCAGGAAAAAACAATCCTTCACGTATTGAGAACCTGTATACCAACATGTGGTTTGGTGATAAAGCGCATGCTTACAAAGGTACTGCCCACGTTCAGCAGGATATATCATGGTGGTATGGTGCTTCGAAGGTATTCCAGGCTGTGAACGAAATGGAATCCGAGGCACAGCAGCTTTATCGTGCAAAAGAAGTTGATAACCTTCTTGGTAAAAAAGATAGAAAAAGATCAGCAGGAATGGTAGGCGGTATTATTGTGTTTGCCGGTCTTTTACTTGTAGGGGTTGTAGTAGCAGTCAGGATGAGAAAGAAGGATTAAAATAATAGAGTAATTATGAAGAATTACATACTATTCAGAATAAAAAGAGAGGCGCTCGATTTCGAGCGCCTTTTTTTTTGCAGTAGATTTGGATTATAAACAAAGATGTTATTGCCGCCAGTAATATAAACAGAAAATGTAGAAGCAAAAGTACTTACAAATAGCTTTATTAACCTTGATTTATCAGTTAAATGCTAATAAACTCCCAGATAGGGACTTTGTAGGATTATTAGGAAGCCATCAACAAATGTATAATAAATTGTTACTCAAGAACGGTTCTAAGATTGCAATAATAGGCGGTGGGCCTGGAGGAAGTTTTTTTGCGCATTTTGCTTCACGGTATGCGAAAGAAGCGGGTATTGATGTATCTGTAAAGATATATGACAAGAAGAGCTTCCGCCAGAGAGGTCCATGTGGTTGTAATATGTGTGCAGGGGTCATTTCTGAAAATCTTTTTAATGGCCTGGAAGAAGAGGAAATAAATATTGCAGATTTCTGCGTACAAAGAAAAATAGAAGGGTATTGTTTCAAAACTCAGGATGAGAGCGTAGTTCTTCATCATCCTGTGCCGGGACACATACCAAAGATTGTTACAGTATTTAGAGGAAATGGACCTTTGCAGTCAGAACACGATGGCAATGTCAGTTTTGACGACTATCTTTTGAACCATGTAAAAGAGCAGGGAGTAGAGATAATTTCCGAAGTAGTTAAGGATTTTGAGTTGCCGGATAGAAAGGGAGATCCGGTAAAAGTAATTTGTGGTGCTGGAAATTCTAAAAGTGAATTTGAGGCTGACCTTGTAGTAGGTGCTTTTGGCGTAAATACCGGAATGATGGAAAAAGTGGGTAATATGGGTTTTGGATATAAACCACCAAGGACAGTCCGAACATGTCAGTGTGAAATAATGCTTAGCCAGGAGCATATTGAAAAAACATTTGGTAATAATGTTTTTGTTTTTGCTTTAGGCAAAAGTGAGCTTAAATTTGCATCTATTACGCCAAAGGCGGACTATGTTACTGTTAATTTAGTAGGGAGAAAAGATTTAACAAGAAACAACTTGATTGACTTTCTTAAACATCCGGCAGTAAAGAATTTAATGCCGGAAAAATGGGAAATTCCTGATAACTTTTGTATGTGTATCTCTAAGATTCCCATAACTTATGCAAAGCATCCATTTGCAGACAGGGTTGTTGTTTTAGGGGATGCAAGTATTTCAAGATCCTATAAAAGCGGGATTGAGTCTGCTTTTAACATGGCAAAGATGTCTGCTTATACGGCATTTAAAAATGGAGTATCGGCAAGTTCATTTATGAATGGTTATTTTAAACCGGCAAAAAAGCTTGTGGCCAGAGACAACTTTTACGGAATTATGATGCTCAAAATTAATGATTACATATCATCTAACAGAGAATTAGCAAATAGACAAGTAAGACTTGTAAGATCCGCTGAAGATACAAAAACTGCAAGTCAGATTAATGAGATACTATGGAATATGCTTACAGGAAATGTACCATATAAAGAAATATTTATTAAAGCAATGAGCTTGCGCCTAATATCTAAAACGTTGCCGTTTAGTCCTCTTTCGTGGATAAGGGATGAGAGTAGGAATTCTAGCAACGTTAAATAAGGAATAGATTATCAAATGAAAGATAGGGATTACTTTCTGAAAGATGGTTCAAAAATTGCCATAGTCGGTGGTGGGCCGGCTGGAAGCTTTTTTGCACATTTTGTGTTAAAAAATGCTAAGCAAAGAGGGATAAATGTTGATATTACTATTTTCGAGGGAAAAAGCTTTTGTCAAAAGGGGCCTCGGGGATGCAATATGTGTCCGGGAGTTATATCAGAAAAGCTTTATGGAGAATTAAAGGAAAATGATATGCTTCCGCCGGATCGATGTGTGCAGAAGGAGATCAAAGGTTACTATTTCCATACTCATGATGGCTGTGTGGAAGTTAAGAATCCTAAACCGTCTGCAGACAAAAAAATATTAACTGTTTATAGAGGTGATGGACCAATGTTTTCATCACAATCTATTAGTACAAGTTTTGACAATTTTCTATTAAACCATGTAGAAGGTATGGGGGCTAACATAAGTTCTGATATCGTAAGTAACATTATTTTGCCATCAAATAAGAAGGAACAAATAAAAGTATATTTTGGTAAGAAGGGCTCCTGGAGAGTAATGAATGCCGATTTGGTGGTAGGCGCGTTTGGGTTGAATACCGGTATGCTGGAAAAAGTAAAGAGAATGGAAATTGGCTATATACCGCCCAAAACTGTTAGAGCTTGCCAGGCAGAGATTTATGTAGGCGGCAGGAATGGAAGTAAATATACTGATAATTGTATAGACGTTTTTTCGCTAGGAATAAAACAGATTACGTATGCCTCTTTCACACCAAGAGGAGACTATTTAACTGTTACACTGGTTGGTAATACTGATTTGAACAAGGCTCATCTGATAGAATTTCTTAACCATCCTATTGTGCGCCGCACTTTTCCACAGGAAGGTTGGAAGTTGCCAAAGAACTTTTGTATCTGTTTTCCCAAGATAAATATTACGCAGGCCAAGAACCCGTTTGCTGATAGATTCGTTGTTGTGGGCAGCGCGGGCATTTCGAGATATTACAAGCACGGTATTGAGTCCGCATTTATTACTTCCAGGATAGCGGCAAATAGTGTGTTTGAATCCGGTGTCTCTGAAAACGCTCTCAGAACAGGTTATTATAAACCGGCAATGAAGATTTTAGGATCTGACAGCACGTATGGAAGATGGGTCTTTAGTCTTAACGATTATATTACCTCCAGAAAGAGTATTTCGGCCGGCTATTTTTCATTCCTTAAGTCAGAAAAGAAAAAACCTGTTGCCAAAATTCAGTTGGAATTTTTATGGAATATGTTTACGGGAAGTATACCATTTAAGAAATTATTTATAAAGGTATTCGATCCCGCATTGCAGTTAAGATTATTACCTGTAACCGTGACTGTATGGACTCAGCAGATACTTGGATCTGCTGTTGGTGGTGGCAAATTAAGACGCGAGAGGGTATTAAAGAGTTTTGCCGATAAAGGGCTTGGCCCTCTTGAGGATGGTCAGACAGTGGTTGTTATAGGAGGAGGTCCAGGTGGGACGAGTTGTGCAATTACGCTTAGCAGATTGGCAAAAAGACGTAACATCGATTTGGATATAGTATTGTATGAAGGTAAAGATTTTGGAAAAGATGAACAGTTTAATCCATGTGTAGGTGTGCTGTCTCCACCTGTTGAAGAGATATTAGAAAAGAAATTAGAAGTTCCGTTTCCACATGAACTTGTATTGGAGAAAATACCGGCTTATTATCTGCATTCTGATGACGAAGACATAAAGCTGGAAGGCAATGGAGAGGAATCATGTGCGGTGAATAGAATGTTATTTGATAATTATCTTTTGCATTGTGCTAAAGATGCAGGAGTAAAAATAATACATGGCAGAATAACAAATATTGATATTGAGCCCAGCGGTGTAATGGTTTATAGCGAAAAGGATAATAGACGTGCAGATGTTGTTGTAGGCGCGTTTGGTCTGGATGAAGGGGCTTGTAAAGTTTTTGAAAAGGCAACTCGTTATCGAACAGGCCACTATATGAGTACTATTTTAACCAAGTTTTATCCGGAAAAGGAAGAAATGGAAAAATTTGGAAATGCTATACATGCATTTCTTCCCTCATTGAGGGGAATAGAGTTTGGTGCCATAACTCCCAAAATCGATCATTTTGATATTAACATTGCCGGTTCAAAAATTAATTGGCGTTGGATGGATAACTTTCTTTTAATGCCTCAGGTTACCAAGGTTTTACCATCTAATTTTGCTATGCAGAGGCACGATTTATTTTATAGCCGTTGGCAGTTTCCGACTTCTCCTGCAAAAAACCTCTTTGGGGATAGATATGTCACAGTAGGAGATGCTGCAGGTATTATTCGTGCATTTAAGGGGAAAGGCGTGAATACTGCCTGTTTGACAGGGATAAGGGCAGCAGAGGTCATGGTGGACGATGGTATATCAAAAGAAGCTTTTAAGGATTATTATAATAGCTTTTCGTATATAACCGGTGATCTTCCGTATGGAAAAGTCATTAGAATGCTTGCCGGATTCAGCGCACATTATGGGCTCTTTACCCCCATGATTAAATTGGCAAAGGAAGATAAGGAATTTAGAACAGCTTTTTTCGAATCTGTTGCAGGCAGCAAGATGTTTAAAGAAATAATTTATGAAACTATTAGCTTGCAATTATCCTGGAAAGTGGTGAAAATTTTTATTACG
The DNA here is from genome assembly GCA_030748215.1 of Candidatus Scalindua sp. Lineage (GTDB taxonomy): Bacteria > Planctomycetota > Brocadiia > Brocadiales > Scalinduaceae > Scalindua. Next base: position 120,398 of record JASMMK010000012.1, read on the forward strand.
TGGTTTTTTAAGCAATTTTCTTTTATATCACGGATAATAAAACCTATTAGCAAGATTGTAACTAATAAGCAAGCATGAGGGGAAAAAATGGATAAAAAAGGAATCTATATTTTAGAAGTCTTTAAGAGAAAAGGACCTTTATCTTTAATCCTTGAACAGCTGGGATCCTCGTTGAAGGCTTTAGAAATCAAATCTATAAAAAAGAAAATGATACTTGTGTTTTTGATACTGGCACTTATTCCTTTGTTGGCAATGAGGTTAGTGGTTTATCCTAAAGCGCAGGATGCATTACAAACATCTTTAATACAAAATCTACAAAGTGTTGGCCACAAGCAGGCGGAACTCATTAAAGGTTGGACAGAAGAGAGAAAGGGTGACGTGAGGGTTATTGCGGAAAATCCTTTTACGCTTCTTGCTTCCAGAATAGACACTAATGATAAACGATTCTGGCGGCTTTTGAGGTATACTCACTATATAAGATACGAGTATGGCTATAAGGAGGTTCTTATAAGTGATACTGAAGGTACCATTCATGTCTCTACTCAAAAGGGCAGAATAGGCGCAGATGTCTCTGAGCAGGAATATTTTAAAAAGGCGATGAACGGAGAAACCTTCGCATCACAGGTATTTCCCTCAAAGGAACTCGTTGAAAATAAATACGGCAGAATGGAAACAGGTGTTCCAACCATGGTTGTTGCAACTCCAATTACTGATCAAAATAAAATAATGGGTGTTGCATGCCTCAGGGTTGACGTTGAGAAAATAAGTGAATTAATGAGGAGTATAAAGCTAGGGGCAAGTGGAGAAACATATCTTATTAATAAGCAGGGATATATGATAACAGAGTCTCGATTCGTAACTGATTTAAGGAATGAGGGTTTGATAGAAAGTGATTCTACTCTTGAAGTTAAACTGATCAACCCTGAAGCGGGGAAATTAACAAAATCGGTTGCAGAGTGTTTGAAAGGACACACGGGTTCTGATGGAGAGGGTTATTTAGATTATAGGGGAGTGAAGGTAATAGGTTTCTGGCAATGGATTCCGGAACTGGATTGGGGAGTAATTGCTGAGATTGATTATGACGAAGGTTATATAGAAGTTCACAAACTACGTAAAAATGTTAATACAATTATGATTATAGTTTCTTTAGGGGTAGTGTTGCTTGCTGTTTTTATGGGTCAAAGGATGGTGGCTCCAATTCTGTATCTCACAGATGCCACAAGGAAGATGAATGCAGGTGATCTTACTCAAGAAGTGAATATTCGTACCAGGGATGAAATCGGTGAACTTGCAGTCTCTTTTAACATGATGACCAGGACCTTAAAAAATAGAAATGAGGAACTTCAATCGTCAAATATTTTTATGGAATCAATGTTTGATGCCATAAGAGATCCTATGACCGTCCTGGATTCAGAGGGAACCATTATGCAGGTTAATCAGGTTGCAATGGATACGTACGGAGAGGACATCATTGGACAAAAATGTTTCTGTGTTTATAAAGGCAGAGACTCTATTTGTGATCATTGCCCCACAATGGAGTCAATTGAGTCATTGTTACCTGCTACGGCAGAGCACTATGTGGAAAGGGACAAAAAATATGTATTCATTGCCTCTTATCCTATCTTGAATAAAGAAGGAAAGTTGGAATCAATAATAAAACTGGTTAGAGACATTACTGAGCAGAAAAAACTAGAAAAGGAACTCCAGGAGTATACGGCAAATCTGGAAAAGACCGTTGAAGAAAGAACAATTGATCTGAAATCAACAAATGAAGAGCTGAAGCAACGAAGCGTCGAGATAGAACAGGCAAATGAAGAATTGCGCAGCCTTGACAAGATGAAAGACGTAATGATTCGAGATGTAACTCATGAATTAAAATCACCGGTAGCGCAGGTTCAAATGGCCTTAGATCTTTGGACTGATGAGGCAAGTAAAGAAAAAGTAGATAAGGAGAAAGGGAAAAAATTAAGTAAAATAATTGACGATAACATTCAAAGACTTAAGAAAACTATACAAAGTATATTGGATCTGTCAGTATTGGAGTCTGGCCGTGTGGCATATCAAAAGGAAAAACTGAATATGGAGGAAATCGTAATTCAAACGGCTGAAGGCTTAAAATTAATAGCTGAGAAGAAAAAGTTAATATTAACAACCAGGATTCCTGATAAGTTGCCGGAAGTGTTAGGCGACAGAACAGAGGTGACAAGGGTTATTTCTAATTTAATAGATAATGCTATAAAATACTCTGAAACTGGAGAAATTGTTGTGTCTGCGCTGAGAAGGCGCAAGGAGATAGAAATAGCAGTTAAAGATCAAGGGATTGGCTTGATCACGCCAAAGGGAAGCTTCGATAAGCTTTTTAGTAGATTTTACCAGGAAAGGGCAAGTGCTGACGGTTCCGGTGTAGGCCTCGCTATATGTAAGAAGATTATAAATGCGCATGGTGGGAAAATATGGGTTGAAAGTGAAGGTAAGGGAAAAGGCACAACATTCAGATTTACATTACCAGTAGCCTTTGGCATCCAAAAAGGCGCAGATTTCTCAACTCAGAAATCACAGGAGATCACGTAATTTTAAAGATGGAAATTTCCAGTACGATTTGTATAGTATATCATTTGAATGTAAGGGTTTGCCCTTTCAGTGATAGAAGTGCAAGTTTTGATTGCAAACATATGAACTAATGAAAGGAGAATAGAGGATGGGCAAGACGATAATGATTGTTGAGGATGAACAGGCTTTTCATGATCTCTACACGATGATGCTGGAAGATACGGATTATGAAATAGTTCGTGCATATGATGGCGATGAGGCCCTGGCTAAATTGGAGGAAAAGAAACCGGATTTAATTATACTCGATATACTCCTGGATCTGGTAACCGGAGATACATTCTTTCTTTATATAAAAGGTATGCCTGAATATTTAGATATCCCGGTTATTATATGCAGCAGTTTTTCTGAAAAAGCATATAAAAATTTGAAGGAAATGGACCCGAACCTTATGTTTCTTGAAAAGCCATTTACAAAAGAAAAAATGATAGAAGAAATCAAGGCCAAGATAGGGTAAGAAAGTTGGAAATGTTTAAAGCTAGTAAGCGGATGCAGTTTGAATCTATTATGCCCCATTGTTTTCAGGCATTTAGATAGCAGTTGCACCGTGCCCTGTGATACTATGCCGTGTTAGAAAGACGTTTGAGATAACTGATAAGCTTAAAACAAAAGCTTGATATTCTTGCGTAAAAAGGCCAACGGGGAGTCTCCACTGTTATTTTATCACCAACATAGAGCTCTCCTCCCTTGATGATCCTGCAACGGATCCCACCCTTGTCATTCATTGCGTCCCTGGCGCCAGGACCAATCTTTGTCTCCATGTTTTTACAAGGATTACATTTATCTTCTACGCGAACAAGTATCTGGCCTATACGTAGATTCTGTCCAATCAACTCATTCAGTTCGATACCTTTAACCATGATCTGGCGCCTACTAGCACCGGCAGGTATCTCATAACCAAGTTTCTGAGCCACTGTACCTATGGCTTCGGCTTCTATTAAAGTGATTTGTCCAATTTGAAATTTATCCGAACGATAATCACCTGCAATTCCAAAATTAGAACGTACAGTGACGTAGTCACAAGATTCAGCAGCATCCTTTCTATTTCTAACGACATGAATTGAAATAATTTCAGCCATATTTATTATATCCTTTCGTCCTAGTAGTAAATCAACTCGCAAAGCAGCCCATAGCACAATAAGGGATGTGTCATCGGTTCTGGTTGTTTATTAAAACTCTTTATTCCATACTATGTGATTATTATATCGTGTGAAACATAATTATTATAAATAATTTTTCTTGTTGATTCATAGATAAGGTTTATTTAGAATTAAATAAAAAATATTGATTAAAACTTTTTTATATAGATTTAATGGGAAAAATCGTAGTTAAGGAAGATAGATGTAAAGGTTGTGAGCTTTGCATTGACGCATGTCCTTACGGACTTCTAAAAATGTCTGTTGAGGTAAATCATTTTGGCTACCATACTGCGCAATTTGTAAACGGTAATGGTAGAAAATGTACCGCATGTAAATTTTGTGGGCTGATGTGTCCAGACTATGCTATTGATGTTTACGAGTAACTCTGGTTACGATAATTTTTTCAATGCCGCAAAACCATTTCATTTGAACCAAAAAGTCCATTCATTATCTCCCTCTTTGTGAGTTTAGTCGAAATCTGTTTTTTTAGTAAAAGATTCTTGCCTTGCTAATATTTGTTGATATGATTAATAAGTTAATAATTTTTTATAGGTAAAATTAATGTTTAAATCTACGACCATTTTATCGGTAAGACACAAAGGAACTGTAGCCATTGGTGGTGATGGTCAGGTTACTATGAGTTCCTTTATCGTCAAAAAAGAGGCGTGCAAGATACGTAAGTTATACCATGAAAAGGTTATCGTTGGCTTTGCCGGGTCGGCTGCCGATGCATTCGCTCTAATGGAACGATTTGAATCAAAATTAGAAAAATATCAGGGAAATATACTCAGGAGTGCGCATGAGCTTGCCAAGGACTGGCGTACGGATAAGATCCTGAGAAAGCTGGAGTCACTATTGATATCCGTAGATAAAAATTGTTCCCTCCTTGTCTCTGGTAACGGAGAGATAATAGAACCTGATGATGGGATATTGGGTATAGGCTCCGGTGGGCAGTATGCTACCGCCGCAGCAAGAGCCCTGGTTAAACATTCTGAGCTTAGTGCAAAACAAATAGTGGAAGAAGCGTTAAAGATAACGGCAGATATATGTGTGTATACAAATACAAATATACGTGTGGAGGGAATTGAGTGCGAGAGTTAACACCAAGAAAGATAGTTGAAGAATTAGATAAATATATAGTAGGCCAAAAGGAGGCAAAGAGAGCGGTTGCTATAGCAATAAGAAACCGATGGAGAAGGTTACAGCTCTCTGACGAATTGCGTGAAGAGGTTATGCCTAAAAATATTATAATGATAGGCCCTACAGGTGTGGGTAAGACTGAAATTGCACGGAGAATAGCAAATTTAGTAAAGGCTCCTTTTTTGAAGGTGGAGGCTTCTAAATATACAGAAGTTGGTTACCACGGACGTGATGTGGAGTCTATGATAAGAGATATCGTTGAGATAGCCGTTAATATGGTGCGAACAGAGCAGATGGAAAAAGTCGGTGAAAAGGCAGATATGAACACAGAGGAAAGATTATTAGATTTGCTTCTCCCGTTACCTGAAATGAAGGAAGAGCCTGAGGTAGTTAGCAGGGAAGGTGTAGACGTGGATAAAGAGACGGCAGTTGCAGTCGTAGAAAAACTGGAAACAACCCGTGAGAAATTCAGGAATAAATTGAGACAAGGTAAACTTGAAGATCGCATGGTGGAGATCAAAACACAGGAAAGGCCTGTCGTTATGCAGGGCATTGTAGCCGGAATAGAGGAAATTGGAGTTGATTTTCAGAACGTAATTGAAAAAATGATACCACCAAAAACACAGGTTAAAAAAACTCCAATAAGTGAAGCAAGAAAAATTATTAAGCAGGAGGAAGCCGAGAAACTGATCGACAAGGAAAAGGTTACGAAGGATGCGTTGCATCGCGCAGAGAATATGGGGATAATATTTATTGACGAGTTGGACAAAGTTGCAAGTCGTGAATCGGGACATGGACCTGATATATCACGTGAAGGAGTGCAGAGGGATATATTGCCCATTGTGGAGGGTTCTACAGTTGTTACCAGATATGGCATGGTTAAGACAGACAGGATTCTGTTTATAGCAGCAGGAGCATTTCACGTTTCAAAACCTTCAGATTTAATACCAGAGCTTCAGGGCAGATTCCCAATTAGGGTTGAGCTCAAAGATTTAGGCAAAGAAGAGTTTATAAGAATTCTTACAGAACCTAAAAATGCGTTGATAAAACAATATACAGAATTACTGAAAACGGAGAAAGTAAAGCTTCAATTTGGAAAAGATGCAATTGAAGAGATAACAGATATGGCTGTTAAAATAAACAAAAGAAGCCAAAGCATCGGCGCAAGAAGATTGCATACGGTTATGGAGAAGCTACTGGAAGATGCTTCTTTTGACGCTCCTGACTTAAACGATAAAAATATAGTGGTTGATGCTGAATACGTACGGGATAAGATGAAAGACATTGTAAAAGATGAGGATTTAACTAAATATATTCTGTGATCTTAAAGAGTTTTATATTGCAGAGGCATTAACACCGCTATATGCTGATTATAATATTAAATTTTTTCTGATTTAGGGTTTGGACAGAAATAATAAACGTAAAATCAATGTTATTCATCTTGTCGAAGAGCTGACTATCGGTGGTCTTGAAAAGATTTTGACTACGATAGTATTGAATCTTGACAAAAAAAATATAAAGTTTCTGTCTGGTGTCTGAGAGAAGGCGGTTTTTTCGCAGACAAATTAGTAAAAGAAGGAATTAATGTTAAAATACTTCACATTTCCACTTCAAGAAACCCACTAAGTATATACAAGTTATACAGATTACTTAAACGTCATAAATTTGACATAATTCACACCCATGCCTACTCTGCCGGAACAATTGGAAGAGTGAGCGCATTTCTTGCCAGTATACCAGTAATAATCTCTCACAATCATAGTGTTTATGATTACTATAATAAGTATTATCACTTTGTTGAATGGTCCTTGAGCTTCATCACTGACAGGGTAATCTGCATCTCAGAGGTAGTAAATAGATTTGTCAATAAAACGCAAAGGATTAATGCCAAAAAATTAATAACCATTCATAATGGTATAGATGATGTCCATGCTGTATCCGAGAAAAGGCGTTCCGACCTTAAAAATGAATTTGGCATTCCAGTAGATCATTCAGTTATATGCACAATATCCCACATGGAAGAACACAAAGGAATTAAATATCTTTTAAAGTCTGCTTCTCTATTATTACAATCAAGAAATGATGTAAGCTTTATTATTGTAGGTGAGGGATCATTAATGGAAGAACTGAGAAAATTGTGTGTTACTCTCAAAATTGAAAAAAACGTAATTATTGCTGGATTAATATATGTCACAGGTGCTATAGGTATTGAACTGATAGGGGGGCGTTATTCAGAATTGTACGGTTATAATGTAACTTATTTTGTTATCACTACTCTAGAAGAATTACTGGAGATGGTGGGTGTCGTGGTTTTTATTTATGCGCTCACGTCATATATAGACTCAGAGTTTAAAGGCCTGCGGTTAGGTTTAAAATCATAATAGTTGTCTTGATTGCCTAATTTTATGATATAGATTTCTGAAAAGAAGATAAATTCTTGAATTGAAGGAATTTGATATAAAGATATCCACCTCTTCTCTCTTCTTATCTGTTAATCGGGTTTTGTAATCTTCCTTACCACGTAAGAAATCAAATTCTGCATATCCCTTATTTATTGCATCTTCTATGACAAGATTTATTAGTATACCCCCGACGCCCTCTTTTGACCATTCCGGATCACGTCCGGATTGATAGTAGCAGAGCTTGTTATTATACTTGAATGTATATAACGTAGCCACATCCTTCCCCTGCACCCTGAGAAAATAGAGCATTAGCATATTAGATTCTAGAAATAGCCCTGCAATTTTTTTGTGAAATTTCTTGATACTACTCTTAGAAAAATTTCCCTTATGATTCATGGTCTTCCACCGTTGTTCGTGTAGTACAAACAATTTTTCCATAGCATTATCTATGTCAGTAGGTTTTTTACATATCACAAGCTCGAAATTGCTATGTTTTTTGTGTAAAACTTTTTGTTCTCTCTTGACCTTGTTTCTCATTTTCCCTGTTAAAGAAGAATAAAACTCTTCAATTCGAGTAGGTAAAGGTATATAAAAACAAACTTGAGATAATTTTGACTGAAATGGCCTGTTTCCCATAACCTCTTTAAGTAATTTATTCATTTGAGAAGATACAGGTATATTACTTAAGAGGCACAAATCCCAACTGTTTTCATGGAACAGGTAATCAATTATTGCAATCAGGGCTACTTCTTCTTTTTTCTCACAAATGATAAAATCAAGGTGGTCGGAAGAAGTGGGTAACGTTCCAAGGAACCTTAGATAATGTAATACTGTAATGCCGCAAATTCTCTTTCTGTCCACGCATAATGGTGCAATGCCAACCAGATTTTCATTCTCCTCATGTACGGTCAAGATGAAGAGTTGCTTATTATCCTTAAAACACTCCCACCATGTATACATCCATTCCCAGGTAAGGAAAATTGTATCACATTTACTCTTCTTCAAGAGCACGTTCCAATCGTCTTTGAGTCTTGAAAACTCGTTTTGAGTGATTATTCTTTTAATAGATAGCATTTAAAATACCTGCCCTGTTTGATAATTGGGAAAATGGTGAAGTGGGATTGATGAATTTACACATTAGTAGAATATGCTTAGCTGTTAAATAGTTTGAATTGAATATGATGGAATAATAAAGCGGTATGTTAGCTAAGTCAAGGTAAAAGGAGTGCTCATAATCCCTTTTAATATACTACGTAATATTAGTAAAATTGTTAAAAACTTGACTTTATTCCCTGGTTGGATTAGATTTGAACAGATTGCAATTTATTCATTATATTTTGTTGTTCGTGTCCAAAATAGATAAATATACATATATCACATTAAGGAATGATTATATGTCAGTTGAAACAAATGAAAATTACAAATCCGGGTTTGTAACGATATGGGGACGGCCTAATGTGGGCAAGTCGACGCTTCTTAACAGGCTTGTTGGTGAAAAGGTGGCTATTGTTACGCCGAGGCCGCAAACTACAAGAAATAGGATTTCGGGGATTTGCGAGACGGAAGAGGGGCAGCTTGTGTTTCTTGATACTCCTGGTATATTGAAGCCAAAGCAGAAACTGGATGAGTATCTGGTTAAGTCAGCACGCTCCTGCCTTAGAGATGCTGATGTAGTCCTGTTTGTTGTGGATGGCACAACATCTCCACACAGCGATGATAAACGTGCTGCAAAACTGATACGCAACGTTGATAAGAATATCCTGCTGGTAATCAATAAACTAGATGTTGCAGATATACCAAATCTCGATGTAATTATTGCGGAGTATAAAAAGCTTGGAGATTTCGTAGGTGGTGTTGCTGTTTCTGCCATAACGCAGATTAATATTCCGATACTGATCAAAAAGATATTTGAACTGATGCCGGCAAACCCTGCATACTATCCGGAAGGCACCGTAACGGATCAGCAGGATAAGCTGGCAATTGCTGAGCTTATCCGTGAACAGGTACTGTTGTCTGTAAGGCAGGAGATACCTCATGGGGTGGCTGTGGTGGTAAAAGAGTTTGTGCCAAGAAGTGACGAGCTTGATTATATTTCTGCAAATGTGTATGTGGAGAAGCAACGCCATAAATTGATTGTTGTCGGTGGAAACGGGCAAATGTTGAAAGAGATAGGAAAAAAGTCGCGGGAAGGCATACAGGACCTTTTAGATAAAAAGGTCTATCTGGACCTCTGGGTCAAAGTCAGTGAAAACTGGCGCAAAGATGAAGCGGCATTAAGTCGTTTTGGATATAAATAATAACGGAATATAGATGGCTAATAGTAGATTTGGATCAAACATCACAGTCTTTGTCATAACGCTCTGTCTGGTTGTCGGATTATTCTGTATATCAGATTCCTTTGCAAACCAACCGTGTTTTAAATGTTGCGGAACGGGGATATGGCATGTAGATAACAAAATGCCCTGTAGCGGGAAGAGTTGTAACTATTGCATAAAATGCAATGGTTGCGGTGGATCTGGACAGATTTCAGATTCCGCAAAACGTTGTGAAAGCTGTATGGGATTGGGACAGGTCCATAAAAACAGTAAAAAGGTTTGTATCTATGCAGGGTGCCGTTATTGTTCCTCGTGCAAGTCCTGCAAAACAAAGGGTTGGGTGAGAGGTTGAAAAAATATAGAAACATAATCAGGAGTTAATGTATTTGTTACAGGAATAATGCAAGGAGTTGAAAATGAATTGTTACATCAAGATTGTATCTGCTGCATGTTTAACATTATATTTTGCATCTAATGTATTTGCAGATAATATAAACATAACTATGTATCAAAGGTCGTTTATAAGACCGGTTAGTTCGCCGTTGATAAGACTGCCAAATTTCCAGGTGCCGTTAGATAGCGTTCTGACCGGTGGCCAGCCGACTTTTGACCAGATAAAACAGGCAGCTGAAACTGGATTTAAGGCTGTCGTTAATCTTAGAACTGACAAAGAACTACCTGACCCTGCTCAGGAGTTAACCTGGGTAGAAGGTGCTGGTATGAAATATTTTCATATTCCTGTCTCTGTATCGGAAGGGTTTACTCCTCAGAAAACAAAGGTATTTGCAGACGTGCTCTCAAAGTCGGAAAATTATCCATTAATTATTCACTGTAAAAGTGGTGAACGTGTTGGAGCAATGTTTGCGCTTAAGGCATTTCACATTGATGAAAAGGAGATAGACGAGGCACTCTTAATTGGTCAGATGGCGGGACTGAGTAAACTTGCTCCTACGGTCAAGAAAATCTTAGAGAGCCATTAATCTTGCATTCCTGGTAAAGGTTATGAAACGCCAGATTATTCTTTTTAGTTGTCGTTTAGAGAGTCATATAGATATGAACTTCTTGCTATCTGGAAGGAGACTATTGAAGATAATGTAGCCGGAACTGCATAGTCTGTTCCAAAAATTTCTGTACCAATTATTGCAGCAGCAATGGGAGCATTCAGACTTCCAGATAAGACACCACTCATTCCGGCAACTAATAATGCGTAAAAAACTCCACTATTAGTTTGAATACCTAAAAATTGTGCCATGGCCGCGCCAAGAAGAAGTCCCATAATAATAGAAGGTCCAATAAACCCACCACTAAGTCCTGAACCAACTGTAATAGAATTAGTTAGTCCTTTCATGACGGCAAGAAGAATAAAAACAGCAAATAAAGTTTTTCCTTCAAAGATTTCAGCAAAAGGCCAAACACCGTTTCCAGAAGTCAAATTTCCAATATAAGAGAAGCTAACACTCAAAAGATCTGGATGTACCAGATAAGCGATACCAATAACTATGATTGAACTGATCAACATATTTATTGTGCTGAGAGAGTCCCTCTCCATGAATTTACGCATCCAACCGTAAAACTTTGAATAAAGAATTGAAAAACCGCCGATTATAAAGCCCAGGGTTAGAATCCATATCATGTTTTCCGAAAGAATAAAATTTTCATTTACAATAGAAATCTGAAAAGGGAAAATGTCAGGTAAATTAAAGTATTGAATTAAAGTTACACACAAACATGAAGTTATAATAGAGGGAAAGAGATCCAGATAATGCATATTTGCCCTCTTTAATATTTCTACAGCAAGAAAACCTGCTCAGATAGGAGAATGAAATGCAGCAGCGCAAACGGATGTTGCTCCGCAAATAGCAATAATTCTGCGGTCTTCTTCGGTAAGCCCAATCTTCATGAAGAGGTTTCCAAGGCTTGCCATTATACCCGAATTAACTCTAACCATCGGGCCGATAATTCCTCCACTACCACCGAATCCAAGAGTAAATAAAGTTGCGAAAAATTTATATACTGAGGCTTTAAGTGACAGATTTCCATGTTCTGTATTTACTGCCCGCATATAAGCCGGCATTCCCTCTCCCACCGAACCAGGGCATTTTCTATAGATAATCAACCCACATACGAGAGTTCCAAATACTGGCCACAGGTATAAGGAAATACCTGAATAATGTATTACTTCGAGGGTCTTTATCAATAAATACTTGAAAGAGTAGATGATCCCTATTCCAAGAGTGGAAGCGCTAACAGCAAAGCAGATCCATTTTAATAGATATACGATTGATAATCTGAACACAAGATTTCCCTTTACAAAATTTTTGACTTTTTAAGGCCTTCTCCGAACAGATGGTTACAGCAGTCGATAGTTATTCTTAAATGTTTTCTCGTGGTGTTCATACGGAGATCTTTTCAAAGCCTATCTCTTCATCCTTAATTATAGCTTTGATTTTGTCGCCTGATTGGAATTGCCGGTTTACTATGCACAAGGATAATTTGTTTTCTATTTCACGTTCAATGGCTCTTTTAAGCGGACGGGCGCCATACTGCGGTTCATACCCGTCTGTTGCAAGTTTCTCCTTTATTCCAGAATCTATTTCTAGATATATTTCCTCTTCCTTCAATCTCGCTATAAGCCTGTTCAGAAGAATGTCTAATATATGTGACATATGTTCTTTTGTTAAAGAGTGAAAGACGATCATATCATCTAATCTATTCAAGAATTCCGGTTTAAAATATTTTTTGACTTCGGACAGAATCATATCCTTCGCCTCATCATGGCTGATAATACCCGCGCCAGATTTGAATCCTATTTCATGTTTATCTGCAAGCTTTTCGCTTCCAATATTAGAAGTTCCTATGATAATGGTATTTCGGAAACTTATGACATGGCCCTGTGCATCGGTCAGTCTCCCTTCGTCAAGTACCTGTAGGAGCATATTAAATACATCGGGATGGGCTTTTTCAACTTCGTCAAGTAGCACTACTGCATATGGTACTCTTTTTATCCGTTCTGTAAGCTGTCCTCCTTCTCCGTAACCTACATAGCCGGGAGGCGCTCCAATAAGTTTTGCGACTTCATGACGTTCCATATACTCAGACATGTCCAGTCTGACGATACGCGTTTCATCATCAAATAGAAATTCTGCCAGGGTTTTTGCCAGTTCTGTCTTTCCAACTCCTGTAGGGCCAAGAAACAGGAAGGCGCCTATAGGCCTCGATGCTTCTCTCAGTCCTGCTCTGTTCCTTCTGATTGCGTCAGCAATTGCCTTAACGGCGGCTTGTTGAGCAACTATGCGTTCATGTATTTTCCCCTCCATGTTTGCCAGCTTGTCCGCCTCACTTTTCAGCATTCTTGACGCCGGAATACCTGTCCAATTCGAGACAACACCGGCTATATCTTCAGAAGTTACAGGGGTGTCTTTATCTTTTAGCTCCTTTTTCCATTTCTTTTTTTCGGTGACAAGTTGTTTTTCTATAATCTGTAATTCTGCATGATGTTTCGTTGCTTCCTCAAAATCCTGTTTTTCGAAAGCCTCCTTCTTAAGTGCCGTCTGCGTTCTCTTTTCGTTTTCCAGCTTCTTAAGACCAGATGGTGTGTAGTGCATTTCAAGATGTTTTTTCGAACCCGCTTCATCCAGAAGATCTATTGCCTTGTCGGGCTGTGATCTGTCTATGATGTAACGTTCGGAAAGACGCGCGGCAGCATCCAATGATTCCGGAGTGTAATCAATATTATGGTGTTTTTCGTAATATGGTTTGAGCCCTTCAAGGATCTTTTTGGTTTCATCGATTCCGGGTGCATTAACCTGAACCGTCTGAAATCTTCGTGCAAGTGCTCGATCTGATTCTATGTACTTGCGATAGTCATCATACGTAGTTGCACCAATCAACTGTAGCTGGCCTCTTGCCAGGGCCGGTTTTAAGATATCCGGTGCTCCCATTCCCCCGCTGGCTCCGCCGCCTACGCCGACCACAGTATGTAATTCATCTATAAAGAGTATAATACGACCGCCGGCATCTATTATCGTGTCTCTGATTGATTTCAGTCGGCCCTCAAATTCACCTCTGACACTGGCTCCTGCAATAAGGGCTGCCATATCAAGTGAAAGTATTTTTTTTGACAGTAGTGATTGTGGGACCTCTGCAGCGACAATCTGCTGAGCAAGGCCTTCTACAATAACGGTTTTGCCCACTCCCGCTTCACCTATTAAGACTGGATTGTTTTTCTTGCGTCTCGACAGGATCTGGATTATTCTCTCTATCTCTTTTTCTCTTCCTATAACAGGATCCAGTTCTCCCTGTCTTGCAAGCTCTAACAGATCCAGCGTATATTCTTTTAATACATCGACCTTGCTTTCATCGTCCTGGTTTACAATCTTTCTTCCACCTCTGATCTCTTTAATAGCCGTTCTAGCCTTTTCCTGATCAAGACCGGCACTCTTGAGAATTTCAGCAGTTTTCCCTGATTGTGGATTAAAGAGGGCAAGGAATAGCGTTTCGGTGCTGATAAGTTTGTCTTCCATTAATTTAGATTCCTGCAAAGCAAGCTCAAATACTTTATCAACCTCTTCGGAAATTACTAATTGAATATTACCTGTCTTCGCAATATTAGCTGTTTGATTATCTAAAGATGCAAAGATATCATCTGTAAGGCGTTTCTTTAATCCTTCCGTATCCAGTTTAAGTTGTTCCATAATTGTAAGGATAGAAGAATCATTCTGGACAAGTAGTCCTAGAAGCACAAACTCTGTTGTAAATACAGTATGCCCCATATTTACCAGTTCCATAGTTCCGATGTTTATGGCCTCTAATACCTTCTTTGTGCAATACCTTATATATTTCTGCAGCATTTAATACCTCCTTATCGAATTGTATTAAATATGTAGGGTTCTTTTTCCAAACGAATCTTTTCTTTTTTATACAAAATGGTTGTACAGAATATAAATAAAAAAAATTAAGATCAGCGCATTGCTTTGCCACCGTCGACTGATAAACAATTACCGGTTACAAAGTCCGACATGTCAGTGGCATAGAACAGAACGGCTTTGGCAATATCTATAGGTAGTGCAAGCCGTTTCAGTGGTGTCTGCTCGGCCATTATCTTCTGTATACGAGGTGGAGCGTGAGGCGTTCTCTTAGCTAAAGTAAACCCTGCACAAATCAAATTGACGGTGATTCCGAAACTGCCCAGTTCAACTGCAAGGCCTCTCGTAAATCCTACTAATGCTGATTGGGCTGTTGTATGACTGGTATACCCTTTTACCGGTTCATTAACTATATTGTCCATTATATTAATGATCCTTCCCCATTTTTGCTTCTGCATCCCACTGATTACCGCTTGACAACAATTGTGCGCACCTTTTATCGTACCGTTCAGATTTTCTGTGAATTCTTTCCATATTGTATCTTCAAAGGTATTTCGTCTTATAGTGCCGTGTGCATTGTTCACAAGGATGTCTATGCCTCCAAATTTTTTTACGGTATCCTTAACCATTCTATTCACACTTACCTTTGAGGTTACATCAACCTGCCTCAGCATAGCCTTGCCACCACGGTTTTCAATATTGCTCAAGAGTGATTCTGCGCTCTTTTTGTTTTTGAAGTAGTTGATTGTTACAGCTGCACCTTCAGATGCCAGGAGTTCTGCAATAGCACTTCCTCTATCATTGCTCGCTGCCGTTACAATTGCAACTTTACCTTTTAGTTTCAAAGCAACCTCTCTTTATTGGAAAAATAATAGACACGAATTTCACAAATTTACACTAATTAAGTTTGATAAGGATCTATAAAGATATCGTCTCTTTTATTGTAAACCCTTTTTCTGCTTTGACTACCTTTACCGCTTCTATGACAGGGTCATGTTCGAAGAAGAGAATCCAATCTCCTTCACAAGCTCTTGTCAGTAATTTTTCCTTATCTTCAACTGATGTTATCGGATTAATGTCATAACTTGGGATATATGGCAAGTTGATGTGTGATGTAAAAGGTATTACATCACTGCAGTAAACAAGCGTATCAATTCCATCTGATATTTTTATGACCTGCTGACCTATCGTGTGGCCATCATAGATTATGACGTCAATGTTTGGTAATATCATGGCGTATCCGTCTATTAGTCGAAGCTTTCCTTCTCTTTCTATTGTCTTGAAATCTTCTATGATAAAACTTCCTTTGTCTCTTTCACTTGGCTTAGACGCCCATTCGTGATGTGTCTTCTGAACATAATATGTTGCATTTGGAAATGTGAGCTTCAGCTTTTTGCCCTTTAAATAAGTTGCTCCTCCGACATGGTCCAGATGAAGATGGGTCAGGATCACATCCGTTATATCCTTAGCTTCCAGATCATATTTTTCCAGGGATGCTTCCAGATTGTGCTCAGTCTGGTCTAATTTGTAGATTTTCTGAATCTTTTTTGACAACTTTGTACCGATGCCGGTGTCAATAAGGATTTTGCGTTTATCATCCATGATGAGTAGTGACCTGAGAGCCATATCTATTCTGTTTTTATCATCTGCAGGATGAAGCTTGCTCCACAGCTCCTTTGGCACAATTCCAAACATTGCACCACCGTCAAGGGCAAACCTCCCGGTCTCAATCGAATGTAGTTCATACTGCCCAATCTTCATAAATCAGTTCCTTTCGTCTATTTTCTTACTAAGCTGAGCTTCGCTGTTGTTTCCGGTAAAGTTATGAATCCTGCCATTCCTGCACGTTTGTCCATATGTCAAGCAGGGTTGCACTTGTGCTATATTATGGTATCATGCTTTTTATTACTTGTCTTCGTACTACGCACAGGCAGGCAGCTTTAGATCACTTCAAATCTGCTTGCTATTATAATATATAGAGAAGAAATGAGCATTACAAGGGGGAAAATATGACAATTGAGATATGCAAAAAATTATATAAGGATTTAAAAGAAAAACATCAGAAAGCGCGATATGTATTGGGGCGTGGTTTAACTCTTACGGAAAAAACCCTCTATTCACATATGAAGCTGGAGGATATAAAACCATATACTCGAAAGGAATCTAATGTCGATCTGTATCCTGATAGGGTTGCTATGCAGGACGCGACTGCTCAAATGGCGATATTGCAGTTTATGTCGTCAGGTGTGCCATCTGTGCGAGTTCCTACTACCGTCCATTGTGACCATCTGATACTGGCACATCAGGGCGTAGAAGACGATCTGCCTGCCGCTAAAATGACAAATAAAGAAGTTTATGACTTTCTGTCCTCTGCCGCAAAAAAATACGGTATGGGTTTCTGGGATCCTGGGGCAGGGATCATTCATCAGGTAGTTATAGAGAATTATGCTTTTCCAGGTGGCCTGCTTATCGGCACCGATTCACATACTCCAAATGGCGGGGGGCTGGGTATGTTGGCAGTTGGTGTGGGTGGGGCGGATGCAGTAGACGTTATGGTAGGTTTGCCTTTCGGTATAAAGTGGCCAGGCGTTATAGGTATTAAATTAACCGGTAGATTATCCGGCTGGTCATCTTCCAAGGATGTTATCCTGAGAGTAATGAAAGAACTTACTGTCAAAGGGGGGACTGGTTCTGTCGTCGAGTATTTCGGGAATGGTGCGGCGTCAATTTCATGCACGGGTAAGGCAACTATCTGTAATATGGGGGCAGAGCACGGCGCTACAACATCTACATTTCCTTTCGATACGCGTATGTCAGATTATCTGAGAACAACTGACAGATCTGATATAGCAGACTTAGCGGAGGGATATTCAGAATGTTTCAGAGCTGATGATGAGGCATATGCAGATCCTGAAAAATATTATGACAAGGTTGTTGAGATAAACTTATCAGAACTTGAACCACTGGTCTGCGGTCCTCATACACCTGATAAGGTACGTTCCGTATCTGAGTTTAAAGACGAAATAGTTAAGGAAGATTATCCTGATAATATTAAATTTGCTCTTATCGGTTCATGCACAAACTCCTCTTATGAGGACATGGGACGTGCTGCTGCCGTGGCTAAGGATGCAGTTGCCAAAGGTCTGAAGCTGGCAATTCCGCTGCTGGTGACACCGGGATCAAACCTGATAGAAGATACCATTAAACGTGATGGACAGATGAAAACCATGACTGATGCCGGTGCAACCGTGTTGGCCAATGCCTGTGGCCCATGTATAGGGCAGTGGAAACGGACAGATATCAAAAAGGGTGAGAGAAACACCATTGTTAATTCCTATAATAGAAATTTTCGTGCCCGTAATGATGGCAACACAGAAACTCTTTCATTTATCAGCTCTCCCGAAATTGTAACTGCATACGCCTTCTCAGGATCTCTCTCATTTAATCCGTTGACAGATAAAATAAAATCGGTTTCCGGGCAGGAAGTGATGCTGGAAGAGCCATCCGCGGAAGATCTGCCATCTGCCGGATTTACCGGTTGCGGTAAGGGCTATGTGCCACCCGTGGAGGATGGTTCGAAAGTAGAGATTGCTATCAATGCTGAATCTGAACGTCTTCAGGTATTGGCCCCTTTTGCGCCATGGGATGGTAATGACATTGTCAACGCTCTTTTATTGTTAAAAGCTTCTGGAAAATGTACAACCGATCATATTTCTCCGGCGGGGCCGTGGTTGAAGTTCAGAGGGCATCTGGACCACATATCTGATAATGCTTTTTCTGGAGCCGTAAATTCATTTGATGGTTCAGCCGGTACAGGCAAAAATCAGTTCACAGGTAAGAGCGGTATAAGATTTTCAGATATTGCCCGTGATTACAGGGAACGTGGAGTTTCATGGGTTGTTGTAGGTGATGAAAACTATGGGGAGGGTTCTTCACGTGAACATGCTGCCATGTCTCCAAGGTTTCTTGGCGCTGTTGCAGTAATCGTCCGTTCATTCGCCCGAATCCACGAGACTAATTTAAAGAAACAGGGCGTTCTTCCTCTCACATTTGTTGAACCGGCTGATTATGACAAATTCAGGGAGGATGACAAGGTGTCGGTAACCGGTTTGGACAGTTTGACTCCGGGCAAAAATATTTCCTTAAAAATTAAGCATAGTGACGGGACAGAAGAGGATCTGGAAACAAAACATACTATGTCGGAACAGCAGATAGAATGGTTCCGGGCAGGATCTGCCCTCAATAAAATTGCTAAGGATTTGGTTGGATAACTTCAGGTAAATCCTTGACTTATGTGCTGGATTATTGTAATTTTCCAGTTGATAAGTCTAATGTGACATAAGCGATCTACATCATTATTTTGATACAGAATATAATTTCATAATTTTCCATCCTTAATGAAAGATAGTGCAAACACATTTAGAAAAAAGCTAATTATTTCCCTGATCCTTTTTATTATTGTTCTACTGTCAGGTACCGCTGGTTACTATTTTATCGAGGGATGGAAAGTATTTGATTCCCTCTACATGACTGTTATTACTCTTTCGACGGTAGGGTTTCATGAAGTAGAACCACTTTCAAAATCTGGAAAAGGCCTTTACTATCGGCCTGATTTTTTTTAGTCTGGGCGTTGTCGCTTTTGCAGTAAATTACGGGTTAAAGGCTATATTCGAAGGTGAAATTCAGGATGTATTTGGGAGGAGAAAATTGAAGAAGGCATTAGAGTCACTGCAAAATCACTACATTATCTGCGGCTATGGCCGTATGGGGAAGGTAATCTACAAGGAACTAAAACATAAGGGGATCCAATCTGTAATCGTGGAAAAAGAATCCCGGGAACTCGATGTAGATGATGATGTCATGATGATCTATGGAGACGCAACAAGAGATGATCTTCTTAAGAGCGTAGGTATAGAAAGAGCAAAAGGGCTTATATCAGTTCTTGATTCGGACGCTCAGAACCTTTACGTTGTGCTCAGTGCAAGGGGGCTTAATAAGAAGCTCTTTATAGTCGCAAGAGCAAATGAAGAAGGAGCGGATTACAAGCTGACAAGAGCTGGGGCGGACAAGGTTGCCGTGATAGGGGAACCGGAACATTTTACACAGTTTGAAAAAATGGCCATGGGAAAAAGAAAATCAGTCCAGTCAGATAAAACATCAACTCCTCTTCCTGAGTTTTAAATACACTGCTTCTGCTCTTATCCATTCCGCATTACAGTTTTTTAATCTCAACGTAAGTGGAATTATATGTCGCGTTGCCTCCAAAATCCTGGACAATGTCCGGCGTCAGGGTGTTTGCGCCTTTGCCTTCACACAGCTTAGACCACAATCCTCCGTAGGCTAAAGTAACTCCCTGTTTTATGTCTTTAGTAGGACGTGCCTTCATGTTCAAAGTGTCCTGATCATTTTCTAATACGACCCAATCCCCTTCCTCTATACCTTTCTTCATTGCATCTTCATCATTAATCAGAACGATTGGTTCTATCTCTTTCTTCCAGATATTATGAAACTGAGAGCGTGTGATGCGTTTATGGTTTACCGTTAGAAACTGGAAAGGGTACGGGCTCTTTTCCTCTTCATAGTAGCCGGGTAGAGGCGGAATATTGGCTTTTTCAGCCAGTTGAGAGTACATTTCAATCTTGCCTGACGGAGTGAGATATTCATCTTGAGGTCTGGGCTTCATTTTAAAGTAACCTTTCTGTTCCAGGTCTTTCAATGTAAAATCCACTGCCTTGCTTCTGCTTAGAAACGCTTCTGCCACTTCACGTTCCGGAGGAAAGAGCTCTTTCGTATTCAGGCCAAGAGCTTCAGAAAGTTCTCTAAAGACCTGATAGTTGGGTTTAGACTTACCAAGAGGTTCAATCGCTTTCTGGTTTATGGAGAGATAGTTGTGGTAGTAACATATATGGACATCAAACGATTCCAGGAAACTCGGTGCAGGCAGGACAATGTCCGCGTAACTGCAGGTATCATTCAGAAAGATATCATGCACAACCGTAAAGAGATCTTCGCTCTCCATACCCTTCCTTACCAGTGCCTGATTTGGGAGATTTACCAGGGGATTGGTGTTGAAGACAAAAAGGAATTTTATCTCTTCAGCCTCAAGTAACTTACCAAGTTGCGCCATGTTGCGCATCTTCTGGGTTTTCGGAGTTTCTGGGTTGATAAGGTGTTTGCCCTGGAGAAAGGCGAGGTCTATTTCTCTGTCAGTATTGCTGTAATGCACCCTGAATCCACCTACCAGAGGTGGGAGGAGGGCAATCGTTCTTGCGGCTTCGCCACCATAAAGATGTTTCTGGATACCGAATCCAAGATGAATAAAGCTTGGTCTTATCCGATACAGATCTTCTGCTAATTCTCTAATATCTTCTACAGATAAGTCAGTTATTCTTGAAACCCTTTCAAGGTCAAAACCCTCAGCGACTTCTCTAAACTGCTCAAAACCGTGTGTATATTTCTCTACATGTTCCTCATCGTACATATTGTTTGATATCAGATAGTTTGCAATTCCCAGTGCGAGGACACCGTCAGTGTTTGGTTTAATGGCGAGGTGTTTTCCGAGCTGGCCTGTTTTCAAGGGGTCTATGACGTAGAATTTCGCTCCGTTACGAACCGCCTGTTTTACCATATTATATCCGTGCAGGTTGCTCCATGGTCCGTTCAATCCCCAGAAGATAATAAGTTTGGAAGTGTGAATCTCTTCCGGATCAAGTCCCCAGAATCCACCATAGACATACTGCATGGCTGTTCGTCCTGCGTTTGAACACACTGTAGGTGAGCAATTACTGGTGCCTAGTGTTGTGAAGATTCGCTGGGGCAATTGCTTATTAAGCAGCCCCATGTGGCCATAATAGTGAAAAGGTAATATTGCTTCTGCTCCGTGTCTGGACAGAACATTTTCCATCTGGTGCGCAATTTCCCTGTAAGCTTCTTCCCACGTAATCTCTTTGAAATTGTCAGTCCCTTTCTTTCCTACTCTTTTGAGAGGACGTTTCAGGCGCTCGGGTGAATATACAAACTTTAAGGCATTCTGTATCTTCCAGCAGAGGAATCCTTGCGTTATAGGATGCTCAGGATTACCCTGAAGCTTGACTGCCTTACCATCATCAACCGTTGTAATCATGGCACAGGTGTCGTAACAATCTCTTGGGCACGTATTAAAATATTTTTTCATAGTTGTGTTAGATAAATTATTCTAGTTCGTCATTCCCAAGGAAGCGGGAATCTAAATATTACATACTTTGATTAAACTACTGAAGTTTGGTAAATATTTTAGCATATTCAATGGATTAATAAAAATGTTTTGACCTATATTCTCCTTAGCAGGTTCAATCATGCTGACTGGACCCGAACGGATAACTGTTTTTTTAGTATAATTTGTGAATCTCTTTCCCTATACTAAGGTTAGCCACAGATTAACACAAGCTTGGTAGTTTAATACAAACATTGCAGGTTTTTCTGGAGAAGATAATGTCTATTGCAGTAGTAGTTAAGAAAGACAATAAAGTAGTTATTGGCGCAGACACATTACAGTGTTTTGATTCAAACACTACAGGTGTCGATAATCTGTATGAATCTAAGTTGAGGCGCATAGGTTCTGCGATACTTGCTGGTGCCGGCTGGGGTCTGTATGACAATATCCTGGATGATTATCTTAAAGGTAAAAAGACAGTCAGACTGACAACAAAGCAGCAGATTTTTCTGTTTTTCAAGAAGCTGTGGCCAATCTTGCATGAAAAATACTCATTCGTTAATAATCAATGCGAAGATGCCGACTCACCATTTGGTGAGCTGGATTCAGCATTTTTGATAGCCACGAAAAAGCGTATTTTCTTTGTTTCATCAAATATGTGTGTGACAGAATTTCGGAAATTTTATGCTATCGGGGCTGGCCGTGATTACGCGATTGGTGCGATGCATGTACTGTATGATCAGGAAAAGAGTGCAGAGGAGATCGCCAGACTGGCAATAGAAGCCGCCATTTCAAATAACGTATACTGCGGCGGAAACATTGAGATAATTAAACCGTGAAGAATAAATATTTTTGATGGGATTGCAAGAAGATTAGGGATTAATACATATTGTAACTTCAACTAATGAGCACAAATCTCAAGTATACAATTGTCATCCGGCGGCAGTTTTTGACGAAATTAAGAAGATTTATCGTCTATTGTCGCTTTAAGAGCAGTTTCCAATGTCTTAAGGAGTATGGGATTTTGGCCGATCTGTGTTATGCCGTGAAGCCACATTTCCCTTTCGGGTGACTGTACTTCGGATTTGCCGATTGCCTGTTCGAAATTTTTGAGAAAGCTTGCCGTGATATTTACCGGCGTTTTATCTTCCCGGGTAACGGCGCTATCGTCAGGACGACTGGCCGCTTCCATTTGGCGAACACCCTCTTTCGTTAACCATGTACTGTACGAATCTGAATCAATAAGCCCTTCTGAGATGAGTTTCTTCATCGCTTTTCGTATATTTTTATCTTTATTATCGTATTCTCTTATCAGTGATTCAAGAGGCTTTACTTTGCTGGTGCCGTACTCTTTCCAGAGATCGTACAGATTTATCAGTATGAATCGTTGAAAAGGTGTTACTTCCATAGTTATATCTCCTGGACCGGACAAGCCGGTGAATAATTATTTTCTTTCGAGTGTTGGTATAACAAGAACAGGGCAGGAAGTGTTTCGTAACACTCCTTCACTCACGCTGCCAAATATCATGTGATGAACACCTCCGTGTCCGTGGGTACCAATAATAATAATGTCAATTTCAAGTTGCTTTGATTTTTGAAGAATAACATCGACAACGGTACCTTGCGAAAGAAGTCCTTTGGTTTCTACCCCTGATTGTCTGAGCCCGTCTACCTCTTTTTGCAAGTCCTTATGCTCCTGAGGGAATTCCTGCTGGCCCTGGTCACTTGAGTTTTGCAAATCCGGCTCATCATCCAGAAAATCGGGCTCACCTTCAATAACGTGGAGTAAGCATATTTTAGCAGGCAGTGCTAATGCAAGAGTTTTTGCTTTATCTAATATCTTCTGTGAGGCACTTGATAGGTCGACAGCAACTAAAATATTCATATTCTAAATCCTTCACTTAGAATTGCAAAAAATTCCGGAAATAGAGCCCGTATTTAAAGATTATAACGCCAGCCGGTATAAATACGTACATCTTTTGTCAGGCCTTATGACATTTTAATGTGTTTAAGGATTCTTGCTAAATAATAGTGATGTTGTTTGGTAAAATCAACAGGAAAAATATCAGTTAACCTTATGTGTCAAATCGTTAATATTTTGTCCCGAATCGTAATCCGTAAACTATGGGAAATCTGCTTACAGTAAAAATATTATTTATTTTATTTTCTCTTGCTTTTATAAATAATGTTTGATACCTTTATGAGTAATTCGAAATTGCTGGTAGTATTGGTTGTACTGTAGCGTCAGATTATATGTTATAAACATTAGTAAGGCGGCAAGGTTTTCCAATCTTGCCGCCTTTTTTTTAGTTTTTTTTATTGAAGGGAGTGGTTTTTATTATGGCGACTGGAACAGTTAAGTGGTTTAACGATTCAAAAGGTTTTGGCTTTATTACACCGGAGAATGGTGACGATGTCTTTGTTCATCATACCGCGATCCAGGCTGAAGGCTTTAAGAGTCTTTCAGAAGGAGATCAGGTAGAGTTTGACATTGAAGAAGGAGAAAAGGGTAGCAAAGCAGCAAACGTTGTCAAATTATAAGTATATTTTACAAAGAGTTCTTATGCCTTTTACTGTATAAACTATCGAAAGGAGTTAGTTGTACGTAAAATGTGTAGAGCCGCTATAATAAAACACGACTGTGATAATAGTGTCCTCAATATCCGTTAAAGGGTATTGAGGACTTTTTTTATGCATGTTCCGAGGCTTCGGAAAGTTCGTGGTTGCTGAAAAAAGGTATTGTGGCTGGTAGCCGACCTGCCCGTACCGAACAATAAATACGGGCAGGCAATCTGCTAACGTGCTTATACTGTTGTTACTGAGGGCCTTTTCCGCTGAATACCTCCCTTATATCATTCTGAAGAGTGGATTTACGAGCTTTACCTTGTATTGCAGATCTGTATTCGTCGAGCATTGCATCAACAAGAAGATCAGCAATTTGATCTAGTTTTGAACCTATTTTTTTCTCAAGATTCGCCTTAATTTTTTCTTTTAGTAATTCCTTTTTTGCGCAGCGGGTAAGATCCATCATTTTGTCAATCTTGTGACCCCCGCCCTTGTCGCATTTAGATTTCTTACTGCAGCCTTTGTCATCTGAGCATTTTCCACCTTTATCTAACGGGCACTCGCTTGATTTGGCAGTTGAGGAACCATGCGCATAAACCTGTGCATCCATTCCTGCAAAACTAAGTACCATGCACGAAATACCTACTAATGCGACAAACATGACCAATGACTTACATTTTCCTACCATTTTTCAGCTCCCTCTAAAATTATTGAAAAAATAATGCGTCATTCACTACAACATAATTTTCGGTAAAAATGTTCATATTTGTGAAAAGTTTTTTGATTAGAACTAAAGAGGGGAAAACATGGTAAGCAGATCACTACCTTTTGTCAGGTGGAGCTTTTCTATTCATCATCATTAGGCAGCTCTAACATTTTGATAGTTGGTAATGAAGTTCCTGCTATCTCTTGAAGATCTCCGTGCATGCCCGCAGCATTGGTAATTACTCTTTCAATCTGTTTTTCCCGTTTGGCCCA
The DNA here is from genome assembly GCA_030748215.1 of Candidatus Scalindua sp. Taxonomy (GTDB): domain Bacteria; phylum Planctomycetota; class Brocadiia; order Brocadiales; family Scalinduaceae; genus Scalindua. The sequence continues at coordinate 145,601 of JASMMK010000012.1, forward strand.
AATTTTAAGCATTGCACGCCTTTCAGCTTCCAGATCCCCTTTCATCGCAGTAAAAGATTCTACGATTGCTTCCACTCTATTTCTAAATTCCTGCCCGGTCAGATAATTGTAGGCAATTTCCATTTTCTCTTTTTTGCCGACCTGTGTTTCCCTCTCTCTTGCAACCTGAATCAGTACTACCCTCAAGGCTAATGCAAGGCTCACGGCAGAAAGTATGTCTGTTACCCATACACCGGATATCAATCTAAAATGATGAAATCCTTTCGGTAAAGTTTCCGATGCCAGGATAGCAAGGTCAGCCTTTGCATCACGCTGGTCATCCTTTAATTTCTGGATCCAGGAATCACTCCAGTTTTTTGTTCGTTTTGTTTCCCATAAGATTTTTCCGCAGATACGTCCTGATTGTGTTTTTACTGTCTGTATAATATCACCACCTTTTATTCCCTTGGCAACAGGCTCTATCTCGTCAAATGGGAATTCCTCCTTCAATGACTCTTCCAGTTCAAGCTCCAGAACCTCACCCTGCATTTGCTGTGAACCTTGTTCGGCTTTTCTTTTGAGTTCATCTATCTGTTTTTTCATATCATCAAGTTGTTTATCCTTTTCCGCATCTTTCAACCGATAAGTTTCTTCAAATTCCATAGAAGTTTTTTGAATTATTTTTTGACGTTCAGCATCAATTTTACGACTAAGTTCCAGTTCTAGTTTTTCTTCTTTTTCCTCAAGTTCCCGCTGCCTCTTGCGAAGCTCAAGCTCTTGCCTTTGGGCCTCTTTCAGGTTTTTGGTTTTTTCCTCCAGTTGCTCACTCAGGTCTGAGATCTTGATGTTTAATGATTCCTGTGTCTCTTTCTTTGCTTTTTCTTCAATCGCCTTTTTAGTTTTTCCGATCTCATTTTCGTATTGTTGCTTCAACCTCACTTCAATATCATGTGAAATGGCTTCTGACAATTCAATTACTGCACCACAATCCGGACACTTAATAGTTTCTTTAGTCACAAAAATTCCTCAACTTGCAGAACCAAGTCTTTTAAAAAAATGCTATTACTTCTTAAATCGATATCAGTACTTTTGTCTCTGGAAATTACGTGTATACATTATCAACTAATATACACAGTTACTATCATAATATCGGCTTGTCTGAGCATACAGGAATAAAATCAGTTCTTGCAATGATGGACTAAGTGTAAATCAGTGAGGTGTATAGTTGTAATTTCTTCTGTCAGTCTGAAATACTCCTGTTATTTATTGACAAAAAATAAAAGACTATTACTAATCTGTAATTATCAAATTTCTACTGGTCATTTCAACAGGTTTTTCTATACCTAGCAGATGTAAGATCGTAGGTGCAATGTCTGAGAGTGTGCCTCTTTCGATTAATTTTATGCTTTCATAATCTTCGGCAACATAAATAAATTCTACCGGGTTTTTCGTATGAGATGTTTTTGGTATGCCTGTTTTGTAATCTGTCATCTCTTCTGCATTTCCGTGGTCAGCTGTAATCAAAGCAATTTTATTTTTTGACAAGATATTTTCAACTAAAGTTCCTACGCATTCATCGACAACCTTTACTGCTCTCTTTGCTGCCTCAAAGATACCGGTATGACCGACCATGTCGCAATTTGCAAGGTTTATGATCATCAGGGTGAATTCGCTTGAATTCATTTTTTTTACGGCTTCTTCTGTAACATCATAAGCGTTCATTTCAGGGTGGTCTGCAAATGTGGCTGGATCAAAAGTTCCTTTGATCTCTATCTGCTCTTCGCAAGGGAATGGTTCAGTACGTTTGCCGTTAACAAAAGAAGTTACATGACTGTATTTCTGGGTCTCAGAAATACGGATTTGTTTCATGTCTCTCTGGCTCAGAATTTGACTGAGCAGATTGTCCATGCCTCCGCCGTCATCCATTGGTTCCAAAATGTTAAATGGAAAAGTATCGTAGTATCTGGTGAGTCCGCAATAAACTATATCAAACTTTTTCCACCTTTCTCCCGGGTAGTCGTCTTCAACAAATGCCATTGTTAATTGGATAGCCCTGTCCTGTCTATAGTTGAAGTGTATGACAGAATCTCCATCCTGAGTTCCTTCATAATCCCCAATTATCAGGGGTGGAATATATTCATCAAACATATCTTTGCCATTTGGCGTTTTAGTTTTATAGACTTCCTGTATTGTATCCTCCAGGTTTTCAGCACTGTCGATCTTTTCTCCTTCTCCCTTTGTAATCGCCTCGTATGCTGTTGTTGTGAGCTGCCATTCCTTGCCCCGATCCATTGCATAGTATCTGCCCATGAATGTAGCAATTTCGCCTATGCCATACTCGACTATCTTTTCTTTCAGGGTTCGGAGATAGTTTATTGTGCTCTTTGGAGCAGAATCTCTCCCGTCCGCAAAGAAATGTATATATAGTTGTTTGACACCTTGCTCCTTTGCGTGTTTCATGATTGCAAAAAGGTGGTCCTGGTGTGCGTGCACACCTTCGTCCTGCACTAGGCCCATCAGGTGGAGTGATGAATTATTATCTATAACGTTATTAATTGCCTTCCGGAAGATAGGGCTCTTAAAGAAAGTACCGTCTTGAATGTTGTTTGTTATTTTGGTGATTTCCTGTTCTACGATCCTGCCCGCACCGATGTTCAGGTGACCAACTTCTGATGAACCTTGATAGCCCTCCGGTAAACCTACTGATGTGCCGGATGCATCCAGTATTGTATTTGGATATTTTTTCAGAAGTAAATCTGTATTTGGTGTATGAGCATTTGCTACTGCGTTATGGTCCGGATTCGGGTTTATGCCCCAGCCGTCTCTGATTATGAGGACAATAGATTTTTGCATATAAAGTGATCTAGCGTAAAGAGTTTTGTAGGGTGTGCATCACCCATCTGTTACCAATTTAAGTTTTAATCACGATAGGTATAGCCAAATTTTACCGCGCGTGTATTTTCTTCAAGAAATCTTGATTGAAATTCCGATTCAAAATCTACTTTGTCAATTTTAATACCAATTATACTGAGCAATCTTCCCAGTGCTATCATGTTTACAAATACATGACTATGGAATTGGTCCATAGCAATTTTAGCAAACGGCATTACATCCGGTATAGGATGTATGAGATCGCTATCGTATGCGTCTGCCTCAACAATTAACTCTTTGGCATTAATGGTTTCTTTCTTACTTTTTGATAAGCAGACACCCAGGTCAGCTTTATCAAAAAATGGAGTGTCTATCTTCTCGTCAGAATAGATCAATTCTGCTGTTATTTCACCTCCGCGCACAGCTGAGCCGTAAATAATATTAAGCGATACCTCCTTTCCCATTTTGGCCAGTATATTGCCCAGGGTATGTGCCATGAGTTTTATACCCTGACCTGCTTCACCGGCAAGCACTATTTTCTTTGCTACTTTTTTTAATGGTACCGGTGCCAGTGTTTTTTCCATTAAAATGATGCTGATACCGAAAAACTGTTCATCGATAAATGACTTTTCCTCAAAGTCGAAACCTCTTAACAGTTTGTAGGCACCTTTTATTTCCGGATAAATGAAAGCTCTGGCTTTGTGACATGATTTCCTTACAAATGCCTTGATCGTTTTATCCAAAAGTAATTTTGCATATCCTTCTTTTCTATATTCCGGCTTGACTCCCAACCAGTGTATATTGCCAATACCATCAGAAACCAGGGAAAACATAAAGCTGATAATTTCATCTCCCCGCTTGCCTATTAGATAGATGCTATTCTTATCGTTCAGTTGTTTTTTCACTTTATTAACAGGGTGAGTTGCTTTGTAGTGTGAGCGTTCGGCCTTAGAGCTGTCAGCGTGTAATTCATCAACTATTGATCTGAACATTTTAATTGTGTCCCTGACTTCGTGTTCTTCAAGTTTCTTTATTTCGTATTTCATCTTATAATTCCAATTTCATTGTGTTCTAATTTATTAGTGCTATTGTTGATTCTGTAGGTTTCTTTGTATGACATTAACATTTCATATGAGTTTTTAAATCCACGCCTGCGACCGTCATTAGTGATACATTGGCTCTTTATCTCTACGAATGAGAATCCTTTGTGTTGTAGCGCTTCAAAAATACATTTCATTGCATGATTATAATGAAATGTAGTAGAACGGGCATAAAAGCAGTTATGTGCAGTCACAAGCGCCTGTACATTAATAGGCGAGTCAACGTTTCCTCGTGGTGTTGTCAGGGTCTTTGAGGTTACTTCGGTTGTGGGCGAACATTGCCCTCCTGTCATGCCGTAAATTGCATTTGAAATGCATATTACGGTGATGTCAGTGTCTCTTCTGGATGCATGCAGGAGGTGATTCCCGCCTATCCCAAAGAGATCACCATCTCCACTGATTACCATTACATTTAATTCCTCTTTTGCCAGCTTAATTCCTTCAGCTACCGGAAGCGCTCTGCCATGTGCCGTATGTACTGAATCAAGGTCAAAAAACCCGGCGCTCCTTCCGGAACAGCCGATACCCGATACCATAACCGTTCCTTTTTTCACAATTTTTAATTTTTCCATGGCCTGGCAGGCAAGCTTAAGAATGATTCCATTGCCGCACCCGGGACACCACTGTGTGGGTAACCTGTCCTGTTTCAGATAATTAAGGTATGTTAGTTCCTTGGTCATCGTTTCTTTTTTATTTTTCTTAGTTTTGTCCAAATTTCATTCAAATCAATCTTGCCTCCCAGGATTGGGATAAAATTAATTTGACGATGCAGCAATCGTTCAACTTCATTCACGTACTGTCCTGTATTCATTTCTATTACGACAATTTCTTCATAGTCTTTAGCTATCTCTATTAGTTTCTCCACTATGGGGAAAATCCTCACAGGTCTATAAATAGCATAATCATCTTTAAGATCATATGCTGCCCTGGATAATGCGCCATAGGCTATCAAGAGGATCTTTGAATTCTTATTTTCAATATATTCATAATCATTGTACTTCCTGGATACTTTTTTCTGTTTTGTTTCAAGACGTTTTATTAGCTTTTTGTGTACTTCCGGGTCAGAAGTTACCGGTTTTGAATCCTCATGAGTAAGGCCAGTGAAATGTCTATTAGATGTTCCCAGTGGAGCCAAAGTTCTATTCGAGATCGGATAATCAGATTCCTCAATTGTTTCGTAGAGGTGTCCTACATAACTGTCACTTAATAAAATTACCGGGCTGAGGGATTCTTCAGCAGCATTAAAGGCGTTAAAAGTAAATTCATAAAGTTCAGCAACGGAATTTGGATAAAAGACGATAGGGAAGTAATCACCATGACTGCCATATTTGCATTGTAGCATATCACCCTGCGCGGGAAATGTAGGCATACCCGTGCTGGGGCCAACACGTTGCACATTTACTATGACCAGTGGTATTTCCATCATATGGGCAAGCCCGATACTTTCCTGCATAAGTGAAAATCCCGGACCAGATGTCGCCGTCATGGATTTCGCACCTGCCAGAGACGAACCAATAATCGCATTAATAGAGGCGATTTCGTCTTCCATCTGCAAGACTTTTACTGTTTTCTTGTTAACCAGTTCGTGCAAAATTTCTGATGCCGGTGTAATAGGATATCCGGCATAAAAATTTAAACCGGCTTTTACAGCAGCCAGAGCAATTGCCTGGTTACCTTGTAGAAGGCTTTTTGTCATTTTTTAGTATCTATAATTAGTGCCATGTCAGGACAATATCTTTCACATTGCAGACACGCAATGCATTTACCGAACTCTCTAAGTTTTCTCTGTTCTATTTTATAATTCTGTACAGGGCACATACTGACGCATATACCGCATGCTTTACATCGCTTGTGATTTATGTTAACAATTCCCTGTTTTTTAGCCATTGGTCAAGTTATTAATAATTCATTTGGCTCTGCTGTCGATGAGTCAATTGTTTCACTGTCAATGACTTAATGACGCGAAGCATACTGACGGCTGACGCAGTCAACCTAATACTTTTTTAACTGCCTCTCCTATATCTGCCGGGCTATCTACAACAGTGACACCGACACTTCTCAGGCAGGATACTTTTTCGGCAACGGTACCTTTACCTCCGGCAATGATGGCTCCGGCATGGCCCATTCTTCTACCTTTCGGAGCGGTTAATCCAGCAATAAAACTTATTACGGGTTTGGTCACTTCGCACTTTATAAATTCTGCAGCTTCTTCCTCTGCACTTCCACCAATTTCTCCAATCATGACAATCGCTTCGGTATCGCTATCTTCCTGAAATAATTTCAGGGTATCTATAAATGTTGTTCCAATGACAGGATCACCACCTATTCCAATGCATGTTGACTGACCGACATTTCTTTGAGTTAGTTGCCATACGGCTTCGTAGGTCAGTGTGCCACTTCTTGACACAACACCTACCGGGCCGGGTGTATGAATATAACCCGGCATAATGCCGATCTTTGATTCTCCCGGAGTGATGATTCCGGGGCAGTTTGGCCCAATTAGACGAGATCTTTGAGTATCGATATACGCTTTTACTCTCAGCATGTCAATAGTAGGAATTCCCTCTGTTATACATATGATTAATTTAATGCCTCCTTCTGACGCCTCGATTATTGCGTCTGCAGCGAAAGGGGCAGGTACATAAATTATAGATGTATCGCATCCGGTTTCCTCTATAGCCTCTTTCATGGAATCAAAAACCGGAACGTCAAAAATCTGAGTTCCTCCTTTTCCGGGAGTTACTCCCGCCAGGATTTTTGTACCATATTCCAGCATGTGCTCTGTATGAAACTTCCCGGAGTGTCCCGTAATTCCCTGGCAGATTACTTTAGTCTCTTTATTAATTAAGATACTCATTAATTTTCATTTACAGCTTTAATTATTTTTTCAGACGCATCTTTCATGCTATCGGCAAAAATTATGTTTAGCTTCGAATCATCCAGCATTTTCCTGGCGATTTCAACATTTGTTCCCTCCAGCCTGACTACGAGAGGCACTTTAATATCAACTTTCTTTATGGCATGGATAATCCCTTCGGCAACAATATCGCACTTCATGATACCACCGAAAATATTTACTAATACACCTGCAACATGAGGGTCTGTAAAGATTATTTCAAAAGCGGTTGTTACCCTCTCAACCGGAGCATCACCTCCCACATCGAGGAAGTTTGCAGGTGAACCACCATACAACTTGATAATATCCATCGTCGCCATTGCCAGGCCAGCACCATTCACCAGGCAACCTATATTACCATCAAGGCCAATGTAGCTAAGCCCTGCTGCTGAGGCCATGCTTTCTGCGCTACTGACATCTGAAGGTTCTTGTGTTTCCAGAGAATCCTTCTGTCGGAAGAGGGCATTATCATCAATATCAATTTTTATATCCAGCACAACTATTTCATCGTTAGGTGTTAAAACCAGAGGGTTTATTTCAAGAAGAGAGCAGTCATTTTCAATAAATATTTTGAACAGGTTTTTAATCAGGCTGGATCCCTTTGTTGCCAAAGACCCGGTCAAGTTCAGATTCTGTGCAATTTGACGCGCCTGGAAATTAAGAACACCAAGTAATGGGTTGATTTGTTCTTTTGAAATCTTATGTGGTGTTTTTGCGGAAACTTCCTCTATTTCGGTCCCACCATCTGTACTGCTTATTATGGTGATTTTAGATGTGCTTCTGTCTATTGAGATGGCCAGATACAATTCGCTCTTTATGTCAATGGCTTCTGCCACGAGGACTTTATTTACCGGTGTTCCCTTTTCTCCGGTTTGCGCAGTTATTAAGCGAGAGCCGATTAATTTAGCAGCAAATGCCTTTGCTTCTTCCAGCGTCTCAACTATCTTTACGCCACCGCCTTTCCCTCTTCCGCCAGCAAGGACTTGCGCTTTTATAACACTTCTTTTAGTTCCCAATTGACTATATATTTTTGCCGCTTCATCCACGCTGGCAGCGGCTTCGCCTTTAGGAAAATTGATATTATATTTATGTAGTATTTCTCTTGCCTGAGATTCGTAGAGTTTCAATGGCAGTCCTGATCTTTAGTATTATAAAAACGGGATTACTGTATTTATAGATATTGCCGAATGTGTCTTATCCGTCTGAAAGGCTTTTTGGTCTGGTTTTTGAGGATGGGCAATTACTTATGAGATTCTGCCCGTTATTTAAGCCCCATCTATTTAATACTTTAGAATTGTGAAGCACATTATATATAGTGCACTTTTATATTATTATTTGTACTAACTATGTAAAAAATTAATAGAATAAATTCTACGTTTCACAGAGAAATATGTCAAGATGAAAGGCATAAGCGCTTTAGACAACAACTTTTAAAAATCAGGCTTGACAATACATTAATTTACAATAAACTGAAATAAGTTTTGTGCCGTATTTTAGCTAAAGAAAAGCAAACTTTAATTGTTAAGTGAGATTAGAAATTCCAGAATACAGATTTGATTTAAAAACACCGGAATTCCAAAAGAGTGATGATGAGTTTACAATCTGGTTTCTGGAAGGTATTCTTGACAAATATCCTGCCTATGTCGAATGCCTGATGTATCTCGGCAATGCATATACCGCTACCGGGATGTACGAAAAAGGGTTAGAGGTAGATTTGAAATTGGAGAAGCTCAGACCAGAAGATCCTTTAGTGCACTACAATCTTGCATGTAGTCTTTCATTGATGGAAATGCTTAGTGAATCGTTGGGTTCTTTAGAGAAGGCAATAGAGTTGGGTTACGACGACTTGGAACATTTGGAAAACGACAGCGACTTGGATGGTGTGAAAGATGAGGATGGTTATAAAGTGCTGATTCATAAGTTGAAAAAAACATCGAAAAAGAATGTTTAATGCAATTTTACGAATTAAGATTCTCTTCAAAAGCCAGTCTTATTCCTTCCAGAGTCAAACGTGGAATAAATTTGTCAATTTCCGGAATCTCTCTCTTTAATATTTTTGCATCTCCACCTGTTGAAACAGTATATTCCAAGTCTCCATAAACTCCTTTTAACTCTTTTATTATGTGATTGACGGAACCGACAGTTCCGTAATATATTCCTGCCTTGATGGCGTCTTCTGAGTTTTTTCCAATAATCTTTTTAGGCCGTTTTATCTCTACATTTGGCAGAAGAGCGGTTTGTCGATTTAGGGCATAAGCACTAGTCTTTATTCCTGGGAGTATCAAGCCGCCCAGGAACTCGCCTTTTTTTGATACTATGTCAACAGTTATTGCAGTGCCAAAATCGATGACGATTGTAGCTGTTCTGGTTCGTCTATATGCGGCGAGTGCATTTAGCAGCCTGTCAATGCCGACCGTTTGTGGGTTCTCAATAAGTGTTGGTATTCTCAGTTTTATTTCCCTGCCTATTTTCACTGTTTTCTTTTTGTGATTTTTCCCAAGGAATTTGTAGAAGAGTGATTCTATGTCAGGATTTACTGAGGCTACTACTATATTTTTACTTTCGTTCAGTAGAGATGATTTAACAGGGAGTTTAGCTTTTTGATTGATAAAAGATGAGTTGTCTATGCAAAAATGAGAGGCAAGCCTCTTGCCTGCAAAGCTGCCCACATTAACGTTTGTATTACCAATATCTACTGCCAGTATCATAAGGGTTTAGATAAGATAATAATATTAAAATGATAATCCCTTTTTGCCAATTGCTTCATGATCTGTAGGAAGTGACAGGTATGAAAGTTCCTCTTCATTTTCCTTGTCTATTAAGTCTGATGCAGCCCTGATTAGTTCCTTCACATTGCTTCCTGATACTGCTGAGACCATGTATACTGGCTTGGATATTTCTTTACTCAGTTCTTCAGCTATTTTACGGCTGGTTTCCACGTCCAAGATGTCGGATTTGTTTATGGCGACTATTTCAGCTTTTTCACTCAATTTAGTGCTGAAAAGTGTCAGCTCATTTCTGACCAGATTGTATGTTTGCAGAAGATCAGTTACAGAAATATCTATTAAATGGACAACGACTCTTGTCCGTTCTATATGTCGTAGAAATGTATTGCCCAGTCCAGATCCGCTGTGTGCACCTTCTATAAGCCCGGGAATGTCTGCAAACACTAATCTTTTATAATCTTCTAATTCTACAATTCCCAATTGTGGTTGCAAAGTAGTGAACGGGTAGTCCGCAATCTTGGGCCGTGCAGATGAGATTCTTGAAAGGAAAGTCGACTTTCCAGCATTCGGCAAACCAATTATACCAATATCTGCGATAAGCTTTAGCTCAAGTCTTAACCAGCGTTCACGCCCATTTCTTCCATCTTCAGCATAACGTGGAGTCTGGTCAGTGGGAGATTTAAAATAAGCATTTCCTCTGCCTCTTCTTCCTCCTCTTGCAATAGTTATAGATACATCATTTTCTTTTAGATCTTTAATTATCCTTCCAGTCTTAAGATCTTTTATCAATGTACCCTTGGGCACATTTATGATCAGGTCTTTTCCGTCCTTGCCATTTTTGTTACTGTTCTGTCCTTTACCCCCATCCTCGGCAATGAATTTTACTTTTGATGTTATGTCCAGTAGAGTATCGATATTTTTGTTTGCGCGTATGATGACATTGCCACCGTTACCACCATCTCCACCATTAGGTCCGCCGCGAGGTACAAACTTTTCACGGCGAAAGCTTACAGCGCCATCACCACCATCGCCACCTTTAACATAAATTCTTACTTCATCTACAAACATAATTGTCTTTTATATGAAAAAAGGGAGCTTTTAAGCTCCCTTAATTTTAATGTGCTATGCTCAGCCGCTGTTCTTTGTTACACAGGATGTACGCTTACTCGGCGGCCGGCTTCAAATTTGACTTCCCCATCTACTTTGGTAAATAATGTGTAATCCTTGCCACATCCTACGTTTGTGCCAGGTTTGAATTTTGTACCGCATTGCCTGACCAGAATAGAACCAGCTTTAACCAGTTCGCCTCCGTAATGTTTAATACCGCGGTGTTGCGCGTTACTATCTCTTCCGTTTCTAGTCGAGCTTTGTCCCTTTTTATGAGCCATTTTTTACTCCTTGTGTTACAAAAAAATTAGAATATATTTTGAAGTATTAAACATCAGGAAACAATTTCCGTGATTTTGATTTTTGTATATTTTTGCCTATGTCCTTGTTTCGTTCTGGAGTCTTTACGACGACGGAATTTCATTACTGTCAGTTTCTTTCCTTTTGTGTGTCCCTGGACTTCAGAAATAACTTTTGCATTTTCAATAGTGGGAGCGCCTATCTGCGTCTCACCGTCTTTCGATACCATTAATACTTCTTTGTGTTCCAGTGTGTCACCTTTTTTGGCATCATCCTTCAAATCGATTTCGATGACATTGCCAGGCTCAACCTTGTATTGTTTCCCGCGTTCTCTTATTACAGCATACATTTACCACATCTCCTTTCAATATTCTCTCGTCTGTGAGTATTAAAGCTAATTTATTTTATAATTCAAATTTATCTGGTTGCTATTCGATTTCCTTCGCTATCGGTACAATTGATTGTTGCTGCACCACTTTTATGCCCGATTATACCGTTTATGTTAATGGCTTTTGAGAATTTTTCTTCAAGTTCAGCAAGTTTTTTTCTTTTCTTGTTTAGCAAATATCCTGCGACTACATCACTGGAAGTAATCTCTATCTTTTTGATTTTAGGATTATTTACCATTGATTTTATCTGCCTCATCAGGCTCAAACAGGTACTTTCGATAGTCTCTGTTTCTCCCGTACCTCCGCAGTTTTTACAGCTTTCATAAATTACGGACTTAAGGCTGGGCCTGATACGTTGTCGTGTCATTTCAACAATACCAAACCTGGATATTTTTAGTATTTTCTTTCTTGCACGATCTCTCTTTAGAGAAGCTTCCAGTGTTTTCTCAACAGCCCTCATATTTTTTTCTTCTTTCATATCAATGAAGTCAACTATGATGACTCCACCAATATCTCTCAACCTTACTTGTCGTGCAATTTCCTTTGCCGCTTTCAGGTTTGTTTTGAGTGCGGTTCTCTCCGGATCGTTTTCCTCCCTATATTTTCCGCTATTTACATCAATTGCTACCAATGCTTCTGTTTGTTCTATTACAATGGAGCCACCTCTCGGGAGACGGACTTCACGTTTGTTTATTTTTTCTATTTCACGTTCAATATTATACTTGTGAAACAGTGGTTCCTGTTCGTTATAGAGTTTCAGCTTCCTAACACAGCTGGGCATTATTAGACGCAGGAAATATCTTATCTTCTTAAAGACTGCTTCAGAATCAATAACAATTTCATTAATATCAGTCGAAAATATATCCCGAATTGTACGGATTACTAAATCGCTCTCCTGATAAATTACGGAAGGTACTTCCGCTTTCTTTTCCTTATTCTCTATAACTTTCCACAGCCTGCGAAGATAATTAAAATCTCTGGAAAGCTCACGCTTTGTCTGACGCTCTCCTGCGGTCCTTACTATCATTCCCAAATTCGGAGGTGGTTTTAATTCTTCAATTATCTGCTTAAGCCTGGCTCTTTCATCTTCGTCGACAATTTTTCGCGAAACACCTATACGAGTTGAGTCAGGTGTAAGTACCAGAAAACGTCCGGGGATACTGACATTTGTTGTTAAACTCGACCCCTTTTCACCAATCCCTTCTTTGATGACTTGGACAAGTACTTCCTGATCGGGGCTTATCAGGGACTTGATCCTTGATAAGCCTCCTTTTGATTCGGGTTTGTCCGTCTTGACAGTTTTATCCGGGTTATCAGATTTGTCTACTTTGTCCGCTTTTTCAGCTTTGTCTGGTGAATTCCCATTGTTTCCATTGCGATTGTTCTTAACATCTGAAACGTGGAGAAACCCGTTTCTTGATATTCCGATATTTACAAATGCAGCTTCAATGCTTGGCTCTATATTGACAATACGGCCTTTATATATGTTTCCTGCAATTTGCTCGCGTGAGAACCTTTCTATATATAATTCTTCAAGAACCCCATCTTCCAAGATGGCGATTCTGCTCTCCTCAGGCTCTACAACATTAATTAACATTCTCTTCTTCATTGCGTATGCTCCTTTTGCTTGTGCTAACAGGCGCTTTAGGAGAAGAGATTTACTCTTTTTCTAACTATTTCTGAAATTTCATAGTCTTTGCCAGCTTTCAATCCTAATTGTAATAATACTTCTTCAGGTCGGGCCATTCCTTCGGGCGTCATCCTCAGGTCCAAATCAATAGATCGTGAGTCTGATTTAATGCGTTCTATTGACGGACGAATGTTGAAGGCCCGTTTTTTCCCTTTCCTTTGTATTATTACAGCATCTTTGGATAAAAGTTCGTCTGTTATGCCTGCCTCTGGCATTTTACCATCTTTTGGTATTACTACGTAAGTTACGTCTTTTACAGTAGATTTTACCTTGCTGGTAATCGGTTCGACTGATGTAATTTGTATGTTTTCCGGAAGCTGCTTTTTCAGCATTGTTTCTAGTTCCATTACTTCCATCTGCTTACAAAGTTCCATTTCCAATTTTTCGTCGATACCTTTGATTCCAACTGGCAGGGCTAAAGGGTATGCAATTTTAGGTCTTGGATTATACCCTTCAGACATTTTGACTGAAATCCTCGCTCTTCGAATTGCTCTTTCGAAAAGCTTCATTAAGTTATGATGAGAGATAAATCTCAGGCTCCCCTGTTTTATAAATTTAACTTGAATTCTCAAGATATTGCCAAATTAGTTTGCTTATTAAATATTTATCAACACATTTGTCCCATTAGACTTAAGCAGATTCTAGTAACAAATATCTGATCTGTCAACAGTATTCTCAAGTTTGGTAGATACGCAAAGAAAATGAAAAAAAGGCGAGATTACAGAAGTCCAGTTTTGTGGTAAGTTAAGCTAACCATTGGTCTTAATATACTAATTCTGGAATGATTTCTCGAACAATATTCCTCAGGTATTCTATAGTTTTTGCAGGATCGTCGTAGGAACAAACAATTTCTGCTGCTTCTTTTGCTCTTTCATAAGTAACGGACCTGATAATCTTTTTTACTTCCGGTATTATCATAGCGGGCGCGACGCTAAATTCTCTTAGTCCTAACCCTAACAATAATATAGTGTATTCAATTTCACCACCCATTTCTCCGCAAATCCCAATCTTGATATTATTCTCTTCAGCCGCGTTTATGATCATCTTCAGTAATTTTAAGATTGCCGGATGAGCTGGTGAATAGAGGTGGGCAATCTTTTCATTGCCTCTGTCTACCGCCATAGTGTATTGAATGAGGTCATTTGTTCCTATGCTGAAGAAATCAGCTTCTTTTGCCAGGTCGTCTGCTACAATAGCGGCGGATGGTACCTCAATCATAATACCAATTTCTATTTTTTCATCAAAATCTATTCCCTTTTGGTTAAGCTCTTCCATTACCTCCTTTACAATGTCCTTAGCCTTCCGCAGTTCTTGTAAAGAAGAGATTAATGGAAACATGATTTTTGCTTTACCTAATGCAGAGGCTCTTAAGATAGCCCTAAGCTGTGATTTAAAAATGTTTGGGTGTTCCAGGCAGTAGCGAATAGATCTGCAGCCAAGAAAAGGATTAAGTTCGGTGTTGCTGTTTGCCGGAAAGAACTTATCTCCGCCTAAATCAACGGTTCTGATAATTAACGGTTTGTCTCCCAGCTCTTGCACTGCTTGTGAATAGGCTTTAAAATGTTCCTCTTCTGTTGGTGATTCGTTGCTGCCGAGGAACAGGAATTCTGTTCTATACAAGCCTATGCCGGTGGCACCCTGATTTAAATTTGGGCCAATATCACGAGGGAATTCGATATTACCTAATATCATGATTTCTCTGCCATCTAAAGTTACGGCAGGTAAATCTTTAAGTTCAGAGGTGAGTTTTTCTTCGAAGAGATGGAAATCTTTCTCTATTAATTGATATTCTTTTATGGTTTCTTCGTCCGGCCTGACAATTACATTTCCTCGGTTGCCGTCTATAATAACGCGGTCTCCACCAAAAATGTCAACTGTCGCGGTTTCCAGGCCAACTACAGCAGGTATTCCCAAAGCCCTGGCAACTATTGCAGCATGTGAATTCCTGCTGCCGAGGTCTGTTACAAAACCACGTACTTTTGTGGTGTCTAAAGATGCTATTTGAGAAGGGCTGAGATCATGTGCCACAACAACAACTTCTTTTGTAAGGTTCTTGAGCTCTTCCCTTTTCTCTCCCAATAAATTCCTCAAAAGCCTTTTTTCTATATCATATATATCCCCAACTCTTGCAGCGAGATAAGGGTCGTCAACACTTTCAAACTTTTTTATATATACACGTAAGACTAATGTAACTGCATATTCAGCGCTAAGCTTGTGTTGTTCTACTTTTTTGCTGAACTCAGACAGTAATAGCTTGTCCTGAAGCATTAATTTGTGGGTTGCAAAGATAGAACCAATTTCTGATCCTAAATTTGTTGAAACACGATCTTCCAGTTTTTCAATCTCTTTCCATGCTACTTTAGTTGCTTCTTCCAGTCTGGAAATTTCGTTAGGAATTTCATCTTCTTTGATAAGGTGGCGTGGAATTCGAAAGCCTTCGCTTTCTAAAACAAATGCATCTTTTATTACTACACCAGGAGAAACAGCAATGCCTTTTCTCGTTTCCATGCTGTTCTCGTTAAATCCGTCATTTACAAGGCCTTCCAATGCGTCTAAGGCAACTTCCTTGTCGTCTCCATCTGCAGTTATTAATAATTCGGTTCCTCTCTTTGCGCCCAGTGTAAGGAGGTCAATAATGCTTTTTCCATTTACTTCTTCTTTATTTTCTGTTTTAACAAAAATCTCTGAATTGAACTTATTAGCTACTTCTGCAAAACGCGTCGCAGGCCTTGCGTGTAGTCCATTTGTATTTATTATCTTTGTCCTGCGTTTTATAAGCATTGGTTGGTTTGGTTAATAGTTGAATTATGTTATTCAGACTTTGCCTCATCGACTTCCTTTAATATGTCAACCATTTCTGGTTTATCAGATGCATTTCTTACGAAATTGCGAAAATCAGCATTTCTAATCACAGATGAGATTTTTTCCAAGGCGGCGAGATGTACATCAGCAGAATCATGTGGTGATAGTAACAGAAAAAACAGGTAAACAGGTTCACCGTCAAGCGCATCAAATTCTACTCCTTTTAACGAACGTGCAAATGCTCCCGTTATTTTTGTAATGCTTTTGTGTTTTGTATGAGGCACTGCGACTCCTTTGCCTATTCCAGTGCTTCCTACTTTCTCTCTCTTTATGAGCGCGCCCATTATGTCGTCTAACTCACTCTCGTCAATCTTGTTCAGATCTTTCAGCGCGTCAACCATTTCCCGTATGACAGATTCTTTATCAGTGGATTGCAAATCGTCTATTACGGCTTCTTCCTCAATAAAATCGATTATTTTCATTAGTTTTCTGTGTAAAAAAATAATTTAAAAAATAAAACCTGGATTCAATATAAAGCACTAAAGGAATGTAATTACTTCAACGTCACATATCAGTTGATATAACTACTTACTGCAACTCCTCATCTTTCTCAACTACAGTTTCTTCCTTTATGCTTCTTCTAGGTTGTTGTTTCTGCTTCTCTTTTTGCTTGATAATTTGTTTGTCCAGCTTGTCCATTACAAGATCAATAGCGGCATACATATCAGCATTTGACGTCTCTGCGACAAGTGTTGCCCTTGCAGCGGAACATATTGCTTCTACTATGTTATTTACACCTTCTATTTTCAGGGTAAATTGTATCTTGGTTATTTTGGTTGAATATTTAGTAAGTTTTGAAGCTTTCTTATTTATATAGCCCTTTATTGCTTCCGTAGCGTCCAGATGCCTTGAGTGAATGATTATCTCCAAATCTTGTTTCCTTTCTTACTAACTAAATATTGTCTGATAATTTCTTGCTCAGATTAAGCAAAAAGCCAAAGATTAATGATACTTTCTTTATTTAATGTAGTCAAGCGATTAATAGTATTTTGTTAAGGCAAATGTTAATAGTATCTTATGTGGAGAGTTCAAGAGAGATTGTATGGAGGTATAATCGTATGTCGTTACATTTTCGATCTTGCAAGTGCTATGAGGAATACTCTGTTTGTCCCTGCATTTTTCAGGCTTTTTGCGCATTCTGAGGCCGTCATTCCCGTCGTTAAAACATCGTCTACCAGGAGAACATTCTTTTGATAAAACATCTCTGGATTTTAACCTTAAAGGCGCCTTTAACGTTTTCCTGTCGTTGTGTACGTGAAAGCTGAGTTTGTGACAATGTGTTTCTGGCTCGAAACAGGTTGTTTGTAGAAACTGGTATAGACAATCCTTTGGAGATTCTTTTGGCCATCAACTCAGACTGGTTGAACCCCCTTTCCTGCTTCTTCTTCCAATGGAGGGGAACTGGTACAACAAAGTCTATTTCCCCAATAGTTTTTTGATGTAAGAGGTTTGCCAGTAGGGACCCTAATGGTGTTGTCAGGCATATATGTTTATTGTATTTGAACTGACGAATCAGGGTCCTGACAGGTTCTATGTTGTCAGATACAAAAAAACTATTTTCAAATCTTAAACTATTGTTTTTACACTCATGGCATCCTTTGCTGGAAGAAGTTATGCCAGGTCCTAATGTTAGCCCACACTTGATGCAGCGTCTTGCTTCGGTTGCTTCTATTATTTTCAGGCAGCTTTCACATACATAGGTATTTTTTTCTTCATGAAGACTCTTGTCACAGGCAAAACAGTGACGTGGGTACAAGACATCTAAAAACCCGGAGAATATGTTGCGTATAGCTGATACCGAAAATACTTTATTTTCTTGATGCAAATCTGGCATGGTTTGTATAATACTCCAAGTTTTAATTTTTCAAACAAAATTTTGCTACAAACCTAAACCGATTTATAAAAGCGGCCCACGAAAATCACGAAAGTAAACGCAAATGTGGATTATTAATAATTATTCAAAAAGAAGTCTTGTTCTTGTAGTTGTTTTTTCTCTGTTTCTCGGCTGTTCACGCAGGGACGAAAATCACTACAACAGGTTGGGGGTTAACTACCTCAATAATGGACAGCATAATTATGCAATTGATGCTTTCAAAAATGCAGTTAAACTTAATCCCTCCAGCGCTGAGGCTCATTTTAATCTGGGTCGGGCATTTAAAAGGAAGGGTGCGGATGAACTGGCCAAATCTGAATTCTCTATTTCCCATAGGCTCAATCCAGGTAAGTATAATGAATGCGTGAAAAAATATAAGGAAAAAATAGACTACGAGGTTGTTGAGACAAAAAATTATAGTGAATTGGGTAGTGCTTACGCTGAGAAGGGGATGATCGACGATGCAATCAACGCCTACAAAAAGTCAATTGAGATAGAACCGGATAACGCACGCGTGCATTACAGCCTCGGAACATTGTATTCAATGAAAGGGAAGTATAGTGATGCCGCGGATGAATTCTGGATGGCAGTAGAAATTAACCCAAAAATGTCAGAGGCCCACTATAACCTTGGCTTGTCTTATTTCAGGCAGGGGATGTTTGATAAGGCCATAGCAGAATATCAGGCAACGCTAAAGCTTCTGCCTGAGAGGCAGAAGAAGAAAAGGGCTGGCGTCCATTACAAACTTGGAATGGCTTATGAAGGTAACAAGGTGTTTGATGATGCAATGCACGAATTAGAAAAAGCAATTGAATTGATGCCTAAAGATGCCAGGGTACATCACCAGCTCAGTGTAGTCTACAAAAAAGCCGGTTTGTATAAAAAGGCGAAGAAGGAAGCAAAAATATATGAGAAATTGAGGAAAGGCAAGACGCACCATTAATAATTAAATTAATATACTCAAACCAAAGTTAGATTAACATCATTCCTGCATTATCACAAAATCCACTTCTCGTTTTAGCAGATCAATTTTTGTGATCTTTACGTTGACAACATCTCCAAAGCTATAAACCTTGCCTCTCCTCGATCCGATCAGGCGGAGCTTTTTCTTGTCGAGTTCATAGAAATCATCGGTTAGTGTGCGGATGTGGACAAGGCCGTCCAGCTGAAATTCGTCAATTTGTACAAAGAGCCCGTACTCCTGGATGCCGGTAATAATACTCTCCATTACTTTGTCGGCATGTTCTTTCATGTGTCTGAGTAGCTTGAGTTTTATTATTTCACGTTCAGCCTCTTGTGCTCTTTTTTCTGTAGCGCAACAATGTTTTGCCCACCCGGTAATTTTCTCGTTCCAGGAGGCTTTAGCATTTTTAGTTTTTAGTTGGCCTTGAAAGAACAGATCTAAAAGTCTGTGTATGATCAGATCAGGATAACGACGTATGGGGGAGGTAAAGTGTGCGTAATGTTCTAGTCCGAGTGCAAAATGAGATGAGTCGGTAGTAGAGTACTCGGCCTTCCTCATTGATCGAAGCAGCATCAGGTTGATTATGTAGCTTTCAGGGTGATCAGATATTTCATCCAGAAAAGCCTGTAGCCTTTTTTTGTTAAAGGGGTCTATCTTCTTGTTCTTGCAATTGAAAATAAATTCAGCAAAATCATGCATCTCGTCTTCATCCGGTTCAGGGTGGCTTCGGCTTACTGAAGGGAGGTTGTTCTGGTGCATGAACGTTGCTGCAGCCTGATTTGCCGCAATCATAAACTCTTCGATAATGATGTGTGAAATATCTCTTGTGGTTTTCTCTATTGTGTCGATCTTGCCGTCTTTGCCGACCCTTATATTAATCTCAGGCAGGTTCAGTTCAAGCGCACCTTCTGCCATGCGTCTTTTGTATAGTAACTTTGCAAGTTTGCTTGCCTCAAACAGGAGGTTTGTTACTGGGTCTGTGTTGTCCTCATCGCTTTCCATTAATATTTTAGTCGCAATATTGTAAGTTAATCTTTTTGTAACATTTATTACTGAATGCTTGATTTCAGAACCTACTAGCGTGCCATCATCTGAATAGGCAAAAAATATACTTTTGGTCAGTCGATCCTCTTTCTCTTTCAGACTGCAAATACCATTTGATAATATTTCAGGAAGCATAGGTATGACAGTGCCGGGAAGGTATACGCTGGTGCCTCTTTTTCTCGCTTCTTTATCTATAGAAGAGTTTTCATTTATATAATAAGAGACATCTGCGATGTGAACGCCAAGGAGCCAGTCTCCTTTTTTGTCTTTCTTCAGAGAGATTGCGTCATCAAAGTCCTTTGCGTCATCAGGATCAATTGTTATGATTAATTCGTTGCGAAGGTCCAGCCTTGCGTCAACTTCGGCTGTGCTGATAGGCTGTTGCAGATCCTGCGTTTCTGCAATGGTGCTTTCGTTGAATTCAAACGGTAGTTTGAACTGATGTATGATGGACTTGATATCAACGGCAGGCTCACCATCTTTTCCCAAAATATCGACTATTGTACCTTCCGAGTGGAGGTGTCTGGTTGGCCATTGGTCAATCTTGACGATAACTTTATCGCCATGCTCTGCGCCTTTTGGGTCATCCATTGAGACATAAATGACTCTGGGCAATTTTGAGTTATCAGGCGCTACATAGTTGAAATGCCTGCTTTTTTTGAGTGTTCCAACGATTGTTTCGTTTTCACGGTGTAGAACACGTATTATCTTTCCGGTATTACTTTCCTTCTTCCTTTGTCTTCTTCCTTTTTTCCTCTTTTTATCTGAAGGTAACCTGACAACAACTATGTCGCCGTGCATGGCGCTTCCCAGGCCTTCTGAATCGACATAAATATCGTCGGGAATGCCTTCCTTTGTAGGAACAACGAATCCAAAACCTTTCTGATTGGCGTCGAGTACGCCTATTAAAAGATTGGCTTTTTTCGGGTTTGCATACTGTTCCTTTTTAATCCGTACAATTTCTCCCTTTAGTTCAAGTTCTTTTAAGAGGGTGCAAAACTGTTGAGATTCTGCATCATCAATTTCGAAGTGTTCAGCAAGGTCTGATGAGCTCATAGGGCTATATTTTCTGCTGCATATGAACTGTACAATTTTTGTTGCATTAACCATTCTTTAACTAATCCTTGATAAATAAAGATTTAGGAATATAATTCTTAAGTTATTAATAATTGATGAAGACCACCCCTTAATCCCCTCCTTTTCAAGGAGGGGAAATGGGGTGGTTAATTAATTACATATTTTTCTCTACTTATTGGGAATGTACTATAATTTTTAAGAAAAAACAATTTTTTAGAAAAGGGAATATATGGAAGAAATATTAGAGATAGCGTCAAAATTAGGTGCTGCCATAGCAAACCATAATAGATATAAAATGTTCAAAGAGGCTGAAAAACAGTTTAAAAAAGATGATGAGGCAATAGAAATTTCAGAGGAGTTGGAAAAACAGAGTAGAAAAATCCATGGGCTGGAAAAGGACTTAAAACCCGTTGAAGTTGAGGATAAAAAGAGACTCCAGCAATTAAAGGAGAAAGTTGCATCTAATCAATCCATACAGAAATTCTTAAAAGTTCAAACAGATTACGTTGAATTAATGACAAAGGTTAATAAGCGAATAGAAGCCGAATTTATAACTGAAAACAGCCAGGATCCTGGTTAAACATACTCATGAGATTTTTTGAATAATTTCCTCTCTAACATTCTGCTGTAATTTGTCCAGTTATCACTGGAATCCTTATCGGTTGAGATCGCTTTGTCAAAGGCATGTATTTTTGCATCTATATTATCCAGATAATGAAGTGCCAGGGCCTCTAATGTCATCGGGAGTTTTGGCGATCCCCATTCATACTCTCCGTGGTGACTCAAAATCAAGTGTCTTAACAGATCTAACAACGTCTTGGGAAAGTCGTCTATTTGTTTGGCTTTCTCTTCAACCATGAGTACGCCAGATATCAGGTGCCCAATAAGCTGACCTTCGTCTGAATAATGAAAGCTCTTTTCGTAGCAAAGTTCACTGATCTTGCCTATGTCATGAAGTATTATCCCGCAGATTAACAGATCCCTGTTTAAATTGGGATATAGTGGCGCAATATTACTTCCCAGCTTTGCTACTGACAGGGTGTGCTCTAATAAGCCGCCCAGGAAAGCGTGGTGGTATTGTACTGCAGCCGGTGCCGAGCAGAAACCTCTGCAAAAATCCTTGTCGTTGAAGAAAAGATTAAGAAGGCTTTTAAGATGGGGTTGTTTGATTGAGCTGGCTATCTGTTTCAACTCAGCAAACATCTTATCTACATCCTGTTCTGTACCTGGCAGGTAATCCTCAAGTTTTATCTCTTCCTGGCTGGTCTTTGAGATTTGCTTGATTATTAACTGTATTTTATTCTGGTAAATCTCAGTTCTGCCCTTGATCTTTAGAAATGTATCATCGCCGAGCGATTCAAAGAATGAAGTACTTGCGTCCCACATCCTTGCATCAATCATTCCCGTGCGATCGGATAACTGTGCCTGGATATATAAGCTTCCGTTCTTTGTGGTTCTTAAATCTTTGTTCTGAACTAAAAAGATTTCGTCAATTGTGGTTCCGCCATTAAGCTGTGATATAAACTTTCTTGGCATTTTGCACCTCCGGCATATTCATTTATATGAGGGTAACATTGTAAAGCTTACCTGAAAGATTTGTTATGAAGAAAATGGTGGATAAATTTTAAGTGCCATCCTCTTTTTGTGATTTTACGAGTCTTTTATTTAAAGTCAAGACAATATGCAGTTTGGCTCATGAATGAAATAGTGCAATGTTGACATTCATTGTAATGGGGTTTATAAATTAACGTTAGCAAGGATGCATTTTGCTGTTTTTAGAAGGTTTTATGAGAGAAACAGGGGAAGTCTGCATAATGGGTATTTATGTGTGGAGATAAAAGGTTCTATGCAAAAAGGGGGGATTTATACTCTCATTATAAAACTGTCGAAGAAGAAAGAGATCGAGATTGGTCGACTTGGTACATTTGTTTTTCCTAAAGGTTATTATGTGTACACAGGAAGTGCTCAAAATGGTCTTGAGAAGAGGATAAACAGGCACCTCTCAAATGAAAAGAAACTTCATTGGCATATTGATTATCTTTTGTGTTATGCGAAGGTTCTAAAGGTGATCAGATATGTTGGTAGAAAGGATGAGTGTGAATTAAACAGTGTGACAGGGCAAAGTGCCGGTGCTACTCAAATTGTGAAGAAGTTTGGATCTTCGGACTGTAATTGTGTAACACACCTTTATTATTTTGAAAATATTCCAACACACTTTTCGGAATAGTGTTGAATAAATACCTGTTTTAATCAAAAAGTTTGAACCTTACTATACAGTACAGAGCAACAACGCCATCTTTCCATCCTATCTTCTTGCCTTCGTTGTAATCTCTTCCGCTGTATGAAATCGGCATCTCATATATTACACATTTTTTTTTAGCCAGTTTTGCCGTTATTTCAGGTTCAAAGCCAAAGCGATTTGAGCGGATATTAATATCTTTTATTATTTCTGTTTTAAAGACCTTATAGCATGTTTCCATATCTGTCAGGATCAGATTTGTCAACATATTTGATAGCGTAGTCAATACTTTGTTGCCAATGTAGTGCCAGAAGAATGATACTCTATGTGGCCCGCCCAGGAAACGAGAGCCGTATACGACATCAGCCCTTCCATCCACGATTGGCTCAATCAGGTTTGAGTATTCGTTGGGATTATATTCCAGATCTGCGTCCTGGATTATAACGATATCTCCCGTAGCATGTTGAAACCCGGTTCTTAGTGAGGCGCCCTTGCCCTTGTTCTTTTCATGAAACAGCTTTTTAATGTTATTCCCACTTATTTTGTCTATTTTGTCTCTTGTTCCATCGCTTGAACAGTCATCTACTATGATTATTTCCTTTTCAAATTCGACATTTTGCACCCTTTTTACGATTTCATCAATAGTGTCCTTTTCGTTATACACAGGAATAACTATTGATAGTTTAGGTTTGTTTTGCATTGTGATATCCAGAAATTTTGCTTTAAGTTGGGGTAAGCTTAAAGCAAAATAGAGTATATTGTCAATGAAATAAATCCGGGAGATGGTATTGCCGGATCTTTACAAAAGCCTTGAATATAAAAGGTGTTTTTGATACCATTTTACATCATTATAGTTAAGGTATAGGTAAACTAGCCTTCAGAAGGATTCTAAATGATGATGATTATTAAGGTATTTTATACTGTGTATGCGTGGATTGTAAATGTTGCACTATGGTCTAGTGGCTATGTTGTCTCTATAGTCTCTACAATCGGTATTAAAGACAAAGAGAATAAATACAACTCTATAGAAAGAAAATTTACTCAGATTTCCTTTAGGCTTTTGGGAATTAACTTTGATGTCAAAGGTCTTGAAAATATTCCTGAAAATGAGCCAGTGATATTTGTCTCGAATCATCAGAGTTTTATAGACGTAAAGCTCTCAATAGCCGCTATTCCCAGAAATTTCAGCTTTATCTCTAAGGATATCCTTTTCAAAATACCATTACTTGGGAAATATATGAGAACTTCAGGCCATATTGGTATTCGTAGAAGTGACGAGAGGAATGCTTACGGAACATTGAATGAAGTTATAAAGAAACTTGATGGCGGTAAATCAATAATCTTCTTCCCTGAAGGCACAAGAAGTGAAAATGGAGAGCTTGGAAAGTTTAAGAGGGGCATTTCAATGGTTATCCTGAAGTCAGGTAGAAGAGTAATTCCAACGGCCATTATGGGGAGTAGAGGGTATCTGCCGAAAAGCAGTATTCTTAGTAACCCCGGTTACAGGGACATCGGTTTTAGATTTGGTAAACCGATTGAGTTTCCGAAGGTTGATAAAGAAGATAGGGAATTATCAATGGATGTTGTGGTAAAAGTAAGATCTGAAGTCTCAAAACTGCTTTATAATTGATGGGAAACAAATGAGTACTCAACAAATAGCACTGTTTGTCGCCGCTGCAGTATCTATATGGGTATATATGGATGCGAAAAAGAATAACTACAGCACGCCAATGTCTATTGGATGGATGTTAGGCGTTTTCATGCTTATGATTGTATTTCTACCTTTTTACTTAATTGTTAAAGCAAAGCGAGCGAAACGTCCGGTAATGTCAACTGCCTGCGAACATTGCAGTAAGGTCTATTTCGGTAGTCCAAACTACTGTCCGCACTGCGGGCACCTGGTTCGCAAAGTATAGTACACAAAGGGATTATGATGAAAGAGAGAATAGCAGACGAGATAAAAAATGCAATGAAGTCTGGCGATAAGTTGAGGGTCTCAGTATTGCGGATGTTGCAGGCCGATATCATAAATGTTGAAAAGTCCGGTAAAGAATTCAAGCAGATTGATGTTATAAGAGGATATGCAAAGAAGCTGAAAAAAGCCATTGAAGAGTACGAGCGTTTAAATCTTCAAGATAAGATAATATCTTTTAATGAAGAGCTGAAGATAGTTGAAGAATTTCTGCCAAAGCAGATGTCAGATGAAGAACTCAAAAAGGTAGTAATCGAACTATTGGATTCAGAAAAACCTGCAGATATGGGAATGGCAATGAAGCTTGTTATGGGTAAATATAAAGAGGTTGCAGATGGTAAAAAAGTTCAGGCTTTGGTAAAGGAAGTATTTTCAAAAGGGTAGTACTGCATTCCGTCAAAAAGATCATCCGATAAATTCTTCCAGTAGCATGGAGAGCATGCCGTTGTCGTAAAATTTCTATCTACTCGCATCATATTTTTAGTGTTCCGGTAAAGGTAGTTGTTTTAATATATTTTTTTCTTTTTTGAGTTTTTATTGCAAAAATTACTTTTTTAAATAAAAAAATAATTTTTTTTTATGCTTCATTATTTCCGAAATCTCCTCTTTTCTGCATTTCTATTTCTCCCATATCTGTTGCGTTATTCAAAAACTGTTTGCCGTGCGTTACTGGCATAAAATGATTTCTATTTGTTTGTGATGTCCGTCATCCTCCATCACTATGTGATGGGGTAGTGGTCTAGGGGGCTGGTCATGTTGCACAAGGTTTTTGTTAATTGCACATGAATGGATTTGTCGGTTATGGCGGCAGTGGCGTTGGGGGAATCAATTTTGTTTCTGCCTTCTGTGCTAAAAGGTGTCGTATGGACAGGGAGGCCTGTCCTTGATAAGGTTGTGTGTTTTCGGCTTCTAAAGCCTCCCAGATGAATGACTGCTTCAGGTTGCTCAAGATCGCTCGTCGCATTTCTGCAAGGGAGAGTATGAAGTGGATTTTAAGTTTGGTGTGGTTTTGTGTGATATGTTTTCTGAGTTATTGGTAGGTCATGGTGCTGTAGAATTCAGTATTAATGGATATGGTACTTTAAACAAATTCTCACTATTTGTTTTTTTAATTTTTTCATTTGCTGCTGTTTTTTTATTCAGCGAGATTTCTTGAAATGGGATTTCCTTGTTTTTTCGCATTAATTCGATACTGCTGAAGTGTAATATTGCAACACAAGATATGCACCCAAATTTTGTGTAATATACAAAATGTAGCATTTTTTTGCTTGACAATATATTGTGATTTGTTAGACTACGCGCGCAGTTGGCGTCAAAGCCAAAATATCATTCGATTTTCTGGCTGATTAAGTGGTCAGGGAGTGCCTGGCAGTTTTTACTGTGTGATTGTTTTTTTAATTTATATTTTAGGATTAGAGAGGGGGTGGAAAATGGCAGTAAAAAAAGCAAAAGCTAAAAAGAAACCGGCAGCAAAGAAGAAGGTAGCGACTAAAAAGAAACCTGCAGCAAAGAAGAAGGTAGCGGCTAAAAAGAAACCTGCAAAGAAGAAGGTGGCGGCTAAAAAGAAACCGGCAGCAAAGAAGAAGGTAGCGGCTAAAAAGAAACCGGCAGCAAAGAAGAAGGTAGCGGCTAAAAAGAAACCGGCAGCAAAGAAGAAGGTAGCGGCGAAGAAGAAGCCGGCAGCCAGGAGAAGATAAGCACTAGAAGGAATCTTTTAAAATTTTAGGAGGTATTGTGAAGTATATTTACACGTCGCCAGATTGTCCAAAGTGTGACGCATTAAAGGAACGCTATAAAACGCAGAATACAGAATATGTTGAGAGAGACGCGGATAGGCTTAAAAATCCGGCGCACGATCGAGACGATATAGATGTAGAGGCGTTTGTACAGCTTTCAATGCAAAACATGGTTTTGCCAGTAGAAGTAGATAAATAGAAAAGATGCCCACCTATTTTTAAGAAATTCTATTAAGATTGCTTTTGGGAATAATATAGGCGCGTTGGTGGCTACAGTATTAGCATGCAGTCTCCATAGCTATAGAATCTATAGTCGAGGCTTATAGCTTCTTCGTAAGAAGACGCGATATTTTCCCGTCCTGCAAAAGCAGATGCAAGTAGAATTAGCGTTGATCTCTGCAAATGGAAGTTTGTTATTAATGAGTCAGTGAGTTTAAACTTGTATGGTGGATATATGAACAGATTGGTCCTCCCTGAACTTTTTTCTGTTGTATAATTGCTAGCTATTGTTTCCAGGACTCTACATGTTGATGTTCCAGTGGCAAAAATTTTCTTCCCAAGTGATTTTGCTTTATTAATCGTATCGACAGCTTCTTCAGGAATATTATAAAACTCTTTGTGTATGTTATGTTGCCTAAAATCTTCTTTATGTATGGGTTTGAATGTTCCTAAGCCAACATGTAAAGTTATGTAAACTATCTTAATTCCTTTGCGAGATATTTCTTGCAGAAGATTTGTTGTAAAGTGCAGACCAGCGGTGGGAGCAGCAATTGCTCCCATTTTTTTTGCATAAATTGTTTGATAACGTTCATTATCGTGTATTCCATGTGACTCGTCACTTGAGGCTCTCTTTATATATGGCGGAAGTGGCATACGTCCGGACTTTTCAATCATTTCTGCAAACTGTTTTTTGTCCTCAACTGCAATAATCCAGCTTCCAGCGTCATTTCG
The DNA here is from genome assembly GCA_030748215.1 of Candidatus Scalindua sp. Lineage (GTDB taxonomy): Bacteria > Planctomycetota > Brocadiia > Brocadiales > Scalinduaceae > Scalindua. The sequence continues at coordinate 173,377 of JASMMK010000012.1, forward strand.
GTATAAAATCTGCCCTTTTACGCTATTATCAAAAGTAAGGAGCTCATTTTCCTTTAGCCTGTGGTTTGATTGTAACAGTACTTCCCATCTGTTTTCCTCAATTTCCCTTATTATAAGACCTTCCACTTTGCCGCCGGTTGTTCTGGTACCTAATATCCTCGCAGGAGCTACTTTCGTGTCATTCAGGACTAAAACATCTCCGCAATTTAAATATTCAACAATTTCATAGAATTTTCTGTGCTCAATTTTAGAGCTTTCTTTATGAAGAATAAGCAGGCGTGATTCATCTCTTTTATCAGTTGGATATTGTGCAATGAGATGCTTCGGAAGATCATAATCGTAGTCGCTGATTTTATAGGAAGCCGTATTCATAAATTTTTTCACTTAAAAATAGTCCTTCAGAATAAAAATTTCTTTATTTGTTATACAACATATTGATGTTTTTTTCAAACAAACATTAAATGTAGCAAGTAGTGAGAGAATCTGAAGTTAAATAAAAAAATAATATCAAAAAAATACTTGACAATGGTGAGAAATGGTGTATTTTCCACCTAAATGGTGGATTGTGGGTAGGGATGGGGAATTTAATTATGGCCATATTTACAGGAACATATCAACACACTATTGACGAAAAGAATCGATTAGCCATACCTTCATCGATACGAAAATGTATGGATGAAGATACAGAGGGTAATGGGTTTTTTGTAACACCGGGCTTGGATAAGTGCCTTGCGCTTTACACACCACTTCATTTCAAAGCAATTTCAGAAAAATACAACGAACAAGCATCTACAAATAGAAAAGCGCGGAATTTCCAGCGCCATTTCTTTTCATATACAAAAAAGGTTGACTGTGACAAACAGGGAAGAATTAGCGTAGAGCCGAAACATATAGACTATGCTGGCCTTAAAAAGGAAGTCATCATTGTTGGGGTAATGGACAGGATAGAGATATGGGATAAGAAATCATGGGATGAAGCTGAAGCAGGTAACAGTGAGAGTTATGAGAATGACGCGGAGGATCTATTTCGTTTGGGATCTGTCCCGAGTTAGTGATGGTATAAAACAGTTTTACAGGATTCATGTAATGAAAAAAGTGCTGATCAATGAATGCTCCTGATGATGACCTTTCACCGCATAAACCTGTTATGCTTGATGAGGTTATAAATTTCATTAAGCCGGGTAAAGGCGACATCATAGTTGATGCAACAATTGGTGCTGGAGGACATAGTTGTGAGATATTAAAGAGGATACAGCCAGATGGGCTTCTTATTGGAATAGATAAGGACGCCGAGATACTGAAGATGGCAGATAGGTTTTTGTCAAAAATAAGTGATAACTATAAATTGTATCAAGCTGACTTCGCAGATTTAGGTTGTGTACTTGAAAAGTTAAAGATTAGTAAGGTCAATGGTATTTTGCTTGACCTCGGAGTTTCTTCGCTGCAATTGGATTCTCAGGACCGTGGATTTAGTTTTAACAAAGAAGGGCCTTTAGATATGAGAATGGATAGAACAGAGGGTATAACTGCTGAAGATTTGCTAAAAAGGCTTTCTGAAAGAGAAATGGCAGATGTCTTCTGGAAATACGGTGAAGAGAGAAAATCCAGACGTGTTGCAAGGGCAATCAAGCATGAGCAAAAAAAGGGAGTATCTATAAACACAACGACACAATTGGCAAAAATCGCAGAAAAAGCATTATACGTACCAGGCAAGTATTCAAAGAAAAGAAAGATTCATCCAGCAACTCGCATATTTCAGGCATTACGAATAGTTGTAAATGATGAGTTAAAAAGTCTGGAACAATTTTTAAATGATGCATGTGGATTTCTGGCTGGTGGTTCAAGGATTGTAGTAATGTCATTTCATTCTCTTGAGGATCGTTTGGTCAAGAGGGCTTTCTGTGAGGGGAAAAATGCGGCTCTCCTGGAGATTCTGACAAAAAAACCTCTAATTTCTTGTGATTCAGAGATCAGAGAGAATGTCAGATCCAGGAGTGCTAAACTTCGAGCAGCAGAAAGGACATATTTATGAAAGTGTGCAGATACGGTTGTATTCTTGTCGTTCTTTTAATTATGGCAATCTTTACTATGACTGAAGGTTCAAGGAAAATTCAGATAGGTTACGATATCACGAAAATGGAGAATGAACTGGTGAGGTTGTCGGAGGAGAGCAAAAGGCTAAAATTCAAATCAGACAAGTTGAGAAAACCGGACAAGATATCTATGAAGGTAAAAGATATGAAACTTGATCTGAGCGTTCAGGAAGATGAGGATATTGCAGTTGCAAAAGAATCTCATAAACATTTGGATAAGGCACCGGGAAGCAAAATAGAAGCTTGAGTTTTTCTACTTTCAAACTACTAAGTTGTAAAATAAAAGAATGCTAAATCCCAGAATAATTCCAAAAGGTTATAAAATCAGGGCAAACATCTTATGCTTCTGTATTTTTGTTATTTTCTCTGCCCTTCTATACCAACTGGTTCGTATACAGATCATTGATCATAAAAAATATAGTGATCTAGCATTTTCACAACAATGCAAAAAACAGGATATTCCTACAAGAAGAGGGCTCATTTTTGATAGAAAAGGATCGAAGCTGGCAGAATCTATTCAGGTAGGTTCAGTCTTTGCAGATCCCTTATTCATAACGGAAAAGCAGAAGACTTCAAAGGTTTTATCTGATGTGCTGAGTTTAAATAAAGCACAAGTCGAAAAGCTGCTAAACAAGAAGAAGAGGTTTGTTTGGATAAAGAGAAGAATATCAGATGAACAAGAAGAGGCATTAAGGCAGTTACGCCTTAAAGGCATTAGTATAAGACACGAGTACAAGAGGGTCTATCCTTACGATAAATTGTGTTCTCAGGTCCTGGGATTTACTGATATCGATGAAAACGGTCTGGGAGGCATAGAAAGTTCGCTCAATCAGGTTATTTCAGGAAGTAACGGTTCCAGGGTAGTAGAAAAAGACGGTCGCCAGCATCAGTTTTCTACTGTGAAAGGAGAGACGGTCTCTGCAGTATACGGCGACAGTGTCTTTTTGACTATCGATTGTAAAATCCAGTCTATAGTAGAGGAAGAGCTTGAGAAAGCATGTTTGAAGTGGAATCCGGATTCTGGAATTGCGATAGCAATGAACCCCTCTACAGGAGAGGTATTAGCTATGGCTAACTACCCGACATTTAATCCAAATTTTGTTCGAGATTCCAATTTACAACAGAGACGTAACAGGGCAGTAACGGATTGTTTTGAACCGGGTTCATTGATTAAGCCTTTGATTGTAAGTGGTGCGTTGGATAATGGTCTGGTTAAAGAGGATGAAACCTTTTTCTGTTATAACGGTGCCTATAAGATAAATGGTGGAAGAAGGGTCGTAAGAGATTCTCATTCATATGGAGATTTAAGTGTATCTGACATCGTCGTTCATTCAAGCAATATAGGAATGGCGCAGCTAGGGCAGAGGCTAAAGAAACAGAGACTGCATAGATATTTGAAGGATTTTGCTTTTGGAGAAAAAACAGGAATCCAATTACCCGGTGAGGTTAGAGGCATTGTAAGGCCTCTCAATCTCTGGTCAAGTGATTCAGAGATTTCAGTTTCCTTCGGGTATGAGACAGCAGTTACTCCGATACAGATGGTAACGGCTTTCTGTTCAATTGCTAATGGCGGAACATTGCTGAAGCCACGAATAATCAGCAAAATAACAGACTATTCAGGTAAAAGAGTTAAGAAAAGATATGAGACCCCTGAGCGGATCAGGAGGGTATTTTCTCCAAAGATTGCGAGGGAGGTAATGGTTCCTATTCTTGAGGACGTTGTAAAAGAAGGTACTGGTAAACGGGCAATGCTTTTTACGCACAGGGTTGCTGGTAAAACAGGTACGGCTAAGAAGTTAATAATGGTAGGTAATAAAATGAAATATTCTAATAAATATATTGGTTCATTCGTAGGATTTGCGCCTGTGGACGAGCCTAAGATATGTGTTTTGGTGTCTTTAAATGAACCCAAAAATGGTGCTTATTACGGAGGTACTGTAGCCGCACCCGCTGTTGGGAATATTATAGAAAGAACTCTTGGTTATATGGAATTTGGTCCGGAATATGTGCAGATAGCTCAAAAATAATTTAGTGGGGAGAAATTTTATTACTTGTTACGGAGGGAGGTGGTTAATGGTCAAAAATGCTGGAAGGTAGGTACATCAGTGGGTGATGTATTGATACCCTATACTGCCTCAATTTTTTGGGGTCAGTGTAGGGTATCGTATTTAATTTCTAAATCATTTTAAAGGGAGAGTCTATGACGCTAAAGGAATTGGAAAAACATAATTTTCTTACCTGGTGTAAATATGCTGATGCAAAAGAACTTGAAGATGCTAAATGGAAGAATCATGAGGTATGGGAAAGATTGTATAGTGAATATTCAGATGAAATAGAAGTAATAAACAAAACAAAGCAAGTGTACGAATCTGTTTCTCAACATGAAATAGGCATACAGAAATTTGACCTCTCTTTAAAAATTTCAACATAGTGATTATGGTTTTTTAATGAAATTAAGTACGTTGGTTCACCATTTGGGAACAATGGGGACATACAACCTGTGTGATACTGAGATTACAGGTATTACCAATGATTCAAGAAAGGTAAGACCCGGTTATCTCTATGTTGCAATAAAGGGTTATAAGACGGACGGGCATAATTTCATTAAAAGATCTATTGAATGTGGTGCACAAGCAATCGTTAGTGAGGAACGGTCTTCTCTAGATACAAATATTCCTCAAATAATTGTACATAACACTAGAAAAGCACTTTCCTCCTTGAGTTGTTGCTTTTATAACAACCCATCTCAAAGAATTAATCTTGTTGGTGTAACTGGCACAAATGGCAAAACGACTACTACGTTTCTAATCAAATCGGTAATTGAAAAAGCAGGATATGAGACGGGGTTAATCGGTACGATTAATTATCAAATAGGAAAAAAAGTTGTAACTGCAAAGGAAACAACCCCTGAATCTGTTGAGCTTCAGCAGTTCATCGCAGAAATGGTAGCGGCAAAGATGAAATTTGCAGTTATGGAAGTATCTTCTCACTCAGCTATACAGCACAGGATTGAGAATATTGATTTTAAGACTGCTGTTTTTACCAATATAACCACTGAACACATGGATTATCATAAAACATTTTCAAATTATATGGATGCGAAGGCAGAGTTATTCAAGAATTTAAAAAAAGATTCTTTTGCAGTATTAAATGCGGATGACGAGTTTAGTGAATATTTTGCCGATAGAACTAATGCTAAGATCCTATGGTATGGAATAAAGAATGATGCTGATATAAAAGCTGAGATATGTAAAGAGTCCGCAAGTAATATTACGATCAGGTTAAGTTATTCGGGGAGAGAAATAGATGTGAAAATACCATTTGTGGGTTTGCACAATGTTTACAATGCACTTGCATCCGTTGCCAGTGCAATCTCACTTGGATTTGAGCTTGATGTTATAAAAGCTGGTATAGAAACGGCATCTACTGTACCGGGAAGATTGGAAAATATACCTTGTGATCGCGGCTTTAAAGTTGTTGTTGACTACGCTCATACGCCTCATGCTCTTGAAACGGTACTATGCGCACTAAAAAATCTGGTTAAAGGAAGGATACTACTTGTTTTTGGTTGTGGAGGTGATAGAGATAAAGAAAAGCGTCCGCAGATGGGAAGAATTGCTGACGAAAAATCTGATATTTTTTGGCTGACAAATGATAATCCGCGTTCAGAGGATTCTTTGAATATTATAGATGATATAAAAGTGGGAATAAAGCCGGGGCGATCGTTTCATATTCAGGCAAACAGATATAAAGCAATAGAGGAAGCTCTTTCTGTGGCAAAAGATGATGATCTTATTCTTATTGCTGGAAAGGGACATGAAAGATATCAAATAGTCAAAGATACCATAGTTCCATTTGATGACAGGGAGGTAGTTAAAAAGATACTTTTGAAAAGACAGTGATGAACAAGTTACATAAATAAAGATTGGGTATAAATGTTGTATTCTGATCCTTTAGCCTTTTTTAATATTTTTATTTGAAAGGTAAGCAAATGATGACAAAAGGGTTGAAAACAATTATTAATCTGAATTGCATTTTCATAATGTTAAGCTTGTTTGACCTATCATATGCGATTGGCAATGACCAGCCAGAAAGAATTAGCCGGGGTAACAAATCCATACTGGAGGGAATAACTTATACTGCCGAATATTCTCATGCAGATAGTTTTTCAAAACCTGCATACAAGCCAGTGCCAGATGAGTGTTCATACCTTGATAGTAATGGAAAGTTGCGTGACAATTTCATGTATAAGAATTGGTGCGAAGTAATGTTCGAAAATGGGAAATATATATATGAAGCATACAAGGATATCGCTTTCAATATGGAATACACTCCGGAACAACCCAGGACAGATGTCTGGCAGACTCCATATGAAACCAGGAAATCAAAAGAAGGTGATTGTGAGGATGCAGTCTTTCTCTTTGAATCACATCTGGCCTCAATGCAGAAAAACACAAGAATTGTCTGGGGGTGGGTAATCGACAAAAGTAGTAAAATCGCCAGGGCTCATGTGTGGTCTCAGCTGACAGGTAGGGCCGGGGAGCAATATGTTGTAGAGGGTTTCTATAAAGATTGGGATGGAATAATACCGCTAGAAATTGTTGAAAAAACCGAATTGAGAAGGCCTATATTTACTATTACACACTCAGAATTTTGTAGATTATCCAGTCTGGTGTCCAAGCCTGATAGTTGGCAGATATATCAATCGTTAATTGATCTATGTACGTCAGCAAACTTCATAGAATTTTATTCCAGGAATTTGAATATTTTGCAAGGTGTGGATTCATATTTCGATCCGGATTACGGTTTCATTGAATATCTCCTGGATGCACAGAAGAAGTCATATAAAGAGACGATATCTCATAGACACTCAACCAGGGTAAACAGGCTTCCTTCTATGGATAAAGAAATATCCAGTATTTTAAAAAAACTTTATGAGCTCTTTACTAGATATGAAAAACAGAAGGAAGATTCTGAATCAAGCATGCAATTCGCTTTTGGAAGTTAGAACAACATTAACTCTAAAAATAACCTGAATCGCAAGAGATAAAAAAAATGAATAATATAGAAATTTCTAATGTCTTAAAGGCAATTAAAGGGGAGTTATTACTTGGTAGCTCGGAATCACGTATTACGGGAATATCTACAGACTCAAGATCTATAAAAGAGGGGGAGCTGTTCTTTGCTCTGGAGGGTGAAAATTTTAATGGCCATAAATTTGTTGATCAGGCTATTTCAAATGGTGCTGTCGGAGCGGTAATATCAAGTGAGAAAGATAACGTTTATTCATCGCTCAAGGGATTTGAGAAATGCATCTTAATAGAAGCGGCTGATACATTAAAAGCTCTGGGTGACCTTGCAAAGTTTTATCGTAAAAGTTTGAGAACTGATTTTGTTGCAGTGACAGGCAGCAATGGCAAAACAACTACTAAAGACATAATTTATCATGTCCTTCGAAATTTTAATAACGTAACCAGATCGAGAAAGAGTTTTAATAATTATATCGGAGTGCCGTTAACAATCTTCGACTCGGATTTCACTCAGGATTTCTGTGTTGTAGAAATGGGTACTAATGCCCCCGGGGAGATTAGAAGGTTATCTGAAATTATATTTCCTGACTTCACAGTTCTAACCAACATATCCTGCACACATCTTGAAGGTCTCGGTAGTATTGAAGGTGTTGCAGATGCGAAAGCAGAACTCATCGAAAATATAGCAGAAGATGGTGTTTTGGTCACGAATGCTGATGACGAATGGTGTAATCGGATTGCAAGCCGTTTTGACGGAAAGGTTATAACTTTTGGTTTTAACAAAGGTGCTGATATAAGGGCATCAAACGTTAAACGAAGTGATTCAGGTTTCGCTTTTACTGTAAACGACGTTTTCGATTTCAGACTAAATGTATTAGGCAAGCATAATATCTATAATGCAATGGCTGCTATAGCAGTCTGTAATGCAGCGGGTATTGGCATGGGAGATATATGTGGCAAACTCGTTGATTTTAAGCTTCCACCTATGCGGATGGAGAAACAGGCTTGCGGTGACATAGTAGTAATAAACGACGGATATAATTCAAATCCCTCTTCAATGTCTGCCGCATTAGATGAATTTTCACAATTGACTACTCCTGGCAGGAAGATTCTCGTATGCGGGGATATGCTGGAGTTGGGAGATTATACGGAAAGCCTGCATAGAGAAATTGGTGCAAAGGTTGCCCAGTCTGGTATCGATATCTTGTGGACAGTAGGTGCTTTTTCCAGGTTTGTAGCAGAAGAAGCCATTGCCAATGGTATTCCGGAAGAGAGAACTAGGAGCTGTGAAACCTCGGAAGAGATATCTTCTTTCGTTGCCTCACAATTAAAGAAAGATGATACCGTTCTGATAAAAGGATCAAGAGGAATGAAACTTGAGAATGTTGTGCATCAGATTGAGAATTGTTTCTCAAGGAAAGACGAAAACAATTCTGCAATGCTGAGCCTGGTTTGAATCTACAAAATTTCCGGGCAGGTCTTTACAGAGTTATTAGTAGCTATGGAGAAAAAAATTGTTTTATAAATTGATTTATCCTCTACATGAATATGTTCAGGGGCTTGAGCTGATAAGATATATATCATTTAGGGCAGGCCTGGCTGCTATTACAGCTTTTTTTATATGCGTACTTGTGGGATCAAAAGTAATAAAGGTACTTAAAAAACGTAATGTTTCGGAGGATACTTCTAAAACAGAATCGGAAACTCTAAAAGATCTTCACAGTGATAAAAAAAATGTACCTACAATGGGCGGTATTATCATTTTAATTGCAATAATTATCTCTACCGTACTTTGGTGTGATATTTTTAATATATACATTTTATTAGTTTTGTTTACGGCTGTCTGGCTTGGCATACTAGGATTTTTTGATGATTACATAAAACTGACGCAAAAGCACGCATCGGGTTTAACCAGTGGGTCAAAGCTTTTTTTCCAATGCGGACTGGGATTGATAATAGGCTTAATACTGTACTTTCATTTCAAGGATATTGAAGGAGGAACAAGGCTTGTAATACCATTCCTCAAAGGAGTGAGACCAGACCTTGGAGCATTTTATGTGTTGATGGTAATGTTCTTCATTGTAGGAATGTCAAATGCCGTCAATCTTACTGACGGTCTTGACGGGCTGTCTATTGGCTGTACGGTGATTGCGGGTATGGCATTTACGTTAATTGCTTACATTGTAGGAAGGGTTGACTTTAGCAGCTACTTACAAGTTCCTTATGTAGCAGGTGCCGGCGAATTAAGTATTTTCTGCTCTGCATTGGTGGGTGCCGGGCTGGGGTTTATGTGGTTTAATTGCTTCCCCGCGCAGACATTTATGGGAGATGTGGGCTCATTACCATTGGGTGGCATACTTGGAATTGTAGCTATTATTGTAAAACAGGAACTTCTTATTTTCTTTATAGGAAGTATCTTTATTGTAGAAGCCGTTTCCGTTTTATTACAGGTTTGTGTATTTAAATTCACACGTAAGAGGTTGTTTTTGTGTGCGCCCATACACCATCACTTTCAATTTAAAGGTTGGCCGGAGACCAAGGTTACGATGAGATTTTTTATAATTGCCGCAATAATGGCACTCTTTAGTTTGATAACACTGAAATTATGAATGTATTTAGAAGTGAACATGCATATGGAAAAGAAGTGCAATCTGATCAAAATGCAGGTAGCAGCTTTGCCGTTATACGTAGTTTAGAGCCGACAAATGTCATAATGTATCTTGTTACGACCTTCCTCGTAATCGGAATAATTATGATTTACAGTACAAGCTCTGCGAAAGTAACCGATAGCACCCAAACAATGAACACTGTTTTCTTAAGGCATATTATGTGGGTCGCCATTGCAATAATAGGCATGTTGATCATGATGAGAATTGACTATCACTATCTGCAAAAATATAGTACTGTAATATTCATAATTGCGCTTGCCGGTCTGATTGTTGTGCTTATTCCGGATATAGGAACAGTTACTTATGGTGCTCGACGGTGGATAAGATTCGGAAGCTATTTTGGATATCAACCATCAGAATTTGCGAAACTTGCAATGATTATTTTCATGTCAGGCTATATTGCAAAGAACCGGGAAAAGATGTCGACTTTTGCAAGAGGTTTTGTTGTCCCTATTGTATTAATAGGTGTTGTCTCCTTGCTTATACTTAAAGAGCCTGATTTTGGTACAGCCATGTTTATCTCAATGATCTCATTTGTTTTGATAATGGTTGGAGGCACCAGAATAATTTATGTGATGTTTACAATGATCGCATCAATTCCTCATATTTATCAAATTATGCACAATAATACAACATATCGTCACAATAGAATACTGGCATTTCTTGATCCCTGGAAAGATCCTATGGGGATTGGGTATCAAATAATTCAATCATGGATTGCACTTGGTTCCGGTGGCATAGCAGGTTTGGGAATGGGAGAGAGCCGTCAGAAATTGTTTTTCCTGCCGATGAGTGATAACGATTTTGTCTTCTCAATAATAGGCGAGGAATTCGGATTTATAGGGACGACATGTATCGTTATTATGTTTGCCCTGTTAACATGGCAGGGTATAAGGGTTTGTAAAGCGACACCTGATCCATTTGGTTTCTTTCTTTCATTAGGCATAACCATCTCGCTTGGTCTACAGGCGGCTATCAATATAGCTGTAGTTACCGGTTCCATACCGACAAAGGGATTACCATTGCCATTCATCAGCACGGGAGGTTCATCAATACTATTATCTATGCTGGCGATAGGGATACTTTTAAATATCGCAAAGCAATCAGGAAGAACTGATGTTTCGGAAGATCATGTTGAAAATAATAGGAGTGTTGCCACTTGAAAATTATCTTTGCCGGCGGAGGTACAGGAGGTCATTTAATGGCTGGTCTAAGCATTGCGCAGGAAATATCGTCACGGTTTCCTGGTACACGCATTGTTTTCTTTGGTACCAGTAGGAAAAAAGAGTCGAAATATATAGAAAAAAGTAGCTATGAGTTTAAACCTATAATGGCATGTAAGCCAACATCGTTTATTCGCTTACCTCTATTTATCTTTGCCTCTCTTATCGGGATAATACATTCTCTAATTAATCTTTATATAATTAAACCGGACATAATTGTTGGCTTGGGTGGTTACGGTTCAGCACTGCCTGTGGTTGCAGCATATATCCTTGGTATTCCAATTGTCTTGATAGAGCAGAATGCGATACCGGGAAGGGCCAATTTAAAAATGTCAAGATGGGCAGATGCAGTTCTATGCCATTGGGAAAGTTCAAAAGAACGATTTAAAAAGGGAAATGTTGCGGTTACTGGCGTGCCTATACGGAGTGGTATTATAGAAAACGAGGCTTCTGGAGATGACAATCCGTTTGGGCTGGATTTACAAAAAAAGACATTATTGATAATGGGTGGTAGTCAGGGCGCCCAGGCTATAAATAAAGTAATGCTGCAAAGTATTCCGAAGCTTCAGACACTGGTTCCCGGTCTGCAAATTATACACTTGACCGGAAAACATGGATATGAAGAAGCAAAAGAGGTTTATAGCAGTACGGGGATCAGCTCTTTTGTCTCAGAATTTTATAATGATATAGGTGCTGCATATAAATTATCAGATCTGGTTATTAGCCGCTCCGGAGCAAATACAATTGCAGAGATTACTGCCGTGGGTGTTCCGGCAATTCTTATACCCTATCCATATGCTACAGACAATCATCAGTACTGGAATGCTTATGAATTGTCAAGTGCTGGTGGGGCTTTGGTCATTGAACAGGAAGAACTGGAGCCTGAAAGAGTTACGAAGCTTGTATCTGATCTGCTCATGAACGATGAAAGGCTGGATAATATGAAGAAAATAAATAGAAGCCTGAACAAGCCTCTTGCTGCTGCAAGGGTTGTAGATAAGATATGCCAGACACTCAAAGAGAAAAAGGCGAAGAAAAATGTGCTTAGTTTTGTTCGTCCTGTTTAGTTTGAAATGCTCTGAAATTTAAAACATTCTCGAAAGTGAATATGATAAAAAGTCCAGAAATTATTAGTGAGATATTCAGATATAACGTTCCACTGCAAAAATATACCTCTTTCAGGACAGGTGGATCAGCAGAGATATTTGTGGAACCATTGGGTACCATAGAGCTTCAGAGGGTACTCAAGTTCTGTAAAGATGAACAGAAAAAGGTATATATATTTGGAAAAGGCACTAACCTCCTTGTTGGTGATAATGGTGTTAAAGGAGTGGTTATCCATTTAGGAGGAATAAATTTTAAAAATGTAGAGAGAGACGGTAGATATGTATTGTGCGGGGCGGGCGTAAATCTTCCTCAGCTAATTCGTACGGTAGCATTAAGTGGATTCGGAGGGTTGGAGGCACTGGCAGGAATCCCTGGCACTGTTGGCGGTGCAGTAATGATGAACGCAGGTGGGAAATACGGAGATATAAGCGACACTATCAGGTCTCTAACTACAATGACTTTAGATGGGACTATTATTAAGTACATGCGTGAAGATGTAGATTTTGAATACCGCGGGTGTGATCTAAGTGGGCAAATAGTTATTGAAGTAGAATTCCAGCTTAATGAATCGAAGATAGAAGTGGTTCTGGAAAAGATGGATGAAATATATAATGAGAAACAGGAAAGTCAGCCTTTAGGAACATTTAACGCGGGAAGCATATTTAAAAATACATCTCAATATAAGGCGGCAGAACTTATTGATAAGGCAGATCTCAAAGGTGTAAAAGTGGGAGGAGCTGTTGTTTCCGAAAAACATGCAAACTTTATAGTTAACACCGGAAATGCTACCAGTACTGACATACTTGAACTGATAAAAATAATTAAAGAAACCATCAAGAAAAAATACGATGTCTCTCTGGAAGAGGAGATACATATTTGGTAGTTATTCAAATATTATTTTGACAATAGGTCGGTAGAATATATTAAGAATGTAGTATTGCACTGAACTGAACTGTTTTGGTTCTTTTCTTACGAATAAAAATGCACAGAGAATACAGAAAAAATAAAAAAACCCGAAATAATATTAGGGTATTGTCTGTCATTCTCTGTGCATGAAATAGTAAAGAGGGTTTTAAACGCAATGATTGAGTCTGAAAATATAATGGGAATTGTTGTGGCGGACAAGGATGGGGTTATAAAGTTGGTTAGCCGCACCAATGGTAGTTTGCCGTCCAGTTTGATTGGTACAAAGTGGTACGATGCTTTCTCGATACCGGTTGAAGAGATACATATTGAAGAAGAGAGAAACCATGAAGTTTTCAGACTGCATGAATCCGGGGAAAAGTTATCTGTATTTCCTTCTTATGATCAGGAAGGAAGTATTTTAGAATTTCATATTTTAGTAGAAGAAAATGGTGAAGGAGATAGCTGCACACAATCTATGAATAAAGTATCATGTCTTGGTAAAATTGTTCCGGGGATTGCCCATGAAATAATAATCCTCTGGCGTATGTATCTGGATGGTTACAGATGCTCCATGTCGAAGCACAAGATACGGACCCCAAAAAGAAGACCTATGAAACTCTTATCAGTGAGTTTGAACGTATAGCCACTTTATCTAACAGCTTACTAGATTTTACAAGGCAAACTCCAAGGCCAAAGAAAACTTTTGATGTAAATCAAGTAGTAGGGGAAGTAATAACTATGATCGGATATACAATGAAGAACGAAAACATTGAGATAATAGAGAATTTAACACAATCTGATATTGTGGTGTATGGGGATAGCAACAGGCTGAAGCAGGTCGCTATAAATTTGATGGAGAATACAAGGGTAGTTATGCCGAATGGAGGATCTTTACATATAAGTACAGATACTTATCAGGGTGATTCAGTCTTGATGCAATTTCGTGATACGGGATGTGGTATGAACAAAGACCAGTTAAACAAAGTGTTTTGTACGTCCTATACTACTAAGGACGATGGCAAGGGTTCCGGCCTGGGACTGTCAGTGTGTAAAACTATCGTTAAAGAATTTGGTGGGACTATAGATTTAGATAGTAAGATTGGCGAAGGGACAGTTGCTTCGATTATATTGCCAAAATGCCGTTGGGATGAACATGTCTCAAATGTTAACCAATAACAAAATTTTAGCAGTATCCAGAGAAGATGAAAATATGAGAGCGGCGATCAAGCTCTTAGAAAGTAAGGGATACGATGTCTTTTTTGAAACAAGTGTTTTTCAGGCAATTGCTACGAATACTGCAAGCAAAATAGATGTCATTATTCTTGATATAGATGATTTTGATTTAAAAGAACTGGAGTTTCTTGACATTGTAAAAAAGACTAATCCGAATCTGTTTATTTTGATCTCTTTTTCTAATTCTAATAGGGAAAAAGCCAATAAATATCTCGAACGCGGAGCAGATTGTTATATTTTAAAGCCATTTTATTTAAGTGAATTGGTTGCCATGATTAGCCACTTTTCAGACAGAATTAGTCAGAGCGGAAGTGGCCTGAATGGATCACCAGAAACGAACAAAACTATAGACAATCTTGCTTTAAGAATTGCACAAGAAATCAATAACCCGTTAACAACAATTAGTGGCCAGTTACAATTGCGGTTATCAGGAATGGATAGTAGCAACCCGGATTATCATGTTTATGGCTCTCTTGAGGAGGAGACTCAGCGAATTGCTGAAACGGTAAGATCATTAGTGACCTTTGCTCAGCCGAGAGAACCTGACAGGCAGGTTGTAGATTTTAACGATATCCTGAGAGATGTAATCTGTTCCTTTAAGGATGCAGAGCAGGAAAAGAAGGTTCAGATAGTTGAATCCCTTGACAAAGATCTACAAATGATTATGGCAGATAAAGAACAAATTGCTCTGGCTTGCAGAAATATCATTGATAATTCTACAAGGGCAATTGGTGGGACAGGCCGAGTGGAGATTGTTACTAAAATGGGAGCAAACAACAATATAAAAGCTACTTTCTTTGATTCAGGCAGAGGTATTCCTTCTGATGCAATTGAAAGAGTTTTTGACCCTTTCTTTGTAGTAAACGATGAAGAGAGAGGTATGGGTATAGGGCTTTGTGTTTCTCATGATATTATCAAAAGGCACGGAGGTTCATTAACGGTAAAGAGCCAAAAAGACAAGGGTACTATCTTTCAACTTGTTTTGCCAATAGAGACAATTTAAGTATTAAGACGCTTTAGTCAGCGCATATTATATGGACAAACAACCTAGAACATTAGTGGTAGATGATGAACCAAGGATATGTCATCTAATTGCAGAATTGCTCAAGGGGGAAGGGTATCAGATTGATATAAATTCTTCAAGTGCTGATGCTCTGGAGATGATAAAGAGATACAATTATCATCTGCTGATAACCGATCTAAAAATGCCGGGTATCGACGGACTGGAATTAATTCAAAAGGCTAAAGAACAAAATTCAGAAATCAGGGTCATAATGGTTACCGGTTATGCATCTGTGGATACTGCTGTGCAGTCGTTGAGGTCTGGAGTAGATGACTACATAGCAAAACCATTTAATATTGTTGAGTTGAAAAGAGCGGTCAAACAGACCTTGCATACCCGTAAGGTTGCACTTGAGAATATACAGATTGTAAAAGATTCGAAGCCGAGAAGTATTGGCCTTAAAAGTCATGAACAAAAATTATCAGAGAAGATTTATAAAATGAGCGAACAGCTTGCAGAAGTTAATAAAAAGCTGGTACAAAGAGATAATGAGCTTGATACGATAAATGAGATTAGTAATGCGATAACAACCGTGCTGGATATGGATGAGCTTCTACGCTTATGTTTGAATGAAATTAACGAGAAGCTAAAGGTGAAACACAGTTCAATCATGTTGATTGATGAAGATGGAGAAAGCCTGGTAGTTAAGGCGTGTCATGGTGACAGAAGTAAACAGGCACTGGGGCAGACTCAAAAGATAGACGAAGGAGTATCAGGGCGTGTTGTAACAGAAAGAAAACCGATCCTGGTTACGGATATCAGGCGAGATAACCAGTTTAACAGAAGCGAAAGACCGGATTATAAAACGAAATCATTTGTTTCTGCACCTCTCATAGTTGAGGAAAGGGTTCTTGGCGTAATAAATGTTATAGACAAGGTTTCCGGTGAAAGCTTTTGTGAGACAGACGTTAATCTACTATGTACTATCGCTGGGCAGGTAAGTATCGCAGTAGAAAATGCAAGGCTCTATGAGGCGCTTGAAGAAAACTGCTTCAATATGGTTACTGCTCTGGCTAAAAGCCTTGAGGCTAAGGATAAGTATACAAGTGGGCATTCTCAGAGAGTATCGGAATATTCATCTGTAATGGCCAGGGCAATGGGAGTGTCTGATAAAGATATGAAGACTTTACGTCATGCTTCATTATTGCATGATATTGGGAAGATAGGTATTTCTGAGTTTATAATCAACAAGACAGATAGACTGAATGACACGGAATTCGCCACAATAAAATCCCATCCTTGCCAGGGTGAACAGATTATAAAACCATTAACTTTTCTTGATGAAGCGATACATCATATAAGAGGCCACCATGAGAGTTTTGATGGAAGGGGATATCCGGATAGATTAGGCGGACAGGATCTGCCACTACTGACTAGAATAATGACAGTAGCTGATGCTTTCGATGCAATGACATCAGATAGAACGTACCGATCATCAATGAAAACAAATAAGGCAATCTCTGAGCTGAGAAGAGTATCGGGAAAACAGTTTGACCCTGAAGTTGTAGACACTTTTGCTTCAAGCGAAATAGTCAAGATGAAATCTGATTTAGAATCTAATCATTAAAGATTGATAATAAAATGCACAGAGAATACAGAAAAAATAAAAAACCCGAAAACTAATAGGGTGATGTCTGTCATTCTCTGTGCATAGAAAAAACAAGAACATAATGCGGAGTTCTGAGGATTAAACCTGCAGTACTTGAAAGGGGAATGGAGCTGGTTTAGGAGGTCTTGATTGATGATAGCAAGAAGAATGATAATTCTATTTATCGGTCTACATTTCCCGTAGAGACTTATCGGGTAACATAATATGTTCGGAGGAAGAGTAAAATGGATAAGCAGATAAGAGTATTAGTAGTAGATGATGAGCCCAGAATATGCCATTTAATCTTAGATGTTCTTGTTAAGGAAGGCTACATGGTTGAAGTTAGTTTCTCAGGCGCTGACGCTCTGGAGCTGGTCAAGAAATATAATTATCATCTGCTGATAACAGATTTAGAGATGCCGGGGATTGATGGCCTGGAACTAATACAAAAAGTAAAAAAGAAAATTCCAGACATCAGGGCAATAATGATTACCGGTAACTTAATTGACGATGTCGCTGCCTGGTCACATAGATACGGAATCGATAACACCATGAAGAAGCCATTTAATATTACTAAGTTGAAAAAAGTGGTAAAACAAACTTTATGTACACATAAAATTGTACTGGAGAAAATATAATTTTAAGAAAGTATATTGTGTGCCGGTTCTTCACAAACAAAGTTTTAATTAAAGCCGGTTTCCGTTTATGCTTCTTGCTGAATAAGCCATGTCTGATGAAAGATATATTGTAGTATTAATGGGCGGAATATCTCCGGAAAGAGAGATCTCACTTCAATCAGGTAAAGCGATAGCAAGTGCTCTGTCGATTGATAATAAAAACATTATCAAGATAATAGTTAATGACGACATGGTTAATGAGCTCGATAATTATAAAATTGATGTGGCCTTTATTGCGCTTCACGGTCATTTCGGAGAAGATGGTGGTATTCAGGGAGTACTGGAATCCAAAGGTATTCCATATACCGGTTCCGGAATTACCGCAAGTAAACTTGCAATGAACAAAGTAGAGTCTAAAGAAGTTTTCAGGAGAAACAATATTCCAACTCCTGATTATTTCGCCACTTCTACAATGCAAAACGTGTCGGAAATTACCAGTAGTGCAAAAAACTTGAAATTGCCTTTGATAACGAAACCGGTAAGTAACGGTTCCAGTTTTGGAATATCAATAATTAAAGAATATGACGAAATAAAAAATGCGATTGAACATACCAGTCGCTATGGTGGGAAAATTCTTGTTGAAGAGTGCATTGAAGGCAGGGAATTGGCTGTCAGTGTCCTAAATGAAAAGGCACTTCCTGTGATAGAAATAAAGACTGCAACCGGGATTTATGACTACGATGCAAAGTATAAAAGTGATAAAACCCAATACAATGTCCTTACACCTGGTGATGATTCGTCAGAGACTACATTATCACATGATGTATATGAAAGAGTACTGGAACTGGCAGTTCGTTCGCACACCAGCCTTGGTTGTCGCTCCTTCTCAAGAGTAGATATGATCTTGAATAAAGACGACGAAATATACGTTCTTGAGGTTAACACAATACCAGGATTTACTGAAAGAAGCCTGTTACCAAAGGCAGCAGCTGCGGCAAATATTAGTTTTTCAGAGCTATGTAATACGATAGTAGATGCAGCTATCGTGCCTGATCAGGCTGATCAGGCTCCTCGAGCAGGTAATATAGCTAACATTTGAGACTGGCAGAAGCAGTATATCCTGTTTTTAATTAAATACTCAGTAACAATGAAAAAAGTACTCAAGGTTCAATACGATAAAGCAGTAGAAAAGATCAAGGCAAATATTGCTGCTGTAAAACCGTATTTTGAAAATATACGGAAGGCGTCAATATTGCTTCTGCTCAAAATAGCTTTGGTTGCGGTTGTGGTGTTTTCTGTTATATGGTTGGGTCAATTTGGATGGAAACGGTTGACCGAACAAGATATTTTTGTGGTAAGTCCCGCAACATTTTCATTCGAAGCTCCTGACTGGGCAACAGATGAGTTTGCTCATGAGATAAACAATATCCATGGATTGAAAGATAAATATAATATCTTTGAGAAAGATTTAACAGAAAAGATTGTGAATGTGTACGAAAGCAGTCCGCTTATTTCCAGAGTCAACTATGTTCAACGTGAACTACCGAACAGACTCAAAATGAAATTTGAATTGCGCAGGCCTGTTGCGATTGTTAAAAGAAAACGGAAAAAATATCTGATAGATAAAGATTGTGTAAGGCTTCCTAAGAAGTTCTACAATTATCCTGTAGAGGGTGATCCGATTTATATAGTCAGTAAAAAATCGGCAAAGGTACCCAGATATGGGGAAAAATGGAAAGACAGATCAATAGAGGATGGTATAGACCTCCTGAACTATCTGAGACATAACAAAGTAGATAAGCTTTTGAAGATTGCGTCTATAGACGTTTCTAAAATAGGTGACAGACACAAAGACGGTAAAATCGGTGTAGAGTTATGGACAAAAGATGGGGCAAAAATAAAATGGGGCTTCTCCGCATCGAGTGGGCAGGTGAACGAACTTTCAAATTATGAAAAACTTCAGAATCTACTGAGTGTTGCAATGGAAGCAGGGACAGATCTGGAAGATGTAGAATATGTAGACGTAAGATGGAAAACGCCTTTAGCTAAACTTAACGAATAAGTATTCGTTAGGTAGCTGTGCTATGTTTTGTTTCAGTAAAATACTTCCCGCCTGGCCACCAGCCCGACAATGTCATTCTGGCGGGTGCCGTCCGAGCATTCCATGTACAACAGTACTGGTCTGTATATATGGAATCCATTACAATCCTGTAATCTTCGTAATACACGGACTAGCACAGATAATTGTTGTTTTTTAGATATTGAATAATCTTGTTCGTACTTTCATCAACTGTTTCATCCTCTGTATCTAAAGTTATCTCAGGAGAGGAGGGAAACTCATATTCCTCATCCACCCCGGTAAAATTCTTAATTTTACCGGTCCTTGCCATTCTATAAAGCCCTTTAGGATCATTGCGTTCAGCCGCTTCAATTGAGCAATTACAGAATATTTCTACATAGTTTTGAATAGTCTTGCGGTTTTTTTCACGTACTCTTGTTCTTGGTACAACTGCTGTTAACTACAATCCGAAATATAAGGGACACCACTTCTGGGGTTTTGGCATTTCAGGTGTGATGAACTCTGGTGGTCTTAATAAATAAGTTTTACCCATCCCATAGATTTCCTCTTGTTTGTAGTATCTACATAAGTAATATACCCCCAAGGGGATTTGAACCCCTGTCTCATGGCTGAGAACCATGTGTCCTGGGCCTGGCTAGACGATGGGGGCGTACGCTACTTTAGTTTTACTGAAATTTAGAGAATAGAAATTTAACAGAATTGAATTCAAGTTTCAATCTAAAAGTCATTAATGTCACGATGGCGTAAAATAAGCAGGATGCTCTACTCTTCGGCCATAAACGGATATCTATAATCCGTTGAAGGAACAAATGTCTCTTTAATAGTCCGTGGGCTTACCCAGCGGATCATATTGAGAACACTGCCGGCTTTATCGTTGGTTCCACTTGCACGGCTGCCTCCAAAAGGCTGTTGGCCTACAACTGCTCCCGTCGGTTTATCGTTGATGTAAAAATTACCTGCTGCATTAACAAGAATCTTTTCTGCCATCCTGATTGCGTCCCTGTCTCTGGAGAGGATTGTACCGGTTAAAGCATAAGGGGATGTCTCATTGCACAAGTGAAGTGTCTCTTCAAATTTGTCGTCTTCATAAACGTATACGGTAAGAACAGGCCCAAAAATCTCCTCTTTCATAGTACGGAAATGAGGGTTGGTAGTGACTGCAATTGTTGGCTCGATAAAATAGCCTTTGCTGCTGTCATAGTCTCCGCCGAGTACAATCTCTGCTTCATTGCTCTCTTTAATAAATTCAATGTATTTAGTGATTTTGGTAAAGGCCGGTTCGTCAATTACCGCATTAATAAAATTGCTGAAATCCTCAACATCACCCATCTTTACAGTCTTCATCACTTCAAGCATGTAACTCTTTAAATCTGCCCATAGACTGCTGGGAATATAAGCGCGTGATGCCGCGGAGCATTTCTGACCCTGGTATTCAAATGCACCTCGTATCAAAGCCGTTCCCAATTCGACTATCCCTGTGTCTTTGTGGACAAAAACAAAATCCTTGCCACCTGTCTCTCCCACAATGCGCGGGTAGCTTTTGCAATTCTTTATATTACGACCCACAGTTTGCCACATATTCTGGAAAGTAGCCGTGCTTCCTGTAAAATGAACTCCTGCAAGGTCAGGAGAGTTCATAATAACCGGACCGATCTCACTACCGGTCCCGGGAATAAAATTTATTACTCCATCCGGAACACCAGCTTCCTGAAAAAGCTTCATTACATAGTATGATGAATATGTTGAGTTTGAAGCAGGCTTCCATAGGGCTACATTTCCCATCATTGCAGGCGCGGATGGGAGATTGCCGGCAATAGAAGTAAAATTGAAGGGCGTTACTGCTAAAATGAAACCTTCAAGTGGACGGTATTCCAGTCTGTTCCAGATGCCGGTTGGTGAGATTGGCGGTTGCTGCTCGTAGATGGAATTTGCATAGAAAGCGTTAAAGCGAAAAAAATCAATTAATTCACACGCAGCATCCACTTCTGCTTGAAAGACATTCTTGCTCTGGTTCAACATACCGGCCGCATTTAACAGTGAACGTTGAGGACCTGCAAGTATGTCTGCAGCCCTGAGAAAGATTGATGCACGATCCTGCCAATCCATTTCTGCCCACTGCTTCTGTGCCTTAAGGGCGGTTTCAATGGCCATTTGAACTTCCTTCTCGCCTGCCTTGTGATATGTACCAATAACAGTTCCATGGTCATGAGGAAGTATACATTTTCCCATGTTCCCTGTTTTTATCTCTTTATCTCCAATAATAATGGGTATCTCTATCTGCCGACTTTTTAGCTCCTGCAACTTCGTCTTGATGTCATCTCTTTCAGGTGTGCAGGGAGCATAACTCTTGATTGGTTCGTTGGAGGGTAAGCTCAGGTAAGGTTTTGAATTTGCCATATCAACATCCTTAATAAAGTTAATATATTGATAGGATTAATCGTCTTCTCCGCCAGAGAGACTAAGATAATATCTCGAAATTTGACTGTTTATGGAAAAACATAATTAATGTATATTATAGCATAATGGTTTGATTGATTAAGTACTATTTTAGAGACAATGCAAAAGGAAAAACCGTACACAATCGCACTGATACAGATGGAGTGCCAGGGCACCAGGGAGGAGAATCTGGAACGTGCCAGGCAGCGTGTTGTCGAAGCCGCTGAGCATGGAGCCGGGTTGATATGCCTTCCTGAACTTTTCTGTTCAATCTATTTCTGCCAGCAGGAAGATCCTCGTTTTTTCGAGTTGGCCGAATCGATTCCAGGTTATACAACAGATTACTTTTCACAACTGTCAAAGATTGTAGATAGCGTTCTGGTAGTTCCGGTTTTTGAGAGAAGTATGACCGGTGTATATTACAACAGTCTGGTTGTGATCAACCCGGATGGTGCGATAGTAGGAAAGTATAGGAAAATGCACATCCCGAATGATCCACAGTTTCAGGAAAAATTCTATTTCACTCCCGGTGACCTTGGTTTCCAGGCTATTAAAACTGCTGCCGGGAAAATAGGGCCTATGATCTGTTGGGACCAGTGGTTTCCGGAAGCGGCCCGCTCGTGTGCGCTGGACGGAGCTAATGTATTGATATATCCTACGGCAATCGGCTGGCTTCCCGGAGAGAAGGGAGGGGATGGCAAAGTATTTCTTGATTCCTGGAAAACAGTTCAACGAGGTCATGCGATTGCCAATGGAATTTATACGGCAACGGTAAATCGAGTTGGTATAGAACCTAACCAGACTGGAGATTCTGAGATTGAATTCTGGGGGCACTCTTTTATAGCTGATCCTCGGGGTCACATCATTGCCGAAGCATCCGGAACAGACGAGGAGATAATCTACGGAAGTATCGAACCGCAACATATATCTGAAACACGCCAGATATGGCCTTTCTTCAGGGATCGACGTGTCGACGCATATCATGGAACTTCCGAATAATTTATTAATTCCTGACGTACCTTAAAATGCATAAGAAAAACTCAATTAGTTATCGTATGCCTGCTGAATGGGAGCTTCATAAGGCAACATGGCTGACCTGGCCACATAACCCAACAGACTGGCCCTGCAAGATGTCTTCAGTGCAGAAGACATATGCGGGGCTGGCTCAAAAACTTGCTGCTGTAGAAGAGGTTTGCATCCTTGTGAATTCTGAGAGACATGAGATGAGGGCAAGGAGATACCTCAAAAAAGCTCGGGCAGATCTAGCAAATATTCATTTTCATCACATACCGACTAATCGGAGCTGGATTCGTGATTACGGGCCAGTGTTTGTAGCTGACAACCGGACTAAAAAGAGACTAAAGAGAATCATGCGTTTTCGATTTAATGGCTGGGCCCGGTATTCTGCTCATCAAAAGGACGATAGTGTTCCATTAGAATTAGCTCATCGGTTAAGCATGAAAATGGTCTCTGCAAAGTGGGAAAAGGTTCCACTGGTTTTAGAAGGAGGGAGTATTGATGTGAACGGATTCGGCACATTAATCACAACGGAGGAGTGTTTGCTTGACCGGCATAAACAGCCACGCAATCCGGGTATCACCAAAAGCGCTTTGGAAAATATGTTCAGGGAGTACCTTGGCATCACCAATGTAATCTGGTTGAACAAGGGTATTGAGGGGGATGATACTCATGGACATGTGGATGACATCTGTCGTTTTGTTGACAGACAAACGATTGTGTTGACAATGGAGACCAACCCATCTGATACCAATGCTCACGTTCTCGCGGAAAACATGGAACGTTTGAAGCAGATAAGATTAGAAAACGGATCAAAGCCGACAGTGGTATCGCTTCCTATGCCGAGGCCGATCTATTTAAAAAAATGGAGACTGCCGGCAAGCTATGCAAATTTCTATATTGCTAACAAGATAGTCCTGGTGCCCATATTCAATGACCCTGCCGACAGAAAAGCACTTGGCATCCTGGCCGG
The DNA here is from genome assembly GCA_030748215.1 of Candidatus Scalindua sp. GTDB lineage: Bacteria > Planctomycetota > Brocadiia > Brocadiales > Scalinduaceae > Scalindua. The sequence goes on from JASMMK010000012.1 coordinate 197,412, forward strand.
TCTCTTTCCTGAGCGTGAAGTGATTGGTATTCATGCGGTAGATCTTCTTATTGGACTGGGAGGGATTCACTGTATTACACTCCAGGAACCGGTTTAGGAATGTTACACGCAACTAATCAGTGAATCATTCTGTAGAAATTTTCCAGGTAAAAAGGACATCTTTTATGTTGCCGAGAATGATTATGATGTATGATATAAACAGCAGAAAAACGTTGAATTTTGTAGTATTTTAATTTAGACTCTGCATCAGCACTGAAGGTAGCTTCCAGTCAATTTGTTCTGGGTGCTATACGAGCCGCCTTTATTCACATAAAATGTTAGAGATTCTTGATAGAATCCATATCAGGATTCAAATATGAAGATTATCTATAAGAATCTTTCTTCTCATATCTGTTACCATTTCCATACGAAGTAGTTGTAGTCGAATTAGTACCGGGTAATATAGAATTATTTACTTTATCTGCTCTCAACCTGAAAAGGGAGTACTGTGAATAAAAAAATAGTTACTATTATTATTTCTTCCATTTTGTTCCTCACTATTGGATGGTATGTATGCTTTCAGAGTGAATTTATTGAAGACATTCTACCTAAACAGCCTATTAAGGTTGGCATTCTTCACTCTCTGACGGGAACAATGGCTATCAGTGAAAGACCTGTCGTTGATTCGACTCTGATGGCAATTGAAGAGATCAATCTGCAGGGAGGTATTAATGGGAGAATAATTGAACCGGTGGTGGTTGATGGGCGTTCTGATTGGCCAACATTTGCTGAAGAAGCAGAAGGGTTTATTGTTGAAGAGAAGGTTAGTGTTGTTTTTGGATGTTGGACTTCTGCCAGCAGAAAAACAGTAAAACCTGTTTTTGAGAAATACAACCATCTGCTTTTCTATCCGGTACAGTATGAAGGACTTGAGTCTTCAAAGAATATCATCTATACAGGTGCAGCGCCAAACCAACAGATTATCCCTGCTATAAAATGGTGTTTTGATAATCTTGGTCGCAGGTTCTTTCTTGTCGGCTCCGACTACGTTTTTCCGAGAACGGCAAATGAAATTATTAAGGATATATTAGCCGTTTTAGAGGGGGAGGCTCTAGGAGAGGAATATATTCCTCTTGGTAGTGATGACGTTGATGAAGTGGTACAGAAGATAAGGAAAGCTCAACCTGATGTTATTCTAAACACAATTAATGGAGACAGTAACATTCATTTTTTCAAGAAACTCGGTGAGGTGGGAATTACCTCAGAAAAGATCCCAACCATGTCGTTCAGTATTGCGGAGGATGAACTACGCGTAATGGGAGCAGAACATATGGTGGGTAATTATGCTTCCTGGAACTATTTTCAATGTCTGGATACTAATGAGAATAGGGAGTTTGTGGAAAGATTTAAAGAAAAATACGGTAGTCACCGGGTAACCGATGACCCAATGGAGGCAGGTTATTTTGGGGTAAAACTATGGGCTCAGGCGGTAAGGGACGCTGGTACTGATGATGTAGACAAAGTACGTAAGGCTGTAAAAAACCAGAGTTATAGTGCGTCTGAAGGAATGGTTTATGTAGACTCAGAGAATAATCATGTGTGGAAAACCGTAAGGATTGGTGTCATAAGAGAAGACGGACAGTTTAAAATTGTATGGAGTTCAGAGAAACCGGTACGGCCTGTGCCGTATCCGGTATATAGATCAAGATCTCAATGGAACGGATTCTTGCAGTATCTGTATGAGAGCTGGGGAGGCAAATGGGCAAAATCAGGGTAGTATGGTAAAAAGCTTGACAGATTAAAGAGATAAACCTGTTAATGTAATATTGTTACCAGGACTGGGAAGTACAAACACGGATAAAAAATGATTAGAAAAACTAAAATTGATACCATGTTTTTATCATGGTTTTTAATTATTGCGTTAATACCCCTGATTTTCTTTGGTTACACAAGTTCCAGGAAAACCATGAAGACGCTTGAAAATGAAGCTGAAAACAGACTGGTTACCATAGCTGATAATAAAGCACGTCAGATCATGACATATTTATCAGAAAGAGAGAAGGATATCACTTCACTGGCGAGATCACCAGTCATTATTAATGCTATAATGGAATATAAAGATACCTTCAAAAAAGCTGAAGTTGATTCACCAATTAATAAATTATCTTCAACGGATTACGAGCGTGTAGAAAGAGAATACAGACAGTATTTTGCCTATTACAAGGAGACTGCCGGTTATCACGACCTCATTCTTATTTCTCCTGAAGGTGATGTAATACAGACTGTGGCGAAAGAAGATGATCTTGGGACAAATTTAAAAACAGCTCCATATCGAGATTCAGAATTGGCAATAGTGTTTGAGAGGGCAAAAACGCTGTTGGAAACAAGTATGTCTGATTATAAATATTATACGCCGTCAGGAGAACCGGCGGCATTTATTGCTGCACCAGTTCTGAGCAGAGGGAGGCTTATTGGCGTTATTGCCTTGCAGGTGGATAATGATGACAAAGAACAGAAAAATTCTGGTAGTAGATGATAATACTAAATATTGCGAGAGCGTTCTAGACGTCTTAGAGATAGAGGGCTATGAAGCGGTGGGGGTTCACGACGGCTTCAAAGCCATTGAAGCAATCGATAAAGATTCTTATGATCTGGTTCTAATGGATATTAAAATGCCAAGAATGGATGGTATTGATACCTTCAAGAAACTCAAGGAAATCTCATCTAAAATACCTACAATTATGATGACGGCATTTGCACTTGAAGATCGTATCAGAGAAGGATTGAGGACAGGTGTCTTTGGTGCTTTCCAGAAACCCATAAACTATGAGAGACTCTTTTGTAGCATTGAAAGAGCCTTTCCGGATGGTGCATTGGTAATGATAGCCGATAATAATAAGGAGTCTTGTTTCGGTCTGCGTGACGTATTGGTTGAAAAGGAATATAGGGTGGTGACTGCAAGAGAGGGAGAGATAGCAGTGCAACTGGTAAGGGAAAAGAGGTTTGATATTATCATTCTGGATAATCAATTGCCGGATATAAACGATATTAAGACCTACCAGACTATCCGTAGCATTAGACCAGATGTGCCGGTTATCAGTGTTACAGAAAGCGAGGAAGAAGCTGGAGGCATTGATAATAAATCCGTCGGAAAGGATATTTATGCATATCTGGAAAAGCCATTGGACATGGATCGTTTGCTGGGAGTTATGCAGAAGGCATTGGAAAATAGATGCTAGAGGCAGGAAGATTGAGATTCAACTATTAAAAAATGTAGCCAACTAAGCACAAATAACTATGAAAATAAAAGCCAGTATACTAGTTGTTGATGATAATGAAAAGCTCTGTGACAGTTTAAGGGATATTCTAGAGGATGATGGGTATGCTGTTGAGATAGCCAACAATGGTAAAGATGCAATTAACATGTCACAAAACAGTAGATTCGACATCGCCCTCATAGATTGTAAATTACCTGATATTTCGGGTGCAGAAGTTGTAAACAATTTGTCAAGCATTTCTCCTCTTATAGAGTTTATCCATATAACTGCTCATGCCACTTTAGATAGTGCTATTGATGCTGTGAAACAAGAACGTGTCATATCTTATGAACTTAAACCATTGGATATGGACCGTCTTCTTTCTCTCCTCCATCAAATTGTCAAACGCAGAAAGGCGGAAGAGGAGATACAAAAGCTAACTCAAGCCATAGAATAAACGTCTAGCATGGTAGTGATAACTAATCCTGAAGGAAAGATTGAATATACAAACTCAAAGTTTTCTCAGCAAACCGGTTATAGTTTTGAAGAGGTCATTGGGCAAAATCCACGCATTCTAAAATCGAACAGAACATTTCCGGAAGTATACAGAGAGTTATGGAAAACCATTAAGTCCGGTAATGAGTGGAAAGGAGAATTCTGTAATGCTAAAAAGAGTGGTGAACCATATTGGGAATCTGCAACTATCTCACCGGTCAAAAATGATAAAGGTAACGTAACACATTTCATTGCCATTAAAGAAGATATTTCCGAACGAAAAAAGTCTGAAAAACTGATTCAGGCTGAGCACATTGTGACATTGCTATTGGAAGAACCCATTGCGATTAAAGAGACTTTTTCTAAAATCATTCAGGCCTTATGTATGACACTTGAGTGGGATTATGGTGAAATATGGACATTAGATCAACAAGACTACTTGCTCCGCTGTGCCGGTACCTGGCATATTCCATCTGTCGATATACATGAGTTCGAAGAGGCCTCAAGGGAGACGACCTTTTCTCCGGGCATTGGCTTGCCGGGACGCATCTTGTCGAGCGTTGAACCCATCTGGATTACCGATATTGTCCGGGATTCAAATTTTCCACGGGCAAATATTGCAGCCAGAGCAGGATTGCACGGGGTTTTGGGCTTTCCCGTTTTCAGTGGTCATGAGGTGCTTGGTGCAATCACTTTATATAACCGTAAGATAGTGCAAGTTGATAAGCATTTGGCAGGTATGATGTCATCTGTAGGCAGGCAGATTGGTCTTTTCATCAAACGAAAACAGGCTGATGTAGAGCTGGAAAGATCTGAAACAAAATACCGTAAACTGATAGAAACTGCACAGAATGCAATTATTTGTATAGATGAAAACGGAACGATTAATTTATGGAACCAATCAGCAGAAAGAATTTTTGGGTATTCAAAAGCTGAAATCATAGGGAAACCTTTAGAGATTATTATTCCTGATGAGTCTAAAAAACAATATCAAGAAGGGCTTAAACTATTTATAAATACAGGAAATTCCAAAATTATAGGTAAAACAACAGAGGTTTTTGGAATAACGAAAGAGAAAATATTAATACCATTGGAAATTTCTTTAACCTCCCAAAAGGTTGAAAATGAAAAATATTTTTTTACGGCTATTATTCATGATCTTACCGAACGTAGAAAAACTGAAGAGATGCTCTTGCAGGCAGAAAAATTAAAGTCAATGGGTGTAATGGCATCAGGTGTAGCCCACGATTTTAATAACCTGCTTGCAATCATCTCCGGCAATGTACAGTTACTGGAGCTGAGGAATGAGGGCAACAAGGAGTTGACCGATACACTTCATACTATTAACCAGGCAATAAAAGACGGAGCAGATATAGTCTGCAGGATGATGAAATCTACTAAAATAGAAAGTGATTTTTCCGAGTTTGTGCCTGTTGATATAAAGGGCGTGTTAGTGCAGGCAATCGATTTTATAAGGCCCAGATGGTTGAATATGGCTCGTGCCGCTGGAATAGTGTATGACATGGATATGGAAGATATCAAAGAGGTGCCAACAGTAATGGGTAACCCATCGGAATTAAGAGAGGTGTTTATAAACATTATTAATAATGCCCTGGATGTAATGAGTTCAGGTGGTCGTTTATCATTTTGCACATGGACTGAGAACCATACAGTCCTGGTAAGTATAACTGACACAGGGGATGGAATGCCTGAGGAAGTAAGGAAGAGGATATTTGATCCATTTTTTACTACAAAGAGGGCAGAGGGGAGTGGACTGGGTATGAGTGTTGCTTATGGCATTATAACAGGGCATGGAGGAAATATAGATTTAGAAAGCGAGAAAGGGAAGGGGACAACCTTTACGCTGTCTTTTCCTTCTTCCGGAGAAGTAGTACCGCAACCAGAATTGTCTGAACCTAAGCAAGTGATCGCACGTAAATTATGCGTCTTCGTCGTGGACGATGAAAAAGATATATGCAACATTTTGGAGAATTTTCTTTCTGCAGATGGTCATGATGTAATAAAAAACGTGAACAAATTAAAAGAGAAGCCGAAGATAGGCATTATCACTGGTTGGGGTGAAGAACTCAAACCCATGAATTATGACAATTACAAAGCGGACTTCATTATTAATAAGCCTTTTGATTTTGAAAAATTGACAAAACTAATTAACGAAGTGATAAGTGCCGAATAATATATTCGTGATCCTGATCCGGTAGTGTCACAATACTCAAAATCCAATAGAATTGCCTCAGTATGCCAGAGGGTTGTCGTAAGTTGTTGGGAGAGAAAAAATTGGGGTACCAGGATTCGAACCCGGACAAATAGAACCAGAATCTATCGTGCTACCATTACACAATACCCCAATGATTTATTATTTTATTTCATATCTCTTTAATATCAATAGAAAAATCTGTACATTTGTTGATTTGTCAAAGATTTGCAGATTTTTCACCTATATGGATAGTGACTATGCCCAATGTTCTGGTAAAAAACTTTACATTTTTCAGGCCGCATAGTTCCATCTTCTTCTTCAAACTTAACCTGTCCGGAAAAGCCAGTACAGATTGAGGCAGGTATGAATATGCATCAACCTTGCTTTTGGCTATTAACCTTCCTATCATTGGTAAAATTCTGGTAAAATAAAAAAAGTATATTTTCTTAAAAAGAAAATTTGTCGGTTGGGAAAATTCCAGTATTACAACCTTGCCATTCGGCCCGACTACTCTTCTCATCTCTTTTATTCCCTCTTCAAGATTTGAGACGTTTCTTATACCAAAACCAACAGTAGAGACCTCAAAGGCGTTATCACGAAAGGGAAGTTGCAGTGTATCAGCTTCCACAAGTTTGATCTTGTTTTCCAGATGTCTCTTCTTGATCTTCGGTAATCCATATTTCAGCATGTCGTGGCAATAGTCACTTCCTACCACAAGTCCATTACCATTCAGTAATTTTGAATGTGATATGGCAAGGTCACCGGTTCCAGTACAAACATCCAGTACTTTAGTATCAGGTTTTATGCCACTAACTTTTACCGCAAATTTTCGCCACGACTTATCAAAGTTAAGACTTAAGATCGCGTTCAGGAGATCGTATACTCCCACGATAGAGCCAAACATGCTCTTTATGCTTTCAGCTCTCTTTTTTAAGAGTTCCTCTTGTTGTATTTCTTTATCACTATTCATTAACATTTTGATAGGTGTGAGGGTGGGTAATGCCCACCGATCCTTTTACACTACCTTAGCTTACTTTTAGCTCCGTTTCAGAAAGTATTTCATTCATACTTCCGCTACGGTAACCTTCTAAATCCAGCGTAACATAAGTAAAACCGATCTCTTTAAACTTCGCGGTTAATTCTTCTCTTGCAGGTGAGTTGGTAAGAATATGTATGTCCTCTGGTAAAATCTCAATTCTGGCAATTGTTTCATGGTGCCTTACTCTAAATTGTATCAGGCCTAAACCTCTCAAATATTTTTCTGCTTCTGAAACCATACTTATCTTTTCTTCCGTGATAGCTTGCCCATATGGAAATCTGGAAGACAAACAGGCATATGCGGGCTTGTTCCAGTTAGGAAGACTTAGCAATTTAGAGACTTCGCGTATATCCTTTTTTGCCAAACCGGCTTCCTTTAATGGGCTTCTGACATTCAGCTCTTTGGAAGCTTTCAGTCCGGGACGAAATTCTTGTGTGTCGTCCAGATTTGCACCATCTGCAACATTCAGAAAACCGTGTTCTTTTGCAATCTCTTTCAGTTTTCCAAATAGTTCTGTTTTACAAAAATAGCATCTTTCAGGCGGATTGTTTGCGAATCCTTCGATAGCCAGCTCACTGGTATCAACTACCAGGTGCTTAATACCTATCTCTCTGGCCAGCTTTTGTGACTCCTTAAACTCAAAATCCGGATACGTTTCCGACCTTGCAGTAACAGCCATAGAGTTGTCTTTAAGGGTGTCGTAGCATACTTTAGCAACAAGTGTACTGTCCACACCACCGGAAAATGCAACTACAACACTCTCCAGTTTGCTGACAACCTCTTTTAATTTAGATAGTTTCTCTTCTACTTCCAAAAATATATCCTCGTTGAAATTAGCTGCCTGGCTCATAATTATGGGCCATAATTGTGAGATGGAAATTAATTTTACAGCTAACGATGTTAACACACACACATGATGAATGCAAATATCGATTTAGGGCATTTGGAGGAGTTTAGTGGAGACACATAGCAAAACACATATTCTTTTGAAGACAATTTACTGCAGTATAATAAGTTGTCTATTCACCTGGTTTCGTCTTGTTTCGCTAAGTGTTTAATTCACGTCAAGCCCGAGGCATTTCTCTCTGAAATGATACTTAGGCAAGTATCTACAACATCGGAATCGTAAGCGATACCTCTGTTGTCAAGTATCACTTCTTGTGCCTTTTCAATACCGAGAGCAGGCCGATAGGGCCTATGTGGTACTATAGCATCTACAACGTCGGCTACGCTTAGAATTCTGGCTACAATGTGAATGCTTTCGCCTTTTAAGCCAGCTGGATATCCGGAACCATCCATTCTTTCATGGTGCTGAAGTACGAATTCGGCAATGGGCCATTGGAATTCAATTGTTTTTAATATGTCATAGCCCGCCTGCGCATGTGTTTTTATCATATCAAACTCCAATTCAGTTAGTTTGCCACATTTATTGAGTATTTCGGTGTGACCTGCTTCCCAAAAACTGATCCAGTTGTAAAGTTAGTATAAAGCTATATAATTGGATTAAGAAAGGGGGAAAACATGTCACAAAAGCGATACAAGTCTGAAGAAATAATCCATAAGCTTCGAGTTGCAGAAGTAGAATTATCCAAAGGTAATGAT